>NZ_JANIBL010000005.1 GCF_024505055.1 Methylomonas rosea
CTGCCGGCCATTCCGGGCCGTCGCTCATCGGACCCATCAAGGAAGTCAGGGCGGCTAGGTCGGAGCCCAGCCGTTCTTTCAATGCTTGGTGGCGGGACTCGGTCGCCATCCGCAGGCGGTCCGCATAGGTCAGGCCGACGATGTGTTCAGTCTGCGGCATGCGCGGCCTCCATCGCCAAGGCTTCCCAGCGCTCGCGAGCGGTAAAGCTGACTTCTTCATCGGCGTCGTCGAGCATCTGTTTAAGTAGTTCCGGCTCTGCGCGCAGCGCCACTTCATAGCGTACGGTCCAGTCTTCGTCCTTGCTCATCATGGCCAGATCGTCAACCTCCATGCGCTGGGCGACGATACGGCGGATGTTCACTTCCTGATCGTCAGCCATCAAGCCCAAGCTCACGCTGGGAATACGTTCCGCGACGGTGCGGCGCACCTCGTTGTCCGGGTCGGCGACCAAACGGAACAAGCGGCCCTTGGGCAAGCGTTTGGCAACGTAAGCGCGTACCAAGTAATCCGGATCGTTGGCCATTAGTTCGAGCTGGGTTTCCGGCAGACGGTCGGCCACGGTCACTCGCACTTCTCTGTCGCTGTCTTGGCTTAATTCCAGCAGCCATTCCACCGGCACACGATAGGCCAGTACCCTGCGCACGGCCTCGTCGGGGTCGGTGAGTAAGGGGCGTAAATGATTGGTCGGCAAATACTGGGCCGCAATCGCGCGCCGTTCCCAGAAAGGATCTTGGGTGTAATTTAACGCGTAGACCGGGTGAGCTTTGAAAAACCGGTCGATTTGTCGGCCGCTTTCCGCTACCACGCAACGGTCACCCGGTTTGCAGGTGCCGGTGGCCAGTAAAGTATCCCGGTAAGCGCAGTTTGAGCAGTCGGCTAACGGGGTTAAATCTAGGGAGTCCCGCTCCTCTATGGATGAGGCCAACATTTAGGCGGCCTCCGCCAAGACCGGCAGCAACTGCGGCGTGACTTGCGCCAGCCAGACTCTGATGCGCTCGTCGGTCAAATGCGGTTGACCGCGTTGGTCCAGTACCAGACCGACGAATTGATCGTCGATCACCGAATCGGAATGTTCGAAGGTATAGCCTTCCGTGCTCCAACGGCCGATCATCTCGGCACCGAATCCGTAAAATACCTGGTAAAGCTGGATCAGGGAGCTGGCGAAGCGCGAGGCATAGCGTTCTTGATGGCCCAAGCCGAATAGCGCGATGCG
Source organism: Methylomonas rosea (assembly GCF_024505055.1). Taxonomy (GTDB): domain Bacteria; phylum Pseudomonadota; class Gammaproteobacteria; order Methylococcales; family Methylomonadaceae; genus Methylomonas; species Methylomonas rosea. The sequence continues at coordinate 1,215 of NZ_JANIBL010000005.1, forward strand.
TTTGCCGGAAAGATCGACGCCATCCAGAGTGGGTACGAACTCTTGCCAGCTGCGCTCCTGGCATCCGGCTCCCAGGCCGGGCAAGTCGCCGATGCCATAGCTGGGAGTACCTAATATCAGTGCGTCGTACTGCAATAGTTCTTCGGGTTTAACCCGATTGATGTTTTTGGGTTTGTCGGCCAGCTCTTCGCCCAACAAGCTGAAAATCTTTTTTGCCACTAGCCGGGTGCTGCCGGTATCCGTTCCGAAAAAAATGCCGATTTTGCTCATAAATCACCTGTGATCGAGAGTGCGGGATAAGGCTTGTGCAGCCGTTTTAAACTTCTCAGCAAATTTTGATCCAGATTCAAAAATAACCGGCTTATCTAATTTTTTTGTTTTAGATCAGTTAGATAGGTATTTTTGCCGTATTTTCCGGTTGAGGTCTGTGCAGGCATGTCTACAATTGCAGGACGGATGGGGTGATTTGTGACACAGCTACCCGCATTACCCGTTAGGTTTAGGGTGGATTGTTAGCGTCAAGATGCGGCTCTCCAACGAACGCGATGAGGTACCCGTTTGCAGCCGTGGCGATGTCTGCCGCGATTGAAATGCGCTGGTTTTCTCCTAAAACGGCATGAGCTAAACGCCTGTTTTAGCGCAAGCTGATTAAGCGGTTATTCTGTCCAGCCAAGTAAATTAATTACCGTAATAAACATTCAAGGACGCCTTATGGCAATTCTGCGCTGTAACAATTGTGCCTATTTACGCGAAGTGCCGAATGAACATGTGGGCAAAACGGTTAAATGCCCGGTTTGCGAACAAGCATCGGCAATTCACGATACCGTGGTTTTTGTGAAGAAACTGATCGATAAATACGGCTTGTTATTGGGCAAATATCGGGAGTTAGAGCAGGCGGGGAATCCCGTGGCGGAAATTTCGCGATCCAATATGCGCTTGCATAAAGACGAAGAAGTGGATCTGCATAATACTGCGGTGATGAGCAACAGCATGCAATACAAGCCTATTATCAGCTGGTTCGAGCGTAAGAATGTTCAGGTCGAAGTAAATCATAATGCCTTGGATACGCAAGGTTTTTATGATGAAGTGGCGGTTGAGTTGGGCGATAACTTTCCGCTGTTGCAGGATGTGCTGGATAAAATTAGAAAAGCCCAGAGAAATAACTACGCATCGGTAGTTTTGAATTTAAACGATTACAGTCAAAATCAAATTAAAACCATTACCGGTTTTTGTAAAAATCTGTATGAGTTCTCATTTGTTGCCAAGTATTTTTATAATAAAAATGAAAAGAGAGTCCATCTTACTTTACAGAGTATGTCAGCCATCGTCGGGTTTTTTAATGGCGAGTGGTTGGAATGGTATGTGTTTATGAAATTGCTGAAACACTTCTACGAAAGTAAAGGACTTTTCTCTTGCTTAAGAAGCTTTAATATTCAGTTTGCCAACGAAGATAAATATGAAGTGGATGTATTTTTTCTAATTAACGGACGTATACCGGTATTTATAGAATGTAAATCCGGAGAATTTCGTTCTTTTATCGAAAAATACTGCAAAATGCGGCGCAGACTGGATATCGCCAAGGAAAACTTTCTGTTACTGGTCTTGGGTGTTAGTGATGAGCAGGTGTTGGGGTTAACCAAAATGTACGATATTACCTTCGTCAATGAGACGGGGTTTATCAAACACATTGCCGAGCTGGCGGCGCAATAATCAATACCGTTTTTCGTTTGTGGGAATTGAGTTATTTTTCCCGGTTTTGCTGTTATTTTCAGAATCTATGGTAGTATGAAAAGGCTTTGAGCAAGCAACCGGATTAAAATATACAGTCATAAATTTGTAATTTTAATGTGGTTTAAAAAAACACTTAAATATCAATTGATAGGATTTGTATGAACACAGTAAAAAAAACCTTGGCTTCATTTTTGGTGATCGCCGCAGCATTGGTTTCCACATCAGCTAATGCAAACAGCGCTGGCGACGCCAAAGTTCGTGCAGCCGGTGAAGCTACCGTTGCCAAAGTAGAAGAAGCTGTAAGTTTGCTGGAAAAAGGCGACAAAGAAGGCACTTTGAAAGCGCTGGGCGATGTTCGTCAGTCACAAAAAGAGTTCCGCTACGAGCAAACCGAGCGTTTGCGTCAAAGAGCTGGCGACAAACTGAAAGTTGCCCGCGATGAGATCGAAAAAGGCGACGCCAACGCCACAGCTAGCTTGAAAGCTACTCTGGAGCTTTACAAAGAAATGATGAAAGTTTATAGCGCCGCTCACTAAGGACGCATCTAGTCAATCCAATCAGGATTGATTAACGGCTGCCACCGGAAGACGTGTTTTCTCGGTGGCTCCCAACTAAATAGTTTTCGATGTTCATGCCTGCTTGGCATCCCTTCCGTTATTCTCTCAGCTGCTGATTTTTTAAAGCTTACAGTCGGCAAACAATCTCTCAAATTCCCGAGCTGGTAAAGGCTTTGCGAACAAATAGCCTTGTCCGAAATCGCAACCAGCAGCGGTAAGCAATTCGCGTTGGCTTGAGGTTTCTATGCCTTCGGCAATCACTTTTATTCCCAGTTTGTGAGCCATCACGATGATCGCCTCGCATAAGGCCATGTCGTCGGAACCGATCGCCAGATTGCGGACGAAGCTCTGGTCTATTTTCAGATAATCGATGTCGAACTTTTTCAGATAAGACAGCGAGGAATAGCCCGTGCCGAAATCATCCAGAGACACCTGAATACCTGCATCGCGGAAGGATAGCAGTTGCTCAGCCACGCTGTTATTGGCATCCAGTAGCAAGCCTTCGGTAATTTCGATGACGACGCTTTGCCCGGAAAGGCTCAGCGCTTCCAGGCGATCCAGCCAATCGCGATGGCTGTCGCGCTCGTTACGAAACTGGACCGGCGACTTATTAATGCTGATCTGGAATTTTTCGTGTATCGATTGGCGCCAGCGGCTGGTCTGCTCGGCGGCTTCCTGAAAAATCCAATTGCCTATACTGCTAATCAAGCCGGTTTCTTCGGCAATCGGAATAAAATCCGCCGGGCTGATCAGGCCCCGCGTCGGATGTTGCCAGCGGATCAGCGCCTCGGCTTTACGCACCGTATTGGTGGCCAGTTCGACGATGGGTTGGTAACACAAATAAAACTGCTGCCCGGCAAGGGCCAATCTTAAATCGTTGCTTAGCCGCAGCCGCGCTTGCGCGGATTCCTGCATGGTCGGGATGAAGAAGCAATATTGATTCCGGCCCTGGCGCTTGGCGGCATACATTGCCTGGTCCGCATGTTTTAACAGGGATTTCAGGTTGTCGGCATCGTCCGGGTAAAAAGCGATGCCGATACTGGTCGAGATATAAGCAATTTCGTTACCCAGCTGAAAACATTCGGTCATTTTTTGCAACAGGTTGCCGGCGATGCGCTCGGCATTGGCTGGGTCGCCGACATCGCTCAGGATCACAGTAAACTCGTCTCCGCCCAGGCGGGCCACGGTATCGGTTTCTCGCACGCTGGCTAAAATGCGGTGTGCGGCTATTTGCAGCAACTCGTCACCCATGTCGTGACCAAGCGTGTCATTCACTTCCTTGAATAAGTCCAGGTCGATAAACAGCAGGGCCAGGCGTTTGTGTTCGCGGTGGGCTTTTTTGATGTCTTGACTCAGTCGGTCGTAAAACATGCGCCGATTCGGCAATTGGGTCAAAGGGTCGAAATTAGCTTGTTGCCAGATGACGCCTTCGGTTTTTTTCTTTTCGGTAATGTCGGAAAACAATGCCACCCGGCGCTGCATGGTTTGCTGGGCATCGAAGATGGTATTGACGGTCAACCACTTGGCAAACAACTCGCCGTTTTTACGTTTGTCCCAGATTTCGCCCTGCCAACTGCCCTGGCTGTGAATGGCTTGCCACATGGCTTCGCTGTGGCCGCCGGTGTTTAAAATGCCTATGTGTTTACCGACGACTTCATCCGATTGGTAGCCGGTAATGGTGGTGAACGCGGCGTTGATTGTCAGAATGCGATCGTCCGAGTCTGCCAACAACATGGCTTCGCTGCTGTTTTGATAAATCAGCGCGGCCTGTTGCAGAGCCTCTTCGATGCGCTTGCGCTCACTGATGTCGCGAGCGATAGCCAAGTTATAGCCGACGTTGGCGTATTCGAAATAATTGGCAACCACTTCTACCGGAAACAGCCGGCCATCCTTAGTTTTGTGGATGGTTTCCAGCTTGTTCGAGCGCTTAATTTTCAGTTCTGCCCAATGCGCGGCCCATACATGGCGTGGAAAGCAAGGGTCTACATCGAATACGCTCATCTGCAACAACTCTTGATGGCTATATCCCAAGGCCTTGCAAGATTGGTTGTTGATGTAGACGAATCCAGCGTTCTCAGTGATCAAATAAGCGCTGTCATGCATTTGGTCCATACCAAAGCTTAATTGGGCCAAACGTTTGCGGGACGTTTTTTGTTCGGTGATGTCCCGAAAACTCCAGACCCGACCAGCCGGTTGGCCGTCCAAATATTGCGGTTGGCAATAGCTTTCAATAAAGCGGCCGTCTTTAAACTCCAGTTCACTGGCGTGCCGTTGTTTGGGGTTTTTATAAATCTCCTCGATACGGCTGAGGAAGGCAGGTGGGTCTTTCAACAGCTTCAATGCATAGCTCAGCGATTTTTCATCGTCGCCGATCTGTAGAGAGCCTGCCGGGATGCCCCAAATCCGCATGAATTGGGGGTTGAAAGTCGCGATTTTGCCGAACAGATCGACTACCAATATAGCGTCGGTGCTGGAGTCGAGCGCGGCTTGAAGTATGGATAGCGATTTTTGCAAACTGGCTTGTTTCTGCTTGGATTGGACCATGTCTCGGCTACGCTGCTAGTACGTAAATGCTAGCAAAGGCTTATTTTCAAAAAGGTTGCCTGATAAGCCTAGCCGATTCCGCCGCTGCCTGCCCCTTTTTATGTCGATCAATACGAAATGCTTATTGCGCGGCAAAATAATACATCGCACCCAGCAAGGGGGTGCGCGGATTCAAAGCCAACTTGACCGATAATTTGGCGAGCATAGGCTGAAACCGGCCTTTGGTAACAAAAGCCTGCATGAATTCCCCGGATTCCAGCACCGATCTGATTTTCGGGCCAATGCCGCCGCCTATGAATACGCCGCCGGTAGCAAAAGCTTTCAAGGCCAGATTGCCGGCCTCCGCGCCGTAAAGCTCGGCAAACAAGCGCACTGTTTCGCGGCACAAGGGATCTTCGCCGTCCACGCCCAAGCGCGAAATCAGCGCATTGCGATCAACGCCGCGGGCTTCGGTGGCGGCGGGTACAGCGGGACAGGGCGGGGCGAAACGCATATCGGCAAGAAAATCGTAGATATTGCTGAAGCCGATACCGGATAAAACCCGCTCGCAGCTGACATGATCCGGATAGCGGCTGCGCAAATAAACCAGCAGTTGGTCTTGTTGCGGGTTTTGCGATGCAAAATCGCAATGACCGCCTTCGGTGGCAATCGGATGATATTTTTCGCCGTCCCAATGCAGCATCGCTTCGCCGAGACCGGTGCCGGCGGCGATTACAGCGATATTGCCGGTTTGCGGCTCGGCGTTGGGATTGAGTTCGACAAAGTCCTGTTCCTGCAAGTGCAGCATGCCGATTGCCATCGCTTCCAGGTCGTTCAGCAATTTCACCCGTTCGGTGCCGAGCCGAATTTTGAGTTGCTCGCCATCCAGTAGCCACGGCAGGTTGGTGGTTTGGCAGCGTTGATTGACGACCGGCCCGGCGATGCCGAAACAGGCCGATGTCACCGTTGGGCTGTTGCTCAGAAATAGATCCAGAATTTCCTCAAAAGTCTGAAATTCGCCGCTGGCAAAGGTTTGTTCCTGCAAACAGCTCAGCGTGCCGTCGGCTTGTCTGTCGAGTAAGGCCAGAACCGTTTTGGTTCCGCCGATGTCGCCGGCTAGAATCATATGCGTCCTCATGAGGTTGGGGTGGCGTTGTTGAGCAGGTGAATCAAGGCATCGAGTATCGCGTTGGCCAGTGCATGCGGCGGCAACTGGTAAAACGCCTGCCAAGCCAGCGATACGCATTCTTCGTAATGATCGCGATATTGCGGATGCTGCTGTAGCCAGCTGATTCTGACCGCATGGCCGATTAAAATATCCGTGACCAAGGTGTCGTCGATGTAAAGGTCGGGATAATCGCGGACGATGGACGCCAACGCACGTAGCGCTTCCACGCTCAATTGCCGATACACCGGCGCCTGAATTTTATTCAGAATATGGTTGATATGCAGCCTAAAGCTTTGTTCGCCGGCGGTCATTTGCGCTAGCATGATCTCGCTGTCGATCCGGCGTTTGCTATTGTATTTTTCGCCGACCATCAGGCCTTTGCAATGATGCAATAAGTCCCATACGCCGGCGAAAAATACCTCGTTCTCGCGGCCGACGCTGCCTTGCTGTTCGCGCCAAGCGTACCAATCGTCAGCGTCGCCACGGTCTTTCGGATTCATCGACTCGGGAAAACGCGCCGCCGTCAGATCGCGATGCGGGCCTTCGCAATTCAGGGTTTCTACCTGGCCGAGCTGATTTTCGCTGTTGTTGTAATCTTCCAGCGTTTCTTGCAACAACTCCGCCACTTGATGCGGTGGCAGCGACAAAATGTCGCTGAAAGCTTGGTCCAGCGAGGTGCTGGTCAGGCGCTTTTGTCTGGCGATAATCAATTGCAGGATATGGCCGACCCGAATAGTGTGCATATCGGCGAACAGTTCCGGTTTTAACTTGATCAGCATCCCCAAGTAGATAATTAGTTCCTGGATGATGATCTGCTGGCTGCTGTCGTTTGGGTTAAAGGTGCGGATGGTATCCAGGATTTGCCAGGAGTCGGTCGGTCTGCGCAACGTCGCTTTGCCGCTGTAGGCGCGGCCCACGGTCAAGCCGTGTTGGCGGACCAATATTTCCGTGGCCGCCTGTTCCAGATTGATGTCGTACTTACCCACCAAGCCGGCGCAGCGGCGCACGATATACCAAGCATGGCGGTCACCGGCCCGCACATAAACTTCTTCCAGTAAATCCCGTACCTGGCAAGGGGTACCGTCGCTGTTGCGCAAGCCGGTGTCGTGGTCCAGCCCGTGGCGTTGGCAGAGTAGGGCCAAGGCTTCCAGTTGCGCGTGCAGGTTGGGATTGTTTTGCAATTGCGCGAGTAGTTGCGCGTCGTCGCCGATTTCCCATTCCGTCAATACGAAGCTGTCCAGCGCTTGCGGGGTTTGGCCGTCGAAAGCCAGTAAGTTGGCGAACGGCCGTTCCACTTCCTCCCAGCAGGCTTCGGAAAAAGTAAAATCGTGCAGATAGCCGATTTTTTCCCGGCTGGAGGTTTTCACAAAATCGGTCAACAGCCCCAGTTTTACCGGCGTGCCTTGCACATTGCCTTCCCGGAGTTGGTCGATAAAACCCAGCAAAACTTGCCGGTCTTCATTGCCCAGCATGTTGTGCTTTATATTGATCACCAGCAAGGGTTGAGCGGGATTGTCCCAATGGCGGCTGATGTAAGCCAGTTCCATGCGCAGGCGCTGAATCAGCAACTGGTTGTCCATCGCAATGTAGAAGCCCTTTTGGTTCATGAACTGCGGTAGAAATAATAGTGGTTCGCCTGCCAGGACATAGAGTTTGGAGGTAGCCAGCGTGCGTAATTGCCTCAGCGGTCTGCCGCTCAGGCCGATGCGGTCATTGCGGCCGACCTGGGTGTAGGCATCGGCTAATTCGCTGGCGTCGCGGACTTGAATAGGCGCAATCTCGGTTAAGGTTTGCGAAGGAATGCCGCGGCCGCGCAACTCGTCTTGTACCTGTTCGTCTTCGGCCAGTAGGGCAATCTGCAAGGTGGAATCGGGATACAGGCGGGTGGCTTTGTAGCGTCCCAGCGGATCGATGTCGTCCAGGCTAATCAAGCCGTCTTGTAGCAAGCCACCCAGGATATATAAGCTTTGCGCCCAGACCAGCGGCACGTTTTCGTTAGGGACGCGGGTTTGGCTGTGCGGGTGGCGTTTTTCGGCGGCGATGGCGCTGTCCGGCACGATGTAAAGTTCCGGTAACAACCATTGGCCGTTTTGCTCGACCAGCAGGTCTTCCAGGCGGCGCCGATAATCGCCAACCCCTTCACTATCCCCGGCAAACAATTTGTTTAGTAATAGATAACAGAAAAACAGCGGCCATTCGCATTCGATGTCCATGAACTGTTTCAATTCGTGAGGTTCGTAATGCAGACGCTGATGGTCTTCGATCACGGTTTGATGGCCGTCGAGCAAGAAGCGTTTGCAGCCGTAGCGGCCTTGGAGTTTGTCGACGATCAGCGACTCGGTTCTTTCGCGCAGCGCTTTGTTGTCGACCGCGAACGCGGGAAAGCCGGTGACACTGAGCACCGCCGAATCGACCTCCTTGGAGATGGACTCGCGTGGCAGCAGGGCTTCCAGGGTAATACGGGTGCGGGCGATGTCGTCGCTGATGACGTGGATGATGGCGATCTGACCGCCGTCTTTGCCGAACAGATTACAGCCGGACATGGCTTCCAGTGCGGCCTTGGCCATACCTATGGAGCTGGCGTTCAATTCCGCCAGGCCGTGATTCATCTTGTTCCCACGCTCCCAGATGCCGTAGTCCGGCGTGCGGTAAGCGCGACTGACGTAATGCACCAGATTTTGCACGAAATTGACTTCGTCGATACTAAACACGATGCGCAAGCCGGAGGCAGTCATCTGCGCCAGCATCAGCAAAAACAGCGATGTGGCGTCCAGTTGTAAATGTCCCCATTCGCTGTCGCCGACCACTACTTCACCGCTAGTGGTTTTGTATTTGGCGTGCAGTGCATCCAATGGGTCTTGGCTGTGCTTGAATTTTTCCACTTTCGCCGCTTGCCGCATCATTGCCGTTAACAGGCCGCGCATCAATTTGACGACGCTTTGCTCCAATAAATAAGTACGCTCCTGTTGGCCGTCTACCTTACGGTATGCCAAGCCCAAGCCCCAGGCCGCCAAGATGCTGTAAACATTGTCCCGCACCCAGGCGTCGGTGTAATTGCCGTGGGTGGTGACGGCGGTACTGGCCGGTAGCAGGCCACTTATCCAATCCTGGCGTTTCAGGATAATGTCTTGAACTTGCTGATAATACTGGTCGAGCGTCTCGGTTTGACTGGTCGGCATCATGTATTTAATGGATGGTGAGGTGGCGTTTAAAGAATCGGGCACTCAAGCCTTGGGCAAGGTTACTCCGGTTTGGCCTTGATATTTACCGCCGCGATCCCGGTAAGAGGTTTCGCAGATTTCGTCGCCGCCGAAAAACAGCATTTGCGCGACGCCTTCGTTGGCGTAGATTTTTGCGGGTAGCGGTGTGGTGTTGGAAAATTCCAGCGTCACATGGCCTTCCCATTCCGGTTCCAGCGGGGTGACGTTGACGATAATGCCGCAACGCGCGTAAGTCGATTTACCCAGGCATATGACGAGCACATCGCGCGGAATTCGGAAAAACTCCACGGTGCGTGCCAGCGCAAACGAGTTGGGCGGAATGATGCATACGTCGGATTTCACGTCCACGAAGCTGCCTTCGTCAAAATCTTTCGGATCGACGATGGTGGAATTGATGTTGGTGAAGATTTTAAACTCGTTGGAGCAGCGTACGTCGTAACCGTAACTGGAGGTGCCGTAGGAAATGATGCGGCCTTGCGCGGATTCACGGACTTGCCCGGCCTGAAACGGCTCTATCATGCCGTGTTGCTCGGACATGCGGCGAATCCATTTGTCTGATTTTATGCTCATGTTGCTGGTTGGGTAGGGAAAAATAACAGAGCGTCCAAAATAGCATATTAGGGCGGAAAAATCGCTAGTTAGCTTGGCGGATGGCGCTAATTTGTTGGGGTTGGCGCTTGCTGGTTTTGGGGGAGTTGTGCGACAAGCCAGCGAATAGTAGTGACGCTGCCACATACCCTGACCTGTCAAAACCAAGATGTTTCATATAAATTAGAAAAAACTTATTTACAAAATAAGACGACCGGTCGCATAATGTGGCCCATGGCGAAGTTGGCACCCAAACAGATCAAAAAAGACAAGCTCCTGGAGCAGGGCGTGAGCCTGTTGCTGGAAAAAGGTTACCACGCCACCGGCTTGAAAGAGATTCTGGATACCGTGCAGATTCCCAAGGGCTCGTTTTATGCCTATTTCGAGAGCAAAGAACGCTTCGCCGCCGAGGCGATCCACCATTACATAGAGCCGTTTATCATCCGTTTGTCCGGCCATTTGCAAGACCCGGAAACGGATGGCTTGGCCGCCTTGAAAGCCTATTACACCGGATTGATCGGCGAAGTGGCGCAAAGCGGTTTCAAGGGAGGCTGTTTGCTGGGCAACTTGATGGGCGAGATTGGCGACACCAGTCCATTATGCCGCGATGCCTTATTGGATGCGGTTGGCCGATACAGTGCCTTACAGCAAGCGGCGTTGGAGCGGGGCCAAAGGCAAGGTTCGGTAAGGCTAGACCGTTCGGCGAAAAGCATGGCGGATTTGATGTTGAACGGCTGGCAAGGGGCTTTGCTGAGAATGAAAGTCGAACAATCGGTGGAACCTTTGCAGGCGGTTTGCCGGGATTTGTTGGATGATTACTTTCGGGTTTGACTAGATTTTATTGAGAGAACAAATGAAGCATCGCGCAATAAAAGATCTCAATCAACTTGCTGATAATGACTGTTATCGGGAAATATCTCAAGGGCTCGATGCTATTTATGAAAATTGCATTGAACTTAATAGATCTTACAGATTTCTTGTTGAAGCCGAACATTTTCGAGCATCAAGAGTTTTAAAACTAGTGCTGAAAGAAGAGGCAGCAAAATATTTGATTCTTGTTGACGCCTTACGTTGCCCAAGAAAAAATAAAATAGAATTTGCAAGACAACTAGGAAAATTTAATGATCATTTGGCGAAAGGGCTCTATGCCGAGCTTTGTAATTGGAAGCCTGATACTTATAGTAGGCTATGCGAATATATAGAAAATAGTTTAGATAGTTTGTACCTTGATGGGCCAAATGGAGTGGATTTCATTTTTAGAAATAGGATTATCTCTGAGCGGGAGGAGACGTTTTACGTAGATTATGCCAAGGGTGATGATTCTTATTTTTGGCTGTCTCCAAAGAGTTACGACATATCCGACGAATTATCTTTATCTTTTAGTTCAAATATGTCTGTAGTGCGAATGGTTATGGCATTGCATAATATAGGGATAACTAGAATGGAAAATTTGATTTTATTTTCAAATTTTTGGAGAGACTTTGTGTTTGACGAAAGTACACGTTATCAAATCTTCAGAGAAGCTAATTATAATTTTCTTCAGATTCTCGAAAGTAAGGGGGCGCTAAAAGATAATGAGGCTTCGGATAGTGACTTTAGCTTAATAATAAATGATTTGCCATTCCCTTTGTATAAGGAAGAGATGAAAGTGAAAGAAGTTAATTTAAATGATCTCAAAGAACAACAGCGGAATTGGTCTCCAGATTATTATTGAACTTTGCGGTTTGATGTTACTTGATAGGACCGTAGGATGTGCTGAACGGAGTGAAGCGCATCGTTCGCGACAGATGCGCCTCCTGTTGTCGGCACATCCTACATCTATCTAAATAACCGCTGCCCACCCGGCAGCATTTTTTAACGCCGGCAATTTAGACGACCGGTCATTTATTAGGAGATCATCATGCCCAAATACATTATCGAACGCGATATTCCCGGCGCCGGCCAGCTGACGCAAGCCGAGCTGCAAGGTATTTCCCAAAAATCCTGCGGCGTGTTGCGCGACATGGGGCCGCGCATCCAATGGCTACAGAGCTATGTGACCGGCGATAAGGTCTATTGCATTTATATTGCCGACAGCGAGCAGGCGATCCGCGAACACGCTGAGCAGGGCGGTTTTCCGGCCAATCGCATCGAGAAAATCACTACCATTATCGACCCGACCACGGGCGATTGACGATGGCTTATGGTTCCCACGCTCCGGCGTTGGAACCGAGCCAGGGACGCTCCTGCGTTCCGAACCGCAGGACCGATTTAACATGCATTCCTATGCTGGAGCGTCACTGCCATTAAGTTAAACCGTCATACCGGCAGGGATTGCCGGTATCCAGTTCACAAGGATGTGAAAGGCCTCCGCCGTCCTTGGCTTCTGGGTTCCGGCAATCCCTGCCGGAACGACGTGATTTTTCTTAACTCAATGGCAGTGATGCTGGAGCGTGGGAACGATAACAACAACCAGGGGAGAGAACACCATGACATTTAAACTAAGCACCTTTACCGCCGCGCTAATGCTCGGCACCGCCAGCCTGTCGGCCACTGCCGACGAAACCTGCGCCTCGCCATACATGGCAAAAATCACCGGCCAGGAAGATTTCGTTTACATCTGGACCTTGGGCGCGGAAGGCGTCGGCGACGAGCAGGACAAATTGGTCACCGTCGACGTCAATCCCAAATCCAAACAATACGGCAAGGTGATAGGCAGCCTGTCTGTAGGCGGCCGTAACGAAGCCCACCATTCCGACTTTACCGACGACCGTAAATTTCTGTGGGCCGGTGGTCTGGATACCAACAAGATATTCATCTTCGACGTGTCTACCGACCCCGCCAAGCCTAAACTCAGCAAAACCATCACCGATTTCGTCGCCAAGAGCGGCGGCGTGGTGGGGCCGCACAGCCTCTACGCCTTACCGGGCAGGATGATCATCACCGGCTTGTCCAATAACAAAGACCACGGCGGCCGCACCGCGATTGTGGAATACAGCAACGCCGGCGAATACATCGCCACCTATTGGCTGCCGACCGACAGCAACTTAGAAGGCGCGATCAAGTCCGGTAAATACGCCGACGGCTATAACTACGACGTGCGGGTATTGCCGCGCAAAAACCTGATGCTGACTTCGTCGTTTACCGGCTGGTCGAATTACATGATGGATTTCGGCAAGATGCTGGCTGATCCGGAAGCGATGAAGCGTTTCGGCAACACCGTGGTGCAATGGGATTTACACAGCCGCCAACCGAAAAAAGTCTTCGACGTCCCCGGTGCGCCTTTGGAAATCCGTTGCGCCTGGGCGGAAGATCATAACTACTGCTTCACCAGCACCGCGTTGACCTCGAAAATCTGGTTGATTCATCAAGACGACAAAGGCGAATGGCAAGCTAAAGATGTTGCGGACATCGGCGAACCGGCCAAAATCCCGCTGCCGGTGGACATTTCCATCTCCAGCGACGACAAAACCTTGTGGGTCAACACCTTCATGGACGGCATGACTCGTCGTTTCGACATTAGCGATCCGTTTCATCCTAAACAAGTGTTCGAGCAAAAAATCGGTGCGCAGGTGAATATGGTGTCGTCGAGTTGGGACGGCAAACGTCTGTATTACACTTCGTCGCTGTTAGCCAACTGGGACAAGAAAGGCGCGGATAACGAGCAATTCTTCAAAGCGTACAGCTGGGATGGCAGCAAGTTGACCGAGCAGTTCTCGATTGATTTTAATAAAGAGAAGCTGGGTAGGGCGCATCAAATGCGGTTTGGGGCGTATGCTTTGTATGGTGGTTCGCCTAAATAGCTTTGTTGTTCGGGGTAACTTCCGGGGTTGTCGTGTTAGTGTCGCTATCGCGACGGGTATTTTGATGTCGGTTCGCGGACCGACAACCGCGATACTTTTCTTTGCTTGTCCAAAGAAAAGTATCCAAAAGAAAAGACACCCGAATGCCGCTTTAATCCTGCGCGACGAAGCTTTTATCGAGGGTCGGCAGAAGGGGCTTCCCAGCCCCTCCGCCGACGTGCGGCGTTCCTGCCGCACCCCTTCGGGCTGATCTCGATAAAAGCTCCGGTGCTCGGCGCGGCATACGGGAGGAAAACCATCTCGAATTTTTGGAGATATTTGCCGTCCGAGCAATGTAATAAGGTGTTTTTGATGGTGACTTTGGCCGACAATCATTGACCCCCTAGCAGTCAATGAAAATTAATTTGAAAAGGCAAAAAGCTGCCAATCAAATTTTAGGTGCGATTGGCTTGCGTAATCGCACATTTCGAAGTCAACATTCCTCCGATTACGCTATCGCTAATCGGAGCTACGCGGGCTTGTTGCTTGGACATTGACTATGATTTAAAAAAATAAAGTAATCTGAGAAAGCCTATGGAACGACTATTTCGCGTGCTTGAAAAAATTAACAGCATCTTGTTATTGCTTGTCTTTGTTGGGGTAGGCATTCTCGTCGGTGGGGTATCGTTATTTAATAACGACCAGCTGCAAAATCGAGGAACTATAAAAGTTCCGTCTGGCGAATCGGCCTCCAGGGACAAAATACTTCTTCGCCTTGATCGGGTTCAAAACATTATCGGTGCAAATGCCCAAATGGTGTCGTTGACTGCTGAGAGAGAATCAGGAGGCTTTTCCTCAGGTGGCTACAACAGTTCTGAAACAAGGAATATCCTTTTTTTGATGGGTTCGGACAAAACGGCACGATGGTTGTTTCCTAAGCAAAGCAACGTAGTGCTGACTACTGAGCAATTACGAGAGGAATCAAAGGAAGCACGAGATAATCCCACTAGAGCATTATATTTCGAGTATGTAACCCTGGACACAAATGCAGACGGAAAGCTTTCGTCTAAAGACTTATCCAGCATCGGTGTTTCTAATCCTCAAGGTTTAGCATTTACTGAAGTGTTAACCGGAGTATCTCGGGTGCTTTCACATCAGCTGCTTGATAGCCAGCGTCTTTCAGTCGTCTATCAGTCTGGAAACATAGTAAGGCACGCAATCATTTCTATCGTAACCATGAAAATAGACAAAGACCAGGAGCTGATTCGTTTGCCGGATGAGCTTTGAGCAAGTAGTGTCGATGAAGCGCAGCGGAGTTGAGGATAATCAAAGTCGTCTAACCCTCGATTCCGTTTTACTGCATCGAGGCTACTTCATTTACACGAAAATAAAGAGTCCTTCGAATTCAGGTTGGGTTTCCTCCCGTATGCCGCGCCGAGCACCGGAGCTTTTGAACGGACAAATCGGCAGGATAGCCGATTTGCATGCGCAGCACCCGAAGGGCGAGGTACATGGATGTACCGAGTGAGCAGCCCGAAGGGGGCGGTAGGGATGCATCGAGTTGCCGAAGGGGCAGGAAGCTCCTTTCGGCGACCCCGTTCAAAAGCGAGGAGCGCAGGATAAAAGCGGCATCCGGGTGTCTTTTCTTTTGGATACTTTTCTTTGGACAAGCAAAGAAAAGTATCGCGGTCGTCGGTCCGCGAACCGACATTAAATCAAGCCGTCGCAGCAGCGACACCTAATTCTAAATCTCCTCACCCCTGCCCTCTCCAGCAGGAGAGGGGGCAAGCCATCGAATTCGATGCGTGATCTGTTCAGAGTAAGCACATGAAACTCCTACTACTATTCGGCATACTATTAATTACCACTCACGCAAATGCCCAAGAGAATAAACCCTTAGCCCCCGGATACACAGAATTACCCTTTAAACCCGCAAAACCCGGCTCCTACACCCTACCCATCATCACCCAAGCCGCCAACGGCGAAGTAATAACCAGCAACAACCAGCCCAAACAACTTCACATTTTGATGGGCGACAAAATCGTCATACTCAGTTTCATCTACGCCGCCTGTAGCGACGTCAACGGCTGTCCGCTGGCTACCCAGGTGCTGCATAAAATCAGCCGGCAATTGCAAAAGCAGCCGGAATTGGCAGACAAACTCAGGTTATTAACGCTCAGCTTCAACCCCGCGCAAGACACGCCGGAAATGATGCGCCATTACGGCGAAGGCTTTAAAACCGGCAACTTCGACTGGCAGTTTCTGACCACCCGCGACGAAGCCGCTTTGCAGCCCATCCTCGATGGTTACCAGCAAAACGTACAAAAAGTCTACGACGACAAAGGCCAGTTCACCGGTACGTTTTCGCATTTGCTGCGGGTGTATTTGATCGATAAAGACAAGAACGTCCGCAATATTTATAGCGTGGATTTCCTGCATGCCGACACCTTGATCAACGATGTGCTTAACTTGCTGGCCGACGCCAAGCCGCAGGCCAAAGTACAAGCAGCCAACCCCGAAATGTTATTTCAACCCGGCGACAATAAACAAAATTACCAGCAAGCCGATTACCAAACCCGCTCCTTGGCGCTGGCGCAGCGGCGCGGCCAACCGGCTAATTTGCTGGCCTTGGCGCAAAAGCCTCCGCTGGGTTTGCCGAAGTTGCCGGTGCCCAAAGACAACCCGCTGACCCAAGCCAAAATCGCGTTGGGCCGCAAGTTGTTTTACGACCGGCGCTTGTCGCTGAACAACACGTTTTCCTGCGCGATTTGCCATATCCCGGAACAAGGTTTCAGCAATAACGAAATGACCACGGCGGTCGGGATCGAAGGGCGCAGTGTGCGCCGTAACAGCCCGTCCTTGTACAACGTCGGTTATGCGCAGTTGCTGTTTCACGACGGTCGAGAGAACAGCCTGGAACAACAAGCCTGGGGGCCGCTGCTGGCGCATAATGAAATGGCAAATCCGTCGATTGCTTATGTGGTGGACAAGCTAAAAGCCAGCGTCGATTATCGCGGACTGTTCGAAAAAGCCTTTAACAAAGGGCCGACGATGGAAACCATAGGCCAGGCCTTGGCCAGTTATCAACGGACTCTGAATGCCGCCGATTCGCCGTTCGACCGTTGGTATTTCGGCAGACAAAAAGGCGCGCTGAGTGAGCCCGCCCAACGCGGCTTTGCCTTATTTACCGGCAAAGCGGCTTGCAGCACTTGTCATAGCATCGGCGAAAAAACTGCTTTATTTACCGATCAAAAACGCCACAACACCGGCATTGGTTATACCGAGTCCATGCAAAGGTCTCCGGAAAAGCACAGAGTGCAAGTCGCGCCGGGCGTGTTCGTGGATGTGAATAGCGACAATTTGAAAGGTCTAAATACTGAGAAAGCCAACGACCTGGGCTATTACGAAATCAGTCAAAATCCCGCCGACCGCTGGGCCTACAAAACCCCGTCGCTGCGTAATGTCGCGCTCAGCGCGCCCTATATGCATAACGGCTCGTTGCCGACCTTGGCAGACGTAGTGAAGTTTTACAATCAGGGCGGCGCGGCCAATGAAAATTTATCGCCCTTGCTCAAACCGCTGGCTTTGTCTGACCGGGAAATCGCCGACCTGGTAGTGTTTTTGGAAGCGTTGAGCGGCGGTAACGTAAGCGCCTTGATTTCCGACGCCTTTGCCGCGCCGGTCGGCGATAGTGGAGCGATGGCGCGGCCCACGCCGGACCCTGGCAAGGGTAGGTAGTAACTGGGATTGGCCGGTTTTTTTTGTCACAAAACGGTAATATAGCGCTGCTAAATTAGCGCTATCCTTGGACCCTTTAGACTAAACATGCTTATGTCGAACTTGAAAATCCTGGTCGTGGAAGACGAAGAAGCTATCAGGGAGATGCTGGTCATGGTGTTGGAGCAAGCCAACCTGACTGTGATCGCCGTTGGTAGCGCCGAGCAGGCAAGGGAGAGTCTGGCCGATAACATGGTGGATCTAATTATCCTGGACTGGATGCTGCCGGGCATTAGCGGTGTTGAGCTGGCTCGACGCCTGAAAAACGAGCCGGGTTATAAGGAATTGCCTATCATTTTGCTCACCGCGCGCGGCGAGGAAGAAGACAAGATTCGCGGTTTGGAAATTGGTGCCGACGATTATGTAACCAAGCCTTTTTCGCCCAAGGAACTCATCGCCCGGATCAAGGCCGTGATGCGCCGTAGCGGTAAATTGTCGGAGTCCGGCCTGCTCAGCGTAGGCGACTTAACCCTGGACGCCGAGCAACACAAGCTGACTATTGCCGGCCGCAGTCTGGAAGTCAGTCCTACCGAGTTTAGATTGATGCAGTTTTTTATGACCAATCCCGATAAGGTTTACAGCCGCACCCATTTGCTGGATCAGGTCTGGGGCCGTAGCGTGTATATCGAGGAACGTACTGTGGATGTGCATATTCGCCGCTTGCGCAAAATCCTGGCCGAATACGGTCGCGAGGAACTGATCCAGACCGTACGCGGATTCGGTTACCGCTTTTCGATGGCGCACTGATTATTCATGCAGCGTTGGCAGCGGGAAATAAATATCGCTATTGCTTTACTGATACCGGCTTTACTGCTGAGTTTTTTTGTTGGGCACTTCAGTCATTTTTTGTTGGCGATTACGCTATTTCTGTATATCAGGCAGACCATCAGCGTAAATAAGCTGGAACGTTGGCTCAGTCAGGGCGGGATCGGCGAACGCCCCGATTTTAAAGGCATCTGGGGCGACATTTACTATCACCTGTATAAAATCCGTAAAAGTCAGAAACGCCGCAAGAAAAAGCTCGGCAAGATGTTGGAAAGCTTTCGCAAGTCCACCAGTGCCTTACCCGATGCGATTGTAGTGTTGGGCGCGTATGGCGAGATTGAGTGGAGCAATAAGGTTGCCCACGATTTTCTGGGGCTGAAACGGTCCGATAATGGTCAACGGATTCCTAATCTGGTGCGGCATCCGCTATTTATTCAGTATCTAAAAGATCAGGATTACCAAAACAAAATCTGCATTCCGTCGCCGATAAACGAAAACATGATTTTGCAAATCGGTATCTTCCCCTACGGGGCCGGATTGCGCCTGTTGATGGCTCAGGATGTGACCCATTTGAAGAATATCGAACGGATGCGTACCGACTTTGTGGCCAATGTCTCGCACGAATTGCGCACGCCGATCACCGTATTACGCGGCTATCTGGAAACCCTGCAAGAACTGGATGACGGTTCCAGCCGCTATACCCGCTCGTTTCAAAACATGGCCGCGCAAACCGAACGCATGCAGGCATTGATAGACGATTTGCTGCTGCTGGCGCGTCTGGAAAGCAAAACCAAAAAATTCGAATGCGTCAATATTCCGGAGTTACTCGGGCAGGTTTGCCAGGAAAGCGATCTGCTGGAACGAGACGAGCGCCGGGTCGAGCTGGTTTTGGATAGCCGTGCCAATGTGCGTGGTGATATGGAAGAATTGCGCAGCGCCTTCAGCAATCTGTTGGTCAATGCGATGAAATACTCACAGCCCAGCTCGCCGGTTAAAGTGAGTTGGCGGGGTAAGCCCGACGGTAGCGTTTATTTTGAAGTGGAAGACTTTGGGGACGGGATCGCCAGCGTGGATATTCCCAGGATTACCGAGCGCTTTTACCGCGCGGAAGTTAAACGCAATCAAAAAGTCCCCGGCACCGGCTTGGGTTTGGCCATTGTCAAGCATGTGTTGGTCAGGCACGATGCTAAATTGGATATTGAAAGCCAATTGGGTAAAGGCAGTAAATTCCGTTGCGTGTTTCCGCGGCAGCGGGTGTGTTGAGGTGCGGCGGGATCGTTGCTAAAGCGCGGTCGGCGGATTAGCGAATTGGAACGTTTGCGAGGCGGATTTTTTGGCGGCATCCATGGCCGCTTGTTTCAGCGCTTCGGTATTGTCGGCATCATAAGGGCAGATGGCGATACCGATACGGCAATTGAGTTGGGCTGTGTCGTGTTCCAGCGCAAATGGTTCGGCGAGTTTTTCGATAATTAATTTAGCGATGCGCTCCACGCTGTCGATTTTTTCCAGCTCGGTGAGGATAATCGCAAATTCCGCACCATCCATTCGCGCTACCAGATCGGTTTCCCGGACATTTGCCAGCACCCGTTGCGCGGCTTCCTGCAAAATGCTGTCGCCTTGCGCATAACCGAAGCGCTCGTTAATCTCTTTGAAGTGCTCGATGTCCACCACCAGCAAGGCCAAAAACCAGCCGCCGCGCTGCGCTTTCTTAATGTCTTGCTCCAGTCTGTCGTAAAACAGGCGGCGGTTGCCAATACCGGTGAGCGGATCTAAATTAACCTGTTTCCACAGTTGTTCTTCACCGAGCTTGCGCTGGGTAATGTCGAAAAACAGGCCGATGCGCTTTAGCGGTATACCGTTGCTGTCGAAAATGGTGTTGATGTTGAGCTGCTCGACATAGAGTTCGCCGTTTTTACGTCTATTCCAGATTTCGCCCTGCCACTTCCCTTTGGTATTGATGATTTGCCACATGGCTTGGAAAAAACTATCGTCATGCCGGCCAGAACCCAGAATCCGGGCGTTCTTGCCGATTATGTCTTCGGCGGAATAACCGGTAATGCGGCTGAATGCCGGGTTAATCGAGACGATAGTGGCATCAGCTTCGGTGATCATCATCGCTTCGCTGCAATTTTGGTAAAACAACATGCCTAGTTGCCGATCTTCTTCGGCTAATTTGTATGCCGTGATGTCTTGCAGAATACCCGTCATGCGCGGGCCATTGCCGAGTTGGTGACAACCGGAGCCGCGAATCCAGCGGATTTCGCCGTCGATGCGGCGAATGCGGCATTCGAAATCCCAATTGCTGTGCGTGGTTAGGGCATGCTGGAAACCGGCATTAACCATGTCGCGATGCTCCGGTGCCACATGGCCGAGAAAAGTATGATATGTCCAGTGCGGTAGCAGATGGCTGTAGCCGAAGATTTGATCGTGTATGTCGGTGCGTTGCACCGAATAATCTTGTAAGTCCAGGTCCCAGGCGCCGGTATCGATGGTTTCCAATGCAAAACTCAAGCGGGCTTCGCTTTGTTTTAGAGCCTGGTTGATTTGTTGCTGATGGAATAAAGTCAGGGCCAGCGGTATGCCCACGCTAGCCAGGATGAACAGATAAAACCAGATATTTAACAGGCCGCTTTGCAGGTGTGCGGTGGCGAACGCGCCCAACTGATGCAGCAAACCCCACAGCGATTGAATGGCGGTCATAGTCACCAAAAGCAACACGCCGTGCCGGCCGAATCTGACCGCCGCCCAAACCACAAACAGGAAGGCCCAATAGGTTTGGCCGTAAACGCTCAGCAGGTTGGGAAACCAGCTTAAAAACACTGCTTGGCCGCTCAGAAAACTTGTTGCAATAAATGCCAGCGTTTCCAAAGCCCGTTTGGGGGCGAACCAGTCTTTCGGCCAGTTTCGCCAGATCAGAATTAAAGGCGTGACCAAGGCGATTCCCAATACATCGGCCATCCACCAGTGCAGCATACTGGGCAGCAGGGCGTCAGCAGGCAGATACTTGCTTAAAAACAAAGTCATGGGGCCGATCAGGGCGCTGAAGCAGGCGGCGATGATGCCTGTCAATGTCAGCCAGGCAAAATCCCGAGGATGCCGCAGCGATAAAGAAAAGCCTGGGTTGCCGAGCAGCAGCCAAGCGCCAAGCCAGGATTCCAGGATATTACCGGTAGCGATGCTGGCGGAGATTAGCCAGGAGTCGCCGACCAGCATGCCGGCAAGAAAAGCGCCGATGAACACGCCCGGCCAATAGCGCTTGCCGCCCAATAGAAAGGTGGCCATCCCCAGACCGGCTGGAAACCAAACCAGCGTGACATTGCCGTTGTCGGAAAAAAAAGCCAATACCAGTTTGGCTAACATGGCGTAGAGCAGGGCTATACCGACTATTTTTAGTCCAACGATGTTGCGCGGAGTAAAGCCCATGAGGTTTTGGAATGTGTGCTTGTAAGGTGAAAAGTGTATATCAGTAGTCTGCATTCTCCAGTTTTTCCCGCCGGTTTTAATGCGAAGCGGTCGAGAAAATCGCAGACAAGCAAGCGGATAACTCTATAATTGCCCGCATTTTTGAGCTAGACCGAGGAGAGGGGATGATTTCCGAAACGGTTGTTGTGTTATCGCGGGCGCAGTTTGCGCTGCATGCGGTGCAATATTTTCTATTCGTACCGTTGACGCTGGGTTTGTCGTTATTGTTGGCGGGCTTGGAATCCTGGTTTGTCATCAGCGGGCAGGAGGTTTACCAGCGGCTGACGCAATTTTGGGGCAAGTTGTTTGCCATCGGTTTTGGCTTAAGCATGGCCTCTTCGCTGGCGATGGCCTGTCAATTCGGGGCCAACTGGTCGTATTTTTCGCATTATGTAGGCGATGTGTTCGCCATGCCTTTATTACTGGGTTTTGCCGGTTTGTTCATAGTCGCCAATGCGCTGGGCTGGTTTTTATTGGGTTGGCAGCGCTTGGGCAAAGGCGCGCATCTGGGCGTAACTTGGCTAATCGCTATAGGCTGTCACTTGAGTTTGTTCGGTTTTCTGCTGGCCAGCGGCTGGATGCAAAATCCAGTGGGTGCGGAATTAAATCCCCAAACGCTACGCCTGGAGTTGCTTGATTCGTCGCTGGTGCTGAGCAATCCGCTGGCCTGGGCGAAATTTGTACATAGCTTGCTGGCCAGTTATGTGGTGGCCGCCGGTTTTGTGTTGGCTATCAGCGCTTACTATTTAATTAAGCAGCGCGAAACCGAGTTGGCGCAGTGTTCTTACCGCATCGCGGCCGCTTTTGGTTTGCTGACGGTGATTGTTATCATGGCGATAGGCGATACCAGTGTTTATGGCGCCGGTGCCATGCAGCATAACAAGCTGGCGGCAATTAACGGTCTACCCAGTGACGCGGCACTGGAACAAAATCGCCAGCGCATCGGCAATGGCGTAAAAGCGTATTCCCTGCTGCAAGAATTGCGCGATGACAAAAAGGAGCCGGAATTACTGGCGGCGTTTGCCGCCGCCAAAGTTGATTTGGGCTATGCCTTATTGCTGAAACGTTGGCGGGAGAGTGTGACCGACGCCAGCCCGGCGCAGATAGAACAAGCCGTGCGCGCCAGTTTGCCGGCTACCGCGCCCTTGTATTGGGGATATAGATTGATGATTGCGGCTGGCGCATTGCTGGCGCTGCTGTTTTTAGCGGCGAATGCCGTCAATATCCTCGGTTGGCGGCATGCCTGGTTATTTAAGGCCAGTTTTTATGCCTTACCGTTGCCGTGGTTGGCGAGCGCCAGCGGCTGGTTTATCTCGGAATTCGGCCGGCAACCTTGGCTGGTTGCCGATATGCTGCCCATCTGGCAAGGTGTGTCCACGTTGACTGTTGCCGATCTAGCAGTCAGTCTGGTGGCTTACGGTTTGGCGTATACCGGGCTGCTGGCTTTGGCTGTGATGTTAACTTTAAAATTTATCGAGCAGGGCAGCGCCGACGCGTTGCCGATTAACCAGGAGCCAAGTTATGTTGCTTGATTATGAAATGCTGCGCTTGGTCAGTTGGGGCGTGTTGGGCTTGTTTGTGATTGGTTTTGTGCTGAGCAGCGGTATCGAAATCGGCGTGAGCATGCTGTTACCCTTTTTAAATGCGTCCGAACCACAGCGCGCCGCGCTGGTCGCCAGGTTGGCGCCAACCAGCGCCGGCAATCAGATATGGCTTTTGGCGACTGTCGGTGTATTGTTTGCCGGCTGGCCAACGGTGTATGCGGCGACGTTTGCCAGTTTTCAGCCTTTGCTGTTGTTGACGGTGTTATCGCTGTTCGTGCGGCCTTTGGGTTGGTATTTCAGAGCTAGCGTGACTCGCGAGGAATGGCTGAAAAAATGGGATAAAGCCCTGTTTATTAGTGGCTTGCTGCCGGCGGCGCTGTTGGGGGTGATGGCCGGTAATCTATTGAAAGGTGTGCCGTTTCATTTGGCCAGCGATATGCACATTGCTTTTCTGGGCAGTTTTTCCGGGCTGTTCAGTCCGTTTGCGTCGCTGGTCGGCGCTACCTGCGTAGCGTTATTGACAGTGCATGGCGCGATTTATCTGCAAACGCATACCCAAGACGCGCTTTATCAGCGCAGCAAAGCGTTGGCAATGTCCGGCGGTCTGGCGTTTTTGGTGTTGTTTGCGCTGGCGGGCGGCTGGATTACCCATCTGGAAGGCTATCACGTCAGTACCGAGATTATGCCGAACGGCGTTTCCAACCCCTTGACCAAATTTGTGAAGCGCGGCGACGGTTTGTGGCTGGACAATTACGAACACGAACCGGCCTTATGGGCCTTGCCTGTTTTGGCCTTTGTCTGCGGGATAGCCGCGTTGGTGTTGTCGCGTCTGGATAAGACATATTGGGCACTGCTGGCCAGTGCGGTGACGGTGGTGATGGTGATTTTGACCATGGGTGTGTCCATGTTTCCGTTTTTGGCGCCCTCCAATATATCTTTGAATAGTTCGCTGACTATATGGGATGCCAGCGCCAGCCTAACTACCTTAAATGCGCTGCTGTGTTTGACCGGCGTACTGCTGCCGCTTATGGCGATTGCCACGCGCGGCCTGTATAAAATGTTACCTTGAGTCCGGACGTGGCCATTTCGCAAGCACTACATGCATCGAGACTTCCTTAACCGGCATAACTCTGCTAAAACCTAGTTTCCTAACAACTATAACTAATAAAGGTAGGCGCATCATGAAGAAAATTCTTAATCACACCCTGATCGGCGTTCTGGCGTTTATCCCGATTATGGTGATTGTACAAATCGTCTTGTTCGTAAAAGACCGGCTAACCGATTTGTTTCAGTTCGTTTACGGCTACTCCGACAATTATCTGGTGACATTTCTGCTGTTCGGCGCCAGTTTTGCGACCATTACCTATGTGGGACATAGGGTCAGCATGGGCCGGTTTTCCATCATCGCGATGTTCGAACACCTGATCGAGCGGATTCCGCTGTTAAGCACGATTTACCGCGTGACTAAAAAACTGGTGAATATGATTGCCGGGCATCAGTTGCAAGAACCGCGAGAAGTGGTTTACATCGAATATCCGAAAGAAGGCATTTGGGTGCCCGCCTATGTCACTAACAAAACCGAAGACCGTTATGTGTTGTTTGTACCTACGTCGCCCAACCCCACCTCGGGTTTTGCGGTGATTGTCCACGAATCGAAAGTGATCAAGTCGGACATGAGCATCGAACAAGTGACCAGCTTTATCATCAGCGTAGGCGCCGATTTCGAGAAAGTCTCGGAAATCTCCCGGCTACCCAAGTAAGTTTGTCCGGTTGTTGCAGCGATGACTTATCCGCTGCAACAAAACCTCTTCTCGGCTTGATGCCGTATCAGCTAATCGGACTGCCATGCACGATCCAAGCTATTTACTCGCAGAAGCGCTCGGCAATCGTCTAAACACACTGAATCTATGTCTGGCCTTAGCGGAGTCCTGCACCGGCGGCGGCATAGCCAAGGCGATCACCGATGTGCCGGGCAGTTCCGGCTGGTTCGATCGCGGTTTCGTCACCTACAGCAACGATGCCAAGATCGACATGCTGGGCGTCAAACCGGAGACTTTGGCGAGAGTAGGGGCGGTTAGCGAAGAGACTGCTTTGGAAATGGTCGCGGGCACGTTGACGCATAGCCTTGCCGATTTGGCTCTGGCTGTCACCGGCATTGCCGGGCCGGACGGCGGCACGCCTGTAAAGCCGGTCGGAACGGTATTTATCGCCTGGCAAAAACGCGGTGTTAGCGGGGCTTGCTTGAAGAAACAATTCAGCGGCGACCGGCAGTCGATACGGCAACAGGCGACGCTGTTTTGTTTACAGCAAATTTTACAATTGCTGGAAAACACTTAACTTCGGCGGTTTGTGTTCCTACCGAATTAGCTGACAAATAATAATCAAACTATTTCCATCGGCTGTTTCGCCATTAGCCTGAGTGCAATCGCGTCCGTATGTTTGAGCCGGGCTGGATCCGCCAAAAAGCTTTTAACCCCGGCCGACAAGTTACGCTAAAATGCCGCTTCTTTTCCTTGCGGATGTTGTCGCCATGTTGAAAAAACTCTTTCTTTCCACGGCTGTTTCCTTGTTGTTAAACGCCTGCGCCACCAGTCCCACCGGCCGTTCGCAGTTTATCTATATGCCGGACAATCAGGTCGATCAGATGGGCTTGCAAGCCTTCAGCAGTATGAAGAGCAAAAACCCGATCAGCGGCAATCAGCGCTACAGCCAGTTCGCTCAATGCGTGGCGTACGCTATTACCCAGCAAACCGGCGGGCAATGGGAAGTGGTGGTGTTTGAAGACGAATCCTTGAACGCCTTTGCTTTGCCCGGCAACAAAATCGGCGTGCATACCGGTCTGATCAATCTGGTGGATAATCAGGACCAACTGGCGGCGGTAATCGGTCATGAAATCGGCCACGTCTTATCCAGACACAGCAACGAGCGTTTGTCGCAGGAAACGGCGGTCAGCACCGGCTTGGCCATGGTGCAAGCGGTGACGCAACCGCAAACTGCGTTGGGGCAAACCGCATTGGGTCTATTGGGTGTCGGCGCCCAGTACGGCGTAATCCTGCCGTACAGCCGGATTCACGAAACAGAAGCCGATACCATCGGTTTGGATTTAATGGCCAAAGCCGGTTTCGATCCGCGCCAGAGCGTGAATCTTTGGTTGAAAATGGACAAAGCCGCGCAAGGCGGCCAGCCTATCGAGTTTATGTCTACGCATCCGTCGCATGCCAGCCGCATCGATAATTTGAATCAAAATATGAGTAGAGCCGTCCAGCTACAGCAACAGGCCTGGGGGGGCGGCAGACAACCGCGTTGCAGCAAATAATGAACCCGCATTTATCCCAGTTACATCCGTACCCGTTTGAAAAGCTTGCCACGCTGAAACAAGGCATTACGCCGCCGGCTGGCAAGTCGCACATTGCCTTGTCGATTGGCGAACCCAAGCACGCTACTCCGCATTTTATTCAGGAAGCCTTGCTGCGGCATTTGCATGGCTTGACCCAATATCCCACTACCAAGGGCTTACTGGAACTCCGGCAGACCATCGCCGATTGGACGTGCCGCCGCTTTGGCATTCCGGCTGGCGGTGTGGATGCCGAGACCCAGGTCTTGCCGGTGAACGGCACCCGCGAAGCCTTGTTTTCGCTGGCGCAGGCCGTAATCGATCCTGCCGACAAGCCGGTGGTGATCATGCCCAACCCGTTTTATCAGATCTACGAAGGCGCGGCCTTGCTGGCCGGTGCCGAGCCGTATTATTTGAACACGACCGAAGAAAATGCTTATCTGCCGGATTTCGACAGCGTACCGGAAGCGATCTGGAAACGCTGCCAGTTGATTTTCATCTGTTCGCCGGGCAACCCGACCGGCACGGTGTTGACACAAGCCGATCATCTGAAGTTATTAGCTTTGGCCGAAAAGTACGATTTTGTCATCGCTTCCGACGAGTGTTACACCGAGCTTTACGACGACGAAGCCAATCCGCCGCAAGGGCTGTTGCAAAGCGCTTATCAGGCAGGCAACACCGATTTCAAACGCTGCGTGATTTTCCAAAGTTTGTCCAAGCGCTCCAACGCGCCTGGCCTGCGCTCCGGTTTTGTGGCCGGCGACGCCGAGGTGTTGAAGCAGTATTTCAAATACCGCACCTACCACGGCTGCCCGATGTCGGTGCCTACCCAGCATGCCAGCATCGCCGCCTGGAATGACGAGGAACACGTTAGGCACAACCGTCAGTTGTACCGCGACAAGTTCAATGCGTTTATCGAGATTTTGCAGGATGTTTGCGACATCAGCCGCCCGCCGGCCAGCTTTTATATCTGGCTGAAGACGTCAATCTCGGATACCGAATTTGCGCGCGAGTTGTTTGCCCAGCAAAACATTACGGTGTTGCCGGGGAGTTATTTGTCCCGCGAAAGTGGCGGTATCAACCCCGGCGCCAACCATGTGCGTATCGCGTTGGTTGCGCCGATTGAAGAGTGTGTCGAGGCTGCGCAACGGATAAAAACGTTCATCAATAGTCTTTCGTAGGCTGGGTAGAGCAAAGCGACTTGAAAAGCACGATAGTGAAACCCAGCGTGAAAAGCTTCAAGCTGGGTTTGCGCTATCGCTCCTACCCAGCCTACATTATTTCAACTTAACCCCGAGAAACCATGTCAAACCTGGAAACCATCATCAACGACGCCTTTGAAAATCGCGCCGAAATCAGCCCATCCACCGTCTCAACCGAAGTTCGCAACGCGGTTGCCGAAGTCTTGAATATGCTCGACAAGGGCGAAGCTCGCGTCGCCGAGAAAAAAGACGGCGACTGGGTCACTAATCAATGGCTGAAAAAAGCCGTATTGCTGTCGTTTCGCATCAACGAAAACAAAGTCATCGAAAGCGGCGACGTACGTTATTACGACAAAGTGCCGACCAAATTCGGCCAATACAGCGAAGCCGATTTCGCCCAAGCCGGCGTGCGGGTGGTGCCGAATGCGGTGGCCCGTTACGGTTCCTACATCGCCCCCGGCGCGATCCTGATGCCGTCTTACGTCAACATCGGCGCTTACGTTGATAGCGGCACCATGGTGGACACCTGGGTTACCGTGGGTTCTTGCGCGCAAATCGGTAAAAACGTGCATTTGTCCGGCGGCGTTGGCATTGGTGGCGTACTGGAGCCGCTGCAAGCCAACCCGACCATCATCGGCGACAACTGCTTCATCGGCGCTCGTTCCGAAATCGTCGAAGGCGTGATCGTCGAAGACAACTGCGTGGTCTCGATGGGCGTCTACATCGGCCAAAGCACCAAGATTTTCAACCGCATGACCGGCGAAGTCAGTTATGGTCGTATTCCTGCCGGTTCGGTGGTGGTCTCCGGCAACCTGCCGAGCAAAGACGGTAGCCACAGTTTGTATTGCGCGGTGATCATCAAGCAAGTAGATGAAAAAACTCGGAGCAAAACCGGGATTAATGAGTTGTTGCGGGATTGATATAAGGCCAGAACGTTAGGCTGGGTGGGACGGAAGTGACACCCAGTTTTTAGGCCCTTCAATGCGGGTCTTCATTGCATTCAACCTAACCCAAGGTTCTCGGCTATGACAAAGGTTAAAATTCCTGCTCTTTTATTGGTATCTATTTTGGCTGCCGGGGTGAGTGTCGCCGACGATTGTCCTATTGAGCGAGCTCGCTACCAACTGATGGCAGATCCGGAATATACCGCTGGATTTGAGTTAAAACCAACGGTGGTCTCGCCTGACGGCGAGTTGGTGTTTTTTGTCGCTTCAGCCAAAAGTGCCTTTACGTATCGGTTTCGGCTGAACTTTGGCAATGGTTTTACGACGCTGTCAATGACGCCGCTAGCGGCTATGCAATCAGCTAACTCTTCCGTAGGTCTTAACGATCTGCCGGTTTCACAGGCCCAGGCGTTTCAGCCGCTGTTTTTAATCAAGCAGGATCTGACCTTTCTTGAATCCGAGTTAGCGGTGGCCGGATTGGCGGCGCCTATGTATGTCTTTCCATCAGCCTTGGCGCCAGAACTTTGGTATCACAGCGAGGCGTATGGAAATCCGCACAATATACGGGAGTCGATGACTCGCAGTTTTTTTAAGTTTGTGGCATGTAGCCGCGCATGAAAAGCCAAGTAGGTCGGCAAGTCTGTCGGTTTATTTCTGCCTACAAATTGGCGGCTAATCCGCAAATCCCACTCTCTCCGCCCGAATCGTAAACACCATCACTAACTCCTCATCCTGTTGCAATGTTAGCGGTGTTGGCAGACCGTCCGGGCCGGGTTGTTTGCCGATGATCGGCTCGATGCAGACATACTCGGCTTTTTTGTCGCTCCAAATACCAAACGCCAAGGATAGACCTTCCGACAATGGCGAGATATTGCAAGCCATGCTGACCGTATACTCTGATGTACTTAACTTGACCGGTGCCGTTGGCGATTTTGCGTGGTGTACTCTTAAGCTATCGTGCGGGAGTGCGGTGACTTCGATATGCGTTTCCGCAATATCGATAAAACTGTTAGGCGAAATCGAAAAATAAGGATGAAAGCCGGGGCGAACCAGGGCGGTTTCCGACACGGCACGAATGCGGGTGCTGACGGTCAGGATTTTACTGTTGGCTTCCGTAAGTTCCTGCCAGTCGGTAATCACCTCGACAGCGCCCCAATTCACATCAGCCGGCGCTGTGAGGTTTTTTTGGTGCGGCAGATCGCTGTCACAAGGTGTTACGCGATATTCGCCGTGTTTAATTGCGAAAGGCGGGGAGAGTTCTTCAAAATTGGGGATGCACAGATACACGCCGCCCCGCGAGCCGCCGTCGGGTTTGTCGTGCAAGGGATGGATAATATGAATGTCGTCTAACTGCCAATTGATTAAGGTACCTGTGTCGGTGAATTTCATTTTGAAAAATGTATCCTGTACTTTAGTGGTTTTACGTTATGAGGTGGGACGAGCGCCGCTGCATGCCTTGCAAGCGAGCTGCATTAAGCGGATTTTCTCGGTAAAAAAGTGCCTTGGCGGGTATTGTAAACAACGGGGCTGAGAAAATGGCGGATTTCGGCTTGCCGTGCCGATGTTTTGGCAAAGCGGTGCGCCCAATTGACTAAAGATTTTCGCCATTTGTCGGACTATCGACCATGAGAAAATCAATCTGTAACCTCGGTTTTTCCAGGTAGAAACGATGCAAGCAATCGATATTTTTTCCTTGAAAAGTCACGCCGGCGAATTTCAAGACTGGCCGTTGCAGACGCAGTTACTGATCAATGGCCAGCCGAGTCCATGTTATGTGCCCGGCTATCGGCTTTTGCAGCAATTTAAAACGCCGGCCCATGAATATCTATTAATCTGCGATTGGGATTGCCCCTTTGAAGAAGCGACGGAGATAATCTTGCTGGATAGTCAGCTCAAGGTGTTGGCGGTGCGTTCGTTTGCTGTGCCCTACGGCTCTTTCTGGCTAGACGAGGTGTTGGTGTTGGACGATGCCAATTTAAAACTTACGTTTTTTCGAGATGAGCATTGGCAAGTGACTATTACGCCGCATAACTTGCCTTGTTTGCACTTTTCAAGCAGAAGTTGGCTGCCGGCATTCAGAACGCGGATACGGTTGAAACGGCTTTAGACATTTTGAGCGTCCGCTTGGCGTCTCTCACTGTAATAGAGTTGAGTCGGCCATAAGGGATTTTCGGAGCCGACTGATGCATTTGTATATCGAGCTGGTAAGCTAGCGTTCGCGAATCCAAATACTGCGATGCGAAGCCGGTGAATCCGGGGCTGAAAATAATTGCGCGGAGGAACGTGGCGGTAGGCTAGGGTGCGTTAACGCATGGCAAGGATAAGCGGCTATGCGTTACAATGCTGAAATTAGTGCCAAGGAGGCCATACAGCATGAATGCCAACCCTTTCGATACGCTGCCTACGCGCACTTGATTTAATTGCCGCCAGTTGCCGGCCCCGTTTTTCTCCTCAATCCTAACCTGCGAGCACACCATGCCAGAAAATATTTCCAATAATGCCTTAATCCTCGCCCTGCTGTCCCTGAACGGCGAGATCGCTATCCAAAAAGATTACCTCGAATCCGGCGAGATTCCCGAAGACGAAGTGACCGATGAGGAAGAAGTGCTGGACGATTTGGAGCAAGCCTTCATGGAATTCGTCGATGTTTACAAAGCGCGCGCCAAAGCCGACGAGTCGCTGCCCAGCATAGAAGAATTGCTGGCCGGTGAAGAAGGCTAATGCTGCATGATCGTAGTTTACGGCATCAAAAACTGCGATAGCGTCAAAAAGGCGCGGACCTGGCTGGAAGCGCGGCAGATTGCTTACCGCTTCCACGACTATCGGATCGATGGACTGGATGCGGCTTTGCTGCAAAGGTTTGTCGATGCGCTGGGCGTGGATGCCGTTCTTAACCAGCGCAGTACCAGCTGGCGCCAATTGGACGACGCCCAAAAATCCGATTTAACTCCCGACAAAGCCGTGCAACTCATGCTGGCTGTGCCGACCTTGATCAAGCGCCCGATTCTGGATAATGGACAGCAACTGATCGTCGGCTTTAATCCCGATCAGTACCCGACCGAATAATGAGCGAAACCCTTTCCCTGTTAGAAGCGCTGATTCGTCGCGAATCGGTGACCCCCCACGACGCCGGCTGTCAGGATTTGCTGGCGGCGCGTTTGACCCAGCTTGGCTTTACTGATGAGCGACTGAATTTTGCCGACACCCAAAACCTTTGGCTGCGTAAGGGGCAACAATCGCCGCTGTTTGTGTTTTTAGGACACACCGATGTGGTACCGACCGGGCCGCTGGCGGCTTGGGATTCGCCACCGTTCGAGCCGACCATCCGCGACGGCAAACTCTATGGTCGAGGCGCGGCGGATATGAAAGGCGGCATTGCGGCCTTTATCACAGCCGTCGAGCGTTTCCTGGCCGAGTATCCCGAACATAAGGGCTCGATAGCCATCATGATGACCAGCGATGAGGAGGGCATAGCCACCCATGGCGTGGTCAAAGTGGTCGAAGTGCTGGAACAGCGCGGCGAAAAGATCGACTGGTGCCTGGTCGGCGAACCGTCCAGCGACAAGAAAATCGGCGATGTGATTCGGGTGGGGCGGCGCGGTTCCCTATGCGCCAAACTCACCGTGTTGGGTATTCAAGGCCACGTGGCTTATCCGGAATTGGCGGAAAACCCGATTCACACGTTCGCCCCGGCCTTGAAGGAGCTGACCGAGGAAGTATGGGACCACGGCAATCAATTCTTTCCGCCGACCCGCTTGCAGGTTTCCAACATCAACGGCGGCACCGGCGCGGAAAACATCATTCCCGGCCAGGTGGAAGTGCAGTTTAATCTGCGTTTTTGTACCGAATTGGACGAAGCCACCATCAAAGCTCGCACTCAGGCGATTCTGGACAAACACGGTTTCAAATACGAGCTGCAATGGCGTTTGTCTGGCAATCCGTTTTTGACCTCGCAAGGCGAATTGATCGATGCCACGCATGCGGCGATTGAAAGCGTCTGCGGCTTCCAGACCTTGGATGACACCGGCGGCGGCACCTCCGATGGCCGCTTTATCGCACCCACCGGCGCGCAAGTCATCGAGCTGGGGCCGTTGAACGCCAGCATCCATAAGGTTAACGAACATATCGGCCTGGACGAACTGGACGTTTTAAGCCGGATTTACCAACAGATTTTGGTGAATCTGCTGGCTTAAGAATCAGGCCCTTAAATATCGGCGCTCCCTCGTTTTGGGAGCCAAACTCCCCGCACTAGATCCGCTGGAGGATTGCTTCCTTTCGAATCAAGGTTCAGGAATTTTCTCGTCCTCCGAGTCTTCATGCTCCTCACATCACGGCCGCTAATGGTTTGCTCAAATTGGCGGAAAGTGGCCGAAACACCGACATCATCCCGCAGAAAATAGGGGCCCATCCTCCATCGCTGCTCGCGTCTGTTTTGACGCCGAAATTTCGCCGGATACGAATCGCAACGGCCACGCTATACTCTTAAGGATAAATTTAGGTGTTAGTTCGGCCGACAGTTTGCTAAGGAATATTCCAATATCAACAGGGGAAAGTATGATCAGTAGCCCTGCTCAACAAAAATTATTGGCGCGTTACCGGCATTATTATCCGGCTGTCCTGATGTTGTTAGTTTCGCTGTTGGCCTTGTTTCTGGCTTGGCAAGATCTAAACTGGCGTTATCAGCAGCGCTTGCAGGAATATTTCGATTTCGAAACCCAGCGCCTTACCAGCGACATCAGCAAACGTATGGGTTTGCACGGCCAAACGCTGCGCAGTGCTGCCGGTTTACTTGCCGCTAGCCAAGAAGTGACCCGAGAGGACTGGCGTGCTTTTATCGAAATGCTGGAGCTCGATCGAAGCCATCCGGGGGTGCAAGGCATTGGTTATGCGGTCTGGATTCCCGCCGCGCAGCTCGAACAACATATTGCCGATATTCGTCGCCAGGGTTTTCCCGACTATGTAGTCAATCCGTTAGAGCCGCGTGCCGAGTATTCCAGCATCATCTATTTGGAGCCGTTCAGTGGCCGCAATCTCCGCGCCTTTGGTTACGATATGTACTCCGAACCGATTCGACGCAGGGCGATGGAGCGCTCACGAGACCACGGTGAGTTGGCCTACACCGGTAAAGTGGTTCTAATCCAGGAAACCAATGCTGATTTACAAGCAGGGATATTGGCGTATTTTCCGGTGTATCGCAACGGCAGTATCCCGCAAACCACGGAACAGCGCCGCGCTGCCCTATTGGGCTGGGTGTATATTCCGTACCGCATGAACGATTTGCTGAAAGCCATCCTGGGACAGGACTTATTGGCCTTGCGCCTGGAGATTTTCGATCAGGACGATCTCAGCGCCGATGGCCTGCTTTACGATAGTCAGACCCGCTTGATGCCGGCAGCGTTTAGAACCCAAGCCGGTGCCATGACTCGCCGTCAACGCCTGGATTTGGGCGGGCATTTTTGGACATTGCGTTACAGTGCAATGCCGGCATTCAGTAAGACCGCCAAATTCGAACCGCCCTGGGTTGAAGTTCTGGTACTGGTGTTGATCAGTTTTTTGCTGTTTTTTATCACTTGGGCTTACATCAATGCACGCAGAAATGCGGCGATAGCCCAGCAATTGACCGAGTCGTTGCGGCAAAGTGAAAGCCGGTTTCGCAGCTTATTCGAAAACTCGCCGGTGGCGTACCTGGCCGTGGATAGACACGGCAGTTTATTGGACGTGAATCCGCAATTGTGCGCGCTGCTGGACTATGGCACAGATGAACTGATAGGCCGAAAACTGTTTGAATTTATTTCGCCGGAAACGGGGCAGGATTTTCAGCTAAAGCTGCAACTGCTCAATCATTACGGTTTGCTGGAATGCGAATTGTCGCTGGTCACAAAATTAGGTCACATGCTGACCGTGATTCTCGACGGCCGCTTACAGGGTGATAAAGCCCGTCCGGCGGTTATTCATTGCATTTTGACCAATATTACCGAGCGCAAGCGCGCCGAGGATAAACTCCAATTGGCGGCCAGGGTGTTTAGCGATGCGCATGAAGGCATCACCATCACCGATGCGTCCGGCAATATTATTGATGCCAACCCGACCTTTTGCGCGATAACCGGCTATACCCGCGAAGAAGTGATAGGCCGCAACCATAGTATTTTGCAATCGGGCAAACATGATGCGGAATTTTATAAAGACTTGTGGCAAACCTTGCAAACCGAGGGTTGCTGGCAAGGCGAAATCTGGAATCGCAAAAAAAGCGGTGAGCTGTATGTGGAACTGCTGACGATTTCCGCGATGCGCAATCGTACCGGCGAAATCATGAACTATGTCGGCCTGTTTTCCGACATTACCCAATCCAAGCTCCAACAACAGGAGTTGGAGCGCATGGCGCATCACGATCCGTTGACGCAATTGCCCAATCGCGTCTTGTTCAACGATAGATTTCGCCAAGCCTTGGCGCGCTGCAAACGCGATAATACGCTGTTGGGCGTGGTGTATATGGACCTGGACGGTTTCAAACAGGTCAACGACCAATTCGGCCACCAGGCCGGCGATATATTGCTGATCGAGGTGGCTAGCCGGATAAAGGCCAATATGCGTGAGGATGACACGGTATGCCGATTGGGCGGTGACGAATTTGCTTTATTGATGGGTGGTCTCGAATCCAAAGCGCAATGCGAGCAGGCTTTACAGCGCATTCATCAGGCGATTTCCCTGCCCTACCATGTCGGCGGGCAAATCGCGGTGATTGGCGTGAGTAGCGGCATCACCTTATGCCCGCTGGACATGGGTACGCCGGATTGTTTACTCAGTCACGCCGATCAGGCCATGTATCTTGCCAAACAGCATGGCCGCGACTGCTATGAATTTTTTGAGCTCGGTTGAGTCCGCTCAGTAAGTATTTAATTTTTTCAACTAAACAAGAGGATATAGCCATGCGTTGCCACCAAGTCGACTATCAAATTATCGGCCATGACATTCAAATGGTCGAAGTCGAACTCGATCCCAAGGAAACGGTGATCGCCGAAGCGGGGGCGATGACCTATCTTGAGCAGGATATCGACTTCGAAGCCAAGATGGGCGACGGTTCCGGTGGAGTGATGGATAAGCTGTTTGGTCTTGGTAAGCGTATGTTGACCGGCGAATCGGTGTTTCTGACCCATTTCACCAACAGTGGCGTTCAAAAGCGGCGCGTGGCGTTTGCCGCGCCGTTTCCCGGCTCGATTGCGGCTTTGAATTTGGCCGAATTGGGCGAGGAAGTGATTTGTCAAAAATCGGCGTTTTTGGCGGCGGCTTTCGGCACTCAAGTTGACATTGCCTTCAACAAACGCCTGGGCAGCGGCTTTTTCGGCGGCGAGGGCTTTATTCTGCAACGGCTGCGCGGTGACGGCATGGCTTTTATTCACGCCGGCGGCACGGTGATCCGCAAGGAATTGCGCAACGAAACCTTGCGTCTGGATACCGGCTGTCTGGTGGCTTTCAGCGGTGACATCGATTACAACATCGGCATGAGCGGCGGCTTGAAAAGCATGCTGTTCGGCGGTGAAGGCTTATTTCTAGCGACGCTGGCAGGTACGGGTTCGGTGTGGATCCAGAGCATGCCGTTTTCGCGTTTGGCGGAGCGGGTGTTGAGCCAATACAAGCCGCCAATCGGTCAAGATAGCCAGTAGCGGTTAAACACTAAAGCAAGCCGTGTTCGGCGAACGAAAAAGGCTGGCCGTCGCCGACGATGAAATGATCCAACACGCGAATATCGAACAGGCCTAGGGCGTGTTTCAGTTTATCGGTAATTTGCCTGTCGGCCTGACTGGGTTCGTTGATGCCGGACGGATGGTTGTGCGCAAATATGACCGCTGCGGCGTGGTGAAACAAAGCCCGTTTCGCCACTTCGCGCGGGTAGACGCTGGCACCGTCTATCGTGCCGCGAAATAATTCTTCCCACTGAATCACCCGGTGCTGATTGTCCAGAAACAGGCAGGCGAACACTTCGAAACTGTAGCTGCGTAATTGGGCGCTGAGATAAGCGCGGGTGATATCCGGGCTGGTCAAGGCGTTGCCGCGTTGCAGAATCTCGGCGAAATGGCGGCGGGCCATTTCCAACACCGCTTGCA
The DNA here is from genome assembly GCF_024505055.1 of Methylomonas rosea. GTDB lineage: Bacteria > Pseudomonadota > Gammaproteobacteria > Methylococcales > Methylomonadaceae > Methylomonas > Methylomonas rosea. The sequence continues at coordinate 37,894 of NZ_JANIBL010000005.1, forward strand.
ACTGGGCGTATTTCGCATCGCCCAAACCGTTGCTCCGGCAGAAGCGTTGTTGATCGGCGCCGAGCAAAGCCTGCAAGGAACCGTATTCGCTTAACAAGTCGCGGGCCATGTCTACCGCCGATTTGCCGGGCGTGCCGGTACGCAGAAAAATCGCCAGCAGTTCGGCGTCGGTCAGTGCGGTTGCGCCGCGTTGCAACAGTTTTTCGCGGGGGCGTTCGTCCGCGGGCCAATTCTTGATGCTCATCAACTCCACCGGGCCGTTAATCATTGATTTTAAGCATAGAAGAAGCAGGTGGAGTTTGCCATGATGCAAACTGAAAAGTTTACTTGGCTAGTTGCCCCGAGAATTTGGCTGCGCTGCACCCGAAGGTTGAGATCAAGGGGAGTAGGTTGACGCAGCTTGGGGAAAGGGGGCTGTGCTCCTTTCGCCAAGCTTATCCAGCGGGAAATGCTTACTTCAAAATACCCAATCAGGAATTGCCTAACAACCCCAGCGCACTCAAGCTGGGCAAAAAGAAATAACTCCCGCCCCGCGTTGTCACAAATTGCTGAAACCCACAAACCCGCCGGCGCAACGGTTCATCCTGAATGGTGAAATTACGATTCTCCGCCACGCCGCTGCCGATTAACGGATCGTCTTCGTCGTACAAGCCGGCGAATTTGACGCTGTTGATCCAGGTATGTTGCACAAACTCGAACTGGCGTTCGATATTGGCGTTCAAGCAGATGAACAGCAAGCCGCGCTCTTTGCCGTCGTCTTTTGTCGGGTTTTCCAGGAAATTGCCGTAGCTGCGGCCTCTACGCAGGATGCGGTGGCGGTTGGCTACTTTTAGCGCTTCTGCTTCAGTAGCGCCCAAACCTACCGCTCTGGGATTGGCGCGGCGAATGTGCGAGCCTAGCGGGCAGCCGGTGCCATGCGGGTCTTTGGTGAAATTGAAGCTGTTATCGACCTTGTTCGGATCGGTATCCTGATTGGGTTCCACCACCGCACCGCTTTTCCAGCGGCCGACGAATTTGGCGGCCAGATAGTCGGCGGTGATGCCTTGGCGCGCAGCTTCTTCTTCCATGAATTGCCAGAATGCGCCGACATCTTGTTTCAATTGCCGCAATACTAGATAGGTACCGTTTTTACCGAACGCTTCGCCGGCAGCACCTAGCTGCGGCATTTTGGTGAGTTTACCGTCGTATTGATTAGGGTAACCTAGCAAAAACTCGCCGGTAGCGATTTCGCCAGTGCCGCTCGTCGTTGGGAAGCCGTCCACTATCGGGTCGGAAATACCGTCCGCAAAACCGAAATGCTCCAAGGTAAAGCCATTGGCGTCTTGTTTTTTTTCGCTGGCATCCAAACGTTGCACGACGTTCAAGCCGGCGCCTTTAAAGGCCTTTTCATGGTATTTCCGGCTGGCATTGTGGATCGCGTCGTTTTTGGAAAACAGTATAAACAACATATCCACGCGCTTGGCGCCACTGCCCCAATCCCAAACGCTGGGATCGTTGATGCCGCGGTCGCCCAATAGCGCGGAACGATGCTCGGAATGCATACCCTCCCGGAAGGACAATTCAAAGCTGTAAAGACTGTCTTTATCCAGATTTAGCTGTTCGAAACCGGAATAACTGATCGCCAGATTTATGCGGTTTTCAGTTTCGTCGGTCGGTTTATCCGCGCCGTGGCTGATTTGCTTTTGTTCGACCAGGTTTTTCAGCCAGGGCTTGGTTTTGCCGGCATCGTCGATTTTTAACAGGTAATAACTACAGTTGGCCATATGTTTGTTATAGCCGCTAAACACGATGCCTTGTACGTCTTCTAATTTATCGATGGTGGTCATTGTTGGAGTCCTTTTATAAGCATCTCAGCCAAGCAGCCAGATTGGTCGTGGAAAACAAGCCTTCGTGAATCGCCCGGTTATTGGCGACATTTTTCACGGACAAATCGATGTAGGCGCTATACCAAACCAGCTCGGCGAGCTGGCTGTTTCTGGCGAAATTTTTGAAACGTTGTTCGTCTCGAGAACCGCCACGCAAGGCCAGCCATTGCGTATCCGGAAAGCCCCGGTCCTTGCCTAGTTGCGTGTTGCTCCACACAGCGGTTAGACCGACGCTGGCGTGGTCGATAAATTCGCCCAAGTAGTTTTCCCAGCTGCCGTCGTAATTGCTCATGAACAGCAGGCGTTTATTGCCGGGCAGAATCACCCAGCGGGCAAAATGGATGGTGACGATGCCGCTGAGATCGCCTTTGGTAGCTACCAGTTTGGCCACCAGATTGATGCCGGCCAGCACCACCCTCAAGGTAGTCAATCTGAACCAGCCGGGTTTGATTTCAATGACGCTGGTCAGATGGTTTTGCAATTGCCGGTCTTCCACGCGTTGAATAGCTTCCATTTGCTCGGAAACTACCCAAGGCTTGTCGTCCTGCTTGTCGCGCATCTCGTTCCAGCGCAACACCACCGCGAATGCGACGCCGGCTATCAGCACCAGTACCGCCAAAAATTCCACTAGCGGCCCGAACATGCCGAAGAAGCCGCCTACCAATAAAATCCCCAGCACTGCTAGTAAGCCGTTGAAGATCATTTGCCCCATACTGTTTAAAAACGGCTGCGGCGCGGGTTTGTTGATGGTGCCCAAATGCTTGACGATGTCGGCATGAATCTCGGTCGCTTGCTTGGCCGCCAGTGCCGGGCGATTGGCATCAATATAGTCTTGGATACGCTGGCGGATTTGCTGTTGCTCGACAATCGTATTGCGGGTCTGGCCGGGGTGGGCGACGTAAAAGGCATTGGCGCCAAAATCATTTTTCAATAAATAGTCGGTCAGTTGGCTGGCATTATTGCCCGGATAATCCTTGCAGCAGCTATAAACGCTATTCACAAAGTCCGGATTGCCGGCAAGCAAATCGTTGATAAATTGCTTCACGTCGCCGTCGATGTTGGCTTCAAAGGCCAGCAAAGCGGGCTCGCCGGTATCCACCTCTGAGGGATGTTTGCCGGGGATAACGAAAAAAGTGCAATAGTGCAGCTGTTGATAATTGGAAAATTTAATTACCGGATTGTTTTTGATATCCGTGCCTATCGGCGCCAGATACGCTTCCAGCTTTTGCAGCTGGTCCGGCAATATTTCCGTGATAACGGTCATGGGGTTTTGTTGCATACACACGTCCTCTTGAAATTATTATCGTGCTGGTGAAGAAATTACCGATCAAAGCTCAGGACAAATTGATCGGGAAACGGTCCGTCGTACAAGATGCCGCTGGATATTTTTAAGTTGTTCAAGCGCAGCAAACTGGCTACCAAGGTCGGAATCTGGATGCGATTGATGTATTCGCCAAAGCAGCGGTGCATGCCGTCGCCAAAGTGCATATAGCGATCCAGCGCACGATCATCGCGTACACTGAAAGGCTCCGGCCAAGCGCTTTCGTCGAACATCGCCGAGGCGGTAAACGCGAAAACTTCTGTGCCGGGCGGAATTTTCACGCCGGCAATCTCAGCGCCGTTTTTGCAATGCCGGCGCATTGCCGCCGCCATAGTGTTGAAACGGAACACGTCGAAGCATAAATGCAATAATTTGTCTTCGTCATCGACCGCCTGTTTGGCGCGTTGCAAGACATCGGGTTTGCTGAGCAATTGCTCGACAATCAAGGTGGTAGCCATCGAAGTGGTATCCAGTGCGCCGACGATCAAACCTGAGATGTTGCGGCGGATGCCGTCGTCGTCCAGATCGTGTTCGCCGTCCATGCCCATTTTGATCAGCCGCGACAGAAAGTCCTCGAACTGCTCGCCTTGCTTGATGCGCTGCCGGCGTTCAGCGATCAGGTTTAACAGGTATGGCCCCATTTCCCGGAACGATTGTTCGGCGGTGATTTGAATGCTGCGGTCGTTGCTCAGATTCAAAAACAGATCGTGAAACAAGGAGCGCATCCAGCGCATCATCGTCACTTCATCCGGGCCGGGCACACCCAGGTAATCGCGGATAAAGCGCCGTGCTACCGGCCGGGTTAATTGCGACACCATGTCGATCCGGCCCACCGGCAAGGCGGCTTGGATCATCTCGTCGCAGTGTTGGCGGACGATGCGGCGAATCAGTCGGTCTTCGCCGGGCTTGATCACTCGTCGCAAGGCGCCTTGTTCTTTGCTATAGGCTTCCGAGCGGTCCATGCCTAAGAAAAACGGTCCGTTAAGCCGTTGCATATTGGGGGCGTTTATTTCGGCGATGGTGAATTCGGTGTCGCGAGCCAAGGTTTCGCGTACATCGCTGTCGCGAGTTACCAAGGCGCGCTTGCCCAGCACCAATACCGGTTTGTGTTTACGTAACAGCCCGAATAGCCAGCGTTGCGTTGTAGCGCCGGTCAGCATGGCGACGCCGCGCGCCAGATAGTAACTGACGATATTTTGCGGCGTGGTGGATGTGGGGTGATGATCCAGAACAGGTTCCGGCGCAGACCGATGTTCGCGGTACATTTTCAGAGCCAGCGCGCCGGTTGGTGTAGCCGCTAATTGCTCGACAAAAGCCTTGTAGGCAGCCGGCAACTCTACCTTGGTCGGTTGTACGCCGCCGAACTGGGCCGGCAACAACACCGGAGCGGATAGTGCTGCCAGACAATAATCGGCGATGCTGGGTTGGTCGCCCAGCAAATAGGCTCTGCCGTCTGCCAGCAGGGTGTCCAGCTCCGCAAAGATCGCTTCAATTTGTTGTTTGCAGGGTTCGATTTGTCCTGGATCGGCGGGTAGGGATTTTTCCATGGCTTTAGCCAATAAGGGATAAGCGCGTTCTGCCAACCATTTTTGCCAGCTAGGTACCCGCTGTTGCCAGAACGACAGCACAGTTTCTTTGTGCGGTAATAACATGGCATAGCCGTAATTGCGCGTCGCCAAGCCCAATTTGTCCACCAGCAACGCCAGCAAGCGTTCGGTTTCCGCCAGACTCTTTTCTTCGCGCGGATATAGCCGCAGTTCAGCCGGCAAACGGGCATCGATGTATTGCAGCGATTCGTGCATGGTGCATAAGGTTGCTTCGCTGGTGATCAACACCGGCATGGCCTTCGCATCGGCGCCGGCCAATAAGAAAGCTGGTAAATGCAGCATCGGCACACTGCCTTCCTCCCGATACGGCACCCCGCCGTAGTCGAGCATCCAGCGTACTAATTCACTGATATGAGATACCGGAATCGTCAATAAACGATTCAGTTGTTTGGATTTGGCTCCACGCCGCGTGCTTCCGGGTTTGATCATGATTCCTTCCTCTTGCTTGCTATTGTTATAGTTATTAATGCTATAGCTGGCATACACCGATGACTGTTTAGTCGTGTCGGCTTGAATGGCATGTTGATATGCGCGCTTGGAAAACAACTTGCCGGTCTGCTTAGGTATGCCGTTATCGGCGGCCAAGCAATTGTTAATCCACCCGTGAGCCAAACGCCGAGCTTTAGCGGAGTATCAATAATAGACCAATCGTAACTAATTGAAATAAAAAGCGAAAGACAAAATGTTGCTTAGCAACAACCGTGCCTAAATGCGAAGCGCGTCACAAAACGTGGTGGATTCCGCCCGACTGCCGCCTAGCAAACGGAACGCGTCTCTGGCGACGGAATCGGCTACAAAACATTCCGGTTCGTTCTCTGCGGACCTTAATCAGATTGTCATTTGCCGCTGCCTATAATCCGGGCCTCTTCACAATGCTTAGGAGCAGTCGCAATGCAATTACTAAAACCCAGCTGTCAATTTTTAAAACCGGCCAAACTGGCATTGGCAATCGCCGGCTTGTTAACGCTGAACGCGCCGGTATTTGCGGAAACCGTTGAAGTGCCGCAAATGGAGCAAGGTATCCAAATCGGTGATTTAGCGCCCGGACGCGCTATCGTCTGGAGCCGGGCTGACCGCCCCTCGCGCATGATGCTGAAATATGCCTATAACCCGCAGTTCAAGGATGCGGTCAGTGTCCGTGGTCCTTACGCACTGGCGGAGACCGACTTTACAGCTCGCCAAGACTTGACCGGGCTACTCGAAGGCAAAGACGTTTACGTGAAAGTCTGGTTTGAAGATTTGACCAATGCCCGTGGCAAAAGCGAACCGGTGGTTGGGCATTTTCATACTATCGGCAAGCGTGACGATATCCGTTTCGTCTGGGGCGGCGACACCGCCGGCCAAGGCTGGGGTATCAACGAAAGCTTCGGCGGCATGAAAATTTACGAAGCCATGCGCCAAGTGCAACCGCAGTTTTTCATTCAAAGCGGCGACAATGTATATTCCGACGGTCCGATTCCTGAGAGCAAGCTGGCCGAGAATGGCCAGGTTTGGACTAACGTGGTCACTCCGGAAGTGAGTAAAGTTGCGGAAACCTTGGACGAGTTCCGTGGCCGTTACAAATACAATCTATTAGACGAAAACGTCCGTCGCTTCAATGCCGAAGTACCGCAAATCTGGCAGTGGGACGATCATGAAGTGGTCAATAACTGGTCGGATTCCAAAGACTTGAGTGCCGATCCGCGCTACACCGAAAAGAACGTGCCTACGCTGATTGCCCGCGCGACAAAAGCCTTCCTGGAGTATGCACCGCTGCGCCCACACGACGCAGAAGAATCCGAGCGGATTTATCGCAAAATTTCCTACGGCAAACTGTTGGATGTGTTTGTGTTGGATATGCGCAGCTATCGTGGCCCTAACACCGCTAATCTGCAATCTCAAGAAAATGCCGAAACCGCCTTCCTCGGGGCAGAGCAAATGGCTTGGTTGCAGGACGAGTTGAAAAACTCTAAAGCCACCTGGAAAGTCATCTCCGCAGACATGCCGATTGGTTTGAATATCGGCGACGGTAACACTGCCCAAGGCCAGGCGCGTTGGGAAGCGGTTGCTAACGGCAACGACGGTGCCGCTGCGGGCCGTGAACTGGAAGTTGCACGGTTGTTGAGCTTTATCAAGCATGAGCATATCAACAACCTGGTTTGGCTGACTGCCGATGTCCACTATGCCGCCGCGCATTATTACGATCCTGCCAAGGCCGCCTCCAAAGATTTTGCGCCGTTCTGGGAATTCGTCGCCGGTCCATTAAACGCCGGCTCCTTCGGGCCAAACAGCACGGACGGCACTTTCGGCCCGCAAGTGGTTTTCTATAAAGCGCCGCCAGCCGGCCAAGTCAATCTGTCGCCTTACGCCGGCCTGCAATTCTTTGGCGAAGTGAACATCGACAAAAAAAGCCGGGCCATGACGGTGGATTTTAAGGACATCGACGGCGCGGTTGTCTTCAGCAAAACCCTGGCGGCGGAAGCCGACCGTGAGCACGAACACGATCATCACGACCGCGATCACGACTAAAACCAAATTGCCGGGGTGGTGTTTGCCGCCCGGCAATTTCTCTGGTTAAGACATTTAACTTCAAGCAAAATAAGGACTCTATTCATGTTGAAACCCACGTTATTGACTATTGCCATGCTGGCTTCACTCGGTGCGCAAAACAGTGCTCAGGCGCTGCCGCACAGCGAACATCAAGAACATGCCGATGCCGGCCCGCTGGTTATTGGCCATCGCGGCGCGTCCGGCTATCGCCCGGAACATACTTTGGCCGGCTATGCCTTGGCGGTTGAAATGGGCGCGGACTTTATCGAGCCGGATCTGGTACTGACCAAGGACGGCCAAATGATTGCCCGCCACGAACCGATGATAGGCGGCACCACCGATGTGGCGAATCATCCGGAATTTGCCGATCGAAAAACCACCCGTATGGTCGATGGCTTTGCGGTGACCGATTGGTTTGCCAGCGACTTTACCTTGAAAGAAATCAAAACCCTGCGCGCCATTCAAACCCGCGGCCGGGATAATTCTTATGACGGCGAGTTTGAAATCCCAACCTTGAACGAAGTGATTGCGCTGGCCAAGCTGCAAAGCGAAAAAACCGGCCGCCGCATTGGCATCTACCCTGAAATCAAGCATTCCACTTATCACGCCGAACTGAAGAACGCTAAAGGTAAGCCGCTATTTGGTAAGAATTTTTTCGAAGATAAACTGCTGAAAAAACTGCATAAGGCTTACGGCAACAGTGCTTGCGCGCCGGTGTTCATCCAGTCATTTGAAGTCAGCAATCTGCAATACCTGAGTCGCAAGACCGATATCAAATTGGTGCAGTTGATCGATGCGGACGATGTCAATGCCGACGGCTCGATGTCGCTGGTCGCACCTTACAAGCAGCCTTATGACTTCGTGGTAAAAGGCGATCAACGGACGTTTGCCGACTTGCTGAGCAACGACGGTTTGGATTTTGTTAAAACCTACGCGGATGCGGTAGGTCCGTGGAAGCCTTATCTGGTGAAAACCGTAGCCGTCGATTTTGACCGCAACGGCGACGGTAAAATCAACATTAGTGACCGTATTGTCGAAGGTAGCACCGGCGTAGTAGAAATGGCCCACGACAAAGGCTTGCTGGTCCATACCTGGACCTTCCGCAACGATGCCAGCGGCTACGGCTTTGCCGATCCGCAACAGGAAATGATGTATTACTTTGATTTGGGTGTTGACGGCTTGTTTACCGATTTCGCCGATACCGGGGTTGCGGCGCGCGATGCGTCGATTAATGCCGGTAATGTTGGATATTTAGGACATTGCGGATCCGAGCATCGTGACCACCGGCGTCATCGCTAATCGGCTATAGCGTGAAACACTGGCTCGGAAGTCTGATGTTGGGTTTGTACGGCATGATTTTAAAGCAGTGGTTAAGAGTTTATATGTTTGCCGCATTTGATCGATGTCAAATGGCTTTGACTGAACGGTGTCATGATGCTGTCCAAGCCTTAAGGCTTGGACAGCATCTCCTTTGACAATGCGCTGTGGCGCTGCAAAGGCGAATTATAAAAACATCGTCACAACAGGAAAATTCATGAAATTAATCAGCCAAGTATTATTGTTAGTTATCGCAGTAACCACCCTGGCCGCATGCGGCGAGCAAGGTGTTGGCCCGAGCAAACCAAAAGCTGATTCCTCTAAAGAAATCAAATAAGCGGCTTCAGCTTGGAACGCGATATTGCCGCGTCTTTTCGGTCCGGCAATATCAATCCGGGGCGCTGGCGTGGACAGCGCAATTTACCGTACAAGAATTAACCGCGGTTCTCAAGGCGCCTAAATTGTGGATTTGTATCCCGCGTTGCTTGACGGAAATAATGCCTTGTTGGCTTAAATAAGCTAACTGCCGGCTGACTGTTTCAATCGTCAGGCCTAGAAAATTGGCCATATGCAAACGGCTCATCGTCAAATTGAATGCCGTGCTGGAAAAGCCCAATGCTGCATAGCGTTGTGAGAGCATCAATAAAAAAGTGGCCATCCGTTCCTTGGCGGAGCGATGTCCCAGCAAGATAATCTTGTCGTGGTCCGACGCGATTTCTTTGCCCAAAATTCGCATCAGCTGGCTATGTAAGCTAGGTATCTTGCCGCATAATTCATTGAGATTGCTTAACGGCAATTCGCAGACCGAAGCGGTTTCCAGCGCAACCGTCGAACAAGTAAAGCGTCCGTGTTGCAGCGAATCCAGCCCCATCAATTCCCCGGGCAAATAAAACCCCATGGTTTGTTCTTCGCCTTCCTCGTTAGCGATAAAGCTTCTGAAAGAGCCGGATTTGATGGCATATAAGCTGCGGCAAGTATCGCCTTGCCGGTAGAGTAAATCGTCGATCCGCAGTGGCCGCCGTTCGCGGACTATTGTCGCCAGTTCTTCGACTTCTGACTGTTGTAAACCAAAAGGCAGGCATAATTCGGACAGCTTGCAGGTTTGGCAAGTGACCTTGGTGGAGTTGGATTCAGTCACGTTTGCCCTGGGTTAATGTCGCTGTAAACTGCATAGTAACAGAGCTTGCTGAATTACATGCCTTGCCTCACACGGGCGCGTGGATTTCTTCCATCTTTCCTGGTCCGGCCAGGCATACTCCGCTGGCACTATCCTATTTCCGATACGCTATCCTTCGGTGACTATGGTATTTTAGCCGCCCTATATCGCGCCGCGATTCGCCGGCTTACAACACAGGATTATTCGCAAAACAATGGGTGTACAGGAAAACTTCGAACAACTCCCGCTAAAAGAATTCACCGAAAAAGCCTACCTGGATTATTCCATGTACGTCATTTTGGATCGGGCTTTGCCGCATATTGGCGACGGCTTAAAGCCGGTGCAGCGCCGTATTGTCTATGCGATGTCGGAGCTGGGTTTGACCGCGCTGGCCAAGTACAAAAAATCGGCGCGTACTGTCGGTGACGTGTTGGGTAAATACCATCCGCACGGCGACTCGGCATGTTACGAAGCCATGGTGCTGATGGCGCAGGACTTTTCTTACCGCTATCCGTTAATTGACGGCCAGGGCAACTGGGGGTCGCCGGACGATCCGAAATCCTTTGCAGCGATGCGGTACACCGAATCGCGACTGACTGCCTATGCACAAACCCTACTCAGCGAGCTGGGGCAGGGTACGGTGGATTGGACCGACAATTTCGACGGCACCTTGAAAGAACCGAGTTTGATGCCGGCCCGTTTGCCGAATGTGCTGTTGAATGGCACCATGGGCATTGCCGTGGGTATGGCGACCGACATTCCGCCGCATAATCTGCGGGAAGTAGCCAACGCCTGTCTGCAATTACTTGACGCCCCTGAAACGCCTCTGGAGAACTTGCTGACACATATCAAGGGGCCGGATTATCCGACCGATGCCGAGATTGTCACGGCTAGTGCCGATATTCAAAAAATGTATGCGACCGGCAACGGTTCGGTAAAGATGAGGGCGAAGTACGAGCTGGAAGATGGCAACATCGTCATCACCGCCTTGCCGCATCAAGTCTCCGGCGCCAAGTTGCTGGAACAAATTGCCGCGCAAATGCTGGCGAAAAAGCTGCCGATGATCGAGGATTTACGCGATGAATCGGATCATGAGAATCCGACACGGTTGTTGGTTATTCCCAAGACCAAACGCATTGATGTCGATGCGGTGATGTCGCATCTGTTCGCTACCACTGACCTGGAGAAAAATTACCGGGTCAATATGAACATGATCGGCTTGAACGGTAAGCCGCAGGTCAAGAATTTGCGCATGATTTTGACCGAATGGATCAGCTTCAGAACCGAAACCGTACGCCGCCGTTTGCAATATCGCTTGGATAAGGTGCTGGCGCGTTTGCATATTCTGGAAGGTTTGCTGATTGCCTACTTAAATATCGATGAAGTGATCGCCATCATCCGCGCCGAGGATCACCCCAAGCCGGTGTTGATGGCACGTTTTGGCTTGAGCGACTTGCAGGCGGAAGCAATTCTGGAACTGAAGCTGCGCCACTTGGCCAAGCTGGAGGAAATGAAGATTCGCGGCGAACAGGACGAGTTGGAGCAGGAGCGCCAAGCGTTGGAAAAAACTCTGGGTTCCGAGCGTTTGCTGAATCGTCTGATCCGCAAGGAAATTGAACGAGACGCGGAAAAATACGGCGATGACCGCCGTTCGCCCATCGTTGCCCGCGAAGCCGCGCAGGCATTGGATACGACCGAGCTAATCGCCAACGAGCCGGTCACTATTATTTTGTCGCAAAAAGGTTGGATACGCGCCGCCAAGGGTTATGACATCGAAGTGGAAAGTCTCAGCTACCGGGCCGGCGATGGGCATTTATCGTCGGCAAAAGGCCGGACTACTCAGCCGGCGTATGTGTTGGATTCCACGGGGCGCGTCTATACGATTACTACGCACGATCTGCCGTCCGCGCGTAGTCAGGGTGAGCCGCTGACCGGTAGACTTAATCCGCCGCCAGGCAGTTTGTTCACCGATGTGTTTACCGGGCAGCCTGATGATTGGTTGTTGATTGCCAGCAATGCCGGTTACGGCTTTCGGGTTCAAGTAAAAGAGCTGCAAAGTAAAAATAAGGCGGGTAAGGCGTTGTTGAGCTTGCCTACAGGAGCAAAAGTTTTGACACCCGCGCCTATTCCGAACGGTCTTGACTTGCTGGCGGTTGCGACATTGCAGGGAAGGCTGCTGATATTTCCGGCGCTGGATTTGCCGGAGCTGGCGAAAGGCAAGGGCAATAAGCTGATCCAAATTCCCGGTGGAGACTTAGTTTCCGGCAAGGATGCGGTGGTTGCGGTGACAGCGTTGTCAGCGAATAGCGAATTAAAAATCGTCTCCGGCAAACGACACGTTACACTCAAGGCTATGGATATTGCTCAATACACCGGCAATCGCGCCAATCGCGGCACAGCATTGCCGCGCGGCTTCCAAAAAGTGGATGGGCTGGAGTGTGTTGTCGCTTAACACGTCGCCTGCGTTAGATCATAATATTGAGGCTTTCAACGCTTTTTTGGAGTTTTTTGTGCCAGCTATTTGACGGCTAAAATCGGATTATCAGATCAATGTGAAAAAATCTGTTGACGTAAGTAATCTACGTCTTTATCATAGCTATCTTTCTGGAGTGCTTCCGCTCTTCGGGATAATAAGAAGGTCAATTCGGGGTATAGCGCAGTCTGGTAGCGCGTCTGCTTTGGGAGCAGAATGTCGGGAGTTCGAATCTCTCTACCCCGACCAAGATTTGCGCTTGTAGCTCAGCTGGATAGAGCATCGGCCTTCTAAGCCGAGGGTCGCAGGTTCGAGTCCTGCCAAGCGTGCCATCGCAAAAATTCATCATTATGGTGAGCGTAGCTCAGTTGGTAGAGTCCCGGATTGTGATTCCGGTTGTCGTGGGTTCGAGCCCCATCGTTCACCCCAATAAATTCAATAACTTAAGGTAAAGCTTAAGTTAGTCTAAAATCCCATGCAAGCACTATGTAAGCAGATGGAGAAACTTTCCATTCCTGACGTGCAAGCAAACCCCCTCGATTATCACCGGCAATTGACCGGCTAAACTGCTATTCCCGCCACAGAAAACCACCCCAACCGCCCGCCAAAAACGCGGCATACTGTCAGTGCGCTTTTAGGCATTTAAGCGCGCCGGTTGCCGGGCACGGTGAGTTGAGTCATTGAGGCAACCGGGACTTATAAGCCGGCGTCTTTCTTCATGGTTTGGCGCCGGCTTTTTTATGTCTGGCGGTTTTTGTCTTGATGATGGCTTGGCGCTGATCCACGCGGCGTAGGTGTAAACAAGTGTTTTGGATGGACTGCTGAAAAATCAGCAGTGACCTTGTTTATCTCCTTGAACGAGGATTTTACTGGCTTAAAATTGGAGCCACCGTTCTTTTTCAATGACTTAGCTTTTTTACAATGTCTTGATACTGACTTGTGATCCCCACCCAGTCGTCAGCTCTTCACGAGCCTCGGTGCGTTTTGAATTACCGCCAACGGCGGAAATTAAAACAAACCAGCTATTCACGCGCGCGGGTGCATTCTCAGGGCAAAACCGCCGTTCTGGCGGTTTTACGGATGGCGTCGGGAATGCCGACGGCAGTTTGAAGGGTGGTGAAACAGCGCCCCTTGCAGTGTTTACAACGTCTTTCGATAACCCATTGATTTTACTGCTATCGGAATTTCCGACACTAAACAAATCAATGGCTTGGCCTCTGGCTTGCGGCTGCCTAGAATTAGCGAGTAAAGTCCTGATTCATTGATGACGGTTATTTCTTGCTGACCTCCAGGGGTCTGCATTAAACGCAGACCCTTTTCATCATTTTGTAGAAGGCGCTAAGCCGTTGATTTTGTTAAATTCAGGCAAAACGCCTGATTTGCGGCAATGAGTTGAAACGGCTTTTGCCGGATCAGCATAACCAAGCGCGGTCGCTACATCACGAGCAACAAACCAAAGTGCGCAGAATTGCGCGACTTCAACCGTTCGATAACACACGATTTTATGCCATTCCGGCACCCATCATCGTTGACTGAAAAAGTGATGGAATTTTGTTGACTTGGAACAGAGTATCTACACAGGTATGCAATCTCCATGTATGTTGTTACGTATCAATAGTTTGAAGCGCGTGCAACTTACAGCATGAATTGGTAATCTTGATCTCCAGCGTAATGTTGCCGGGCTTTAACCGTAAGCTTTTTAACCCCGGAAGTTGGGTTAAATTTTACTTTTTCATATTCATACGCCCAGCTAAATACTCGTTTTATGCATGCGATTTCCTTATAGGCGCGAATAGCAGACACTTGACTCCTGGCAACATGGATAGGTGGGCTCAAACCATTGAGCAATAATTCCAGAATTTAACGTGAAGTCCCAGCCATTGATTGGGTTGCCTTTTTAAACTGCGGCAGCAAGTTATAGGCCTGATATTGCTTTCTTCTTGGTTTTTTTGGATATGTTCCACTCTGTCTGTGTGTCCTTACGGATTACTCAAAACTAGCATGCCCTTTACTTAATGGGCTGTTCAATTTTTCAGCACCGGCTCTATCGCCCTTTAACTGTGAATCTTCACACATCTATTTTCTGTTTCTCTGTGCGCTTATTTTATAAAATTAGATGATATTTAAGCGGGTCAATTACGATTGCCCGGCGGCATCTTTTCTCTGAGTTTTAAGAAGCGCTGATAGCGTTCTGTGGCGATCTCACCGGTTTCCACTGCTAAGCGCACCGCGCAATCCTTGTCGTTGACATGCCGACAGTCGTTGAAGCGGCATTTGGGAATGTAAGGCTGAAACTCTCTATAACCCCAAGCCAGTTGTCCTTCCGACAAACCTGCCAAGCCAAATATCGCGACGCCGGGGCTGTCGATTAAATCGCCGCCTCCGGGTAAATGGTAAAGCGTCGCAGCCGTGGTGGTATGGCGGCCGTGGCGAGTGATTTCCGAGACGCTGTTGATTTTTAAATTGCGCTCCGGCAATAGCGCGTTGGTCAAGGACGATTTGCCTACCCCGGATTGGCCGGCGAACATGCTGGTGCGCTGTGCCAAAACCTCTTGCAAGCCGTCGATGCCGATTTTTTGATTCGCGCTGACTCTGTGTAGGCTGTAGCCTAAGTTTTGATAGTAGGCCAATCCTGCTTCGACAGCTGCTGACAGCGGCAGATCGACTTTATTCAGCACCAGTGCCGCATCGATATTGCAGTTTTCGCAGATTGCCAGATATTGATCCAGCAGCAAAAAATCGCATTCCGGTTCGGCGGCGAAGACGATGAATATAGTATCCAGATTGGCCGCTACCGGCCGCGTGTCGTTGCCGCGACTGGGACGCTGCAACACCGAGCGCCTGGGCAGTATTTGCTCGATGCGGCCTTGTTCGGGGGAGGACATGGAAAGCATCACCCGGTCGCCGACGACCACGGTGTCCAGTTTGCGTAAAGTCTGGCAAAGTACGAGTTGCTCGGCAGCTTTGCCTGCATCGTCGCCAACCTCGACGGCGATGCCTTTGCCGAGATGGGCGACCACCAAACCCTGGTGCAGGTCTGCCATCAGGCGGACTGCATCTTTTCTTCGATATGCGCTATGCGGATCGCGGCAGGCGGATGGCTGTAGTGGAATGCGGAGTACAAAGGATCGGGTGTCAGGGTGCTGGCGTTTTCTTCGTAAAGTTTCACCAAACCGCTAATCATTTTGCTGCCTTGGGCGTTACGGGTCGCAAAGTCGTCGGCTTCGAACTCAAATTTGCGTTGAAAATAGGCGCTGATTGGCTGCATGAAGGTGGTAAAGACTGGTGACACCAGCATAAACAGCAAAAGCGCCGCGGCATTTGAGTGAGTGCTGACACCCAAACCGTCGAAAAACCAGTCCTGGGTGATCAACCAGCCTAACACCGCAAAGCTGATCAGGGTCATTACCGACGACGCCACCAGCATTTTGATGGTGTGTTTGCATTTGAAATGACCCAACTCGTGCGCCAGCACCGCTTCCAGTTCTTCCTCATCCAGCGAATTCACCAGAGTGTCGAAAAACACGATGCGCTTGTTATTACCCAGGCCGGTGAAATAAGCATTGCCGTGACCGGAGCGGCGCGAGCCGTCCATGATGAAAATGCCTTGGCTGTTAAAGCCGCAACGTTCCAATAATCCTTGAATGCGTTGCTTTAAGGAACCTTCCTGCATCGGCTCGAATTTGTTGAATAGCGGCGCGATTACGGTCGGAAACAGCCAGCTCATCAACAGTGAAAAACTCATGATGATGGCCCAAGCATAGAGCCACCACAGGCTGCCGATGCTGTCCATTACCCACAGAATCAGAGCCAGAATCGGCAAACCGATCACCAGCGTCAAGCCCATGGACATCAGTTGGTCTTTCACGAACTGCGGCAGTTTGCTTTTATTGAAGCCGTATTTTTCTTCGATGACAAAGGTTTGGTACAAGCTGAACGGGATTTCAATCACGGTCATCAGCAGAAAAATGCTGGCCATTGAGAACAAGCTGGCCATCAGTGGCGATAAATCGAAGGTCGACCAGAAATCGAAAACCAGGCTGATGCCGCCACCCAAGGTCAGCGCCAGCAGAAATATCATGCCGACCACGCTGTCGATGTCGCCCAGTTTGCTCTTCTCTATGGTGTAATCGGCGGCCTTTTGGTGCGCGCTGAGCGATACCCGGTCCTGAAAGGCGGTCGGCACCTGTTCACGATGCTGTAAAACATAGGATTTCTGGCGCATTGCCAGCCAGAATTGGATGCCGTAGGAAAGGACTAAAGCCGCTAAAAAAATGCCAGTAAACGTGTTCATCAAGCCTATGTGGGTGGGGTTAACAATTAGCGGTACAGATTAGCTAATGCTACAATTTGCCGCAACATTATTAATACCATGGAATGAAAATGGCTCAAGATGCCGACAATCTTATCTGGATCGATCTGGAAATGACAGGCTTGGATCCTGATAACGATCTGATCATCGAAATCGCCACGGTGGTGACCGACAAAAATCTGCAAATCCTCGCCGAAGGGCCGGTGATGGCTGTGCATCAATCCGATGCGGCTCTGGCGGCTATGGACGACTGGAATCAGCAACATCACGGTCAATCCGGATTGATTCAACGGGTCAAGGATTCAAAAATCGATGCCGCCGAAGCAGAGGCTAGGATCATCGCGTTTTTGCAAGAATGGGTGCCTGCCAAAACCTCACCAATATGCGGCAACAGCATCTGTCAGGATCGGCGATTTCTCTACCGTTACATGCCCAAATTGGAAGCGTTTTTCCATTACCGCAATCTGGATGTGTCTACCGTCAAGGAACTGGCCGCACGTTGGGCGCCGCAACTGAAGGACGGCTTTAACAAGCAGGCCTCGCACAAGGCCCTGGACGACATTATCGAGTCCATCGAAGAACTGCGATACTACCGGGAAACGTTCTTTAAATACTGATGCTGCAATTGTTCGCAGTCGCTTTGGGCGGCGCCATCGGCTCCATGTTACGCTATCTGGCCTCTAGCGGCGTGTATCTATGGTTGGGTAGAGGTTTTCCATACGGTACCTTGACCGTCAATTTGCTTGGCTCGTTTTTGATCGGGCTGATGACTGAAGCACTGATTCTGCAAAGGCTTGCTATAGCGTTGGAATACCGCACCGCGATTTTGGTCGGCGTTATGGGCGGTTTTACCACCTTTTCCAGCTTTTCTCTGGAAACCTTTTATTTGCTCGAACAAGGTCAAATCGGCAAGGCCGGGCTAAATATTGTAGCCAGCGTGTTCGGGTGTCTGTTAGCGGTATGGGCCGGTCTGGCGCTAGGCAAAGGCCTGTTTTTCTATTCGCAAGGTACATTTCGGCTGTTCGATTGGCCGTTTCCTTATGCCTTGACGCTGGTCAATGGTATCGGCGCGTTTTTGATCGGTATCGTCGCCACGGTATTGATGCACAAACTGTCCATTTCAATAGAGTACCGGGCTATTTTAGTGACCGTTCTGATTGGCTTATTCATTACCCTGTCCGGTTTATATTTAATTCTCTACCTGTTGGAAAGCGGTCATTCCTTCGAATCGCATATGGGCGCGATGCTGACCGTTTTTCTAAGTAACATCGTCTTTTGTGCGGCCGCGCTGTGGTTCGGCTTGTGGCTAGGCAAGCAGGTATAGCCGCCGTTTTCTCTTTTTTCAAATCAGGATATTCACAACCATGCTAGACCCCCGTTTATTTAGAAGCGACCTGGAACTGGTTTTACAACAATTGCAAAGACGCGGCTTTCAATTCGATGCCGCCGCCTATCAAAGTCTTGAAGATCGGCGCAAAGACGTGCAGGTCAAAACCCAGGAATTGCAGAACGAACGCAACACCCGTTCCAAAGCCATCGGTCAGGCCAAGGCTAAGGGTGAGGACATTCAACCTCTGCTGGATCAAGTGGCGGATTTGGGCGATCAGCTGAAAGGTGCGGAATCTGAGTTGAATGACATTCAAAACCAGTTGAATATCCTGCTGGAAGGCATTCCCAATATTCTCGACGAAGCCGTGCCGGCGGGTAAAAGCGACGCCGACAACGTTGAAATCAGTCGTTGGGGTGAACCGCGCCAGTTTTCATTTGCTCCGAAAGACCATGTCGACTTGGGCGAACCGCTGGGGATGAATTTCGAGCTGGGCGCGAAAATCGCCAGCGCCCGTTTCGTGGTACTGGCTGGCAAACTGGCAACCTTGCAACGCGCGATTATTCAGTTAATGTTGAACACGCATATCAACGAGCACGGCTATCAGGAAACCTATGTACCGTTTCTGGCCAATGCCGACAGTTTGCGCGGTACCGGCCAATTACCCAAGTTCGAAGCCGATCTGTTCACGGTCAAAAACGACCCGACTTTTTATCTGATCCCGACGGCCGAAGTGCCGGTCACCAACATCGTCCGCGATGTGATCGTCGAAGCCAAGCAGATGCCGTTAAAATTTGTTTGCCATTCGCCCTGTTTCCGCAGTGAAGCCGGCGCTTATGGCAGCGATGTACGCGGCATGATTCGTCAACATCAATTCGAAAAAGTCGAGTTGGTGCAAATCGTCACCCCGGAAACCTCTGCCCAAGCCCATGAAGAGTTGACCGCACACGCCGAAACCATTTTGCAAAAGCTGAACTTGCCGTACCGCAAAGTATTGCTGTGCGCCGGCGACACCGGCTTTTCGTCGTCAAAAACCTATGATCTGGAAGTGTGGTTGCCCGGTCAGCAAAAATACCGAGAAATTTCGTCTTGCAGTAACTTTAAGGATTTCCAGGCGCGGCGCTTACAAGCCCGCTGGCGTAATCCGGAAACCGGCAAGCCGGAGTTGGTGCATACCTTAAACGGCTCGGGCTTGGCGGCTGGACGGACCTTAATCGCCGTGATGGAAAATTATCAAAACGAAGACGGTTCGATCACGGTGCCGGAAGCTTTGCGGCCTTATTTGGGCGGTCTTGAGAAGATTCAATAACTTACAAATCATCGGGTCTTTGGCGGCGAGTAAATAGTTTGGATGCGAAACTATCATGAGTTATCATCGCTGCCGAGGCCGTTAAAACTGGCAAAATCAATAGCTTGCCAAATTAGTCGCCGCCTCGACAATTCAATAATTATAAGAGGAGGGGTAAAAAAATGAGTGAAGCAAACCAAGTACAAGGACCATCGTTGTATGAGCGCATTGGTGGCGATGCGGCAGTCAACGCCGCTGTCGATGTGTTCTACGGCAAAGTGCTGGATGACTACCGGATCAACCGCTTCTTCGCAAAAACCGATATGCCTAAGCAGGTTGAGCATCTGAAAGCCTTTATGACGGTAGCCTTCGGTGGCCCAAACAACTATACGGGGCGGTCCTTACGGGACGGTCATGCCCGCTTGGTCACCATGGGCTTGAATGACTCGCATTACGACGCCGTTATGGAGCATTTGGGCGCTACCTTACACGAACTGAATGTGCCGGAAGATCTGATCTCGGAAGCTGCCGCACTGGTGGAAAGTGTTAGAGGCGAAGTGCTGGGTAAATAGATTGGGTTCCGCTACCCTGTTAGAGCGATACAAACCTAACAAGGTGGCGGATTCTCTTGGCTAGATCTATAGTTTGAATTGTTTGGTTAGTTTCTGTAAGTTTTCCGCTAGCTGATTTAGCTGGCGCGCTTCGGCGGTAGTTTGATTCGCTCCGTTACTTGTCTGTTCCGAGAGACTGGTGATGTGGACGATATTTCGATTGATTTCCTCCGTCACCGCCGTTTGTTCTTCGGCCGAGCTGGCAATTTGCAAGTTCATCGCATCGATGGTTTCCACCGATTGGCTAATCGCTTCCAGGGATTGCATTGCTTCCCGAGACTTTTCCACCCCTTCATGCGCTTGCGAACGGCTTTGTTGCATGACGGTGACGGCTTCGCGCGATCCAGTCTGTAATGTGACTATCATGTTTTCGATCACCGCCGTCGATTCCTGAGTACGGCTTGCCAGGTTGCGGACTTCATCCGCCACCACCGCAAAACCGCGGCCGTGTTCGCCGGCACGGGCGGCTTCAATCGCGGCGTTCAATGCCAATAAGTTAGTTTGTTCGGCGATACTTTTAATCACGTCAACTAAAGAGCCTATTGACTCGCTGCTTTTTTCCAAACTCTGAATCACATTGGCAGCGGCTTCAACGTCTCTAGCCAATTGGCTGATCGATAAGGTGGCGCTCGCTACGACGTGTTTGCCGTTTTTCGCCTGTTCGTTAGCATTGCTGGCGGCCTGGGCCGCGGTATTAGTGGTACTGGCCACATTCTGGATGGTGGCACTCATTTCATTCACTGCGGTAGCGACCGAAGTGGTCTCTTCGCGTTGCCGATCAAGATGAATGGCGCTCTGGCCGGCAACGGTATAGACCTTTTGCGCCGAAGTATGCAATTCGGCGCTGGTATGAATGATTTCTTTGAGTAAAGCCGAGCTGGTGTCTATCATGGCATTGAAGTTTTCCGCAATTTCCCGCATTTCATCGTTCGAATCAATGTGTACTCTGGCGCTTAGGTCGTTTTGGGCAACGAGTTTAGTCGCGGTATTTATTGCCATAATGTTGCGGCTGATCGACTGAGTTAAGCCCAGCAACAGCAAAATTACCACGAGTAAAACCCCCAGCAAGCCGGCCAACGTCAGTTGTAGAAAGCGGTCGGCTGAGGCGCTACGGCTTTGGAAAATAACGTCAAGCTTATCTATCAGCTCGTTATAGAGCTGGTATGACTGGGTAATCGCTTGAGTGGAGATGTCGAATACGGTGTTGCTATCAACGGAAATGGTTTCGCTTTCGATCAATTGCTGCCGTAATAGAGAGAGCATGGATTGCAAAGCTTTTTGATAGCTTTCGTTGGTTCCGCGCACACTTCGGCCAACCTCTGGGTTTTCTGCAAATGCCACCTCAAGGCCTTCATCCACTTTGCTGGCATGCGTTTCTATGTTGGCGATCAAGATCAATAATTTGGTCAATAGTTGCGGAGTGTAGCTGCCTTTGGCTGCAATTCCGGATGCCAGCGCCCGCGCTTGCCCCATTACTTCTATCAATTCGGGTAAGTCGGCTGTCAGCGCGAAACCCATATGAAAACTATCGAGCTGCGGGTCGAGAATGATTCCGGAGGTGTTCGAAATATGGTTTAGCAGCTTTAAACCATCGGCCACCAACAAATTATGTGCTGCTATCGTCGCACTTAACTCTTGATCCATGGCGTGTATTTTGATGTCGTTCCATTGTTGGTTGAGCTTGGCGAGCATGCCGTCGGTGTGCAATGTGCCCTTCAACTCGCGGTCCACTCTTTCAAGTTCGGCAAAATCACCATCTATCTCTTCGCGTTTGTTAAAGATCCGTTCCTTGAATTGTGTAGCGCCGTTTCGAAACGCGTTGGTCATGCCCCGATGCTGCTGTATATGTTCTATTGGCGTCCTCAGGGCTGCGATGTAGCGCAAACCGTAGCGTTCTTGTTCCAAAGAGTTGGTTTCCGTCCTAAACTGCTTGATCAAGGTGCCGGCCATGAACAGCATAGGGATTAGCACGACAGTGAACAATAAAGCGAATTTCGCCGGATAGCGAAGTCTATCCATCAAAGCGATTGCAGGTGAAATTAGAAAATTCATAGCCAAGATCCTAGCGGTGTTGTGCGGGGGGGCGAGTGTGTCGGCAACTATAGTAGCTTTATGTGTTTTGGTGTAAGCCTCTAGTGAATTTAATCTGCTGCTTAATTCGGGGCAACCCGTTAAGGCGGTCTAAAGTCGGGCGATCAGTAGAATCGCCGCGGAAACAATCAGGCAGCTTCCTACCAGCCATGATCGAATGCGATGGGGTGATTTGGATGTCCGCAGTACAATAAAAGTTGTCAAGGATAGCAATAAGGTCGGATAGGCCAACAGGACCGCCAATTCCGATAGCTTAGCGATAGCGCCGGCGTTGGTCGCTTCAAAAGTGTAATAGCTGAAACAGCCTAAACTTGGCAGCGCTATTATCAGGGCAAAAATCAATAACTTGTGACTGAGCTTGTTCATGGCTTAAAGTTTGTTGTGGGGTTATCGAGAAACATATATCCAACTTGGTAGTAAGCCGTTAACCGGAAAAAGTCTAATCTGTTGGATTGTGATTCGCTAAAATTCACAAATCGCTGTTGTTTTGATAAAGCCTAGCTCACTTTGGGGAGTAGTTATGCCATACGATTCCGGTAATTGCCGAGCATTGATAACGTTCAGTCTGTGTTTTTGGCTATTGCCTTGCTCCTCCGCGGAGCTCACTCGAGAAGACGTTATCGCGCTTATTGCCGAAGCTGGCGCGCAGCGGCCCAAGCTAGCTAAAAAAGACCTGTCGGGCTTGGATTTATCCGGGATAGATTTTAATAAAGCCGACTTGTTTTCCGCCAATCTGGACGGTGTCAATCTCAAGGCGGCCAGATTAATCGGGGCTAATCTCAATCTTGCGCGCATGGGGAATGCGAATTTGCAGAATGCCGATTTATCTGCCGCGAGCCTATACGGTGTAACGATGGACTATGCCGACTTGTCCGGCGCCGACCTGAGTCGCAGCCGCGTGACGGGATCGCTGAACAATGTCAACTTAACCGGCGCTAAATTAAAACAGGCCAATTTAGGTCCCAATTCCGCAAGTCCACGACAACGACTCGATAAATTGGAAATGAACAATGCGTTACTGAATGATGCGGATTTGAGTGGCGCTAATTTTAATTATGCGCTGATGGTCAACGCCTCGCTCCGCAACGCAGACTTAAGCGGCGGTCAGTTTATCTGGACGGACTTGTCCGGCGCCAATTTAGACGGTGCGACTATTGCCGGGGCGGATTTTAGGAGTGCCAAGTTTGATGACGCAAAGGTGGACAACGTAAAAGGGGCCGATACGGCCCTGGGCTTTAAAAAGTAAGCTTAAGCCTGCTTGTCAGCGCTACGGCCTGAAGATCTTAAGGTGTTACCGCGATTGTTGCGGTGGGCGTCGATAATTGTAGCGCCGACAGCGCGGCCAAAGGGTGGAAGCCGGCGTAAACACTGTCGGCAAAGTGCGCGTCATCGGCAAAAACCACGTTCAATTGCGATGTTAGCCGGTTGGGTACTCGATACCAGGGCATTAAGCCGGCCGGTTGAGAATCGATTGGGCCTGTTGCTTTGAAATCCAGCTTGCCTTGCTCGTTGCAATACGCCATTTGCGTGTAAGCATTGGCAATAAAATTCAGCCGTTTCCAGCCGCGCAGTTTGGCATGCCAGCGCGATTGGTCTTGCTTGCGGTTTTCCAGAAACGCCGCGTAATTGCTTCCTGATAAAACCGATTCCACTTCATACGCAAAGGTCAAGGCTTGGCTGAAAGTCCATTCGGCAGGAAGACCGGCATTTACCAAGGTGAAATTAAGTTTGGAATCGTGATGAATCAGGCTGCGCAGCCGCAGCCATTTCAATAACTCGTCCCGGTCCGGTGCGTTAAGAATTTCAGCCAACGTATCGTCCGGACCCAATTGGGCGTAGCCGAGCGCAACGCTGAGGAGATGGAGTTCTTGTTTGCCCAATACCACGACCGCCGCCTTGCCCAGGCTTTTAACGTAACGCAGCACTTGCAAAGAGTCCGGCCCCTGATTGACGAGATTGCCGGCAAACCACAGCCGGTCTGCCAACGGATCGAAGCCGATGGTTGTCAGCAGTTGCATCAGTGTCCGGTAATCGCCGTTTACGCTGCCGATGGCATAGGTAGTCATAGGTATTTAAATTCTAAAGCACTGTCTGAATAAACGGTTGGCTATGACCTAAAAGTCAGCGCACGCCGGATATTTCCAAATTACCGTTAAACCCTATCAATTTTAATGCCACCAGCCTTGGCGCCGGATTTCTGGAGCAGATTATCCCGACAACTAACTGATTATTATCTGGAAATTGATTTCAAGACGGCGATATAGTCGCCGGTCTTAACGCGGTGATCTTGTTCGTTTCCCACAAATTAGTTGTTTTGCGGGGGAAATGTAAAGTAATCGACAGGTTTTGGTGCGGTGACTAGGGGCGGTAATCACGGCTGCTTGCCATGCTTGAAACGTCGTCACATTCGACAGGGCGGAAAGGAATTTTCTATATGTAAAATCTATTGAAGCTATAAAAACAATCAATTTTATTTGTTATAAAGGTTTGTTCAGAATAGTCCCCAAGCTGGATCGGTTGAGTTCTCAATCAGATTTCCGGCGATTTATTAACCCGGTCCGTCAATACCGTTCAGTCGAAACGGAATGTCCGTAACAAATGGGACTGGGTTCATAACAATTATTACCAGGAGACTTTTCATGAAAACCTTAAACACCATCCAAGTTGCTGTTGTCCTTACTGCCGTTCTTGCCTCGACAAGTGCCCAAGCGCATGGTGATCGCATCACTTCCGGCAGTTTTTTTGATAATTGGGTTGCTGAAGTGGTTTACGATAATCCGGCGTATAACCGGGGCATGCATAGTTATCCCAATCCGCTTGCGCCGGTTGTGGTGGCTGAAAAAGATATAATTTATATCGACAAAGCCTATGGCCAAGCTATTTATAGCTATCCCAGAAATACCAAATGAGTTCAACCGCTGGCGGACGCCATCCGGTGTTCCGCCGGCAACTTACGAATACTGTTATTAACCCCATAGGTCCCGGTCATGCGGGAAGCCAGGATTATTATTGGGCTCCCGCCTGCGCAGGAGCGACGATAATTTAGGGTCGGGTTGATAGGTTCTTGCCTTCGCGGGAATCACGGCTCAAGGGAGCTTAAAGGCCTGGTTAATAACTTTGAAAAATTGCCAAACTGTCGGCTTGCATAAGCGCTTACAAAGCCCTTACCAATAACACCGGCATCCAGGGGCTCACCAGCAACAGAAAGCCGGTAAACCAGATATCGAAGGTAGGGCGCAAGGCCGGGGCTTCGAGTTGGTCTGCGGACGGATTGCTAGGGGCGAATATTAATACCAAAGCGACCAATAGCATCAGCGGCGGTGCGAATAAAAACCCCAGTAATATTCCCCAGGCCGAAGAACCAATGTCGCGGCTGCGTTTGATCATCGCCGATACCCCAAACAGGCCGCAGGCAAGGGCAATGACCAAATAAAACGGCACGGCATACTCGTCGGACGACCCGCTGGTCGTGATCTGAAGCGCATACAAGGGTAGCGCCAAAGCATTCAACAAAGCAGGCAGCCCTAAAGCTATATATCGAGAGCGGTCGTAACGCAGCATGGTTCTGTGTATTCCCTAAATTTGCAGTTAACGGGATCGTCTAGGGTAGCTCAGTGGCTGGCGATTGCCAATTTTTGTGTGTTTTTTGAATGTTTCGGTACGATTTGGATAATGCTCGGGCCCATGTGATAACTTTACCGACTCGCAAGATTAGGTATGGTTTTAGCAGTTGCGGCAATGACCTTGACCGCTGCTGATACACTTACCACCAACCCGATAAGTGGGTTAACGTACCGCAAGTCAGTCGCAATCCGGCAAGCAAAATGAACGATGATCAAAAAAATCGATGTAGCCAACCTGAAGCCCAAAATGTTTATCCACGACATCAACTGTCCCTGGATAGACCACCCGTTCTTGCGTAACAGTTTTTTCATCGAATCCGCGCAAGACATCGAAAGAATCGCCGCCTACGGCATTCGCCAGGTCTACATCGACACCGCACTCGGGCCGGACATGCCGGAGGCGCCAACCGTTCATGACATAAACCGGCAGCTTGACGCACATATGCAGCACTTGGGGCGAACGCTCAAGCGTGTGCCACCACCGCTGCTTAGTGTCGAAAAGGAACGGGTTAAAGCCAAGCAAGTCTGCCGCGAAGCCAATCGCATCGTACATAACGTCCTGCAGGATTGCCGGCTGGGAAAGCAGGTTGAGTTGGAGCAGGTTGAGCCCGTGGTCTCCGGCATCATCGATTCGATTTTCCGTAACCCCGATGCCATTGTCAGTCTGCTCAGAATCAAGCAGGCCGATAAATATACTTTTCAGCATTCCGTGGCGGTCGGCACCTTGCTGATCAGTTTTTGCAGAGCCTTGGATATCGATCGCAAACTGATTGAACAGGTTGGGCTGGGCGGTTTGTTGCACGACATCGGCAAAATGCAGGTACCGACTAACATTCTCAACAAGCCTGGGAAACTGACGGAAAGCGAATTCGAGATCATGAAAAATCATGTGCGCTACGGCTGTCAGTTTTTGGAAAAAACGCCGAATATTTCACCGGTCACGCTCAACGTTGCGGCAGAGCATCACGAGTGTTTTGACGGCAGCGGTTATCCATTGGGTTTGAAGGGCGATGAAATCAGTCTTTACGGGCAGATGGCATCGGTGGTGGATGTCTACGATGCGCTGACTTCCACGCGTATCTATCACGCCGGCATCGAACCCACGGAAGTGTTAAGAAAATTGTTGGAATGGAGTGATCACCATTTCAATTTGACACTGGTGCATCAATTTATTCGCAGCATAGGCATTTACCCGGTGGGCACCCTGGTGCGGTTGGAGAGCGGCTATCTGGCCGTCGTGGTCGAACAACATCATGAAAATTTGCTGCACCCTAGGGTGAGGGTGGTATTCAATAGCCGGACTCGCCGTTACACACCTCCCGCGGATTTTGATCTGTCCAAACCCGGTTGTAATGACCGCATCGCCTCGTTTGAAGTGCCCGCGAAGTGTGGGGTGGATCCCCAGCGGTTTATATAACCACGGGCCAACTCAGCAGAAAAATTAGAGCGAATTCACTACTTATTTGAAGTTGCCTTCTGTGTTTATGGCGCTGTATTGGGCGAATTACCTTAGCCCAATACAGGTTTGATGATTGTTTTGGCCGGCAAGATCAGTTTATTCGGCTTCTATGGCTATAGGTTCGCCTGATTCATCGACCGGCTGCACAAACTCAAACAATTTGGAACCGGCGTTGATGACTTCTACGTTACCGGTAAAACCGCTACGCGCAGCGACATTTTTGCAGAATGTTCTTTTGATAAAGCCGGTTGTACATTTACTGGTGCCGTTGCTCAGGTCGTCGGCTATAGTCCAGCCGGCGGGACAAATAATCGTGGGAATGTCAAAAGTTTTGCATACCGGTTTGGGTGTTGTGCCGCCACCCGTTGGCTGGGCGTGGGCAATGGCGCTGGCGCCGAACAAAACGGCGGTTACGACAAATAATTTTAGCGTTTTCATGTGATACCTCTTCGATGATGTAATGGATCAAGCTCCCTGGGATGTGGGGTGGCATGAATAATCCCTTTCGAAGAGGAGATTAAGATTTAGGCGCGGATTTTTATATGAACTATTCCATCTGATCCGGCGTGATTAATTAACAGCTATTTTTTGCCTATTGAACGGGTTTGCGTACCTGTCAGGCTAGGCAAAATCTCGCCGCCAGTCATCGATGATACGGCACAACTGGGACAAACCGTCGCTGAGAGCGGCCGGGCCTGGCTGTAAAATATCGCAGGATTTAATCTCGTAAACCCGCTGCTGTTGCAAGGCGGGGATGCTATCCCAGCCCGGACGGGCCGCCAAATGATCTGGGCGGAATTTTTTGCCGCACCAGGAGCCGATGATAATATCCGGCGCGCGGCGCACCACTTCTTGCGGATCGGCAATGATGCGCTCTTTGGCGGAATGTTCGGTGGATAGCTCGGCAAAGCAGTCGTCGCCACCGGCGATGCTGATCAACTCTGACACCCAGCGGATGCCGGAAATCATCGGCTCGTCCCACTCTTCAAAATACACTTTAGGGCGCTTGGCAAACTTAAGACTGTTTTGGCGAACGGTTTCCAGTTGTTGCCGGTATTGCGCCACCAGCGAGGCAGCTTTTTCCGGAACCCCGACCATCGCCCCCAGCAAGCCGATCATTTGCAAAATACCGTCCACCGAGCGTTGGTTGAATACATGCACCTCCACGCCGGCCCGGATCAGGTCCGCGGCGATGTCGGCTTGCAAATTGGAAAAGCCCAGCACCAAATCCGGCTTTAGCGCCAGGATTTTATCGATTTTGGCGCTGGTAAACGCCGAGACCTTTGGCTTTTCTTTACGAGCCCGCACCGGCCTGACCGTGTAGCCGGAGATGCCGACGATACGCGCTTGCTCGCCCAACAAATACAAGGTTTCGGTGGTTTCGTCAGTTAGACAAATGATGCGTTCGGGGTAAGCCATTGGGGTGTCCAAATTGTGTCGTCAGCAGGGTAAAACTTGTTTGCAACCCGCAATAAAAACCGCCAGCGGCCAAGCCGGTAGGCGGTTTAGTGAGCCAGGAGCTGTTTAAGCTTAGTCGGCTTCGATCAAGCTAGGATCGTAATCTTCCGGCGCATCAAAACCCAGCAGATTTAATACGGTGGCCGCTACGTTCGATAAACCGGCTTTCGGTAAATCCTGGCGCAATGTGTAACCTGGGTTTTCCCCGGAGACCAACACAAACGGCACCGGATTCAAGGTGTGCGAGGTTTTGGCTTTGGCCCGGCCTTCAGCATTGCGGGTGACATTGCCTTTTTTATCCAGCTCGTACATTTCGTCGGCGTTGCCGTGGTCAGCGGTGATGATCGCTGTGCCGTTCATTTCCAGAATAACCGGAATCAAACGCGCCAATTGCAAATCCAAACCCTGCATCGCGGTAACTGCCGCTTCGAAATTGCCGGTGTGGCCGACCATGTCGCCGTTGGCATAGTTGACCCGCAGGTATTTATATTGGCCGCTGCGCACCGCCTCGATCAGCGCATCGGTGATTTCAGCACATTTCATCCACGGCCGTTGTTCAAACGGCACCACATCGCTGGGGATTTCCACATAGGTTTCGGACGCCTCGTCGAACTTACCAGAGCGGTTGCCGTTCCAGAAGTAGGTCACATGACCGAATTTTTGGGTTTCGCTGATGGCGTATTGGCTGATGCCGTTTTTTGCCAAATATTCACCGAGAGTGCGATCGATGGTCGGTGGCTCGACCAAAAAACGCGGCGGCAATTTGGTATCACCGTCGTATTGCATCATGCCGGCGTAAGTCACTTTCGGCAACGGGCCGCGCTCGAACGGACTGAATTGTTCTTCAGTGAAGGCGCGGGAAATTTCTATCGCGCGGTCGCCGCGGAAGTTAAAAAATACCACGGCATCGCCATCGACGATCGTACCCAGCGGTTTGCCGTCTTTGGCAATTACGAAACCGGGCAAATCCTGATCGATCACATTGGCTTCGCTACGGAAGGTTTCAATCGCTTCATGGGCGCTGGCAAATTGCCGGCCCAAGCCCAGCACGTGGATGTCCCAGCCGCGCTTGACCATGCTCCAGTCCGCTTCGTAGCGGTCCATGGTGATTTGCATGCGGCCACCGCCGGAAGCGATGGCTACGTCGAATTCCGCGCTGCGCAAGCCGTCGAGATAGACTTGGAACGGATCGACATAATCCAATGCGGACGTTTCGCCAACGTCGCGGCCATCCAGCAAAATATGAATCCGGACTTTAGCGACGCCTTCTTGCTTGGCTTGTTCGATCATCGCTTTCAGATGATCGATATGCGAATGCACGTTACCGTCAGAGAACAAGCCCAGGAAATGTAAAGTGCCGCCTTGGTTGGAGGTGGCGATCACCTCATGCCAGGCGTGACCTTGCCAGAGATGGCTGCTGCTGATGGATTCGGCGACCAATTTGGCGCCTTGGGCAAACACCCGGCCGGCGCCGAAGGCATTGTGGCCGACTTCGCTATTGCCCATGTCTTCGTCGCTGGGCATGCCGACGGCGGTGCCGTGCGCCAGCAGTTTGGTCATCGGATAGCTGGCCATGTAACGGTCCAGGTTGGGTGTGCGCGCGGCTTTCACCGCATCGCCGTCTTCGCGCGGTGATATGCCCACACCATCCAGCACGATGGTGACGACAGGGCCGGGGCAGGCAGGAAAACGGGAAGATTTTGCTAATTTCATGGTGGTACTCAATGGGTGCTACTTGGGCAGTTAAAAGAAAAAGGGTTAGGGCGAAAGCGCTAAGCAAGTCAGGGCGAATTATTGCGCGGTCGTAACGCGGAACATCATAATACCTGATCGGCGACGTCCAGCAGCACGTCCTCGTAGATCGCGCTTAAATCCAGATTGATGTCCAAAGTCCCTAGCGGCAGACGATCGGCCGCTGCGGAAAAACTGTGTAGCAACCAGCCTTGCTCGGTGCGTTCAAAGCAATCGATAGCTTGGCTTTGGCTGTCGATCAGCCAATAATTTTGCAGGCTGTCGAGTTGGCGGTAGGCGGCAAACTTTGCGCCACGATCAAAACCTTCGGTCGATGGCGACAACACTTCAGCGATGAATAGCGGATGTTGTTTGAACAGGCGGTTGTCGCGGTCTTTAGGTTCGCAGGTCACCAGCACGTCGGGGTAAAAAAACGCATTGGCTTTGGCGACATTGACTTTCATGTCGGAAATATAGGCGCGGCAGGGTGAGTCTTTCAGATGTTGTTTAAGCAGAAAGAATAAATTGCCGGCAATTGAAACATGCGCATCGCTGGCGCCGATCATGGCCCAGACGTCGCCGTCGAGATATTCGTGTTTGATCTGAGCGGACGCCTCGCCTTGCAGGTAGTCGTCCGCGCTTAATTTTAATTTCTCTGCCAGAGCCATAGCCGATTTGTCTTGGATATTAGGACGATTCTAACGTTTGCCGGTTAAATGTGGAACCCTTGAGCCAAGTATTTCATCCGGCGTGAGGATCAAGAAAGCGCCGATGTTGTTGGGCCGACTATCCGTCTCAACAAATCACCCTTTAAAAAAATACTGCGTGTAAAATTTTAGCCATCACACAATTTGTATGGCTAACATAACTTTTCAAAGGTGCCGTCATGACCATAGCCGATTCGCAAAACCCGCTAGAGCAGTTGCAGGAAAATTGCCGCTATTTCGAATATACCCAAGCGGCCGATCCTATCGGTTCCGGCGCAATCTCCAAGCTACCGTTCGCCAATTTCGGCAGCGAGTTGCATCAAACCGGTGGCACCCGGATTATCCCACTCGACGTCAGCGAGCACTTAAATTGT
Organism: Methylomonas rosea; assembly: GCF_024505055.1. Classification (GTDB taxonomy): domain Bacteria; phylum Pseudomonadota; class Gammaproteobacteria; order Methylococcales; family Methylomonadaceae; genus Methylomonas; species Methylomonas rosea. The sequence goes on from NZ_JANIBL010000005.1 coordinate 69,143, forward strand.
CCCGGTCCGGCGACCAGCCCGGCATTGTGTGCGAATTTTGTCAGAATTCTGGCCAACGAGTCGCTGGCGACCAATTTCAATGCCACCTCGCAGTTGTTTTACGTGATGTACGGCAGTGGCCGTACCGAATTCGATGAACTGACTATCCCCTGGCAAACCGGCGATTTTGTGGTGCTACCCATAGGCAAGGACACCCGGCATTTTGCCGACAGCGATGCGGCTTTTTATCTGGTGCACGACCAGCCGCTGTTGACTTACCTGGGCGTCAAAGCCGACAGACCATGCTTTAAACCGACGCTGTATACCGCGGAAGATTCGCTGCGCGAATTGGCGGCGGTGCAAAAAGCGGCAGAGGTGGTGAATCGCAACCGTATCAGCGTCTTGCTGGCCAACAAAGCCATGGATCAAACCTTGACCGTGACTCACACGCGGTGGGCGATGCTGGGCGTGTTGCCCAAGGGCGCGGTGCAATTGCCGCATCGGCACCAATCCGTGGCCTTGGATTTGATTCTGGATTGCAAGCCGGGTTGTTACACCCTGGTTGGGCCGCAGATTGCGGCAAGCGGCCAAATCGCCAATCCCGCCCGCGTCGATTGGCAACCCTATTCAGCCTTCATCACCCCGCCCGGCTACTGGCATGCGCATTTCAACGAGTCGGATCAAGAAGCGCATTTGGTTCCGCTACAGGATGCCGGCTTGCAGACTTACTTGCGCAGTTTGGATATTAAATTTGTGTTGCCGGATGGGAGTGTTTCGGGGTGAGTTGGCGGTGTGTCGCGAAAGTCGTTTGATCGGCGAGGTATCGTTAACGGTCATTTCCTGTCCGGCAGTTTGTATTTTTTGCTGCTCAGTCAGGAAAATACTGTCCCGGTAAACTAGTTCCGCTTTACAGTCTTGAGTTAAGTTGACTCTCTGGTAAGTTTGCCTATGGCTGTTTTGCAGATTTTTCTTCATCAAGCTTTTCATTGACGTATGAAAATAAAAATGCCCCCACAGCTTGAGCCGTCCCTAAATGAATGATATTTGTTTTCCCTTCATACATGTATCGCCAATCGACAAAGCCATGGCTTATATTTGAAAGGTCTTTATCAATAGAACGATCGAATTGTTCTTTATAGAGAGTGCTAATTTCGCTTTTCATTTTTTCATTTAAACCGCCGAAAAGTATTGATAAATTGTGCCCTCCATTTAATATTGATTTATCCCGGTATTCTTCTTTCACACTATCCTCTGTGAAGGTTTCAACTCTCGTGTAAATTACTCTTGTTCTGAGCGACTTCAAGAAAATCTCTATTGAAAGAGCCAAGCAAACTAACGAAGGTAAATTAGTTTCTTCATGATTTTCGAGAATTTTGTATGAATCATAAAACTTCTTTGCATGATTAAATAGGGTTCGACTTACGAATTCTGGCCCATCCATATAACCTGATTGTTTATTCGTTATTTGCATTTCTGAATCTAAGGTAAAGCTTTCGTAGCCCGCGTAAGATTAGCGACTGCGTAATCATACGCAAGTGGCTAATCAACATAACCTCCGATTACGCTATCGCTAATCGGAGCTACCTTTCGCCCCCAGCCTCGCTAACAACTTCTCCAAAAACGCCACCTTATCCTCCATATCCTTAAAAGTCTGGGTAAAGCGTAATTTATCCGCGCCGTCGAATTTATAAACCTGCGACTGGCTCTGGATCATCAGGATCAACTCGCCGGTGTCGATTTGCGGTGTGGCGGTGAAGACGATGCGGCCACCGGTGGCGTGGGCTTCGATTTTCTTGATGCCCAGATGCGCGGCTTGTTGTTTCAGTTCGGTGATCGCGAACAGCGCCTTAACCTGATCCGGCAATAGACCGAAGCGGTCGATCATTTCGATTTTTAATTTACGCAAATCGTCTTCGGTTTCGGCGCTGGCGATACGTTTGTAGAGCACCAGGCGGGCGTGGATGTCCGGTAGATAGTCTTCCGGGATCAACGCGGCGATTTGCAAGTCCACTTCGGGACCGGTATCCAGCGGTGCGTCCAGTTCCGGTTGTTTACCGGATTTCAAGGCTTTGACCGCGCGTTCCAGCAACTCGGTATACAGGGTAAAGCCGATTTCCTGAATCTGCCCGCTTTGTTCGTCGCCTAGCAATTCGCCGGCACCGCGGATTTCCATGTCGTGCGAGGACAGCATGAAGCCGGCACCCAGTTCGCCGGAAGTTTCGAAGGCTTCCAGGCGTTTGACGGCGTCCTTGGTCATCAAGGTTTTCGGCGGCACGATGCAATAAGCATAGGCGCGGTGATGCGACCGACCGACCCGGCCGCGTAATTGATGCAACTGGGCCAGACCCAGCTTGTCGGCGCGATTGATGACGATGGTATTGGCGCTGGGAATGTCGATGCCGCTTTCGATGATGGTGCTGGCAATCAGCAGATTGAAACGCTGGTGATAAAAATCCAGCATGATTTGCTCCAGCTCGCGCTCGGCCATCTGGCCGTGGGCGATCTGGATGCGCGCTTCCGGCACTAATTCGCTTAGTTCGCGCATCATTTTTTCCATGCTCTTCACGTCGTTGTGCAGGAAAAATACCTGGCCGCCACGTTTGATTTCCCGCTGGCAGGCCTCCTGTACTTGCGAGTCTATCCATTCGGTGACGAAGGTTTTGATGGCGTGGCGGTTCGGCGGCGGGGTGGCGATGATGGAAATATCGCGTAGGCCGGCCATAGCCATGTTCAAGGTGCGAGGAATCGGTGTCGCGGTCAATGTCAATAAGTCCAGCTCGTGGCGTAGCTTTTTGAAATGCTCTTTTTGGGTGACGCCAAAACGGTGTTCTTCGTCGATGACCACCAAGCCCAAGGCTTTGTATTTCATCTCCTTGGACAATAATTTGTGCGTCCCAATCACGATATCCACTTTGCCGTCTGCCAAATCATCGGCGATGGCTTTTTGCTGTTTGGGGGTCACGAAGCGCGAGGTCACTTCGATGCGCACCGGCCAGTCGGCGAAACGGTCTCTAAAGTTTTGATAATGCTGCTGAGCCAGCAGGGTGGTGGGCACCAGTACCGCGACTTGTTTGCCGCTTTGCACTGCGACAAAGGCCGCGCGCATCGCGACTTCGGTTTTGCCGAAACCGACATCGCCGCAGACCACACGATCCATGGGCTGGGTGGCGGCCATGTCCTGCAATATAGCTTCGATGGCGCTGAGCTGATCCGGGGTTTCCTCGAACGGAAATGCGGCGGCGAAGGCGTCGTAATCGCTGTTGTCGACGTTAAACGCAAAGCCCTCGCGGGCAGCGCGTTTGGCGTGGATGTCCAGCAATTCGGCGGCCACGTCGCGGGCGCGTTCCATGGCCTTTTTCTTGGCTTTGCTCCATTGGTCGGTGCCCAAACGATGCAGCGGCGCGTTTTCGGCGCTGACGCCGCTGTAACGACCGATCATGTGCAAGGACGATACCGGCACGTAAATTTTGTCGTGGTTGGCGTATTCCAACATTAAAAACTCGGCGTCGATGCCGCCGACGTTGAGGATCTGCAAGCCCAGGTAGCGGCCAACGCCATGTTCCTGATGCACCACCGGCGAACCGATGCTCAGCTCGTCCAGATTGTTGAAGATGTTTTCCAGTGCCCGCGCAGCCGATTTGGCCCTGCGGCGGCGCTGTTGGACTTTTTCACCGCTGAGCTGGCTTTCGGTGATGATGGCGACTTTAGTATCGGCCAGCCAAAGCCCATGATCCATCGGCGCGACGACGATGCAGGGCGAATGATCGGTTTGTAAAAACTCCGGCCAGCTCTGTACTTGTTTGGCGGCGAGTTTGGCGATTTTCAGTTTGTCGATCAGGCCTTCGCGGTGGCCGGCGGTTTCGGCGACGAACAGGATCTTGCCGTCAAAACCTTCGATGAACTGGCGCAGCCGTTGCGCGGGTTCTTTTAAACGACTGTCTATCGCCACATCCGGCAGCAGTTTGCAGTCAAACGTGTGGGCGGCTTCCGCCTGATTGTCCAGCACCACGCGGCTGAAGCTGTCAGTGTGTTGCTGGATTTCCTCGGCCGACAGAAACAGGCGGGTCGGCGGCAATAAGGGTCGATCAGTGTCGTATTTGCGTTGCTGATAGCGTTCGTCGGCTTCGCTGTAAAAGCGCTGGGCGTTTTCGGCAAAGTGGGCCGGCAGCACAAATAAGGCAGTTTTTGGCAAATAGGCAAACAACGATTCGGTGCGTTCGACGAACAGCGGCAAGTAGTATTCGATGCCGGCCGGGGCGATTTGCTTGGAAACGTCGATATACAAATTGTTCTTGGGCGACGCGTCCGGGAATTGCTCGCGGAAGGCCTGCCGGAAGCGTTTGATGGCTTCGTCGGTAAACGGAAATTCGCGGGCGGGGAATAGCTCGATTTTTTGCATTTTGTCTTGCGACATTTGCGTATCGGGGTCGAAGCTGCGAATCGATTCCACGTCGTCGTCGAACAGTTCGATGCGATAAGGCTGTTTGGAGCCCATCGGAAACAAATCCAAAATCGAGCCACGCACCGCAAATTCGCCGTGTTGATACACTTGCGACACGCATTGGTAGCCCACTGCTTCGAGTTTGGCGCGGGTGACTTCCAGGCTTAAAGTGCCGCCGACTTCGATGGCAAAACTGTGGGCCAGAATATGCTCGCGCGGCGCCAGCCGGTGCATCAGCGTGGCTACCGATAAAATCAACGCGCCGCGTTTGGTGTCGGGCAGCAACGCCAAAGTGCGCAAGCGTTCGGAAATGATCTCCGGCAAGGGCGAGAATACGTCGTAGGGCAGGGTTTCCCAATCTGGAAAATGCAGAATCGGCAGGCTGTTGGCTAAGAAAAATGCCAGCTCGTGTTCCAGTCGCAACGCGGTTTGGGTGTCCGGCGTGACGATGACCAGCAGGCGTTTTTCCTGGGTAATGGCTTGGGCCAACGTCAACGAGTCGCCGCAGCCGCTCAGGCCGCTCCAGAATGCCATGGTGGGTTGCTGCGGCAATGCTGTGGCGGGAATTGGCGGTAAGGACATGAGGTTGAAATCGAATTTTTGAAGTGTTTGATTATAACCGCTATGTCTGAGCATCGGCCAAACGTAACTGCTTTGCGGGTTGGCGGCGCAGGAGTCACGCCTGGGACGGTATTTTGACTACAGCTTGCCGCCTAAAGCCTATGCTCAGCGGATTTGGTCTTAAATACTCAAGTTTTTTTGCTGTAATTCAATTTCCTGCATATAACGCTGAATGTTATTTTCGAACACTTGTGGCATGTGAGTGAATTTACAGCCTATGCGATGTTGATAGGTGGTGGCATTGGCTCGCACATTGGTCACGCTTTTAATTACAAAGCCGACGTGAGCCCGGCTGCCATCGTGTAAATACAAGGCGCATTCGTCTATGACAGTATCGGGCACTAAAAAGTCGGCAATCTTAGTGTCGGCATTCAAAAACGAAAATCCGGAAAGGCTGATGTCGGCCATGCCGAACACTTTGGTTTGCGTATCCATTTCGCCGGCTTCATTTTCTAGTGTCAAGTTGAGTTCGCAGGTGCTGTTTTTATGCGATAGCGGCACTTTAACGCGATAATACTGGCGGCGTTGCATCCAGAAAATTGCGTCCGGAATAGGCATCGCAAACACTGGATGGCCGTCGCTTTGCGATTTTTTGATCGCTTTGCCGCGGAACGATACTTTAATGCCTTCGTATTCGGTACGGAACAGCACTTTTGCGGAGCCGAGTAGCTGTTTATTCAGCAATTCCGTCGGAGCAACATCCAGCGTGATCAGGTTGGCTTTTTGATCGAGATCGATAATGGTGGTCAAAAACGATTGGTTATGTTCGCCAAAGTGCGCGGAGATGATGCACTTCTTTTTTATCAGATCGCTTAAGTGACTAAAAATCAGTTTGGCGCTTCTAACGAGATAGTCGGATTCTTTTTCCATTAAATTGCTAAATTTTGCGGATAGGTGAGAGCACTGCTGTAAAATACCGCAGATTATAGTGCATAGGAAAGGAGTTTTGATGGGTTGGTTGCTATTGTTCGCCGCGGGTTGCTCGGAAATCGTGTTTGCGATAAGTCTTAAATACAACGACGGGTTTTCCAAGCTATGGCCGAGCGTAGTGACCGGCGTGTCTGGGGCGGGCAGTTTTTACCTGTTAATGCTGGCCATCAGAACCCTGCCTTTGGGTACGGCGTATGCGGTGTGGACCGGCATGGGTGCGGTCGGCGTCGCGATAATCGGGATTTTTCTGTTTAAGGAATCGGCGGACTGGTTCCGCTTGGCGTCGATTCTGTTAATCATCGTCGGCATCGTCGGTTTGAAGCTGACGCATGTGGAATAATGCTGCATTTGTTGTCGCAATTGCCGTTGCAAGCGGCGGTTATCGAGCGCATTGGTAACGGTGATGATGTTGTCTTGATGGATGGCGCGGTGTGTGCCGCGCTGGCCGGACATAGTGGTAATGCCTTGTTGCGGCAATTGTTGAGTCAGTCGTGTCGGGTTTATGCATTGCAAGAGATGTTGCTTGTTCACGGTATTGATCAGCAGCGCGTATTGGCCGGTGTGGAATCGGTCGATTACGCGGGCTTGGTCGAGCTGACCGTGAAGAATCCGGTGATTCATTCGTGGTGTTGATGGTTGATGGCGTTGCGTTGCCAACCAGTGACGATGGTTTTCTGCGCGATGCCGGGCAATGGAATCGACAGGTCGCGGATGAGTTGGCCCGGCTTGAATCTATCGAAATTAGCGATGCGCACTGGGAGATCCTGCTGTACATTCGCGATTACTATCAACAATTCCAGCACTTGCCCAATGCCCGAATGTTTGTGGCGGCTATCCGCAAGCAATTTGGTGAAGACAAGGGCAATAGCCGTTATCTGCAAAAGCTGTTTCCACAAGGGCCGTTGAAATACGCCTGTAAAATCGCCGGCTTGCCCAAGCCACCCACCTGTTTATAAAAATGTTTTCAAGAGAGTTTCATGAGTAACCCCCGTGTTGGATTTATCAGTTTAGGTTGCCCGAAAGCGCTGGTCGATAGCGAGCAGATTCTGACCAGGCTGCGCAGCGAAGGCTATCAAGTCTCGCCGAACTACAAGGATTCGGATTTGGTCATCGTCAATACCTGCGGCTTTATCGATGCGGCGGTTGAAGAGTCACTAGATAGCATCGGTGAAGCGTTGGCGGAAAACGGTAAGGTGATTGTCACCGGTTGTCTAGGTGCGCGCCAGGATGAGATTTTGGCGCGTCATCCGCAGGTTTTAAAAATCACCGGCGCCCACGCGACTGACGAAGTGGTGTCTGCGGTGCACGAATACTTGCCGCCAGCGCATAATCCATTTACCGACATAGTGCCGCCGCAAGGTATCAAGCTAACACCCAAGCATTATGCTTATCTGAAAATCTCCGAAGGCTGCAATCACAGATGTACGTTTTGCATCATCCCGTCGATGCGTGGGGATTTAGTCAGCAGGCCCATTGATGATGTGATGTTGGAAGCAGAGCGGCTAGCCGATGCGGGTGTTAAGGAATTGCTGATCGTCTCGCAAGATACCAGCGCTTACGGTTTGGATTTGAAATACGAAAGCCGGCGCTGGCGCGGCCGGGAAGTACAGACCCGGTTTTACGATTTGGCCGAAGCATTGGGTGGGTTGGGTATCTGGGCACGGATGCATTATGTCTATCCGTATCCGCATGTCGATCACGTCGTACCGTTGATGGCGGAAGGAAAGATCCTGCCGTATCTGGATATTCCGTTTCAGCACGCCAACAGCCGAATTTTAAAGCTGATGAAACGTCCGGCGGCAGCGGAAAATAATCTGGAGCGCATCCGCGCCTGGCGGAAGATTTGCCCGGACTTGACGATACGCAGTACGTTTATTGTTGGCTTTCCCGGTGAAACCGAGCAAGACTTTGCAGAGTTGCTGCAATTCCTGAGCGAAGCGCAAATGGATAGGGTAGGTTGTTTTGCCTATTCGCCGGTGAAGGGCGCGGTAGCCAACGATTTGCCGGATGCCGTACCGGAAGAAGTCAAGCAAGAGCGCTTGGCGAGATTTATGGAGCATCAGTCGGCAATCAGTGCCGAGCGCTTGCAGCGCCGGGTCGGCAGAGTCGAGACAGTATTGGTCGATGAAGTGGTCGAAGAGGGTGCAGTCGCGCGCAGCCGCAGTGACGCACCTGAAATTGACGGTCAGGTATTTATCGACGGCGCAAGCCATTTACAAGTCGGCGATTTCGTCGAGGTTGAAATCGAGGAAGCCGACGAGTACGACTTGTGGGCTAAACTGATCTAACGAAAAAGCCGCTGGTTAGGCGGCTTTTTCAGTTCAATTTACAGCGGTGTTACGTTTTCCGCTTGTGGGCCTTTTTGGCCGTTGGTCACTTCCATAGTGACTTTTTGGCCTTCTTTCAAGGTTTTGCGGCCGTTGCCGTTGATGGCGCTGAAATGTACGAATACATCTTTGCCGCCTTCTTGCTCAATGAAGCCGAAGCCTTTTTCATCATTGAACCATTTTACTTTGCCTTCTACTTGAACTGACATAAATCTCTCTTGCTAATAAAGTGCTATTCGCTGGTTTGTAACTAGGGTTGGTGAATAAAGCAGGTAGTGGAAAACAATGTTTGTTGATCCGATTGCAGACTTGAAAAGCGACAACGATACCGAGCTAAATCAACTCCATTATACATCGCAATCGGCGGGTATCCACAAAAACTAGCTAGATTTTGCGTGTTAAATGCTTGTGACAATAGTGTGTCAGCGGTCATTGTTGGATGCTTATGTCAGGCTAACGCAGGTTGCGGGTGGCTATTGGCTGGCTAAGATATTGAAATGAAGTGGTTTTTTAGTAGGCTTTTGTGGATGGTTGCTTTGCTTAAATCCGCTTTGGGCGCTTGCAAATGCGAAAGTGATCGTCGCAAAAAAAGCAAAAAAAATACTGGATTTTGCAATTGACCTATTGGGCAGGCCATGAAAAAAGACTGCCCAATAAAGCTTGTCGCGTCAAAAATAGCTGCCGTTAATCAGAAAATGGGTAGCAATGCTACCGAAAAAGCCGATCAAAATGACCGGCATCCATTTCAAATGTGCGCTAAAGGAGTAAAGGCCTTTCATTTGGCCCATCAAGCCCACGCCTGCCGCGGAGCCGATTGCCAGTAAGCTGCCGCCCACGCCGGCGGTTAATGTCACTAACAACCATTGGCCTTGCGAGATGTCGGGATGCATGGTCAGTACCGCAAACATGATGGTACCGTTATCGATGAACGCCGACAGGACGCCGACTACAATGTTGGCAATGGTCGGGTCCATGCCCACGTACAATACATCCGAGGCCATGGTCAAATAACCGATGAAACTCAAGCCGCCGACGCTGATCATGACGCCGTAAAAAAACAGCAGGGTGTCCCATTCCAGCGTCGCAACGCTTTTAAATACGTCGAATTTTTGGCTTGGTCTCGCGTCGGGAACCGCAACGTTAAATAATTTATACACGTGGGCGAAATCGCTGATTTTGCCGTTGTCTTTATCGGCGGTTTTTTGCAGATAAAAGCCCAGGAATTTTAGATAGGTCAGACCCGCCAGCATGCCTGCCGCCGGCGGCAGTTTCAGCATGTTTTCGAAGCAGACCGCGGTAATAATGGTCAGCAAGAACAGCACGATCATAGTCATTGCGCCGCGTTTCATTTTTGGGGCTTTACCCACAGCCGCCGGTTGTTGTTTGGGTATCCAGAAATGCATGATTATCGCCGGCAGTGCGAAATTGACCACGGCAGGAATGAATAGCGAGTAGAAGTCTTTAAAGGGTACTACCCCGCTTTGCCATACCAGCAGCGTGGTGATGTCGCCGAACGGACTGAACGAACCGCCGGCATTGGTCGCGACTACCACGTTGATGCAAGCGAGTGTAACGAACTTGCGGTTTTCCTTGCCCATTGCCGCGATTACTGCCCCCATTAGCAAGGCCGTGGTCAAGTTGTTGCAAACCGAGGACATAAAGAACGACATGATGCCGGTAATCCAGAACAGCTTACGGTAGCTGAAACCTTTACTGAGCAACCAAACCCGCAAATTATCAAAGACGCCGCGATCTTCCATCGCATTGAGATAGGCCATCGACACCATGATGAACAAAAACAATTCCGCATAGCCTTCCAGGCAGGCGCGGAACGCGTGTCCGGCCTGCTCGCTCATGCCATTGTTCATGTAAATGCCGGCGATAAAAGCCCAGATCAAGCTCGCCGCTAACACCATGGGTTTGGATTTGTTTAATTCGGTGACTTCTTCGGTCATCGCCAGCAAATAGGCTACCGCAAAAATGCCGATAGCCAGATAGCCGACCCAATGCTTAGTCAGATTAAGGGCTTGTGTTGCTTGTTCTGCGTCTGCCCAAGCTATCAGTGGTGAGCAGGTGAGTAAAATGAGTAGAAGGATGCGCGAAAACACGGGTGAACTCCTTTCAATAACTGGGTGCTGGACAGTCACGGTAGGGAGTGAGTTCCTCGACCGTGACTGCTTTTGCCGTGCCCGCTTAACTACGGGCTTGGCTATCACGATATTACAAAGTTTGTAACTTTACAGCGAGTGTAGTTTAGCATTGCTAAAGTGCGGGGCGTCCGGCTAGGAATGCCCCGGTTTTAGATGCTTTTTGCTAGTCTACCGGGGATAGGCTTAAAGTCTGCCTATCTTGTTATCATTGGGCTTCGAGTAAATACGTCAGCCAGAGTGAGGACAGTTTTTCCTGTACCGTGTTTTGCCGCAGACGGGCAGCCAGATTTGGGAAATCCACATAGTCCAGCGCCTGATCCTGGTTGTAACAGGAGTACATAAAGCTCTCTTCGCCGCTTTCCGGATCCACGTGTTTGCATAAGCATTGGGCGCAGACGCCTTTCATCATGCATTGCATCGGCGAGTTGATCGAGCCGACCGCTTCGTGGCCTTCCTTCAAGTACGGTTTCAAGGCGGCAAAACGTGCTGCTTTTACGGCTGCCATCATCCGGTCGGAACCGATCACGATCAGGTGATCGACGTCTTGCAGGCGCAAGCTGGTTTCGCCCAATTTTCCGGTGGCATAGGACACCATGGCTTCGACGATATTGCCGACGAAGGTTTTATCCTGCGGCCGGGTGACAGGAATAGCGTCGTTACCGGGTCTGTCATCGACAGCCCAAACGATCACGTCGGACGCTTCTTCGATTTCCGGCACCTTGAACAAGTCTTCGCTGTTACGGTAACCGGCGAAGTACAGCACCTTGTTCCCGGCATTGCGCATGGCTTTACCGATTGAGAACAATACCGCGTTACCCAAACCGCCGCCCAACAGCAAAACGGTTTTGCCGGTTGGAATTTCGGTCGGCGCACCGGTAACCCCCATTAATACCAGCGGATCGCCCACTTTCCAGGTCGCGCACAAACGGCTGGAGCTACCCATTTCCAGAGCAATCAAGGACACCAGGCCTTTTTCTTTGTCTACCCAGGCGCCGGTCAGCGCCAGGCCCTCGGCGGCCAATGTAGTACCTTCCACTACGGGAGCCAGTGACTCGTAGTTTTGCACGCGGTAAAACTGGCCTGGTTCGAAATGTTTCGCGGCAGCCGGTGCTTTGATGACCACTTCGATGATGGTTGGCGTCAGACGATTCACTTCAACGACATGCGCCAGGAAAGTCGCATCCAGTTTGTTTTGCAAATCGCGCAACTGTGCATCGCGTTGCGGCTGTTGCGCAGCGTCCAAGCCAGCCAGTTCGTTGGCGAATAACTTAACAATGTACGGATAACCGTCTTTCGCGCTGGCCATCGCTTTCACCACGTTGCCGGCGTAAACCGGGTGGTTGTCGCCGTAAAATGTAATGTAACGACCGTTGCTGTGGTAAGAGGTAAATGGCGCCGGTTTGCCGACTTTGACTTGCGTTTCGTCAGTGCTTGCAACCAACTCTGCTTGGCCTTGCAACCATTCCGGCTCGTGGCGTTTGTAGAATTTCCGATCCATCACAAAGGTGCCGGGATGTTCGGATTGATAGATGGTATTCGGTGCGGTGCCGGCGGCGATGAACAGGCCGCGCAGTTTCACTTCAACTTCATCGGTTTTGCGCCATTTGCCGTCCTCTTCGGCCAGTTTCTCAAAGCGTACGGCTTGCAAATGGCCGTATTGATCTTCTATGGCTTCCAGAGGGCTCATGCCCTCGGCCAGGTAAATACCTTCCGACAGTGCTTCGCGGATCTCTTCGTGATTCTGCCGATAAGCCGGTGAATCCTTGATGCCTTTACGATAGAACAGCGTCACGCCGCCCCATTGTTTCAAGAATGGTAAAAAGTTAGGCATTTCGCCAACGGCAGCGGCGCGTTCCCGCTCCTGCTCGATCACGCGGCCATGCGCCAGGAACTCTTCCAGAATTTCCAGTTCTTCGCCGTCGTACCGGCTGCGCACTGCTGCTTCACCGTACTTGGCGACTAATTTGTCGTAGCGATGCAAAATCTTGCTGACTTGCACGGGGTAGTAGGCCAGCAGCTCGGTGGTGGTGTCGATAGCGGTCAAGCCGCCGCCGATGACGCCGGCTGGCAAGCGCACTTGCAAATTAGCCAGCGAGGATTCTTTGGCCGCACCGGTCAATTGCAGACCCATCAGAAAGTCGGATGCCTTGCGGATGCCGCGGATCAAGTTATTTTTCAGATCGATCACGGTTGGTTTGCCGGCGCCGCTGGCGATGGCGATATGATCGAAACCCATCTCCCAGGCTTCATCGATCGTGATGGTGCCGCCGAAGCGTACGCCGCCATAACACTTAAACGCACTGCGACGTAGCAAGGTTAAGTAAATGACTTTCAAAAAGTTCTTATCCCATCGCACGGTAATGCCGTATTCGGCCACGCCGCCAAAGCCCAGTAGCACGCGCTTATCCAGGTCTTCGTACAGGCTTTGGAAGTCCATAATCGGCATCGGCAGATTATCGCGGTCGCCGGTCAGATGCAGGGGTAGCGGCTCGATTTTCAAGGCATCGATACCCACCACACCAAAGCCTTCATTTAGCAAATAATGCGACAAGGTGTAACCGGCTGGACCCATGCCCGCCACCAGCACATTTTTGCCATTGTAAGGCAACGCGGTGGCGCGCTTGATGTTCAGTGGGTTCCAGCGAGTCAACAGGCTGTAAATTTCAAAACCCCACGGCATGAACAGCACATCAGTCAACACGTTGGTTTCGATTTGCGGAATATTTACCGACTCAGTTTTTTGGTAAATACAACCGCGCATGCAGTCGTTGCATATCCGGTGGCCGGTGCCGGGGCACATCGGGTTGTCGATGATGATCATCGCCAATGCGCCGATATTGTCGCCCTGACGTTTGACGACGTGCATTTCGGAAATTTTTTCTTCCAGCGGGCAACCTGTCATCAACGCGCTCAAATGATTGGTTTTGAACGTGCCATCTTTTTTGTTCTTGATGCCTTTGGAGCAGGAGTCGTTATCGCGGTCGTGGCAGTAAATGCAATGATCGACTTCGTACAACACCTGGCGTTGTTTGAAGCGTTTGTCGGTCAAGGCAAAGCCGTCGCGGCGGCGCTGATGGTGATCGTTGCACGCCCAAACATCAAAGCCGTTTGGCGACACGGTGTCGTGTTCGACCAGATTGTCCAGATTGGTTTTTTCCGGAATTTTGAAGCTCACCCATTTGGCGACATAGGCTTGCAATTCAGGATCTTGCTTGGCGGCAAAACTCCAGCGGCAGACGGTGTCGTAGGCCGCAATGTCTGCCGCGCTGGCATTTTCCTGTTGCGATGCCCGCCATAAGTCGGCGCCCAGCTGGCTCACGGCCAATTCCGGGTCGGCCTGGAATAAATCTTGTCTGTCGGTGGCTGTTAGCAGACCGGCCAATTGGCTGCGCAGTGCGCCAATATCCCAGCCTTCTATGGTTTGGCCTTTGAACAGCTTGCTTAAATTGCCGACGATTTCGGTGCGATAAACAAATATCGCGTCGAATTCGCCGCGAATAGTGCCGATTTGTTGGTCGCGGACATCGCTGACATTGAACAAACGCGCGACGAAGGTCCCGACCAGCGGTGCCATCTTTACCAATAACTCGGAAATGTCCTCCGGCTTCATGCCTTCGCCGCCACAGGCGCGGTAAGCGGTAATTTCCGCAAACAAGGCTGCATCGTGTTGCTGTACCGACTGATCGAATACTGTCAACAAATCAGACAGACGTTTGGCATCGTATAAGTCTTTATATTCAAAGCCGGGGATGCCGAGGGTGAGTTGGGTAAGGTCGCGAGTATTAAGCTTTTGTGTCATCAAGTTATTCCGTGAGCGTTCGCTTGAAGTGATAAATGAAAATTCGGTTTAAGGCATGTCGTCGACGACGCTGTCCTTGGCGGGCGGCATCAGGTCGTCGCGGCTCAAGCCCAGGCTCAGCGCGAGTGAGCTGGCGATGTAAATTGACGAGTAGGTGCCTTTAACGACGCCGATCAGCATCGCAATGGCAAAGCCGTGGATGGTTTTACCACCGAGGAAGGCCAGGGCCAACAGCGTTAAAAATACGGTCAATGAGGTCAGGATCGTCCGGCTCAGGGTGTCGTTCAACGCGGTGTTGACGATTTCGTTAATAGATTCCTTGATACGGCTGGTGCGGACTGTTTCGCGAATCCGGTCGTAGACCACGATGGTGTCGTTGATGGAATAACCGATCAAGGCCAAAATCGCCGATAACACGGTCATGTCGAATTCCCAGCCAAATACCGAGAAAAACCCCATCGTGATGATGCTGTCGTGGAATAAAGCGGCGATGGCGCTCAACGATAATTTCCACTCAAAGCGAATGCTGACGTAAACCATGATGCCAACAAAGGCGAAGAACAGTGCCAGACCGCCATCGTTGACCAAGTCATCACCCACTTGCGGGCCGACGAATTCGACGCGGCGTAGCTCGCCCGGTTGGCTTTGGCTGCTGTTGGCGACGCTTAGCACTTTTTCGCTAAGTTCTTTTTGGCTGATGTTTTCTACCGGCTTCAAACGAATTAACACGTCGGCCGCGCTGCCGAAATGTTGCAGATTGGCATCGGCAAAGCCCTGTTGTTCCAGCGTACTACGCATCTTGTCCAGATCCGCCGCTTGGTTGTAATGCAATTCGTAGAGGCTGCCGCCGGTAAAGTCTATGCCCAGATCCAGACCCTTGACGAAAAACGAAACAATGGAAATTAATAGCAGGGTGCCGGAAAAATAAAAGGCCAGTTTTCTTTTGCTAAGAAAATCAATATGTGTAGCGGAAGTCATGCCAATGTTCCTGATAAATGGTAAGTGTTGCGTTCCGGTCGCGCTGAATCCAAGGTGTCAAATAGAAAGCTTGCGGACGATAAGGCGGGGAATTGTACTATTTTCTCCAGAAAGTGGGTGTAAAAAGCACGATCAGCGTGAATACTTCCAACCGTCCCAATAGCATGGCGACAGAACAAATCCAGGTTTGAAAATCGCTGAGGCTTTGGTAATTGCCGGCAGGTCCGACTTGATTCAATCCGGGGCCGGCATTATTGATGCATGCAATCACTGCGCTTAAGGCGGAGATTGGATCCAAGCCAGAGAAAATCAAGGAAAAGGTCAGCACCACGATGGAAATGAAGTACAGGAAAATAAACGCCAGGACCGCGAAAATGATTTTGTTGGCGATGGGGGTGTTGCCGATCCGAATTGGGTTGACCGCGCGCGGATGCAGCAGGCTGAACATTTCCCGGCCTGCTTGTTTCCATAGCAATAAAGTACGGAACATTTTGATGCCGCCGCCGGTGGAGCCGGTGCAGACGGTAATGCAGCTCAGATATAGCATCCACCACGGCACAAACGGCGGCCATTTGTCGAAATCCGCGCTCATGAAGCCGCAGTCGGTGGCTATCGATACCAGGTTGAAAGTCACATGGCGCAAGCTGGTAAAGAAGTCCGGGTAGGTATCGAAATGCCATAGATAGCCGCTGCAAAGCAAAATGCTGCCGGCTACGACACCCAGCATCGGTATTGCTTCCGGGTCCGATAGATAGGGTTTCAGGCTGCGATGATGCAGTACCGTGTAGTGCGTGGCGAAATTCATCGCCGCGATCAACATGAAAATAGTCAGTACCAATTCAATGGCTGGCGAATCATAAAAGCTGATGCTGGCGTCGTGCGTCGAAAATCCACCCAAGCCCAGCGTGGCAAAGGAGTGGCAAATGGCATCGAACCAACCCATGCCGGCCAAATTTAATGCCAGGATACAGGCTAACGTGGCGCCGGCGTAGACCAGCCAGAGCAAGCGGGCGGTTTCGGCGATGCGCGGGGTGATCTTGCTGTCCTTAACCGGGCCGGCGATTTCAGCTTTGTACAACTGCATCCCCCCGACGCCCAGCAAAGGCAGAATCGCCACTGCCAGGACGATGATCCCCAGTCCGCCTATCCAGTTCAGCTCGTGTCGCCAGAGGTTGAGTGACGGCGCCAAATTGTCCAGACCGACCAATACAGTGGCGCCGGTGGTGGTAAATCCGGAGACGCATTCGAAAAAAGCGTCCGTGAAACTCAGGCCGGGTATACCCCACATCAACGGCAGTGTGGCCGCTGAAGACATCAAGATCCAGAACGAGGCGACCAACAAATAGCCGTCCCGCGTTTTTACATCGCCGCGAAAGCGCATGGTTAAGCCGGATAGCAGGCTGCCGACCCCAATATTCAAGGACATGCCGTTTAAGAAGTGATCGACCATGCCATCCTCAAAATACAGCGAAGTGGCTATCGGTAACGCATAGGTGACGCCGAAGACCATTAAGATCAGGCCGAGTACAAACCCTAAAGTGCAAAAACGTTGCATAGTGCCCTGATTAAAACCGAAAAGGTTTTGCCGTGTTGTTATAGATCGCCGGTCTCGAACGCGCTAAACAGCCGAGCGCGTCGCAGCCGGCAATTGTAACAAACAATCGCCGAAATGGGCCTGTCACATAAGCTTAAACAAAGCTTCATATTGTTGTCACAAAGCAGCTCTAAGCTGGCCTCGTTATCAGGGATAAACGTGAAACGGAAAATCGACGATTTCCAACTGCTGCATGAAGGTCGCGGTCGACGCGTGCGGCAAACAACGAGGAGCAGACCATGAAGCTGATTTACTCTATTCATAAGTACGACGTGACGATGTTTACCTGGCTAAACGGCGTTGCCATTCATGCCTATCTAGTGCGCTTTTGCCGCATGATTTCCCGAACCGCCGACGGTTTTTTGTACGTCATTCTCGCGGCCTGGCTCTATTGGGATCAAGGGATCAACGATGCGTTGTTGCGGGCCATGATCTTGGCGTTTTTGATCGAAAGACCGGTTTATACGCTGCTGAAAAAAGGCTTTAAGCGCAACCGCCCGCAGCAAGCGTTGGCGGATTTTAAGAGCGTAATTACCCCATCGGACCAATTCAGTTTTCCCTCCGGACATACCTCAGCGGCATTCATGGTAGCCACCTTGCT
Organism: Methylomonas rosea; assembly: GCF_024505055.1. Taxonomy (GTDB): domain Bacteria; phylum Pseudomonadota; class Gammaproteobacteria; order Methylococcales; family Methylomonadaceae; genus Methylomonas; species Methylomonas rosea. Next base: position 86,563 of record NZ_JANIBL010000005.1, read on the forward strand.
GGGCTATTTCGCGCCGTCGTTGATGCCGGCGCTTTATGTTTGGGCGGCGCTGGTCGGCTTTTCCAGAGTGGTTTTGGGCGTGCATTTTCCCACCGATACGCTGATGGGCGTGGTCTTGGGTGTTAGTACAGCAATTTTTAGTCTCGATTACATTTTATGATGAAAATTTTTTACGGTGTGCAAGGCACGGGCAATGGTCACATTACCCGCGCAAGAGTGATGGCGAAAGAACTGTATGCGGCCGGTTTTGATGTCACCTTCCAATTTACCGGCCGGCCGGCTGACAAATACTTCGATATGGAAGTGTTTAACGGCTATCAAGTCAAAACCGGTTTGACCTTTAATACCCACAACGGCCAAGTCAGTTATGTGAAAACCGCGTTGGATGCCAGCCCCATCCGTTTTGTCAGAGACATCAACAGCCTGGATTTAAGCGCTTACGATTTGGTGATCAGCGATTTCGAGCCGGTCACCGCCTGGGCCGCGAAACGGCAAAAGAAAAAAGTGCTGGGTATTGGTCATCAGTATGCATTTAGACACAAAATTCCCCGCGCCGGCGGCGATCCGATTGCCGAGCAGGTGATGAAGTATTTTGCGCCGGCCGACATCGGCATCGGTTTGCACTGGCATCATTTCGGTCAGCCGATCTTGCCGCCAATCATCGAAACGCCGGCGTTTCCGCAAAATAGCCAAGCCAATAAGATTGTGGTGTATTTGCCCTTCGAAGACCCGCAAGCGGTGGTTAAACTGTTGTGTCCGTTCGAAAACTTCGAATTTCATGTTTATTCGCCGGAACCGGCGGTGTCGAAATATCCGCATATCGTCTGTAAGCAACTGTCCAGAGCAGGCTTTCAGCGCGACTTATATGATTGCGCAGGCATCATCAGCAATGCCGGGTTCGAATTGGCCAGCGAGTCCTTGCAATTGGGCAAGAAGATACTCGTCAAGCCTCTGCACGCGCAAATGGAGCAGATTTCCAACGCCGAGGCTTTAAAGCAATTGGGCTACGGTCACACGATGTTCGATCTGGATGACGCGGTGATCGAGGACTGGCTGCACAATCCGCATGCGGTGCATGTTACCTATCCCAATATCGCTAAAGTTATCGTGCAATGGCTCAAGGATGGCATGCCGGAGATGGACGCGGAATTCACCGAGCGGGTTTGGGAGTCGGTCCAGGTGTTGCCGATAAAATACTAAGCAGGCTTAATCCTTATCTTCGTCGGGTATCAGCCCTTTCAATTGTTGCGATAACAGCGTTTGCGCGCCGGTAGTCACGATTTCCTCGCCAGGCTGCAAACCGCTGGCCACGAAATAGCCTTGGCTAGTGTTGCTGTATTGCCTGAGCGCCCGGCGATTGAAATGCTCCGTATCGGTTTTGATAAACACAAACGCCTGGCCCAAATGCCAGACCAAGGCCGGCTGCGGGACGGTGACGCCAGTATTGGCTTGGCCGCCCTGCGGAATCCAGACGGTGATATGGGTGCCGAACGGCAGGCGGCAGTCTGCGCATTTGAAGAAATAACGCGGGCCTTGCGACACCGGATCGACCTGTGGTGCTGCGGAAATTAACTCGGCGGGCAAAGCGGCCTGACGCTGGCCACGCTCATGAATATGAATAATATTGACGCCCGGATCGAGCCGGCTATTGGCGGGCAGGGTAATTTGCAGTAACTGGGCGCGATGTTCCAGCAATTGCGCGGCGTTTTTATCCTGAGCTTTGGTAAACCAGCTGCTCAAGGTGTCGCCCCAGACTAGGCGGCTATTGGCGGCGATCAGTTGTTGCTGGTAGCTATTGGCGGCCAGATTAGCTTTGTCCGCCTGCCAGATCGCTTGCTGTTCCTGCAGGCGGCGGGTGGAAACGATGTCTTGTTGATGCAGGTCGCGGGTGCGATTCAAGTTTTGCGCCGCCTCGCTGTAGCGGGCTTGTGCGCTGTCTTGCTGGGCGCTGGCGGCCAGGAATTGCTGGCGGATGCCCAGTAGCGGTTCCGGATTGAGCACCGTACCGTAAGCAGCAAATTCGGGCGTTTGCCTAACCGCTACGAGTGTTTGGGTTTGAATGCCGGCCAACTTTTGAGCCGCCCGGTCCAAATGTAATGCATTGGGGTCGGCATTCGGGCTGGTCTGTTTGGTTTGGGCGGTGCTTGAGGGAGGGGCGTCGTCATCGTCCGCCAACGCGGCGGCCGGAATCAGATTAAGAACGCCCAGCCAGCCGGCGAGGAAAAGTGCTGTTCGCATGAATTTTATTGAATGAAGTTTGACGCCTTAATGGCCGGACTTAAGTTAGGTACTCTCCGCATGGCCTAAGATTATAAAGTTTGGGCTGGCGAGGGCTGTAATTTTTTGTTGTGTTAAAAAAATAGCCGGTTATCCTTTTGGATTACTGTTACGGCTTGAGGGAAATGCAAATGAGTGAAACACCTGAAAATTTGAAATATGCCGAGACCCATGAATGGGCCAAGCTGGAAGACGGCAATGTCGTGCGCGTCGGTATCACCGACTTCGCGCAATCCGAATTGGGCGACATAGTGTTTATCGGCTTGCCCGATGTGGGCCGGGTCGTGAAAGCCGGCGAACAACTGGCAGTGGTGGAATCAGTGAAAACCGCTTCCGATCTGTTCAGTCCGGTCAGCGGCATTGTGGCTGAGGTCAACGAAGCAGTGACTGACGAACCGGAGTTGGTTAACGACGGCGCTTATCAAATCTGGCTGTTTTGTATCAAAGCCGATAACCCAGCGGAGCTGGAACAATTAATGGATGCCGATGCTTATCGGACCCTGATCGAGGAGTAGGATTAGCCAATGGCAAATCAAAATGCAAAGGGATTTAAGCGGCTGATCAACGCCTGTTTTTTTTCGGTCGCCGGTTTCAAGGCCACCTGGCAACATGAGGAAGCGTTTCGCCAGGAAGTAGCGCTGTTCGTGGTGACGACGCCGCTGGCAATCTGGTTGGGCCAATCCGCCATCGAAAAAGTCCTGTTAATCGGCAGCGTGGTATTGGTGTTGCTGGTGGAGTTGTTGAATTCCGCGGTGGAAGCGGTAGTGGATAGGGTAGGTTTCGAGCATCACGAACTATCCGGACGCGCCAAGGATATAGGCTCGGCGGCGGTCATGCTGTCCTTGATTTGGGCCGGCGTGACTTGGGCGTTGATACTGTTATAGGCGGGAAAGACGAAGAAGAGCGGTTGATTTTATCGCTTTCGTCTTGTGCCTATTTCCAACATCCGTTACCTTAGGGCCGCTGAAATCGTTAAACAAGGATAATAATGAGTGCATTGATCTGTGGCTCCATGGCCTACGACACCATCATGGTGTTTCACGACAAATTTAAACATCACATCCTCCCAGAGAAAGTACATATGCTTAACGTGTCTTTCCTGGTGCCGGCTCTGCGCCGAGAATACGGTGGCTGTGCCGGTAACATTGCTTATAACTTGAAATTGTTGCAGGAAGAGCCATCAATTATGGCGACGGTCGGTCACGATTTCGAACCTTACGCGCAGTGGTTGAGCCAATGCGGTATTTCCAGCCGTTATATCAAGGTGCTGGACGATCATTACACCGGCCAAGCCTATATCACCACAGACGTGGACGATAACCAAATCACCGCCTTCCATCCGGGAGCGATGAGCTTCTCGCATTTAAACACCGTACCCACTGACTCCGGCATAACCATTGGTATAGTCTCGCCGGACGGTAAACAAGGCATGCAGGAACACGCTCAGCAATTTGTCGAGCAAGGCATTCCGTTTATTTTCGATCCCGGCCAAGGCATGCCGATGTTCGATGGCGATGAGTTGCTGGCGTTTCTGGAACTGGCCAATTACGCTACCTTTAACGACTACGAGTCGGAACTGATGCAGCAACGCACCGGCTTGACGCTGGAGCAAATCGCGGAAAAAGTCGATGCGCTGATCATCACCTTGGGCGGCAACGGTTCCAAAGTGTATACGCGCGGCGAATGCATCGACATTCCGCCAGCCAAGCCCAAACAATTGCTGGACCCCACCGGCTGCGGCGACGCTTATCGTGCCGGTCTGCTGTACGGTTTGATCAACGATTACGATTGGGACGTGATCGGTCGGATTGCTTCGCTGCTAGGCGCGATCAAAATCGAGCATAACGGTACGCAGAACCACACCTTTACGATGGCGGAATTCAAAAAGCGTTATCAGGATACCTTCGGTTCGACATTTTGAGTTTGACTAAAACCCAGGAATTGCTGGCTTTGATGGCCCGCTTGCGCGACCCGGAAGCGGGTTGCGCCTGGGACGTCAAGCAGGATTTCCATAGCCTGATTCCCTATACCATCGAAGAAGCTTACGAGGTGGCTGACGCCATCGAACGGAATGATTTCGACGATTTGCGCGGCGAATTGGGCGACCTGTTGCTACAAGTGGTGTTCCACTCGCGGATTGCCGAAGAGCGCGGCTTGTTCGACTTCGAGCAGGTGGCGGCGGCAATTAGCGAAAAGCTGGTTAGCCGGCATCCGCACGTGTTTGCCGACGTGAAGTTCGACACTGACGAACAGCGCCAGCAAGCCTGGGACGCAGCCAAAGCGCAAGAACGCCGCCTGAAACAGCCGGCGCAACAAACTGAAAGTGTGTTGGCCGGCGTCGCACAAAGTCTGCCGGCTTTGGTGCAGTGCGAAAAAATTCAAAATCGCGCCGCCAGCCATGGTTTCGATTGGCCGGAGGCCGAGCCGGTATTCGACAAAGTGCGCGAAGAATTGCAGGAAGTCCACGAAGCCTGGCAATCCGGGGATCAGCCGCACATCCAGGAAGAAATCGGCGATTTGCTGCTGGTAGTCGTCAATCTGGCCCGGCACCTGAAAGTCAATCCGGAAATCGCCTTGCGCGAGGCCACTAGAAAATTCACCCGCCGGTTTAATTACATCGAAAAGCAAGTGGAAGCGTCCGGACGCGAGTTGCGCGATTGCGAATTGGCGGAACTGGATGGCTTATGGAACGAAGCCAAACGTCACTTAAAGCAATTGCAGACAAATGGCTGATTCGCGCAAGGGTGGCTTCAACCCCTTGAGTTACAAAGCGTGCTGTTTGAGTGTGCTTTTCAGCATTTGGGTATATAGCGCAAGCGCTACGGCCGAATTATTGGGAACAATCTCCGATGAAACCGCGCCGGTTACCAAGTCGCTCGAACCCAAAGCCAGCAAAAACGACGACCGGAAAATCATCTATCGAGTCATTTGCTCGCCTGACGATCAAGACTTGCCCGATTGCGACCGGTCTGCCGTTGATGACGGCAACGAAACCGCCTTATTGCCGATGCCTGATTTGCCGCCGGATAGCGCGGATCTGGCCGAACAATCCGCGCAAACTGATGCTGCGAAAGTTGCTGCGGAGGAAAAACCTCAGAAATCCGTGCATAAAAAAGCAGCCAAGCCCAGTAAGTCCGCAAAAAAGACTGCTGCCAAAAAGCCGGACAGCAAGAAAAAACCGCGTAAATAGGGGCTTAGGTTAAACGTACTTTGTAGGAGCGGGCCATGCCCGCGACCTCTGGCTTAGGCGCAAGCGGAACTGCCGGCCCGGTTTATGGTCGAGTAGGTCTAAACTTTTCAAGAGGCGTCCCCATGAAACTTCCCGGCATCCCCGCAATTCCCGCTTCCGAAATCACGCCACGCGAGCTGTTTTACCAGCGCCGGCATTTTATGCAACTGGCATTGGGCGGCTCTGCTGCGTTGTTGGCGGGAGCTGCGGTTGGCGGGGAAAAACTGGCAAGCAGTCTCTCCGAGGCTTACGGCCTCACCGATAAATTGACGCCTCTGGAAGATGTCAGTCAATACAATAATTTCTACGAATTCGATACCAGCAAGGAAGGGCCGGCCAAAATGGCCGGCCGTCTGAAAACTCGGCCGTGGACGGTCAGTGTGGAAGGCGAAGTCCGGAAACCCAAGCAATTCGCCATAGAGGATTTACTGAAGCTGGCGCCGATGCAGGAACGCATTTATCGCCTGCGGTGCGTGGAAGCTTGGTCGATGGTGATCCCCTGGCTGGGTTATCCGTTAGCGGAACTACTGAAACAAGTGGAGCCAACCAGTGATGCCCGTTTTGTCGAATTCGTCAGCCTGCACGACCCCGAACAACTGCCTGGCCAGCGGCGGGCGGTATTGGAATGGCCATATCGCGAAGGCCTGCGCATCGACGAAGCCATGCATCCCCTGGCTCTGCTGACCTTTGGCTTATACGGCGAAGTATTACCCAATCAAAACGGCGCGCCAATCCGAATAGTGGTGCCCTGGAAATACGGTTTCAAAAGTGCTAAATCGATTGTGAAGATTCGCTTGCTCAAGCAGCAGCCGATGACCAGTTGGATGCAGGCAGGCCCCAGCGAATACGGTTTTTATGCCAACGTCAATCCGGAGGTCGATCATCCCCGTTGGAGCCAGGCCAAGGAGCGCCGCCTGGGAGAGTTTCTAAAACGTCCGACCTTGCCGTTCAACGGCTACGCTGAGCAAGTCGCCGGCTTGTACGCCGGGATGGATTTGACTAAAAACTTTTGAACAGTGAACTGGAAAACTCTCGACGATCAAAACCTTCGCCGTCTAAAAGTGCTGGCGTTTTTGGCGGCTTTGCTACCCTTGGCGCTATTGCTGACGGCGGCCTGGCAAGACAATTTGGGTGCCAACCCCATCGAAAAAATCACCCATAACACCGGCTACTGGACACTGACGTTTTTGCTGATCAGTCTCGGCGTCACGCCGTTGCGGCAACTGAGCGGCGCAAGCTGGTTGGTCCGGCTTAGACGTATGTTGGGATTGTTCGCCTTTTTCTACGCCTGTCTGCACTTTCTGACTTATCTGGTTTTGGATCAGTTTTTCGATTGGTCGGCAATAGCCAAAGACATTCTGAAGCGTCCCTATATCACCGTGGGTTTTGCGGCGTTTGTGTTGTTGATCCCGCTGGCCGTAACCTCCACCAATGCGATGCAGCGCCGACTAGGCGGCAAAAATTGGAAGCGCTTGCACCGTTTGGTCTACCTGATCGCCGGTGCCGGCGTGGTGCATTTTGCCTGGCTGGTAAAAAAAGATTTAAGCCGGCCTTTGCTGTTTGCCGGGATACTGGTTTTGCTACTGGCTTTGCGCTGGTTTTATAGGGTCAAAGCCGCGCGTTTAAGTCGTTCATATTCGGCGGTTTAAGCTAGGCTTATAGCTTTTACGCTTTGCAAAGGGATGCTCAGTTGCAAACAATCAGACCAAATGTAATAGATTTCGAAGCCTCCGGTTTTGGCTTCGACAGTTATCCCATTGAAGTGGGCGTGGTGTTGGGTAACGGGCAAAAATATTGCGCGCTGATCAAGCCTGCCAGTGACTGGACGTATTGGGACGCGCAGGCTGAGCGGGTGCATGGCCTCAGTCGAGAAACCTTAGTCAGTTATGGAAAGCCTATCGCTCTGGTAGTCAGTGAATTGAATGATTTTTTAGCGGGCAAAACTGTGTATAGCGACGGCTGGGTGGTGGATAAACCGTGGTTATCTCGCTTGTTTTTTCGGTGTGGTGTAGAGCCGGGTTTTTATCTCAGTGCGCTGGAAATGATATTGAAAGAGGCGCAAATGGATATCTGGAGCCAAACCAAGCGGCAAGTTATTCAAGATTTGGCCTTGATGCGCCACCGCGCCAGTACCGATGCCTTAATCATTCAGGAAACCTATGCCCGTACCCGGCAATTGATCAGCGGCGGGTTTGCGCCGGCTTGAGGTTGAATTGATTGCCGAAATTCGCCTCTTCGAGTGCAACGAACTTGCCGAAGGTTGATAACTGGCCGTGGCCTTGATAGCCTATGCCGCCGGCCGAAGCTTAGTGAAATATTTGGCCGAAAAGAATTAGAGCCAGGGTTGGCGCCAACCCGATAATTATAATAAACGAGAAAATCGAGAGCTCGCATCATGAAACTGGAAACCCAATTTAGCATTCAGCAACTCAAACGTATCAACGTTCAGGGTATTTTGTATATGTGTTCCTGCCCGTCGCAGGTTGGCGGACAAATCGATAGTTTGCGTAAGTTGTTCGATTACCAAGCCAATTGTTCAGAGCGCAGCGGCAGCGAGGTGCAAACCAGGGTACACCAGCGTATTGCCGATGCTACCCAGAAAGCCCATTTGATCATGGAAGAATGCCTGAAAGATGTGCTGGAGCTGGAGGGCTGGGATCCGGAAACCCTGGAAATGCCGGCCGGCCTGCGGACTTTGCTGGAACAAGAGATAGACAGCGAATAAGCAAGTGCCAGGGCTTCGTTGGCCTAGAGCATGAGCTGGATTGGACTTAATATCCAGCTTAATTCAAGTTTGCCTGTTTGATTTTTCCGTATAGTAAGGGTATTGGGCAGTATTGATCATTGCCCGTATTTCTTTTCCAATTCCCGCGATAGTGCTTCGGCTTCCTCGTCGGACATATTTTCCAATTCTTGCAGGCTTTTACCGGTTACTTGTTTTACCGCCACTGCGCCTTGGCCTTGACTAAACGCACTGCGAGCTTCCTGAGCCAAGCGATTAGCCTCTTCCGTAGTTTGTTTGATCTTGGCGTCGTACAGACGATTCACTTCCGCATCCGATTTGCCCTTGGCTGCCGCACCCAGGTTTTTGCGCTTGCTGTCCAGCATTTCCCGATTGGCTTTGGCGTTGGCCTCGTCGACCATTTTTTGCGCCTCGCGGTTTCTGGCTTGTTCGGCGCGCTGTGCGGCCTCGCGCTGTGCTTGTTCTTGAGCCTCCATTTCCGGATCCCAATCCGCCCAAGCGGTGCTGTTAAATGCAATCAAGAACATGATCGTGATAATGCGGTTCATAAGGGCTCTCCTGGGGATGAGTTGGTGGGTCGGCTTAGCGGATGCTCGCCGATCTCTGTAAGAATTATTCTGAGTCAAATCCGCTCCATAGGCTGAGACGGACCCGATTAGTCAATGTAGCCGTCCCTCCGCAGACCTGTCAACCAAGTATGGGCAGGTTTTCCGGCAACCATTACCCGTTATAGGTTTATGTCGTATTTCCGGCAAACTTTGTGAGGTTTTGTTGAGTTTGTTGTTTTGCAGACAGAAAGGCCGCCGCGTTAAACACTAATAATCCCACGTTTGCAAAGGTTTTAGCATTGCCTGATGGCCGGCATGGATGTTGCTCAGGCTAGGCGGGGCAACGCAGGTAGCAGAAAGTTCTTGGTGTTGTCTCCTAAATAATAACAATCAAATGTTTTCAACCGTTCGCGTTAATTGCGGGCGGCATAGCTGCGGGGGCGGCTTTGAAAACTTGCTGATGAAGATACTGGATAACAACAAGCAGCGCTTAGCATCGCGCCATGTCGTCAAGCCAGTCACTTTGATCAGCCACAAACGACGACTGGAGTGTCCATGATCGAAACCTTTTACGATGTGATGCGTAGGCAAGGCATCACCCGCCGCAGTTTTCTGAAATTTTGCAGCTTGACCGCCGCCTCGCTGGGCCTATCGCCGGCTTTCGCGCCGAAAATTGCCCATGCTATGGAAACCAAACCGCGCATCCCGGTACTTTGGTTGCATGGTTTGGAGTGCACCTGCTGTTCGGAATCCTTCATCCGCTCCGGTCATCCGCTGGCCAAAGACGTGATTTTATCCATGCTGTCGCTGGATTACGACGACACCATCATGGCTGCCGCCGGCCATAACGCCGAAGCCATCGTCACCGAGATCGTCGAAAAATACAAAGGCAATTACATCCTGGCCGTGGAAGGCAATCCGCCATTAGCCGAAGACGGCATGTATTGCATCATTGGCGGCAAACCGTTTGTCGAGCAATTGAAATACGCCGCGGAAAGCTGCAAAGCCATCATCTCCTGGGGTTCTTGCGCTTCTTGGGGTTGCGTACAAGCCGCCAAACCCAATCCAACTCGTGCCACGCCGGTACACAAAGTGCCGGGCTTGGCCGACAAACCGATCATCAAAGTCCCTGGTTGTCCGCCGATTGCCGAAGTAATGACCGCTGTCGTGGCCTACCTGTTGACCTTCGACAAATTGCCGACTCTGGACAAACAAGGCCGGCCGCAAATGTTCTATAGCCAGCGCATCCACGACAAATGCTACAGACGGCCGCATTTCGACGCCGGCCAGTTCGTCGAACAATGGGACGATGAAGCCGCCCGCCAAGGCCATTGCCTGTACAAAATGGGTTGCAAAGGGCCGACTACCTATAACGCCTGCTCCACGGTGAAATGGAACGAAGGGACCTCATTTCCGATTCAATCCGGCCACGGTTGTATCGGTTGCTCCGAAGACGGTTTCTGGGATAAAGGCAGTTTTTACGACCGTCTGACCGGCATCAACCAATTTGGTATCGAAGCCAACGCCGACGTGGTCGGCGGCACAGCCGCGGCAATTGTGGGTGCCGGCGTTGCCGCGCACGCTGGATTAACGGCCTTGAGTCGCGCCAAACAAGCCGGGGATAAACAACCAGGAGCGCAGCAATAATGACAGTCCGAAACACCCCCAACGGTTTTAATTTAAACGACGCCGGCCGCCGCGTGGTGGTCGATCCGGTGACCCGCATCGAAGGTCACATGCGCTGCGAAGTCAATATCGACGACGATAACATCATCCGCAACGCCATCTCCAGCGGCACCATGTGGCGCGGGCTGGAAGTGATATTAAAAGGCCGCGACCCGCGCGACGCCTGGGCCTTCGTGCAGCGCATCTGCGGCGTCTGCACCGGTACCCACGCGCTGACCTCGGTGCGGGCGGTCGAAGATGCCTTGAAAATCAAGATCCCGGAAAACGCCAACTCGATCCGCAACATCATGCAGCTTAGTTTGCAGGCTCACGATCACTTGGTGCATTTCTATCATCTGCATGCTTTGGATTGGGTGAATCCGGTCAATGCCTTGAAGGCCGATCCGGTGGCGACCTCAGCCTTGCAGCAACAGATTTCGCCGAGCAATCCCAAGTCCTCGCCGGGCTATTTCCGCGATACGCAAAACCGCCTGAAAAAATTCGTCGAATCCGGCCAACTTGGCCCATTCAAAAACGGCTATTGGACCAATCCGGCCTATTTGCTCCCGCCGGAAGCTGATTTGCTGGCGGTCACGCATTATCTGGAAGCGCTGGATTTTCAAAAAGACATCATGAAAATTCGCACCATCTTTGGCGGCAAAGATCCGCATCCGAACTGGCTGGTCGGCGGCGTGCCGTGCGCGATCAACCTGGACGGCGTCGGCGCGGTTGGCGCGGTGAACATGGAGCGGTTGAATCTGATTTCTTCGATCATCGACCGCACCATCACCTTTATCGACCAGGTTTACATTCCTGATCTGCTGGCCATCGCCCAATTCTATAAAGGCTGGTTGTACGGCGGCGGCTTGTCCGGTGCTAGCATGCTGTCTTACGGCGATATTCCCGACCAGGCCAACGATTATTCTGCCGCGAATCTGCTGATGCCGCGCGGCGCGATCATCAACGGCGATCTGACCAAAGTCCACGAAGTGGATTTGACCGACCCCGAGCAGATCAAGGAATTCGTGCCGCACTCCTGGTACAAATATCCTGACGAAGCGCTGGGATTGCATCCTTGGGACGGTATCACCGAACCGAACTACAAAATCGGCTCCAAAACCAAGGGCGACCGCACCAATATTCAAGAGCTGGATGAAAGCGCCAAATACTCCTGGATCAAAGCGCCGCGCTGGCGTGGCCATGCGATGGAAGTCGGGCCTCTGGCGCGCTATGTGATCGGTTATGCGCAAGGCAATAAAGAAATTACCGAGCAGATCAATTTTGTGCTGAAAACCCTGGACGTGCCGGTCAGCGCCTTATTCTCCACCTTGGGCAGAACTGCCGCGCGTGGTCTGGAAGCGCAATGGGCCGCCGGTAAGATGCGTTATTTCATGGACAAGCTGATGACAAATCTAAAAGCCGGTGATCTAAGCACAGCCAACGTCGAGCGCTGGGACCCGGAAACCTGGCCCAGCAGCGTCAAAGGCGTGGGTTTTACCGAGGCGCCGCGCGGTGCGCTGGGCCATTGGCTAAAAATCGAAGATACCAAAATCGCCAATTACCAATGCGTAGTGCCAACCACCTGGAACGGCTCGCCGCGCGACGAGCAGGGCAATATCGGTGCTTTCGAAGCCTCGTTGATGAATACCAAAGTCGAGGTGCCAGACGAGCCAGTGGAAATTTTGCGCACGCTGCATAGTTTCGACCCGTGTCTGGCTTGCTCGACTCACGTCATCAGCCCCGACGGTACCGAATTAACCCGCGTCCAAGTCAGATAAGGAATAGCCATGAAAAAATTGTGTTCGATTCTGTTCCTGCTGGCGCTGGCCGGCAACGCCCAAGCGCACAGTCACCCCGGTGTCGACAGCCTGACGCATGCCTTGGAACATCTGTTTTTGATCCAAGGCCTATCCATGCCCTACGCGCTGGGCGCCAGTTTGTTGCTGCTGGTGTTGGCGGTGGCTGCGGTATGGTGGGCTAGCCGGTGGCGGAGACCCTTATGAGCGCGCCGCTGGCTCCGGTTTATGTTTACGAACTGCCGGTCAGACTTTGGCATGGCATCAACGCGTTGGCAATCACAGTACTGGCGATCAGCGGCTATTTGATCGCGTCGCCGCTACCCTCGCCGGTCGGCGAGGCCAGCGAGCATTTTCTGATGGGCTATATCCGCTTCGCGCATTTTGCCGCGGGCTATGTATTGGCGATTGGTTTGCTGGGGCGTTTGTATTGGGCATTTGCCGGTAACGAACATGCGCGGCAAATTTTTCTGCCGCCCTTGCTGCAAGCGCATTTTTGGGACGGCGTGTTACAAGAAGTGCTGTGGTATGCGTTTTTGACCAAGTCACCGCGCCACTACATCGGCCATAACCCGTTGGCAATTTTGGCGATGCATTTTGTGTTGGTGTGGGGCACTTTGTTCATGATCTTCACCGGCTTTGCCTTGTACGGCGAAGGCGAGGGGCAGGGCAGTTGGCAATACACGCTGTTCAGCAGTTGGCTATTGCCTTTGTTTGGGGATAGCCAAACCGTGCACACCTGGCATCATCTGGTAATGTGGTTCATCGTCTGCTTCGTGCTGATTCATATCTACGTCGCGGTGCGCGAGGATAAATTGTCCGGGCAAAGCATGCTGTCCACCATAGTGAACGGGTGGCGCACTTTTAAAGACGACAAGCCGGTCGATGATGCGCATTGAATATGACTAAGCCTCACAAAAACCGTCATTTCGGCAGGGATTGCCGAAATCCAGCCTACAAGGATGTTCCGAAGCTCGCCATCCGTGGCACTGGATACCCGCATCCCGGCGGGTATGACCGCTTTGGTTTTAATGCATGATTGAGCTACCAAAAATCCTGCTACTCGGCATCGGTAACCTGCTGTGGGCCGACGAAGGCTTTGGTGTGCGCGTGGTCGAACATCTGCAAAAACACTACCGTTTCCCGGATAACGTGCAAGTGGTGGACGGCGGGACGCAGGGCGTGTATCTGATCGAGCATGTGCAGGCGGCGGATGTTTTGGTGGTGTTCGATGCGGTCGATTACGGCCTGCCGCCGGCCTCTATCAAGCGGGTAGAAAACGACGAGGTACCCAATTTTCTGGGTGCCAAGAAAATGAGTCTGCATCAAACCGGCTTTCAGGAAGTGTTGGCGCTGGCGCAAATGCTGGGGCAATATCCGCAGCATCTGTTGCTGATCGGTGTGCAGCCGGAAGAACTGGAAGATTACGGCGGCAGTCTGCGGCCAGCCGTTAAAGCGCAGATTCAACCGGTTATCGATATGGCTTTAGCGTATCTACAAGATTTCGGCGTGAGTGCCGAGTGTGTTGACCTGCCCGGCGAGTTAGCCGATCCGATCTTGAACATCCAGCGTTACGAACAAGAACGCCCCTCGCCGGAACAAGCCTGTCGCTTGGGTGACGAGCGCATCGTGTTATCCGCTGCATTCGAAGTAAAACCGCCTTCCGCTTCCGATATGCCCAGCCTGCAAGTCGATGTCGATTATCGGGGTAAGTACTGATGTGCATCGGCATCCCCATGCAAGTCATCGAGCCGCGGGGTGATCTGGCGCTGTGCGAATATCGCGGCCAGACCACCCTGATCGACATGATGCTGGTCGGCGAACAAGTGGCCGGCACCTGGTTGCTGGTGTTTTTGGATGCGGCGCGGGAAGTGATCTCTGCCGAAAGAGCCGCACAAATCGCCGATGCCCTCGAAGCCATGCGCCTGGCGATGCAAGGCGAAACCAACTTCGATCATTTATTCGCAGATCTGGTCGACCGCGAACCCGAATTGCCGGAGTTTTTAAGAACATGAGTACAGCGTTACTGCAACAATTGCAAACCCGCCACGGCCTGCCGCTGCTGGATGCCGACAGTTACGATCTATTCGTACACGGCCATGACACCGTTGTGCTGTTCTTTGCCAACGATCCAGTGATGTTTCCGGAAAGCCATGACGTGGCGGTGATTTTGCCGGAGTTGTTAAAAGCTTTTGCTGGTCGTTTACACGGCGCACTGATCGACAAGTCCATCGAACGTGAATTGCAAGCCCGATTTAGATTTACCAGTTGGCCGTCCCTGGTGTTTTTGCGCGGCGGTGAGTATCTGGGCGTGATTACCGGGATTAAGGATTGGGCGGAATACGGTCAGGAGTTTGCCAGGATTTTGGCCGCCGAGCCGGGGCAGCCACCGGGGTTTGATCTGGGTAAGGTTTGTGGTGTTGGGCATGCTTAGTTTGTTTTGGACGGTGCTTGCTGTCGGCGTTCGCAGGCTTTAAAGAATTTGTCGGTCTAATTCCCTCTCCCTGCGGGAGAGGGCTAGGGTGAGGGGAATCTAAACCTCACTGGCTCTTTAACAATTTGGTGTCGCTATCGCGGCAGAAATGAGGTTGGACGTATACTATTGCCGTCGTGCCTGTAATGGTGTGAATGAGTTTTCTGTTTAATGGGGGGCGCTGATATGAATCTCACACAATTGGATGTCGAAATTTTGGCCTTACCGCTTCAAGACCGGGCGGCTTTGGCGCAACGCCTGCTATTGAGCCTCGAGGAAATGTCCGAATCGGAGTTCGAGCGGTTGTGGGGAGAGGAGTCGGCGCGTCGACTGGCTGACTTTACCTCTGCCTACAACAAAACGATTGAACAAGAAGGCTTGCCTCTGGACGAATGGCGATCTTTTTAACGTTGCTCGTATTTATGTAAATAACTCGATGAGCTAAATATGCGTTTTGACTGGGACGAGTATAAGAACCAACTGCTCAAAAATACTCGTGGCGTCTGTTTCGAGGATGTCTTAGTGGCGATTGGTGAAGAAAGATTGCTTGATGTATTGCCGCATCATAATGTTGACAAATATCCGCATCAGACGATTTTTATCGTTCGTATCAGAGACTACATCTATTACGTGCCCTTCGTGGAAGACAACGAAACGATATTTCTGAAAAATATCATTCCAAGCCGTAAGTATCACAAGCAATATTTTAAAGAGGCTCATCATGGCGACTGAACTATCGGTTGAAGAACAAGAGGTTGTCGATTATGTCGAAGGCGGCGCGGCTGTCAGTGTCGATAACTTGGATGGCGAAAAAAGTCGCTATAGCCAAATCGCTCGCGACCAAATAGGCAAAAAGAAAACGGTCAGCATTCGGTTGTTGGAAAGCGATCTTGAACGGTTGAAGGCGCAGTCGGTTAGGCAGGGCCTGCCATATCAGGTGTTGATTAGTTCGTTGATACATCAATATGCGAATGGGAAGATTAAATTTGATGTTTGATGGACTTTCCGGTTCCCAACCTCCAGGTTGGGAACCGTTGCCTTGGAAGCTCTAGCTTCGAGTTTTGTTGATTAAATGTGTCGCTGTCGCGACGTGTGTTTTGAAGTCGGGTCTCGGCCCGACAGCCGAGATACTTTCTTTTGCGTGGCCAAAAGAAAGTATCCAAAGAAAAGGCCACCCGACATTCCGCCATTTTCCTGCGCGTCTCGCTTTTGGCGAGGGTTTTCGGAAGGGGCTTCCCTGCCCCTCCGAAAACGAGCGGCATCCCTGCCGCTCCCCTGCGGGCTGCTCTCGCCAAAAGCTGCGATGCTCGGGGCGAAATAACGGGAAAAACCCCGTGGCGAGATGAAAGGTTATTAGATGATTTTGAAAGTCTGGTTTGTAATGGTGTTGTAGGATGCTGCCGACGAAAGGAGGCGCATCGTTCGCGACCGATGCTCTTCACTCCTTTCAGCACATCCTACCAGCGTATAAAATATTTTTTGGATATTTATAGAAATGAATTCAATATTTGATGATTATGATAAAAAATTCTATTTGTATATATTTCCAATTGAGAGAATAAAAATAACAACCAAGCATAGCATTGAAAACATGACTATATATCCCGCTGGATACTTGGATGTTGATGAATTATTAAATAATATAGTGTATCTCGATTCTGAAGAAAATGAAAAGATTAATGGCCAATTAAAATACTTTAAAGATAGCACGCTTATAGCGTTTTCTGATTCTGCATTCCATGATTACCCTGGAAGTGTCGCAAGTGATGAGCAGATAATAAGAAGATCATTTCAGAAAGTAGAGTGCGTAATTGACTTTCTAAAGTTCAAATATTGCGATTTTTCAAACCCTAAAAAACTTCCTGGTAGAGTAGGCCAAATTTCAACAGGTGAAACACTACTTTTGATGATTCACATGCCATATACTAGAATCATCAATAAAACAGTGTCTTGCAATGTTTTAACTGTCGGAAATGGCCTAAAAATACAAGAAAATACAATTCTTGAAGGATTCAACTTTTCTAAGGCGGATATTGCAGAAGTTGGACACATTGCAAAACACGCCTTAAAACTTTATTCGGCTGCTTTAGAGGAAAACTCGGATACCAATAAGTTTATTCAAATAATGAGAATTTTTGAATTTATTGCGTTCCCTTCAGAATATAAACGCTTTGAAAAAGTTAAAGAGCAAATACTGTCTCATATTGCAAAAAACAAGACAGATATTCTAAGAATTCGAGAGGAATTTGTAGAATATAGCAGGCTAAGAACTGAAATAATTCACAATGGAAAGGCATTGGAAGAATTTGATTTAGTTCCGAATCCACTGGAACGAGAATATTTGATCGACAAACTACAGAGTTATCTTCGTCGCTGCATTAACGATCTAATAGATTATTACAATAATCCATGGATAGAGATAGATAAATTCAGAGTGCAAAAAAAGAGGCGTGCTGAGAAAAACGAACAACCAAGTGAGGAGGAAGCATGTGCCAAATCTATAGTTGTGGTAGATAGTCACTGGCTAAGTGAACATATAGGTAAATATTCACAGATTTACAGAGAAATCTATCCAGATAAGAGTTTTCAAAAAATAAAGCCAGAACTGATTTGTTATCACATATTAACCAATACAAGAACAATAGAATATAATAGGATTTTTTTATTTTATGTATTCTATTACGAACTTGACGGCACTAATCATTTCGGGCAAGACGTTAAATGCTTCGATAAACAGAATTTACTTAGCGGCAACCTGACTCTTCAATTTCACGTTATGAAAATGCCGAATTTATCGGAAATGATTAAGGGAATTGACAATATTATTAATTATATTTGCCAAGACAAAAATCAAAACATGTTTGACTTTAAAAACATTGTTTTTTGTGGGGATCGAGCTGAATATGCGGACATATTAAAAAATACTGCTTCGAGTAGTAATATAAATATTGTTATTGTAAAAGACTCACACACTTCTGAAATGGGCGTTGACATCCCTTTTTTTCATGTTGGACATCTTACTGGAATTAGTTTGGGGCTAACCAATGATGAATTATAGGGGATAGCCATTCAGGTGAATTACGAACAGCCTATGCCCACCCTTTTTTTTGGATTTTTCCTTTGAGGTCGGGTAGGTTTTTCTCCCGTTATTCCGCCCCGAGCATCGCAGCTTTTGGCGAGATTAGCCCGATAGGGGAGCGGCAGGGATGCCGCTCGTTTTCGGAGGGCCAGGGA
>NZ_JANIBL010000006.1 GCF_024505055.1 Methylomonas rosea
GGCCTGCTGCGCGAACGCCTGCGCCGCCGCGGCGTCACCACCGCCGCCTCCTTATGGCAAAGACGCAACGGCAGCATCGCCCAAGTCGCCGGTCTGGTAATCTGCCGACAGCGACCGATGACCGCATCCGGCGTGACTTTTGTGACGCTGGAAGATGAAACAGGCCAAGTCAACCTGGTGGTCTGGCCGGCCACCGCGCTGGCTCAGCGGAAACCCTTGCTGAAAGCTCGCTTGTTATCGGTAACCGGCACCATCCAACAAGAAGACGGTGTACTGCATCTGGTGGCCGGAAAACTGGAGGACTGGAGCAGTTGGATCGGCGATTTGGCAAGCAAATCCAGAGATTTTCATTAAAACATCAAACTATGCCTTCAATGCAGAGAATACAATCAAGGCCACCGTTCAACCGACGCTGCCTATTGGGTTTTGTTATTGGCTTTGTACCACCAAAGCCCTGCCAACGCCGTTACACCAGCCATGGCAACAAACATTAGCGTTGGATTTTGATATAAGGCATCGATAAATGCACCGATGAATTTCGGCATGCCGCGATAGCAAGTGGTATCCATGATTCGCTCCAGAGTATTAAAAAAAATCGGCAGCTTATTGCCAAAAATCAAGCTTGTCCAGTTCGACAGTTTTCGCCACATATTCAGAATTACGTTAGATGGGATGCATTTTTCGGCTGATACCGATTGATTGCTCTACACCTATATGAGTCGGCGCCACGCAAGATTTACCTATCTGAATTGGCCGGCGTTAATCCCGTACTTTTTCAGTTTGACGTATACCGCCCTTGACGTCAGCCCCATGGCGGCCGCAACTTGCTTGACGTCGCCGCGATGGCTTTGCATCGCTTGCTTGAGATAGACTTGTTCGGCATCACTTAGCAGATTTTGTTTTTGGGCGTTCCAGTCGTTGCCAGCAGCAACAAGCGGTTTTTGATCCAGTTCCAGACGGGTCAAATCACTACCTTTACAGAACAATACACTGCGCTCCAGAGTGTTTTCCAACTCGCGCACATTACCGGGCCAGGCGTAGGCGCGGATTTGCCCCATCACCTCGCGATTGACCGACTGCACGTTTTTCCCGTATTTTTCGTTCAGACGTTTCAGAATCAACTGCACCAGATGCGGCAGGTCTTCCGGACGCTGCGCCAATGGAGGTATCCATAGCCGCACGACGTTCAGGCGATAAAACAAATCTTGCCGAAACGAGCCCTGTTCGACGTGTTGCTCCAAGGAGCGATTACTGGCAGACACGATACGCACATCGACATGCAAAGTGTGTTTGCCGCCGACCCGCTCCATCTCACCCTCCTGAATCACCCGCAGCAAGCGCGTTTGCGCGGCCGGCGACAAGGCGTCCACTTCATCCAGAAACAAGGTGCCGCCCTCAGCGCGTTCGAAAAAGCCTTGATGCACTTCGATAGCGCCGGTGAATGCGCCTTTTTCGTGGCCGAATAGCGCGCTTTCTATCAGACTTTCCGGAATCGCCCCGCAGTTGATCGCCACGAATGGCTTGTGACCACGGTCGCTCATCGCGTGTATGGCCCGGGCAATCAATTCCTTACCGACGCCGGTTTCGCCGTTAATCAACACCGTGGCCTTGGTTGGGGCGATCACTTCCACTTGCTGCAGTACTTTTTGCATCGCCGGCGATTTGGCGATGATGGCCGGGGCCGGTTTGGCGGCATGTTGTTTGGGCAAACTCCACCAGACGTTGCGCATCCGTTCTTCTATGCGCGAATGTAGCGCTGCCATTTCCTGTTTTTCTTCAGGTTGATCTTCGCGTCGATATTCCAAACCCGGCATATCGACGGCGGCATCGCGCTGGGTGTGAATACAGACTTCACAACCGCCGTTTTGCTTGGCGATACTCTGGCGAATTTCCACCTTGGCATAGCCAAAGTTTCGGGCGGCGATCCCACCAAACACACTGGAGGTCATCCGGCACAGCTCCGGAAAATTAGTCACACCATCGCCGAACGGACAGCGGCTATTCACCACAGTAATGGTGCCGGCCTCGACCGAGGCCAAGGAAAAGTTACCGCCGATATGATTTTTCAGGGCCAGAATCAAATCGATATACTCTTCATTGCCCAATTCACCTTGGCGTTGATATTCATCCCGATAGGTCTGCTCGAAGTACAGCCCGGCGCTCTTGGCAATCCGCTCAATCAGCGATTCGCAATAGTCACCGCCCTCCTGCTCGCAGGCGTGCATCAGTTCCAGAATGAAGGTTTGCAGAAAAAATACCGGCGAAATCTGGGAAAAATCGTGTCCGCTCATAAAAGCCCGAAAAAAATGAAATTAGATTTCACATATTGAAACATAGATTCAGTTCACCACCCACTTGGTTTTTATAAGCCTATGATTTTTATAGACTATAGCCTTTAAAAATATTGGCCCAGGGATTGCTCTACTACAAACGGAAAGCCCAATAGGCAGCTTTCACAGCCAGCCAGTGAACTTGGCTGAACACTAAAACTATAAAACATCTTTCGAGGAGATCATCATGAGTGACAACAAACCGCCATTGAACCCGCACCCGCTGAGCGAATATGTAGCCTGGGCCGGCAATCGCAACCGCGAACCTATCTTGGGCGTGTTAAAAGAAAAACTTCCCAAAGACAAAGGCCGGGTTTTGGAAATGGCCACCGGCAGCGGCATGCATATCAACTTTTTCGCACCGCATTTCGATCACTTACACTTTCACCCGACCGACAAGGACCAGGAAGTATTCGATAACATCAAGAAATTGACCGGCGACCACGGCAACGACAACATCGCCGACCCGGTGCATTTGGATTTGACTGATCCCGACACCTGGTTCAATCCCGGCGACAAAGGCAGTTTCGACGCCATTTTCTGTATCAATATTTTCCAGGTCGCGCCGATTTCGATTGCCGACGGCATGATGGAATGCGCGTCGCATCTGCTTAACGAAGATGGCATTTTATTGATTTATGGACCGTTCAAAGTGGAAGGCAGTTTCACTACCGAGTCCAATGCAGAATTTCATAGCACCTTGTCGTCATACGACGTGCCGGAATGGGGTTTGAAAGACGTCGCCGATCTGAAAAAAGCCGCCGCCAGCCATGGCATGGTATTGAAAGAAATCATCGACATGCCGGCCAATAACTTTTCCTTGGTTTTCGGCCGCGGCTAACAGGAACAGACATGAGCACGATACTGAAAGAAGTTTTACAAGCCAATCAAGGCTACAGCGCCGGTTTCGACAAAGGCGGTTTACCGATGCCGCCGGGACGCCGTTTTGCCATTTTGACCTGCATGGACGCCCGCTTGGACCCGGCTAAATATGCCGGTTTGTCGGAAGGCGATGCGCACGTAATCCGCAATGCCGGTGGTCGGGCCAGCGACGACGCGATTCGTTCGTTGGTGATTTCCTACAAACTGCTGGGCACCCGCGAATGGTTCGTGATCCATCACACCGATTGCGGCATGGAAACTTTCAATAACGACATCATGGGCGACTTGTTAAGCAAGAGCCTGAAAACCGCCCGTGTCGATGCGACAGGCTGGCACGATAGCGGTGAAGGTCCGGGTTGCTGCGAAGGCAAATATATCAACTGGCTAACCATCAACGATCAGGCGGAGAGTGTTTTGGAAGATGTGGCACGTATCAAATCTCATCCATTGGTACCGGCGGATATTCCGGTCCACGGCTTTATTTACGACGTTAAATCCGGGCGCTTGCTGGAAGTACCCGCCGCTACCGAGGCCGGACGGGCAAGCTGATGACGACGAACAGAATGGCGCTGGTGCTGGGCGTTGGTCCGTTGCAGGGCTTGGGAGCGGCATTGGCCCGGCATTTTGCCATGGAAGGCTTACAAGTGGTTATCGCCGGGCGCAGTTCGGCGAAACTAGCCCTGGTGGCGGACGCCATCGCCGACGCGGGTGGCATGGCTATCCCGGTGGTGGCTGATGCCACCAGCGAAAGCGACGTAAAACGCTTGTTCGAAGCAGCCACGGCGGACGGCAGGATTTTGGATATCGCTGTTTACAATGTCGATAGTAATTTGGCCGCACCGCTGCTGGAAACCGACCTGGCTATGTTCACCACCTTGTGGCAACAAAACAGTCTCGGCGCTTTTCTATTCGGCCGCGAGGCCGTCAAACACATGTTGCCGCAACAACAGGGCAGCTTGTTTTTCACCGGCGCCACCGCATCGTTACGGGCCAAACCGCCGTTTACCGCGTTTGCCGCGGCCAAAGCCGCCGTGCGGGCCTTGGCACAAGGCATGGCACGCGAATTTGGCCCGCGAGGTATCCATGTGGTGCATGCCATCATCGATGGCGTGATTAACGGCGAGCGCGCGCACCGGCAGTTTTCCCGGTTCGTCGCCGCCAAAGGTGCGGATGGCTTGTTAAACCTGGAGGCCATCGCCCAAACCTATTGGGCGATACACCAACAACATCCCAGCGCCTGGACGCATGAACTGGATTTAAGACCTTTTAAAGAGCCATTTTGAGCATTCAACCGGCTATAACTCAATTACTTACAGAGACTGACTGATGAAGATATTTTTGTATGCGGAATTTCAAGTTGCCATCCCTTTCGAGCAAATCGATTGGCAAGCTATCAATGTCGAGATGAAGAAATTTCCGGGTTTGAAATCGAAAACCTGGTTAAGCGGCGTTAACAATAAAACCGTCGGCGGCTTTTACGAGTTCGATTCGATCGAGAATGCACAAAACTATATCGATGGTTTGTTACTGCCGTTTACCAAACAAGTTAACGGTAATCTGTCGGTGAAATTGTTTGACGGCGATGTCACCCAAGATGCCAATATCGGTATGCATTCGCCGTTTTATTCAGCGAAATAAGCGGCTGTCAAACCAAGTGACTGCCAAGCCCATCCCGAATTATCCGAGTACGCAATGACAAACTTGGGCCTGATCAACAGCCTGCTTCAGCTAAACCCAAAAGTGCGTCATACCCGCAGCGAAAAAGGTATCCAGATGCGATGGATTACAAGCTTCGAGCTATCCAAGTCTCAATTTCGGCATTCCCCCTTATGCCGTAGAGGGTATGCCGAAAGACGATTTTGAAGATGCGTTAGGCAACTCGGCTGAAGCAGCTTGCCAATCAGTTCACTTTCTGCGTCTGTGTTTGCTTAATTGATCCAGTTTGTTCGAGGCTTCTTCAAACGATTGCAACATGTTGTCAAAGGCAGTGACGTTGCTAGTAGCGGCGACAGCAGGCTGAGCGGATGCTGCCGGACTTTCTTCAACCTTACTGGTCGTGTCTAGCGATGGCTGAGCAAGCTCGGGGGTTTTGGGTTTCGGTTCCGCCGAAACGTCAGCAGTGGGATCAATATCCAGATCATAACTCGCGCTGTCGCTTTTACCGTCATTGACCAAATTACGCCGGTATTGCAGGAAGGATTCCCGGGTAAATACGTAAGGGTCTAAAGCGGCCTCGTTGATAAAGTTCAATGCCCCTTCGGCGTTTGCGCGATCATTAATCCCCTCGAGAATGCCGGTGCCGGGCACATAGGTGCCTGGGTTAGCGGCTCTGTCGAG
The DNA here is from genome assembly GCF_024505055.1 of Methylomonas rosea. Classification (GTDB taxonomy): domain Bacteria; phylum Pseudomonadota; class Gammaproteobacteria; order Methylococcales; family Methylomonadaceae; genus Methylomonas; species Methylomonas rosea. The sequence goes on from NZ_JANIBL010000006.1 coordinate 5,550, forward strand.
GATACCCGCACCACCATCACGAATAGTGGTAGGCCCAAAAACCGGCAACACCAAATACGCGCCCTGCCCGACTCCCCACACGGCCAAGGTTTGCCCGAAATCTTCAACGTTGTTTTTTAAACCGACTTCGCTGGCGACATCGAACAATCCCCCCACACCGACGGTGGTATTGGTTAAAAAGCGTCCGGCGTCCGACGCGCTCTGTTGGAATTTACCTTGAAGTACATCGTTCAGCACTACATTAATGCCCTTCAGATTGGTGAAAAAATTATTCACGCCGGTTTCCATGAAATCGGGCGTAATAAATTTATAACCATCGGAAACCGGCTTAAAAAAATATTTGTCCAGCGTCATATTAAACCCGTACATTGACCGGTTAAATCCCTCGTAAGGATCGGCATGGCCCGCCTCGTAAACCGAAAGCTCGTCACGCTTTTCGGTGCTCGCGCATCCGGGCATCAGCAGTGCACTGGTCAATAAACACACTTCGATCAAAAGTGCCCGGTCTTTGCCTGGATGCAATTGGGTAAACATCGCTTAAAAATCCTGAAAGTATATTGTTTCTGGAAGCTTTAAATTTAGGGTTAAGGCTTAAGCCGCCCTCACATTAAAGAATCGATTCGCTATTATAGCCCTTGTCGTCGTCTCGCTACGCGTTTTTTGCAGTGTTCCATGCTCTGCACGGAAATTCCACCACCCACCACCAAGCTTTAAATCTACGCAGCGTCCGGCATATTTGGCTAGACTAAACTCATATATCATAGCAAACCAGGCGCATGCGGGAAGAACACAAATCCGAAGACAGAAAGCTGGACATCAACCAAGTCATTAAGTGGTTGGAAGAGGACGGCATGTTGTCCGCCAAGGATGTCGAAAAATGCCGGCAGTACGCGGTCGCCAAAATCAATCTAAACAAGCATCCGTTAAAGGTGTTGGCCGAGTGTGAGCTGGCCGATCAAAGCCAACTTGGTAGCCTACTGACCCAGGAAGACTTGACGCAATGGCTGGCAAAAAAGCTGGCGATGCCTTACTACTACTTCGACCCGTTAAAAATAGACGTACCCACGGTCACTGCCTTGTTCAGTAAGGCTTACGCCGGCAATTACAATATTCTGCCGATCAAGATAGACGCCGATGAAATCGTGGTCGCCACCGCCGAACCCTTCGTCCGCGCCTGGCAACTCGACTTGGCGAAGATGCATCACGGCAAGATTCGCTGCGTGTTTTCCAACCCGGACGAGATCAGGCGCTATCTGGACGAGTTTTATAACTTTTCCAAATCGCTGAAAGGCGCGCAAACCCATAACGATGGCCGCGCCGCGGAAAGCCAAAACTTCGAACAGTTGGTCGAACTGAGTAAAAGCGCCGATTTGGACGCCAACAACCAACATGTGGTCAATCTGGTCAACTGGTTGCTGCAATATGCCTTCGACCAGCGCGCCAGCGATATTCACATCGAGCCGCGCCGCCAGCAAGGCAATGTGCGGTTTAGGATAGACGGCATTCTGCATAATGTTTATCAACTGCCAATGCCGATTATGAATGCGGTACTTAGCCGCTTGAAGATTCTGGGCCGGATGAATATCGCCGAGAAGCGTCTGCCCCAGGATGGACGGATCAAAACCCAAAATAGCAACAGCAAAGAAATTGAACTGCGGCTCTCCACCATGCCGACTGCGTTCGGCGAAAAGCTTGTGATGCGAATATTCGACCCGGAAGTGCTGCTGCGCGATTACGAGCAGCTGGGCTTTAATAAGCAGGAGCTGGCGATCTGGAACCGGATGACCGGCCAGACCCACGGCATTATTTTGGTGACCGGTCCGACCGGTTCCGGCAAAACCACCACCTTGTATTCCACGTTAAAACGGCTGGCAACATCGGAAATCAACCTGTGTACCGTGGAAGACCCGATCGAACAAATCGAACCGGCTTTCAATCAAATGCAGACCCAGGCCAATATCGGTTTGGACTTCGCCAGCGGTATTCGCACCCTACTGCGGCAAGATCCGGACATTATCATGGTCGGCGAGATTCGCGACCTGGAGACGGCGGAAATGGCTGTACAAGCTTCGCTGACCGGACATTTGGTGATCTCCACACTGCACACCAATAGCGCGCCGGCAGCAGTGACCCGTTTGTTAAATCTTGGCGTTCCAGGCTATTTGATCCAGCAAACCATATTGGGCGTGATGGCGCAGCGCTTGATAAGAGTGTTATGCCGGCAGTGCAAAACGGCGACAACCTTAGATGAAGCGCAATGGCAGGCTTTGGTCACGCCGTTTAAAGTCGCAGCACCTAAGCATATTTATAAAGCCGTCGGCTGTAAGATTTGCCGCAATACCGGCTTTGCCGGCCGTATCGGCATTTACGAAATTTTCGAAAACAACCCGGCTCTGCAAAAACTGATCGTGGAAGGCTGCGACACGCTTTTGCTGCAACGTCAGGCTATCAGGGAAGGCATGCGCCCATTAAGGCTGAGTGGCGCGGAAAAAGTTGCCGCCGGTATTACCACTATGGAAGAAGTGTTGCGGGTGGCACCGGAGCGGATAGATTTTTAAACCGGTCGATCAACTGCAATCTATTTATCGCGCAGATAGGATAAAGCCGGAATGGGTGCAGCAAGCTCGGGAAAACACCCGGCCTCAGCCGATGCGTTGTTTCCCTACTAAAACAAAAAAACGCCTTATTTCAAGCTTGCTTAATCGCGGTTTTTCTTCCGATTTACGTTGATATTGCTGGCAACCGTTGTTGAGGCGAACAATGCCGATGAAATAATAAATTCGCCTGACATAAAACCAATCACACCGGTGATAAACGCCAAACCGTTCAAAATATCTTTTTGTAAGTCATTCATTTTTTCTACTCCGTAATAGACACGCTTACACTATAAGATAGATATAATTTATTAACAATGGCCTTGATTATGCATTATTTGTTTTACAAAAGGAAACAATGGTGGTGTTACCACGCTAAAATAAGTAATGCCAACGCATTTTAAGGGGTCAGGAACGCTAAGGTTCCTGAATAAAATATGCGAAATTGCTGAACGGTATTACCTAATACTCGGCATCATGAAAGACGTTTTGCACGTCGTCCAGATCGTTCAACATATCCAAAAACTTTTCGAACATCGCCAAATCGTCGCCGCCAATAGGAGTAACGCTTCTAGGCATAAACTGAATTTCATCCACTTCGAAATCGATCTCGCCCAACAAATCCGTCAAGGCCTGCTTGGCTTTGGCGTAATCGGCGTGAGGTGTAAACACGGTCAATTTACCGTCTTCGTTTTCGATGTCCGACACATCCACGTCAGCGCTCAGCAAAGCTTCCAGTACCGCATCTTCGTCGCCGTGTTTAAACGCCAGGATTGCCGAATGATCGAACATATGGCTGACCGCGCCCTGCGTACCAATCTTGCATTTGGTTTTGGTAAAACACAGGCGTACGTCACCGAAGGTGCGATTGGGATTGTCGGTCAAGCAATCGACTATCACCATGCAACCGCCAGGCCCAAAGCCTTCGTAACGGGCAGGCGCGAAATCCTCCCCACCGCCACCCTTGGCCTTATCGATGGCTTTTTCGATGACGTGGGTAGGCACCTGGTCTTTTTTGGCTCTATCGATCAACCCCCGCAAGGTCAAATTGCCCGATGGGTCGATACCGCCGGACTTGGCAGCCATATAGATTTCCCGGCCGTATTTGCTGTAAACCTTGGCCTTGGCATCAGCCGTTTTGGCCATGGACACTTTACGGTTTTGATACGCTCTACCCATTCGACTTTTGCTCCCCGGATCACTTGGCAAAAAAGGAGAGATTTTACAGATAAGTATTTGCCGTGGGAATTTTTTGACCGGCTTACACCTCGTCCGCCCGTGCCCATCAGGATTCGGTGCGCCCCATAACTAAAACAAATGCAGCAAGTTTTAGCTGAGCAAAGCTTCGAAACCGTCTAATGGCAGGGGTTTACTGTAGAAATAACCTTGAAACGTATGACAGCCGTGTTTTTCCAAAAAACAACGTTGCTCCTCGGTTTCCACCCCTTCAGCTATCACATCCAAGCCCAGATTATTTGCCATGGCGATAATAGTTTGCACTATCACGGTATCGTCGGGATCGACGGAAATATCCCGCACAAAGCTTTGATCAATCTTCAATTGATCGATAGGCAGCTTCCTGAGATTAGATAGCGACGAATTCCCGGTACCGAAGTCGTCCATCGAAAACCGCACGCCAATTTCCCGTAGCGCATGCATTTTGCGGATAGTCTCATCAATATCGTCAAGTACCAGACTTTCAGTCAGCTCCAATTTCAAGCGATTAGGATTGATGTCGCTCTCCTGAATGATTTGCCGGACAACGTCGACGAAATCAGTTTGCCTAAACTGCCGAGCGCTGACATTAGCGGCCAATTGTAAATACTGGGTGCGCGCGCTGCTTTCCCAACTCTTCAGCTGGCGGCAAACGGTTTCCAATACCCACCGCCCTATCGGCACTATCAGACCGATATCCTCGGCCAGCGGAATAAACTCGGCGGGCGAAATCAAGCCGCGCTCCGGGTGTTGAAAGCGGATCAAGACTTCCGCACCGATAATATCCAGACTATGCGATACCTGCGGCTGGTAGTGCAATTGGAATTGCTTATTCGCCAAAGCGCCGTGTAAATCCGCCTCCAATTTGACCCGTGCATTGATGCTGGCCTGCATCGCCGGATCGAAAAAACGTATGGTATTTCGTCCGGCTTTTTTTGCCTGATACATGGCGATATCGGCTTGTTTGAGTAAGCTTTCAATGTCCGACTCATGGTCGTTGAATAGCACTGCGCCGATACTGGGCGAGTTGCGATATTCATGATCGACAAGCCGATAGGGCTGCGTCAAAGTGCTAAGAATTTTAGTGGCTACAAATTCGGTTTGTGCTACCGCATCACGCACGTCATTGCTCAAATCAGTCAACATCACGACAAATTCGTCGCCGCCCAGACGCGAAACAGTATCACCTTCGCGTACGCAAGCCACCAAGCGTTGCGCCACCAATTGCAACAATAAATCGCCCATGTCGTGACCGAGAGTGTCATTTAGGGTTTTGAAATTATCCAGATCAATAAACAAGATAGCGCCCTCCCGTCCGCTGCGCGCACCGGCTATCAGCGCTCGCTTCAAGCGATCCTGCAACAGTCGGCGATTCGGCAAACCGGTCAACGGATCATAAAACGCCAAACGCTCGATTTCCTCAGCCGCCGCTTTGATCGAAGTAATATCCACAAACGTGGCGACATAATTTTTGACGCACCCCTCCTGGTCCTTTACCGTGCTGATGGCCAAATGGATTGGAAAAACCGTGCCGTCCTTGCGCTTACTGCAAATCTCGCCTTCCCAGGCGCCTGAGTTCTCAACCCTTTCCCACATTTCCGCGTAATAGCCTACGCCTTGCAAATCCAATTCCAGTACTCGCGGATTCTTGCCTACGACTTCCTCGCTCAGGTAACCGGTAATCCGGGTAAAAGCCTGGTTTACGCGCAAAATCAGGCGATTCGCATCCAACACCACTATGCCTTCCTGCGACTCGAAGGCAGTAGCGGCGATCCGCAACTCCGCGTCCAACAACTGTTGCTGCTTGAGCGCTTGCTCTAATCGACACTTCTGCGCCAAGCCCTCCGGCAAGGTCATCGCCAACATCCTGGCGATGTCGATTTGCACATGCGACCAAGGTTCGCTACGGCCATGCCACAATTCCGTCCACATTTCAAATGACTTGCGTGGAGTAAGTTGGTAGTTCCCGCTCTGATCTCTCACCAAGCCTTTCTCGGCCCTGCCCGCCCACTTTACGGTGCGCGGTTTTTCCTGCCGTAACCAAACAATGCAGTTGCGCATATCGCCGGACAGCGGCGTGGTGAGTATTCCGGAGGCTATAGCCTGATATTTTTCGGCCGGCGGAAAATCATTCGCAAGATGATCGGAACTAAAACTTTGACCACTGGCTTGTTTGCACAGCCAGAGCAATAGCGCCCTTAGGTCGGCGGACTTCAGCGTTTCGCCATAAACATGCCGCTTGCCTTCCACAATCGCCACAATCCCGCTAGCGTCCAGCAAGGCCATCAATTGCGGCAGTAAGCGCTTCAGTACCGCTTGCTCATGATCGATAAAAATATAATTCAGCAACTCGCCAATCACATGGTTAGCGTTGGCGACGCAGGTGTATTGCTCCAGCGCCTCAATCGACGACAATTTCGACGACACCATGCGGCTTATAAAGGTTAGCGCTTCCCGCTGAGCAATCGACACGCGTTTTGCCGTGAAATGATGGCAGGCTACCAATCCCCATAATCGACCGTTTTGCAGCAAGGAAATCACCATCGAACCCTGTACACCGATGTTGCGCAAATACTGGATATGTATCGGCGACAGACAGCGCAGTGCCGAATAAGTCATATCCAAAGACTTTTCGGTAACGGGATTGACGGCAGGTAAAATGGCGACGGGCTCGGCATCAATATCGGCAACCAAACGCACCAAATTAGCGGTATAAAGCCGTCGTGCTTGCGCCGGAATATCGCTGGCCGGAAAGTGCAGCCCCAGATAGGACGGCGCATGGTCCACGCTGTTCTGGCTGATCACTTGCCCGTTCCAATTGGAATCGAATCGATAGATCATCACGCTATCGTAGCCGCTCATCCGCCGCACCAACATGGCGACATCGTCGAAATAACGTGAAAAATCGCTATTCGAATCGTAACGCAGCAGAGACTCCTGCATCTGCATCAGCAATTCCGACAATCGCCCTTCTTGGTCGGCGTCGCGATCAGGCACAAGTTCCAGTACATATTGTCCGTCACTGACGTAGACATGGGCCTGTAGATCAAGGGGGGCTTGACGTTGAGGAATGCTGAGTTTGCTGGCGGCTGTATTTTTACTCTGCGCCACTTGGAACATTTGCTGGATTTGCCCGGCAATTTTATCGCCGACCAAGGCTTGCAGCGGTTTGCCGCACACATCGCCGGTCAATTCGGCAAAAAACTCGCTGAAGTTGGCGCTTGCCTGCAATACCGTGTAAGGATGATCGGCGCTCAGTACCAACAAGGCGCCATGAGGCTGGATCTGCCCGATCTGGTGAATAGGCTCGGACGCGCACTTTTCCAGCGCCTGTTGCATGACCTGCTGATCGACGTCACCCATTAGCCAAGGCGGAGAACATGTAACTTAGGAATATTCATAGTCGTCCAGCACCTTAATAAAAAATTGAAAAGTTTGGCATGCCGCGCGCTCGGCAGCCACACGCTGGTGAGCATCGCCGGCAATGTTTTCCGCAAACCGCAGAAAGTCTTGCCACATAAGCGCGGTGTCGTGACCATAGCCTCGGTAAAAGCAAGCACCGGCTTCGGCATTCAAACCATGATATGACTCCAGGCTACGCGAAATAAGCTGTCCACCCAGCATCGAACCCTCTATCACGTATAAAACCCCCGTATATTCGCCGATGCTAGTCACCGACGGTGCAGGCATGCTTGGCGTTGTTTCACGTCCGCTGGCCAGCGGGTCCACCCCCAAAAAAGCCAGATCGCGGCAAATCCACGGAAGTTTGACGCGTTGAGAATAGTCTAATTGACAGTCTTTAGAAGACTGAAAGGCAATTAATCGGCCTTCCAAAGCTTGATAGAGATGATAGTAGGCCGTTAGTAATTTTCGGTATGGATCCAACGAGTAGCCGGGCTGGGTTAGCCCGACCAGTAAACGGTGTTGATTTAAGCGCTTGTGATAGTCGTTGGTTGCGTCTCTCAAGGCCTCGCGTACTGCCTGTTTGGAATTGTACGGCGGTGTAGCGGACGATTTCATTCGGAGCCCCGGCAAACCCTATTTAGTAAAAAACGGCACGGAATGGGAATATACCAACAATTCAGCGGAAGGCCAGATACGTCGCTGATAGCGGGAGCGTCAATATTTGCGGGCCGGACTAACACTTGGGCAAACGCCGACTCCAGGCCATAAACTCTTCTATCGGCACCGGCTTGCTGAACAAAAACCCCTGACAGGCATGGCAGCCATGCTGTTCGAGAAACAAGCGCTGCGCGTCGGTTTCGACCCCTTCGGCAATCACCTCTATCCCCAAATTATGGGCCATGCCGATGATGGTTTGCACGATCACCGCATCGCTGGTCTTGACGCCGATGTTATGCACGAAGGAGCGATCGATTTTTAACTGATCGAACGGCAACTGCGTCAGATAGGAAAACGACGAATACCCGGTACCGAAATCGTCCAAAGAAAAGCGCACGCCCATGTCCCTGAGTGCTTGCATCTTCAGGATAGTGTCGTTGATATTCTCAAGCACCAGACTTTCAGTCAGTTCCAGTTCCAGCAAGTCCGGGTTGACCCCGTTATTATCCAGCGCCCGCCGCACCTGTTCGACAAAATCCGCCGCTCTAAACTGGCGCGCACTGACATTAATAGCCAGCCGAAACTGCCGCCAATTTTCACTCCCCTCCCACAGTTTCAGTTGCGCGCAGGCCGCTTCCACTACACACTGACCAATCGGCAGAATCAAACTGGTTTTTTCCGCTAAGGCAATAAACTCCAACGGCGACACCAATCCGCGTTCCGGATGCTGCCAACGCAACAGCACTTCGGCGCCCACCACTTGATGATTTCGATACATCTGCGGTTGAAAATACAGCTTGAACTGATTATGGGCCAGCGCAAGGCGCAAATCTTTTTCCAACTCGGCACGGGCAGTCGCCAGCGCCTGCATGCTCGGATCGAAGAAACGCACAGTATTGCGCCCGGCTACCTTGGCTTGATACATGGCAAGATCGGCATGCCGGAGTAGCTCTTCGGCAAGCTCTTGATCGCGGTACAAACGAATACCGATACTGGCCGAACAATGGAATTCGTAGCCGCTCAAGTCGTAGGGATGAGCCAGCGCTTCCAGCAGTTTTTCGCCGACTTGTTTGGTCTGCATTGCTGCAAGCTCGGCATCGGCGCTCAAATCCGCCAGCAACACCAAAAACTCATCGCCGCCCAGGCGTCCGACGATGTCGCACTCGCGCACGGTAGCGCGTAACCGCCGCGCCACTTCCACCAATAGCCGGTCGCCGTCATCATGACCGCGCGTGTCGTTAAGCGTCTTGAAATTATCCAGGTCCAAAAACAGAATAGCGCCATACAAACCGTTGCGGGCGCCGGCAACCAGTTCCTGAGCCAAGCGATCTTGCAGCAAACGCCGGTTAGGTAAATGGGTTAAAGGATCGTAATAGGCCAATCGGTGGATTTCCGCCACCGCATCCTTGTTCTCGGTAATATCTGAAAATGTACCAACGTAATGCGTAATGCGGCCATCGGGTGCGACCACGGCGGCAATGGTCAGCCATTCGGCGACGATCAGGCCATTCTTGCGGCGATTCCAGATTTCACCTTGCCAGTGGCCGGTTTCCTGCAATGAGGACCACATACCGGCAAAGAATCCCTTGTCGTGCCGCCCGGAGTTGAGCATTTGTGGCGTTTGACCCAGCACTTCGTCGGCCTTGTAGCCGGTCAGCGCGGTAAAGGCCCGATTCACGCGCAGGATCACCGCGTCCGGGGAGGTGACGATCATCGCCGACTGTGATTCGAAGGCAATGGCGCTGACCCGCAGCATTTCTTCCGCCTGTTTGCGTTCGCTGATGTCCCGGATAATAGCGATACCGCCAGCAATCTTGCCGGCTCCATCTCGGGACGGCGCACAAGTCATATCTATCCATATGCCGGCCGCATTCGGCGAGGGTTTGTACTCGCCTTCATAAACCACCTTTTCGCCTTGCAGCGCCCGCTGTAAGGCCGCGAGTATCGCGGGGTCCTTAAAACCTTTAATATCCAGTCCGACGATAGCCTCGACGCTATTCTGCAAAATATCGGCGAACGGCTCATTGCAGTACGTGACCACCAGATCGGTATCGTAATGAAAAATACCGATGGGCGAATGTTTCAGCAGCAAGCGATAGCGTTGCTCGCTGGTCCGCATGGTTTCCTCGCGTTCAGCGGCATCCAGATGCAGCACAATATTCTCGGTGATGCTTCGATTGATACGCCGTAAGCTGACCACCATGAAGCATAGGTATAAAAACCCCGCCATGCTCATAGCCATAAACAAACCATTGCCGGACACGAACAAGCGAATAATGAGGGGCAGCAGCGAGGTCACGGAAAATAGCACCGCGCTGGGCAGATCGGCGGAAAATGCCACTACACCGCCGGCAGACAAACCCGCCAGCATAAAAACCAGAAAGAGTTGATGTTGCGAGCTATTGGCCGGGAACATCAGAAAACCGGCCGCCCCCCACACCAGACCCACGGCCAGTACCCCGATGCGAAACCTTTTCAACCAAAATCGCGTGCCAGCGCCCACTTCCGGGGCGGCAGACCGATAAGCCTTGACCAGCAAGGTGCGGGAAACCGCCACCAACACAATCAGCGTAAGCCAAGTAAGCACCACGGAAGCCGCGATCATGTCGCGCTGCATATAGGCCAGAATCAGCGCCAGTAGCGTGCTGCTAATCAATGACGTATTACTTGCCGCAAACAGCTGGCTTAGCTGTGCCGCTTGGATTGCTGCCTGTGTGTTCGGGTTACTGATCACGTATGATTTAGCGGCCGGATGCTGACTAACGACTGAAGTGGGTTTGGAACGACTACCGGTAAGCGTTTTGGATTGTACGCTAACCGGATTAACTGGCAATGCTGTTTTTCTCATACGTTTTTCCGAGAACGTAAGTGGATTGCTTCTTACCCTACTCCGGCAAGATATAAGCATTTTTTTATTTCGACCGCCGCGCGCCCGCTGTACACGGTGCCGATCTTTTAGCCAACAGGCAAGGCTAAAAACGCACCAAATCAATGAAATTTTTCGCATTTTCGGAGTTTACTAGCTCACTGATTCTGCTAACCGACCCTCCTACATTAGGACCGTGACAATGCTTGAAACATGGCTTAGCCGCCCGGGCCCTAAAAAACGTTATATCGAGTTAGGAACGGGTGAAATAAGTCCCTTACACATTAATCGGGAGTCGATCATGACCACAACAACTAACTCTAAGATTTTGCAACACTGTGCGACATTGGGCTTTTTAGCTTGTCTCGTTAGCCCGTTTAGTCAGGCCGGCCCTTTGGGGCTAGGTTCCAAAGGGCCGCCACGCTCGCAAGTGATTGCGTGCGGCATACACTTTTCATCTGGAGAGCATCCCGTCTCAGTGCGCTGCCCTCTGACGACGGCTTGCAAAGGCACCCCTGATCCGGACGTATCCTTAGCGGTTAGCTGGGATGTATTGCGTTGGGATAACAATCAAGTCGTAGCAGGCCCGAACCAAGGCTGTGCGGTTAATCTGAATCTTTCTGCGATTCCGATGCAACCCGACGCTTGCGCGGCGGAAGTCGCCGCGACATTTACAGATAATCCGGATTGTGAGAACGCTGGGCTGATAGCTATTGTAAAACCGGCAATAACCGGACCTTACATTGACATTTATTACGATCCGCAAAACCCGGGCGAGATGTCTATCCCCGGACCGGCGAGCACCGGCACCCTGGTAAAATAATCGATCCGGCCATACGGAAGCCTGTTGGCTTGGTTAATTTCCCCCTAAGCCAAGCCAATCGGCGACCATTACAGCGGGAAACCCTCTGGTAACTTTGACTGACAATTGCGAGTAATCCCAAGAATACCGAAAGGGCAGTAAACCCAATAAATTACCTGATTAGCAAGCTGCTTCTGCTGAATACCTCGTATATCCTCAAAATCGTCAGATCGGTATACCTTCTGTGGCACATAAGGAATGCCGAAATCCACACCGCATAGACAGCTGGAAGCTGAATCACGAGCAATTATTTCAATCCGGCTATTGAAACTTCCAAAGCCACACCCAACTGTGAAGGAAACTTTGCAGCCGTTTTGAAGTCTTTGCCAATGCCGGTAGTTTGCCGGGTTACATGCTCACGATAGGAGTTATTAGATGAATTCACAGGAACGCAACCAGCTCAGTCAATTTCTGAGTCAACTGAACGAAGTAAGGCTTCCGAACAAGGATGCCGAAGCCGAAGCGCTGATCAGTGATGCGGTTGCAAAACAACCGGATGCCGCTTATCTGTTGGTCCAACGCGCCTTGTTGCAAGATCAAGCTTTATCTGCGGCTAAAGCGCAAATCGCCGAGTTGCAGAATCAATTGCAAGCGGGTGCAAGCTCACAACGTAGCGGCTTTCTGGGCAGCGATCCGTGGGCTCAACCCGCCAACAATAATACTGCGGTGCCCGGTGTAGGCAATTATCAAGTGCCGAGGGGTGCTGCTCCCGCGCAATCGCCCGGCTTTTTCGGTGGTGGTGGCGGCAGTTTTCTGGGCAATGTCGCGACCACGGCAGCCGGTGTCGTAGCCGGTTCGTTTTTGTTCCAAGGTATAGAAAGTTTGATGGGACATCACGGCTCTAGCCCTTGGGGCCAGCAAGCAATGGGCGAGCACACCGGCGCTCAGGAACAAACAGTGGTCAACAATTACTACGGCGACGACGCAATCCAGCAAGCCAACTTGGACAACAGTCCAGACGATTTTTCACTTAGCGACGCAGACTACAGCATTCCGGACGAAAGCGACGATTCCGACTGGATTTAATCCACTTCGACTTCCCCCTCAGGGCAATCCGTTCCTTGGATTGCCCTTTTTTTTGCCCTACGCCGATGATGGCCGATGGCACCTTCGGCAAAAGTTGAAGTAATTGCTGATCGAAGAAAACCCATTTTACAAACAGCGCTAAGTGGTTTGCGCAAGGCACCCAAATGACCCGATCTCGGTCAAATTGAGCGCCGTGCACGCTTAGGTCAGCGTTTGTCGAATCGATCCAAGTCCATCACCTTGCCCCAGGCATTGGCAAAATCCTGAACAAACTTGTCTTTGCCATCTTCCGAGGCATAGACTTCCGCGACGGCCCGCAACTCGGAGTTTGAACCGAAAATCAAATCAACCGGCGTTGCAGTCCATTTAACTTGGTCGCTGGCCCGGTCCCGTCCTTCGTAAATCCCCTCGGTAGCGGACTTGCTCCATTTCGTGGACATATCGAGCAAGTTGACGAAGAAGTCGTTGCTGAGCGTGCCGGACCGGCCGGTCAATACACCATGCTTGGCGTGACCGGCATTAGCATCCAGCGTTCGCATGCCGCCGACCAACACGGTCATTTCCGGCACACTCAAGGTCAGGAAGTTAGCGCGTTCGACCAACATTTCAGCGGGTGATAGCGCATTATCCTTACCAAAGTAATTTCTGAAACCGTCGGCTTTGGGCTCCAGCACTGCGGCGGAATTCACGTCGGTTTGTTCCTGCGAAGCATCCACCCGGCCCGGCTTGAACGGCACTTGCAGTTTATAACCGGCTTTCTTCGCGGCCTCTTCCACCGCAGCGGAACCGCCCAGCACGATTACATCGGCAAGCGAGACTTTTTTGCCGCCTTTCAGCGTAAGGTTAAAGTCGATTTGAATGGTTTCCAGGCGAGCCAGTACCTTGGCCAATTCGGCGGGATCATTGACATCCCAATCCTTTTGCGGCGCCAAGCGAATCCGGGCGCCATTCGCCCCACCGCGCATGTCGGTGCCGCGGAAGGTGACTGCAGATGCCCAAGCCGTTCTCACCAACTCCGGAATCGTCAAATCAGCAGCCAAGATGGCTGATTTCAGTTTGGCGGTATCCTTGGTGTCGATTAACTTATGATCGGCTTTAGGAAGCGGGTCCTGCCAGATGAAGTCCTCGGCCGGTACTTCGGCACCGACATAACGAGCCTTAGGCCCCATGTCGCGATGGGTTAGTTTGAACCAGGCCTTGGCAAAGGCCACCTCAAACTCTTTGGGATTATCCAAAAAACGCTTGGAGATTTTTTGGTAATCCGGGTCCATTTTCAAAGCGATATCGGTGGTAAACATGATCGGCGGGTGACGTTTCGTCTGATCGTGGGCATCCGGTACAAAATTTTCGCCCTTGCCGTCCTTGGGTATCCACTGCGTTGCACCGGCCGGACTCTTGGTTTGTTGCCAGTCAAAGGTATACAGCCAGGTCAGGTAGTCGTGGGTCCAGCGGGTGGGATTCGTCGACCACGCACCTTCCAGGCCACTGCTGACGGTATCCACGCCATGACCGCTGCCGCATTTGTTGGCCCAACCCAAACCTTGCTCTTCAATGCCGGCGGCGGCGGGTTCCTTGCCGACACATTCGTCGGGTTTATGCGCGCCGTGCGCTTTGCCGAAGGTATGGCCGCCCGCTATCAGCGCCACCGTTTCCTCGTCGTTCATCGCCATTCGGCCAAAGGCTTCGCGGATATGTTTAGCGGCCGCTAATGGGTCCGGATTCCCGCCCGGCCCTTCCGGGTTGACGTAGATCAGCCCCATTTGCGTGGCTCCCAACGGCTTGGCCAACTCACCTTTGCCATCGTGGCGCTCGTCGGCAAGAAATTTCTTTTCCGAGCCCCAATTGACGATCTCGGCTTCCCAGTCATCGGCACGGCCGCCGGCGAAGCCGATGGTTTTGAAACCCATATCTTCCAGAGCAACGTTACCGGCCAGCACCATCAAATCGGCCCAGGACAGTTTGGCGCCGTATTTTTGTTTCACCGGCCACAGTAGGCGGCGGGCCTTGTCCAGACTGACGTTGTCCGGCCAGCTGTTGAGTGGTTCGAAGCGTTGCTGCCCGCCGGAGGCGCCGCCACGGCCGTCAAAGATGCGGTAGACACCGGCACTGTGCCAGGCCATGCGAATGAAAAACGGCCCGTAATTACCGTAGTCCGCCGGCCACCAGGATTGAGAAGTATGCAATACGCCGGCGATGTCTTTTTTCACCGCTTTCAGGTCTAAGGTTTTGAATTGCTCTGCATAGTTGAAGGCTTTACCTAAGGGATTGGATTCGGCCGAGTTTTGACGCAACGGTTTCAAATCCAGCTGCTCCGGCCACCAGAAACTGTTGGTCGTCGGCTGCATTTCAGCGAGAGCCGGATTGGCTGTCAATGCTGTCGATATGGCTACCGCCAATGCGGAAACCAGAAAAATCTGTTTGGTTTTCATGGTGCACCTCTGTTCCTTGTTATGGGTTAAATAAAACATGCCTTTGATTTTGCAGTTTAGATGCCACTTAGGATTAACACCAGCGACATTTAAAAGTTCGGCGCCATCGCCCCAATCAAAAGCGTGCGGCAAACATATTCAACCGAATAATGCCTGCAAACTGAAATTGATTTCTTAGATGGACCGATAGGCCAGGTCAATAAAACTCGCACCTTAGCTGATATAATTCCGGTCAGGGCGACGGCTTTCGGCACACTTAACTCAACGGCGGATAACAATCGATGAACTTGCGAGATTTAAGCTATCTAGTGGCAGTAGCGGAGTTGAAAAATTTCAGTCAAGCGGCAGAGCATTGCTCGATTAGTCAGCCTACTTTGAGCACGCAGATCAAAAAACTCGAGGATTATTTAGGCGTGGACTTGTTCCTGCGCGAGAAAAACGCAGTGGAAACCACCGAAATTTGCCGGGAAATTTTGCCGTTCGCCCGCCGCATACTTGACGATGCTCGCTCCATTCGCCAAATCGCCGCCCACGCCAGCGATCGGCAGCGTAACATGCTGTCCTTGGGAGCGTTTCCTTCGCTGGCAAGTTACGTACTGCCGGAATACGTATTTCGCATCAAGCAGCATTATCCTGATCTAAAACTCCAGTTGGTCGAGGAAAAAACCAACGCTCTCGTTGCGTTGCTGCTCGATAAAAAATTGGATGCGGCCTTGCTGGCCTTACCTGTCGAACACGTAAGCCTGGAGTCTCGGACCTTATTCGACGATCCGTTCACCTTGGCGGTGTGCGCGGATCATCCCCTGGCCGATCTGGAAGAAATAGACCTGAATAGGGTGGCCAAAGAAAATCTGCTGTTACTGGATGAGGGCCATTGTTTGCGGGACCAAGCGCTAAAATTGTGCAATCCTTCCCGCTTCGTGGAACACGACTTCCGGGCATCCAGTCTGGAAACCTTGCGTTTCATGGTCAAAAACGGCGTCGGCGTTACGCTGATGCCATCCGTGGCCGTTCAGCCTGACGATCAGGACATTCGATATATCAACATTCGTCAAAGGCCCAGCCGCAAAATCGCGCTGGTGTGGATCAGGAACCATACCCGTGGCGAACTGCTGGAAACTCTGGCCGGACTGCTGGCTTATAAACCACTGCCCTGAAGCTGAATTTAAACGAAATCCACACTATCAGTTGGGCAAATGACGGCCACTTACACCGCTGCCGGCACCCCGTATTCTTATTTCTTTTACCGCAAACAAAACCCTTCTGCCGCACGCGGAACAGCATTGGCCCTGCCAACAACTTATTCAAAAAACACCCAAACCACTAAGGCAAAATACTTTTGCTTGACAAGCAGATGATAATCATTATCATTTGTATCCGACAGTCATCTCTCGTGCTGTCATTGCCGCACCTGCACAGCCTCCTAAGTTATCCAGTGTGCGGCAATTTATTTCTAACTTATGCAACCCGAGGTCATCATGTTCAAAGACAACTCTATCGGTGCGCCGAAAAGCCGTGATGTGGCGCAAATTCATGCCGCGACCTGTGTATTAATGACCCAATTCATCAGCGGCCATCACAACCCGAAGCTTGCACATCTGATCGTGCAGCAACTGGGCCGCCTGCTAAGCCACCCGGAACTGGCACATAGCGCCTCCAGCCGCGATATGTACTTGCAACTGTTGGAGCACTGGCAAACAGTCACCAGCCTACTCGTGGAACGAAAAGCTGCTCGCCAGCAGCCGGTAGCAGCGCATTGAGCGGGTTTAGCATTTATTCGTCAACATTTTTAGTCTTATGAAAAATCCGTCTAACCCAGTGCGACTTGGCCCGTTAACCGCCGAGACGTCGCCGGATATACCGCAAGGCAGGCAACGGGTGAATAGCCGCTTATTGTTCGGCACGCAAAACGAAATAGTGATCGAACATCAAGGCGACGAATATCGCTTACGCATTACCAGTAACGGCAAATTAATTTTGACCAAATAAACAGCTAGACCCGACAACACCAGCCAGCCAACCTCACGGTAGCCAGCCAATCGTTTTCAGAAAAGTTAATCGAGAGGCCAGTATGTTACCGACCGCCAGTTTCCGCCAGCTTGCTTGCCTGGCCCCCATGCGCCTCGTAGCCAGCGAAGGGCCTTATAAATCGATATCCACGATACAAAAAGCCGAATATAACGAACGCGGCCTGGGATTTCTCATCGCGCTTGGTCTGCATTTAGCCTGGTTCGGCCTGATGCCAAACAGCGAAATGCAAGAGCCTGTCACCCCTCCGCAGCCGATCATGGTGGAATGGATAGGCGATGCGCAAACTCAGCAAGCACCCGCCAAACCACCGGTGCAGCAGCCCCAGCAGCCGGTTGAAAAAGCCGTCAGCAAACCGAAAACGCCACCCAAACCGGTTAAAAAACCGAACCTTTTGTCGACCGCCGGCAGTGCACCAACGGCAATTGCAGCGCCCGAACCCACGCCGGAACCGCCTCACGCCGAACCCACTCCAGCCGCACCTACTTCCGCACCGGCCCCAGCTCCCAGTTCAGCCAGCACCAGCGAGGCCTCAGCGGCACCGATGACCTTGCCTAATCTGAACGCCGATTATTTGAACAACCCGGCGCCAGCCTACCCTAGCGCATCACGGCAACTCGGCGAGCAAGGCAAAGTATTGCTGCGGGTGCTGGTCAATGCCGACGGCGGCGTTGAACAAGTCACACTCCGACGATCCAGCGGCTACGACCGCCTGGATCAAGCCGCCCAGGAAACCGTTCAAAAATGGCGTTTCGTCCCCGCTCGCCGCGGCGAACAGGTGGTTTCCGCCTGGGTCGTGGTCCCCGTTTCATTCTCTCTCGAAGGATAAATCATGGCACTCAATCAAAATCTCGACCATTTCCTGGCGCAAACCGACAGTGTCGGCGCCTTTTTGTTTAGCTTGCTGCTGATCATGTCGGTCGCCAGCTGGTATTTCATCGTCGTCAAGGCTTGGCACGCCATCCAGGTCCGCCGCCGCGCCGAATTGTTTTTACAGAAATTCTGGGCTAGCGACACGCTAGCCGATGTCGCCGGCCACTTATCCGTCGGCGCCCAGGCAGACCCGTTTTCGAACCTGACCCGCCACGCACTGGCCGCCTCTCAGCATCACGCCCGCCATGGTAGTCACGGCTTACAACAGGCAGGTTCGACCGCCGAATTCCTGACCCGCTCGATGCGCCGGGTTATCGACGAGGAAACCGCGCAACTGGAATGGGGTTTGACCGCACTGGCCTCCATCGCCAGCACCGCGCCCTTCATCGGCTTGTTCGGCACGGTCTGGGGGGTTTACCACGCTCTGGTCAACATCGGCCAAGGCGGGTTGGGCGGTTTGGACCAAATCGCCGGTCCGGTGGGCGAAGCGCTGATCATGACCGGTTTGGGCTTAGCAGTCGCGATTCCGGCGGTACTGGCTTATAACGATTGCGTGCGCAGCAACCGCTTATTATTAGCCCGCTTGGACGGCTTCGCCCACGATCTATTCGCCTTTCTGACCACCGGCGCCACTATCGCCAGCGATCCGTCCGCCGTGCCGCAAACCAAGTCGGCCGCCTTTGCCGGCGCCGAATTGGCTTTCGCAACAGGAGAACATTAATGGCATTCGGCGGCTTCGATCAAAACAAGGGCGGCGGCCATACCGTCGCCGAAATCAACATGATCCCGTTAATCGACGTGATGTTGGTGCTGCTGGTGATTTTCATGATCACCGCGCCGCTGATGACCCATGCGGTGAAAATCGATCTACCCAAAGCCAGCAGCGTACCGCAACAACCCAGCGACGATCCGATTGCGTTATCTGTGGACGGCGAAGGCCAATTATTCTGGAATCAGGAAGCAATCGACCGCCAGGCCTTAAATCAACGTTTGGCGGAAATTGCAAAATCGCCGCAACAACCGGAACTGCATATCCGCGCCGATCAAAACGTACCGTACCACTTCGTCGCCGAAACGCTGGCAGATGCGGCCAAAGCCGGGGTCAGTAAAATCGGTTTCGTTTCCGAGCCGGACAAAAAGTAATACCAACAAACCTTGGCCTTCTCGATAACGAAGGCCAAGCAAAAAATCGACCGGTTTCGGGATATCTGCCGTAGGCAAGGCACGGACGCGACCTTGTAATGGCGAACAAAGCAGGACGCCTACAGCAGATATCCCGAAACCGACCGAAGATGCACCGACAAATCGTCGCCTCATCTTACTAAACACAATCCAGCCACCCAGCCCTTCCCGCCAGGTAGCCATGCCCTTATTGAGGCATTGCCAAGCAACCGGGGAAAACCATGCTTTATACACAACGCACCACGGGCCGACAAACCATCACCGGTAACTGGCCCTTGCTAGCCCAAACGCCGCAGGCAACCGCGCTGAACGGCGCGGCGCTGGCCACCGAAAAGGATGCCGACAAGGATAAGTCGACAGACAAGGAAGTCACCCTACCCAAGGTCGAACAAACAGTCAGACACCGGCTATGTAGCCGGCAAATCCAACGCTTCCAGTTACGGGATTAAAGCGATGAAACGCTAAATAGAGTAAATACGCGCCAAGCTCTTAGACACAACATCTTGCATCTAAGAGCCCCGAAAACCGTAATAACAGCCACCTAGCCGTTCCGCGCCAGGCAGCCAGCATTTGAGACTGCACTGATTGTTGAAACAGCCATGCCTTTATTGTTAAACACACGGCTTTTGCCGGTTATGCTCCACACAAACTTCGAGCCATGCACGCTGACGCGACAGGCCTGTCGCCCGTCTATTTGCACCGGGTCGAATGCCCGCCGCTGCTGCCTGCGCTGCGGTTTAGTAATGTACGCCCTGGCGCTAATGCTAAGTCCGATGAGCGCCAGCGCTGCCGAGAATGCAACACTTGCGAATAGCGAGGAAAACCAAGAAGCGGAATTAGCACCCGTAACGGTAAAAGCAAAAGTAGAAAAGCCGGCGGCTAAGCTCGCTCCCGGTACCGAATCGACCATAGACGCCGCGACCATGGAACAGCGCATGGTGCGCAACATCAAGGATCTGATTCGTTACGAACCCGGCGTCAATGTCGGCAACGACCCGCAGCGCTTCGGGGCCAGCGGCTTTACCATTCGCGGACTGGGCGGCAACCGGGTGTTGATGCAGATCGACGGCGTGCGCCTGCCGGAAGCGTTCCGCATCGGCTCGTTCGCCAGCGCCAACCGCAACGCGGTGGACATGGATGCCTTAAAAGCGGTGGAAATCGTCCGCGGTTCCGGCTCGGCCTATTACGGCGGCGACGCCATGGGCGGCACCGTCAACTTCGTTACCAAAGACCCGCGCGATTATTTGAACGTATTCGGCAAGGATTATTACACCGGCTTGAAGCTGAATTACAACACCGCCGACAACGGCTTCGTGCAAACCGCCACCGTGGCTGGCGCGCTGGGCGGCTGGGAAAGCATGGCCTTATTCACTCACAACCAAAGCAACGAAACCGACAATAAAGGCACGGCGGATTTCGCCGACGGCCGCCGCACCACGCCCAGTCCGCAGGAAAACGGCAGTTACAACCTACTGGCCAAATTGCTCTACCGTTTTAACGACGATAACGTGTTGCGCCTAACCGGCGAATGGCTGCACCGCCAATCCGACGTGGACGCCTTGTATATGCGCGGTGCCGACATCAGCCTGCGCAATGTCAACAGCATGCTCACCACCGATACCCAATCGCGCTGGCGGCTGACGCTGGATCACACCCTGAAACATCTGGAAACCCCGCTGTTCAACGATGTGCTGTGGAAGTTTTACACGCAAAAATCCGCTACCGGACAAATTACCCTCCAAGATCGCACCGCCAACGTGGACGGCAACACGCTGACCGAGCGAATTTTCGATTTTGCCAACGACGACTTCGGCGGCGAATTAAAACTGGGTAAAACCTTCAATCTCGCTGACAGCCTGCATACCCTGCAATACGGTGGCCAAATCAGTAAAAACAACGTAGCGCAACAACGCGACGGCAGCTTTACCTGCGTCAGCGGTTCGGTCAATCCCCGCACCGGACGCCCCAATAACATTTGTCCCAAAGGCCGGATCAGCAAGTCCGTAACGCCGGACGAATTTCCGGTCCGGGATTTTCCGTTATCCACCATTACCAAGGCCGGCGCTTACCTTGAGGACAATATCGATTTGTTCGACAAACGCATAGAGCTGATCCCCGGCGGTCGCTGGGAATATTTTCGCTTATTGCCTACACCCGACTATCTGTTCGACAAGGCGTCCGCAGCAGCTGTCGCGGAAGGTGCCGACCCGATAGTGCCCGGCATTATCGATGCCAACGCCTTTTTACCCAAATTCGGCGCCTTGCTGCATCTGAACCGGAACTTCACCGTGCACGGCCAGTATGCGCATGGGTTTCGCGGCCCCAACTTTAGCGAAAGCAATCTCGGTTTTACCAATATAACCGGCGGTTACACCAATCTACCCAATTACAACATTCAGCCGGAGACCAGCGTCGGCGCCGAAGTCGGGCTGCGCGGCCAGGGCGCGGCTGGGACTTTCGACATCAGCCTGTTCCGTAACGATTACGACAACTTCATCTACAACGCGGTGATTTGTAACCCGGCCACGGCGTCTTGTCCGCCGTTGGGCTTTACTACTTACCAGAACATCAATAGCGCGGACCCGATTCGGATTCAGGGAATCGAAATCAAAAGCCGGTTTTATCTGGACTGGCTAAATCCTTATTTACAGGGCGCCAGCCTGCTGTTCAGCGGTGCCTTTACTGAAGGCATGAATCTAAAGACCCAACGCAGCGACGACGACGCCCTCAGACAGATCAGCCCCATGAAAGCCGTCATCGGCCTGCGCTACGACCAAGCCGGCGGCGACTGGGGCACGGAATTGAACCTGACCCTGGTCGCCGCCAAACAAGCCAACACCGCACCGGTGGACGCCCAGTTTCTGCCCAGCGGTTACGGCGTGGTGGACTTCAACGCCTACTACAACCCCAGCAAGCGCATCGGCTTCAACTTCGGGGTGTTCAACCTGTTCGACAAGAAATATATCGACTGGGAAGACATCAATACCCGCGCCGGCGATCCGCATACCACGCTGGGCAACTTCGCCGGCGCAGAGCACTGGGCCGACCGCTACTCGCGACCGGGCCGTAATCTCGGCGTCACGGTAAAGCTGGCTTTTTGATGGAGAAAAATCTTATGACCAAGGGATACAGGGCCAAGAAAGAGGCCCAAAAGAAATTGGAAACGCTGTTCGAAGAATTACTGGAGCACGACGGTTATGGGGATTTGCGGGTGGAAATGCGGCTATTAAAACGCGGGCAAAAGGAAGTGATCATTTATTGCGGCAAACAGTACCGCTATGTCCTGGACTATCAGTTGCAAGGCGTACCAACCGGGAGCCCCAATGTCAGCCTACCGCTCGAATACCGAGAGCAATACTGAGTTTTAAAGTTCCGCCACCGCGCAGCAATCAGTTAGCGCGGATAGCCGGCTTGGGGCCGAAACGGCGGAAGGTATTTTTGACAAAAGCAACGGATCGTTTTCGCGGCGAAGAGAGACGTCAATTTATTCACATAGGAAACAAACCATGAAAACTGCACAAAAACTAACTTTGATCGCCGGCCTGTTGGCCGTTTCCGGCAGCGCTTCGGCTGACTTGACCAATGGCCCCGATCCGTATGCCGCCGGCTACGGCTTCGACACTCCAAGCGAAGCAGCCTGGGGTAACTGGAATCGCGGCGATGCCGGCACACTGTATACGGAATGGGACAGCTTCGTCGACAGTTCGTATCCGGGCACCCGCACCGCAGCGCCGGATGTGGGCAGCGCCGGTACCGCCGACGCCAATATCGGCTGGAATGCAGGTACATTCGCGGCCGGATCAGGCAATCTTTACAGCTTCAGCGTTACCGAGAATTTCACGACTTCGCTGAGCGGCTCTACCAACAACGAGCCCTTAAGAGCGGCCTTGCAATTCGAAACCTGGGGCGTGCAGATGGACTACAACAGCTTGCTACTGAATGGCGTAGCGCCGACCTTCGCGACGCAAACTTTCTACGATGACGACTACGAAAGTTCGTTCGGCCCCGTCGAACTGGTGCAATACCTGGCGTATTGGGATCTGTCCGGACCGGCAAGCAATTATCTGTTCTCGTTCAACAGCGCCGAACACAGCTTGAGTTTGGGCCAAGTGACTATCGACATAGGACCTAGCACCGATCCCGTAACCAGTGTCCCGCTGCCCGCGGCAGTTTGGATGTTCGGCGCCGGCTTCATGGGATTGCTGGGTTTAAATCGTAAAAAAGGCCTGGCGGCGTAAACGTCGTCCCGTAACCGCTTTGTATCCAGGCCATGCGGCCCGGATGCAAAGCCCCTTACCGTGCGATGCCCTGGACACATACAGCGTATTCGCTTAACGGAGCTCAGCGTAATGGCAAAATCCATGACTAAACATCCCGAATTCATCGCGGACACTTTGAAACAAGCTTGGCAAGATCTGCGCGCCGATCACCCGCATATGCGGATTCGCGACGCCGCGGCGACATTAGGCGTCAGCGAAGCCGAACTATTGGCAACCGACTGCGGCAACCGGGTCACCCGCTTGCGGGAACACTGGCCCGCACTGCTGGGCGCGGTCGGTACGCTGGGTCCGGTCATGGCCTTGACGCGCAACGCTTTCGCGGTACACGAAAAAACCGGGCTCTACGAGGATATATGCCCCTGCGGCGACATGGTCCTGATCTCCGGACACCATATCGAGCTGTGTCTATCGACCGGCATTTGGCATTCGGGTTTCGCCGTGCTGGAAGAAACGCATCACGGCACGCGCCACAGTTTGCAATTTTTCGACACGAGCGGCGATGCCGTACACAAGATTTATCTCACCGAGCATTCCGATGCCGGCCTTTACCGGCGCTTGATCGACATCTTTCGTGCCGACGATCAGTTGCAACATCTGGAACTACCTACCGACGGCACCATGTCGGCGCTTGACGCCCTCGCCCAAGCCAAGGATTTGCCGGAACACTGGCGGCGCTTGCTGCTAGCCGAGACTACAGAGGCTGAAATCGCAGACCGGATCACCGCGCCGGCGCTACGCGAGTTCATGCGGCAACTAGCGGAACTGCTGTTGCCGATACAAGTGCTGGTCTGCAATCACGGCGCCATGCAACTGCACGACGGCCCGATTCAAAACCTGAAAATTACCGGACCCTGGTTCAACATCCTGGATCGGGGTTTCAATCTGCACCTCAACGAAATGGCCGTGGCCGGCGCGGACATCGTCCAACTCACTGGCGGGCAGCGGGCTTTGACCGGTCTGCTGGTTCGCGACCAAAACCAACAAAGCATCATGTCCATCTTCGGCGGTTACGACGAAACCAACGGCGAAAACGTGTTGTGGCGCGACTTGCTTAAAGCCTTGCCGGTTATCGGGCCTGGGTAGAGACGCAAAGTTTTGCCTCTCTACCCAGGCCCATAGTCAATGCATTTATTTATTCCCCAAACCAGGACACCAGCATGAACGACAAAACCATCGATCTCGAGCAAGTCAGAGCAGCTTATACCGCTCTGCCGCAAACATTTTCCTCCGCGCTAATGGCCACGGTCAGCGCATCCGGCGAGCCCGAAGCCAGTTACGCCGCCTATGTGCGGCACGACGGCCAATATTACGTCTACATCAGCGAACTATCGGCTCACACCCAAAACCTGTTGAACAACGGCCGGGTTTGTCTGTTGTTCGTCGAAGACGAGGATAAGGCCGCGCATTTGTTCGCCCGGCAACGGGTTACCTATCACTGCTCGGCCGGCGAAATCGACCGCGATACCGACGCTTTCGCATACATCATGGGCTTATTCGAGGAAAAATTCGGCACATTCATGAAACAGTTACAAAAAATGCAGGACTTTCATCTATTCCGTATCCGTCCGCAACGCGGCAGTTTCGTGCAAGGTTTTGCCAAGGCATTTTCGATTGAAGGCGACGATTTAACGCAAATCCGCCACGTCAACGATGTCGGCCATAAGGCGCGTAAAACCACGGCTGACGCGCCCGCTTAATTGCAAACCGAGGTAGCGCGTTTAGGCAAGACATTCGGTAAGTTCTATTTTGGCTTTTGCGACGGCCTCCCGAAGGAAAAAGAGTTTTTTAATTTTTAGAGTTCCTCTAAAGCCCAAACCTACACCCACTGCCGAATATTTCCAGCGCCTCCGAACAATTTAAAAATCATTTAAACCTTCACAAAAAGCCCTTATGAAAAAGACTCGCCCCCTGCTTTACCGGCTCGCAGCCATCGTCTGGCTGTGCTTGGACGCACCTGCGACCATCGCGGACAGCCCAAAGCGCATCGTCTCGGTGGGAGGTGCGTTGACGGAAATTATTTACGCCTTGCACGGTGAAGACAATCTGGCTGGGGTCGATACCACCAGCTTGTGGCCGGAAGCGGCCAAAGCCCTGCCGCAAGTCGGTTACATGCGCAGCCTTTCGGCGGAAGGTATTTTGTCTTTAGCGCCCGATCTAGTACTGGTCAGTGCGCACGCGGGACCGCCTTCAGTACTGGAGCAGATCCGCTCCGCCGGCGTGCCGGTGCAAACCCTGGCCGAAGACTATGCCGAACAAAGCGTGCTTAACAAAGTATCGACCATTGCCGCTCTACTCGGCAAACCGGATGCCGGCGACACCTTGGCGGCGCAAATCCACGCCGACTTCAACCGCTTGGCGCAATTGCGCAGCCAATTTTCCCGGCACCCCAGCGTGATGTTTTTCATGGCCGTCTCGCACGGCGCGCCCTTGGTATCCGGTCGCGAAACCGCAGCGGACGCGATGATTCAATTGGCCGGCGGTGTCAATGCAATCGGCGATTATGCCGGCAACAAACCTATCGGCAGCGAAGCCATCATCGCCGCCGCACCGGAGCTGATACTGCTGACCGAACTCACCCTTAACGCAGTGGGCGGCCTGGACAAATTTTACCAACTGCCGGGGATTGCCCATACCCCGGCAGGCCTGAACCGGCGAGTAATCGTGATGGACACGCTGGCGCTTCTGAGCTTTGGGCCGCGTAGCGGTCGAACCGCGCTGGAACTGGCCGAACGCTTGCAAAATCCGGCCAATATCGCCACTGCACCTTGAGCTGAACATGACGACAAGTTCGATCTACTTATCCAAATCGGCCATGGAGCAGCGGCTTAATGCGTTTGAACGGCGGCGCGCGGCGGTATTAGTCGGCTTAGGCGTATTACTGATCCTGATCAGCCTACTCTCTTTGGTGGGCGGCGCCGTGGCCATTTCGCCAGGCCAAGCCGGGGCGATTTTGGCCAAACTACTCGGCATAGACCTACCCTGGACTTATGCCAACGAACAACGGGCGGTACTGTTGTCGATACGCGCGCCGCGCTTGCTGATGGGCTTATTAGTGGGCGCGGCGCTGGCGGTATCCGGCGCGGCGATGCAGGGTTTGTTTCGCAATCCGCTGGCCGACCCGGCCTTGATCGGCATTTCCAGCGGCGCGGCGCTGGCGGCGGTGGCTGTCATTGTTCTACAAACCAGCTTATTCGCCATTCCGAGTCAATTGCTGGGCCGCTATCTACTGCCGATCGCGGCGATAGCCGGTGGCTTTGCGGTCAGTTGGCTGGTGTACCGCATCGCCAGCGGCAATGACCGTGTCGATGTCGGCTCCTTGTTGCTGGCCGGTATCGCCATCAACGCCTTGGCCGGTTCCGCCACCGGCTTGCTGGTCTATGTTGCCAACGACGATCAATTGCGCACCCTGACTTTCTGGAGCATGGGCAGCCTCAACGGCATCGCTTGGGCCGACATGGCATTGGCTGCACCGTTTCTCCTGGTGAATCTGCTGTTGCTGCCGCTGCTGGCCGACGCGATGAACGCCTTGTTGCTGGGCGAGGCGGAAGCCGGCCATCTGGGCTTTCCGGTGGAACGAGTGAAAACCGCGGTCATCGCGCTGGTGGCACTCGGCGTGGGCGCGGCAGTGGCTTTGACCGGGGTGATTGGTTTCGTGGGCTTGGTGGTATCGCATTTGTTGCGATTGGCGCTCGGTCCGGATCATCGCTGGCTATTGCCCGGCTCCGCTTTACTCGGCGCCTTGCTATTGCTGTGCGCGGATTATCTGGCTCGCACTCTGGCCGCGCCAGCCGAAGTGCCTATCGGCATTATCACCGGGGTACTGGGCAGCCCGTTCTTCTTATGGCTGCTGTTTCGGCAGAAAATCATGGGGCATTGACGATGCTGACGGCCACAAACACTTCGGTGCGTATTGGTGCAAAAATCCTGCTGAACAGTGTGTCGCTGGATTTACATCCCGGCGAAGTCCTGGCGGTTATCGGCCCCAACGGTGCCGGCAAATCGACACTACTACGCACCCTGAGCGGCGAACTGAGCGCTCAGAGCGGCAAGCTATTGATGAACGGTCGCCCCTTGGCCGCTTGGCCCTCCCAAGAAGCCGCCAAAATGCGCGGCGTATTGCCGCAAGCATCGGCGCTGGCGTTTCGTTTTTGCGTGATGGAAGTGGTCATGATGGGCCGCAGCCCCCATCGGCAAAGCCGCAGCCATGCCGACAACATCGCCATTGTCCGGCAAGCACTGGCCTTGACCGACACTACGCATCTCGCCGAGCGCATCTACACCACGCTGTCCGGCGGCGAGCGCCAGCGCGTGCAACTGGCCAGGGTGCTGGCGCAAATCTGGGAACCGTGCGATCCATTGCATCGTTACTTGCTGCTGGATGAGCCTACTTCGGCGCTGGACCTTGCGCATCAGCACGCGGTATTGGCGATTGCCCGGCGCTTCGCCGACACCAGTGCCGCCGGCGTTCTGGCGATCCTGCACGATCTAAATCTCGCTGCTTTGTATGCCGACCGCATCGCCGTATTACACCGAGGCCGATTGATTACCGTCGGTACTCCAGGCCAGGTTTTAAACAGCGAATTGATACGGCAAATTTTCAATTACCCGGTGACGGTCGGCACTCATCCTTTGTATCCGGATCGGCCATTGACAATTCCGCACCTGATGCGGACCGCTGACACGGCAAAGTGGGAGACGAATTGAACGGCAAACAGTACGGCTATAGCTTAAGAGATTAGTCGAATAAATTCGACACTACGCCCGAATAACACGATCCAGAAGAACGATGATTTGGCGGCACTATGACGATTGTAGTGATCACTCGGTGCGCTACACCAGCAAGGCTGGTGTAGCGATTCCGGTCACATTCGAACTATTACGCAAGCCCTTGCAGTGTTGCGAGATGCAAAGCGAGCCGTTCGGTTTCAAGCCATGCATATTCCAAATCAAACAGCGCAGCTTCGACGTTGCGGAAAAGCCTGGCCATATCGAGACGGCTTGCGCCGAGCGGCCCGGCATCGAAGGGATTTATATGAAAATCTCCCCTCTTTCCGTGGGTCCACGAGCCCAGCCCTAGCCTACCGTGCACAGACTAATCCATGACTTTTGCCGACCTACCGTTGAAATTGAGTTGACAAAAAGCAGCGTTTTTTTTAAAGTCCACTCAGCCTTCGTGCAGAAGGCTTGACGCCAGCCATGTCTCCTGACTAGCCAGCCTTCACGGTGCTAATCAATTCATCCGGGAGACCTTGTGTCAAAATCATATTTCATCCGCTATATTCTCAATTCAAGCTGTTTCGCCGCGTCAGATAACGGTTTTAGGCAGCCTGAAACCGCAAATCTCATCAAACCGCTAATTTTTAGCTCGGCATTAATCTTAGCAGCCCAACGAAACGCGTCGCTGTCAAACATCGAAACCCGATAGGCGGAACGCATGTTTTCGACGAATCTTTATCGCGCCGAAGCCGTGGCGGCTCAGGTCGGGCGCTTGGAAGGCGACATCCTGTTGGCGAGATCTTGGTCGTCGTGGCTTGTATTCGGGATTGTGTTATCTCTTGTCGCAATCACCGTCCTGTTTATCAGCCTTGCGTCCTATACCAAACGAACCAACGCCACCGGTATGCTGGTTCCGAACGGCGGTGCTATCGTTATCGCCACACCCTCGCCTGGGCTTATCTCGGCTGTTCATGTTGAAGAAGGCCAAACGGTTCAGGCGGGAGACACGCTATTTACGTTAAGAGACGAACGCCACCTTTCTTCATTCACCAGTCAGTCGGACGCAAGCGGCAGCCGATTTGCCGATCAGCTTGAAGCGGCACTGCGCGCGGAAGAAGAGGCGAATCTCAGAGAAAAGCAGCAATTAAGCACCCTACTGGACAAAAACAATTCAGCGCTATCCAGGCAGTTGGCCGCGATAAAAGTATCGATTTCCGACGCCAGACAGCAAATAAACCAGCATCACGAAAGATTGACTTTGGCGGAGCAGCGGCTAAATAAACACCGCAGCTTGGCGACATCCGGCTTTATTGCAAAAGACAAATTGGATGAGGAGTTGGATAACCTGGCGCTATTACGTACCCAGGCAGCGGATCTTAAACGGGATTACGACGAATTGGAGCGTAAAAAACTGGAGCTGGAAGACGAAAAACGCATCGCGCCGGACAAAACCCAAATCAGCATCGCCAATATCGATCAGGACTTAAGCGTACTTCGCCAAAAAATCCAGGAAGCACACATTCAAAATCACCTGGCTATCGTCGCCCCGGTAGACGGCATTGTCACTGGCATTAACGCGCATCCCGGTCAAATTCCGGATAAAGAGGTTTTAGCCACCTTGCTTGGCGACGGCGCGGAACTGACCGCGCAATTGTACGTGACTACGCGCGGTATCGGCTTTGTCGAATCCGGCCAGAAAGTACGTTTGCGTTACCAAGCCTACCCCTATCAAAAGTTCGGCCAGTATTCCGGAACGGTCGCAAGCGTCTCGAAAAATCCGGTTTCATCGAAGACGTTACCGAATTTATTCGCCAATTCCCCGCCCGACGATTATTACCGCGTCACAGTAAAACTCGATTCGCAGTTTGCCTTGGTGTACGGCGAGTCGAAACGACTGGTATCCGGCATGATCGTGGAAGCGGACATCGAACAAGATACGCGGCACTTAATCGAATGGATTATCGAACCGCTCTACGGCTTAAGCAAATATAACTAGGGACCACTATGTCATTGATTCAATTCGGCATCGATAGAACACAATTTTTTGACACACATTATCAAAGCCAATGGTGGCTGAAGCGCCAGGCGCTTTCCGAGAACCGTTTGAGCTGGAAGCATATCGACCACGCGCTTTATGCCATGGAAAACGCCAATACGCAGATTAAGTTATTTAAAGACGGACCGGTCGAACCGGGCCGCTATACCGAGCCTTAT
Source organism: Methylomonas rosea (assembly GCF_024505055.1). Lineage (GTDB taxonomy): Bacteria > Pseudomonadota > Gammaproteobacteria > Methylococcales > Methylomonadaceae > Methylomonas > Methylomonas rosea. The sequence goes on from NZ_JANIBL010000006.1 coordinate 35,897, forward strand.
TGGGAACTGGGCGAACAACGCGCGCGAATCGTCAAAGACGTTTTGTACCGTTATTTAACGGACGGCGCAACCTTGGTATTAAACAAACTACAGCTCTACCTCCCGGAAATTAACGACTATTGCATGGACGTGGCGCAATTCGTCGGCGAAAAAACCAACGCCAACGCCTATGCGGCATTCGGCGGCGACGGTTCGTTTGGCAAACATTGGGATACCCACGACGTATTCGCATTGCAATTGATCGGCCGGAAAAGGTGGCAGATTTACCAGCCCACGCACGAACTGCCGTTACCTCATCAAACAAGCTTGAATCACAAAGCCGAATGTCCCTCCGAACCGGTATTGGACACGGTTCTGGAAGCCGGCGATATGCTTTATATCCCAAGAGGGTGGTGGCACGAAGCCTTGCCGATCGACGGCGAGGAAACTTTTCATATTGCCATTGGTACGTTTCCGCCTAAATTATTGGATTACCTACTTTGGCTATGCGGCAATCGATTCCCGGATCAAGTTGAAAGCCGGGGTTCTATCAACCCTTATCTAAATACGGCTGACCTTATTGTAAGTTTTATCCCGCTATTACAAAGCACGCTAGCCGAACAGGAAAATCTCCATAATTTTTATGTCGCTTTTACGGAACAACAAAGAGTTAAATCGCGATTTAATATTGAACATTTGTCTCCGATCGGCGTACCGGATAATGTCAATATTCTCCAAAATAGAGTTCGAATAAACTCATTTCATCCAATATCAAACGATCAGAAAACGTTATTAGCAAACGGCTTCAAGATAAATCTCGACACCGAAAGCGCCAACTTTCTTGCCGACATCAGCTCCGCCGATAACTTACTGAACAATAAAGATGCCAACCAATTATCCGACAAGGAGAATCAATTATTGGAACAATTATCGGCATTAGACCTTATCGAGCTTTTTTAGATAACTCGATAAAAAATAAATTTATAACATTTATTCAAGGATATAAATATATGCGTGAATTAACTATTACGGAAATGGAGATTGTCAGCGGAGGGGTTGATTGGGATGAAGTCAGCGGTGGTTTAGCATTTGTAGGAACCGGCATCGCTCTAGTTGCAGCTGCACCTGAAGTGGGCACTGTAGTAGTTGCGGCCGGGGCGGCGGCCGTAATTTTAGGTGGATTTGCCATAGGAGATGGCTTGGTTGAAGGTGGTGCTTTGAGTAGTGGTGGCGGCGAAGATGGCGATGGAAACTAAATTATTATTCACTGCGATATTTATCAACTTAACATGACGATATTGCGATATGAACGAGACACAGACTTATTTATTCGTTTTCGGCGTAATCCTTGTGATGATTACAACCATTATAGGAAAATCAGATTTTATTAAACCAAGCTCAGAAACAATAAGAAAGAGAGTACTTTGGATCAGCCTATCAATTATATATATAAACGCCTTGACTCAACTTACAATTAAACTTTTATCATGAACTAATTAAACACCCATCATACAATCTACTAGTTTAAATTTTCTAACTTGCTTATTCGGCTGACTTTATTTGGCATAAATATAGGCACTGCGAATAAATATTGCGACCTGTATTGCAGATATTGAAGGCGGATGGACTGTAAAAAAAATCACAAACTAATCAATAACTAAGGAGATAGAAATGCGTGAATTGACTATTACTGAAATGTCAGTTGTCGGCGGCGGCTTGTCAGAAGCCGATACAGTAGCAATCTCAGGCGCTTTAGGTGCAGGCGTAGGTATGGGCATGGCGCAATGGGCCGGGTTGACAACGGCACAGCAAATAGCCGCCGCCGGATATTTTGGCGTGGCCGCTTCGGCAGTAACCGCTGCCGGACTAGCGGGCTGGACAATTGGTGAGTATTTGAACCAACACACTCCGATTCAAAGTGTATTGAGTAGTTTGCTAGGAGGAGAGGACGGAGACGGCGGGTAATAAATTTGATAAAGGATGACCAAAGAAAAACTTTCTTGCCGGTCAAATATTAACTTAATTTATAGGGACCCCTTATGAAATATAACCCATTTTTGATTGCCGGCGCGTCGGCTTCCGCCCTGCTATCGACGCTTGCGGTATTGATATTCGTATTTCCAAAGACTACTGCGGATATCGCCTCTCATCTCGATGGCGAGGAGGCGATTGTATTGTATATAGCCTTATGTTTAATATTGCTAGCAGCATTTTTGTATTTTAAAACAAACAAGCCTTATATCGAAAGGCTATTCACCGGAAGGCGGACTTCGGAATTCATAGGTCGGCGCAATATAACAACCTACCTAGTAGCAGGATTTATTTGTGCTGGAGCCTTTTCAGAATTCGTTAAACAAGACAAAGCGCTGCACGATAATATTGTTATGATCTCAGGGGTATTTTTATTATTGAGTATCATCGCTGCTATTTATCGGAGATTTTGGCCATCAAACAGACAGGCCTCGATGAAATATAAATTGAAAATGTTGGCAAAAAGCCTTAAGTCAGATTAGCGAAGCGTAATCGTTCGAAATTGAGGCCTTTATTCCCAGGAAAACGCTTCGCTATTCGAAGCTACCAGGAATATACAATTTATCCTTTTAGGCTTATCGAAATGATTTACTTAATTGTTAGCTTGTATTTTGCCGTGATGGCACTCTGTATTTCTTTGGAGATGCTGGTTAAAAATACATTAAGAAAGTCCGAAGACAAAATGAGCAGGATGCAGTTTTTGCTTCATGCGCTTAATTCCACTGCAATTTTATTAGTTGCTTGGTCTTGTTTCAAAAATTAAATTTCTTTTGTAGTTAAGTACGATTATAGAAACGTAGTGGGACGAATTTTAATCTGTCATCCTGACAAACACTATTCAATTATTGGATCTGCCTTGTCTTGACGAAAAAACTAAATTTCCGTGAACTTTCCAAATTTAATGACTGCTTAAACTATTTATCCTGTTGTCTATTTATTCTTAGAAAGGAGTCTTGCCCATGAATCGTACCCGCTCGACCTTAATAGCATGTTTATTACTAACTCTCGTCAACGTTGGTACCGGGCACGCTACGGAAAATAAAACAAACAGCGCCGCCGCCGAAAAATACGGCGCGATCGAACGGCAATTCGAGAACGGTTTCCGGGCCTTATTGGTTCCCAATAGTACGGCCGAGCAGACGGCGGTGACGCTGGTGTATTTCAGCGGTTCGCTCGCCGATCCCCAGGGAAGGTCGGGCCTCGCACATTTGCTGGAGCATTTGCTGTTTAGCGCGCCCACGACGCAGGGCAAACACGCACTGGTTAGCGAGATGGCGCGCCGCAACATTGCCTATAACGGCAATACCAATTTCGACCGCACTATCTACCACACGGCCTTTTCAAGCGACCAGCCCACTTTGAACTGGCTGCTGGAACAAGAGGCTTTGCGCATGCATAAACTGACGATTACGGAAGCGGATATTGCCAGAGAATTGCCCGTGGTATTGCGAGAAAAGGAGCTTGGCGATAGCAATCATCAGCAAAAATTGGCGCAACAAGTACTGCCGGCTGTCACTCGCTTTGCCCCCTATGGTCGTCCGCCGATAGGTAACGAAGCCGAATTACGCGGTATCGCAATCGACGACGTCCGGGCTTTTTATCGGACACACTATCGCCCCGGCAATGCGCTGTTGATCATTACCGGCCGATTTGACGTTGCCGCAACCTGGAAGCAACTGGAAACTCATTTTGGTGGGATTAAATCTTCCAAAATCGGGCCGCCCCCCACATTCCAGGCGGCATCCGGAGGGGAGAGTAGCGACTCGCAGCGGAGTTTTCGCGGCGACGGCGACGTTGCTTCCGTCTCATTATTTTACCCGTTACAGCATTCGTTCGATGCCAAGCATGTTGCGGCCATGGGCCTATTGAGCGGGTTGCTGGCCGGTTCTCCGGCCAGTCGTTTACATGAGTCGCTGGTTAGCGCCGGACAGGCGGCCTCTGTCTCGGCAATGCCGTTGCTATTACGCAATGCGAGTGCATTCGAAGTAGCTGCGCTCCCGCTGACAGCCGATAGCGAAGCGTTGGAACAGCTCCAAAACACCTTAGCAGTCCAAGTGCAGTCGCTGGGCGATATCCCGTTCACGGAACAAGAACTGGAGCGTGCCAAAAACTTGGTACGCAACGAAGCTTTACACGTGCAATCTCAAGCCGCCGCCTTCGGCTACCGATTGGCTGAATTTGCATCCATCGGCGACTGGCGGCTGTGGTTCGAGAGCATCGACGCGACCCAAGAAATGTCTTTGCCGGAGATTCAGCAAATAGCCAAAACGGTTTTCCAGCAGAGCACCCCGGTTGCGCAGTTGATGAGCAATCACCACGCGGCCGGTTTCACAGCGGAAAAGGTATCTGTCGTAGAGCACGCAGCAACCGGCGCGTCACTCCCCGCTTCTGCGCCGACGTATCCGCCGGAAGCTGCAAGCCCAGCGAGTAACGACGCGACGGCGGCGGCCCTCGATGCGCAAATGGAGCGCTTTACCATCCACGAGTCGCTGGCGGTCGCCCTCTGGCCTAAGCCGATACCGACCGGCCGCGTGCAAGGCCTGTGGAATCTGCGCATGGGCACGGCGGAAAGTATGTTCGGCAAACGTATTTTGGCGGACGTAACCGGCAGTCTGTTGGCCCACGGCTCAAACACTTTGGATCGGCAGCAATGGTTCGATCGCTTGGTTGCTTTGGATGCACACTTGTCGATGACGCCCGCGGACGACCGCTTGTCGATTCGTTTCGATCTGCCCGCTAAATCATTGCCGGAATTTCTTGGCATACTGATTGATGTTCTTCGAAATCCGGCATGGCCGGAGCAGGGATTCACGGAAGTCAGAAACCGGTTGCAAGTCGCCTACCAAAGCCAGGGCGCAAAACCGCAAGTCGTTGCGGAAGAAGCCCTCACGGCATTCACCAACCAATATCCTATCGGTGACATCCGTCGTGAACCAGGCATAGTGGAAGCGCTCGCTGCTTTGGAACGTATCGAGTTAACCGATGTAAAAGCCTTCCATGCCGATTATTACGGCACGAACGGCGAATTGATACTGTCCGGGGAGTTTGATGTAAAGGCAACACGCCGGCAGTTGGAAAGCCTGTTAGGTTCTTGGCACAGCAAGCAAGCCTACCAAAGGCCGCCGGTGCCTTACGCCGCATTGGCTCCCGGCCAGCATTTCATTGCCGTACCCGAGGGCGCGCACGGCATTTACACGGCTCAGCTCAGACGACCCTTGCAAGCGGACGACACCGACGCGATGGCTTTGGCGCTGGTTAATTTTGTGTTGGGTGAGGATGTGCTGCAATCCCGCCTTGGTCAACGTCTGCGTCAACAAGAGGGCATTTCCTACGGCGTGGCCAGCAAGATGAGCGCATCGGCCTTCGAACCGCGAGCCACCCTCACCATCAATGCCACCTATGCGCCGTCGCTGCGGCAACAGCTCTCAAAAGCCGTGCATGAGGAATTGGCGCTGCTGGTAAAAAACGGACTCACCGAGGCGGAGCTCAACAGCGCAAAAGATAACTGGCGTCATCGCAATGACCTGAGCAAGCTCGACCACGACAAGCTGTTTGCTAAGCTGAATCTGCTATTGCGCTTGCGCCGCGATATGCAGTACTACGCCGAACTCAATACCCGTGTTGAAGCCTTGACGCTGGCTCAGGTGAACGAGGCGATTGCGCGCCATGTCAATCCCGATGAATTACTGGAGATTTTTGTCGATGCCGAAATCGGTGCGGCGGCGAATGCCTCAAATGAAGCCGTTCGCGGTGAACCGGTCGAACCCTGAACGATTGACTGTCCGATTCCATATTGCCAAGGGCCGCCGCAACCAATGAAATACCGTAACTACTCACATTATTCGTCTTACTTGCAAACCACCGCGGCCGAATGCGGCTTGGCCTGTTTGGGCTATGTCGCCGCCTGCCACGGCGCCGAACACACCATGAGCGACTTGCGCGCAAAGTATGCGGTGTCACTACGCGGCTCCACTCTGATGGATTTGGTCGGTATCGGGGCGGCGCTCGGGTTCTCATGCAGACCGTTACGCCTGGAATTGAACGAACTCGACCAACTCAGTCTACCCTGTATTTTGCATTGGCAAATGAGCCATTTTGTGGTGCTTAAAAAAGTGACGCGCGGGCGGGTGCTGATCCATGACCCGGCCAAGGGCGAAAGAGTAGTTTCTCCGGCCGAAGTCAACAAACTGTTTACCGGGATGGCGTTGGAGCTGACGCCCTCGCCGGCGTTCGAACGCATAGCACCCACGCCGCATATTCCCATCGCCAAACTGGTCGGCAAGGTCGAAGGCCTGATACGGAGCTTGACGCAAATAGCGGTATTGGCCGTTGCCATGCAACTATTCGCATTGTTGACGCCGATAGTCGCGCAATGGATCGTGGACGGTGCGATTGTGTCCGGCGACCGGGACTTCCTGCTGGTATTGGCCTTGGCTTATGCCTTGATTGCCGTGATTAAAATCGTCCTGGAAGCCGTCAGAAGCTGGCTGGCCATCGTGCTGGCGACGCAGTTTAATCTGCAATGGGCCGGTCGCATTATTGGCCATCTGTTAAAGCTGCCCGTGCATTGGTTCGAAATGCGGCACACCGGCGATATCGTGTCCCGGTTTCAATCGATGCAAGCTATTCAACAAACGCTGACCGGCAAATTAGTGGAAGTGGTCTTGGACGGCGGATTCGGTTTAATTGTCCTGGCGGTGATGTTGTTGTACAGCCCCATGTTGAGCGCTTTCGCCATCGCCGCCGCATTGGCCTATCTGCTGATCCGCGTTTTGCCCCATGGCATTTACCACCGACTAACCGATGAAGCATTGGCGCTCGAAGCCAAGGCGCAAAGCCATTTTCTGGAAAGCATTCGGGCCGTTCACACCACGAAGTTGGCGGGTTTGGAAGAGCAGCGCCGGGCGCGCTGGCTGAATTTGTTCGTGGCCGGCGTCAATAAACGCATTGGCGCGCAAAAAATGTCACTTGGATTTTCGCTCGGTTATAGTGCGGTGTTTGCCGCCGAAGCCATCACCGTACTGGCGGTGGGCGCGACCATGGTCATGGACAACGCCCTGACCGTCGGCATGTTGATGGCGTTTATTTCGTACAAGGACGACTTTACGTCGAGAATGCAACGGCTGATCGACAACCTGATGTCGATGCGCATGATCAGTCTGCATGTGGAGCGTTTAGCGGATATTGTCTTGGCGGAAAAGGAACATACCGACGGCTTCGCGGCGGACAAAGTCATCAACCGAAAGGATTTCAGCCCCAGCATCGAGTTTAAAAACCTGGGCTTTCGCTACGGCGCGAATATGCCGTGGGTATTTCGCAATTTGCATCTGTCCATCCAACCCGGCGAACACATCGCCATCGTCGGCCCTTCCGGTTGCGGAAAGAGTACCTTGGTCAAACTCTGCTTGGGCTTGCTCGAACCGACCGAAGGCGTCATTGAAATCGACGGCATGCCTTTAAGCCAATTCGGATTGGCAAACTGGCGCCGGCTGGTGGGGGCAGTGTTGCAGGAAGACCAGTTATTCTCCGGGAGCCTTCAGGAAAATATTTCCGGATTCGACTTACAAACCAATTTCGAGCTGCTTAAACAAAGCGCTCAACTCGCCGGCGTCGACAATGAAATCGAGGTTTTACCCATGCGTTACCTATCCCAGGTGGGCGACATGGGCAGCAGCTTCTCCGGTGGGCAGAAGCAACGGCTCATCATTGCACGGGCGCTCTACAAAGTGCCGTCGGTACTGGTCCTGGACGAAGCGACCAGCCACCTAGATGTCGACAAAGAACGGAAGGTGAATTTGGCAATCAATTCGTTAAACATCACCCGCCTAACTATCGCCCATCGACCGGAAACCATAGGCATGGCGGACAGAGTCGTATGTCTGGATTCAAGCTTGTGCCACGATAGCGCGGTCGGTAGTTTCTGTGTCAACTAAAAAAGGCTATTCCGCCGGGCAAAGAATTCGAATTGTAGGTCGGCGATTGCTCTACTGGAAATCCATTGCTGGACAAAAGCAAAAAGACAGGGCCCTATAAGGGACTAATTACTAATAGGCTATGCCTCCGCTAGTTTAAGAACTCTCTGTGCCCGGTTGAACCTACAGCAGACTATTGGCTCACAGCAGTGTATTGAAACTATCTGCTCATACGTAAAATACGATTTAAGTGCGCTTTGGATAGTCTGCCTTTTATCATTTTTTTAGGTTGCGCAAAAGGTGATGGCGACCAAGGTGGGACACGACGATCATGGCCCCATTTTGGATAGTCGTCGGTTAAGGTTTTCATAAAGGCGACGATTGCTTTTTCCTCTTCGTCACTCAAATGAAGATCCCCTAGCTCGTCACCATTCAAATTTTCGCTAACCTCGGGTGCGGGCCAGCCGGTTTTGCCGAATCCCGGATGATTGATGTCATCGACGTAACCCAAGGAGTCCCGGGTGTTATAAAAATGTACGATTTGCTCCAAACTCGCCATCGAACCGTTGTGACCGTAAGGCGCGGTCAGAGCGATATTTCTCAAGGACATAACTTTGTGTTTGCCTAATTCGTTTACAGCATCGGTTGTTAAATCGGTCCGTGCTCCAAGCCCCGGATTTGGTTCTGGGTTGCCGGGTATGTTGACATTACGTGGAAGGCCAATGTTGTCATAACTAAAATCGGTAAACAAAGGCGGCTCGACTGTGCCGTCTTCTGCGACAGTCGCTTCACTGACATGGCAGGCGGCACAATTACCTTTATCCTCGCGGTTGAACAATTCGAATCCTTGGGCCTCCAGAGGAGTAAAACTGGTTTTACCGGACAATACATAATCGAATTTGGAGTTGAATTTATTGAACACCGCGCTTTCTTCGTAGTTACTGATGGCCTTAGCTACCAATTGATAGAGTTGCGAGACTTTTTCTGAATCAGCGATTTCAATTAAGTTTAATCCATAGACTTGGCGAAATAGACGCCGATACGTTTTATCCCGCTGTAATCGACTAACCACGGCCAACTCGTTAGGCATGGCCATTTCAACTGGATTCAGAAAAGGCATCTTGGCCTGTTCAATCAGATTACTGGCTCGGCCGTTCCAAAATTGCCCACCTATATATAAACCGTCCGCATCGTTATCCTCGTCCTCCACATGCCAGTGGAATTCAGGGCTATAGGCGGCATAACCGGCGCTAGGTGCGTTAAGCCCGCCGGTCAAGCCTGGAATCGAGCCATCCGATACCGCGCTACCTGTTTTCACGTTATCAGGGTCGACAAAACCCGGCACTATTTTGGTTACTAACGATTTGGCTCGTGCGGGTTTTAGACTATGACAACTTTCGCAAGACTGATTTTTATTCAAAGACAAGTTCTTGTCGCTGAACAGGCGCTCGCCCAATTGTTGTTCGAGGCTCAGTTGCTGATTCGCAAAAATATTCATGCTGGTGGAAAGTAAAGCTAGCGCGATTAAACGTTTCATACCCAATCCCCTATTATGTGTGCGGCCATTATACAATTGATAATGATTCGTATTGCAGAATTTTTCTAAGGTCTGGAATGAGCACAAAAACAATCGCTAGGCGACAAATAGCTGGGAAGGAGCGCCGACCAGACAAGCTAATATCCCTAGATACAATGGTGAATAAAGGGATTCAGCTGGTGCAGTACAGGCCCGGTATTCTTAAAAAATTACTATCAAAGCTAAAATCGGTTGCGGGAGTATGCCTCCGCAATGACACCGGTGCCTGTAACCACTGACTGCTTCTCGCCCTCAATCTTTTTTCTTGAAAAAACCGATAGTCAAAAAAGAGTCTGAGATTTCCTTTGTGCTAGCCCGACCGGTAAGCACACGGTCGATCAGGGTTTTATTAGTTTTAACGTAAAAAGCCACGGCGAGCATTAACGCTACTAATGCTATCCACATCACCACCGCACCTTCGCCTTGAAAACCCGCAACTATTTTCGCGCCGGTATCCGGAAACAGAATTGCCGCCACAAAATACGAGGACAACGTAACAGAAATCAAGGCGATCATGATCGCGCCTGGATGGTATTTCATAAAAACCTCCGAGGGATTTTGCGGCTAGTGCAGTTTTGCTAATTAAGTCTGGTGCTGGATTTAACAACAGTAAATCCGGCGCGTTTGCTTTTGTCTTTTTGACCGGCTCTGGCCTGGTGCGCGGCTTCCGCCATCGTATCGGCAAAACTCAGGAAATCGCTCACTTCCAGGCGCAAAGACATGTTCTGCACATGTAAATGCACAACACCGCATTCTCGGCAAATCAAGACTTTACTGAATTCGGTAGCCGCCAGACATTCGTGGGTACAAGGTTTCTTACTCATCATTTTACTCCTTCATAAGACAGCTCAAGCTGTATAAAAAATTCGGTGCTGGAGACTCAATGCCGCTCCGAGTGATGCAGATTCCCACCCAATTTCGACATCGCCAGCAATAGAAACATCTTCCAGACTATGCGCTTCGATCTCAAATCCAGACATCTAAAATCGGTGGCATGCAATTCGCCTTTTTCAACCAACGTTGCCAACACCTCCGGCGCAATCGCCAACCTGACGGCGGAAGGTTCCTGAAAAAATGCCAACAATTTGTTCACGATAAAACATCCTGGATCGAATTTTATTCAAATGATAATTATTCTCATTTAAAAAGTAAAGCACTACTTCTCTTCAGCTATATCGGCAAAAACCTGGACTTTGCATCGCAAAAGCAGTGACATGCTCGATGAATACCCATGCTCTAGAACAGTGCATTCTAATTCCCGAAATTCCAGTCGATACCCACCCGGCCCAAGACGTTTCTGTATTGGAAACAGACTGGCAACAAACTCCGGAGTTGACATTGGCGTCAAAAAAAATAAAATGAGAATCGTTATTATTTGAGAACAATCTAATGTCCAGCTCTTTTGGGATCAGTACGTCTCGAATAAAGATCGATTACCGGCCAATGATATGCCGGCCAGTACACCGAAAATCTTAGCCACCCAGCATTCCCCGCCAGGCAGCCAGCAACGTCATTAATGCTTATCAAGGGAATACTATGTCCGCAGACCATTCGACCACCCAAAAAACCTCCACTGCTAAATGGCGTCTTGGGGCCCTATTACCGCTGGGCGCAGCGCTGAGCGGGATGGCATTCGCCGCCGAGCCGCCCGTCGAAACCAATAGTAACGAAGAGCAGGAAGTGGTATTAAAAGACGTCAAGGTCAAAGCCAATCGAGATAAAACCACCCGCTTCAAAGCCGAGACCTCCACTACCGGCAGCAAGACCGAAATGGCCTTACGCGACATCCCGCAATCGATCAGCGTGGTGAAGAAAGAATTGATCGAATCGCAAAACGCCTTCAATCTGCGCGACGCATTACGCAACGTCAGCGGCCTGACCATTGCCGCCGGCGAAGGCGGCCGCACCGGCGACTCGATCACGCTGCGCGGTTTTTCCGCCAACTCCGATCAATATCTCGATGGCGTCAAGGACAATGGCCAATACAACCGCGACACCTTTTTCATTGAAAAAGCCGAAGTACTGAAAGGCGCGTCGTCGATTTTATTCGGCCGTGGCGCCACCGGTGGCGTGATCAATCAAGTCGCGAAAAAACCGACCGGCAGAACGGGGATTAACGGTAGCTTTACTTATGGCTTGTACGACTTCAAACGCACCGCGATCGATGCCGAGACCAAGTATCAAGACCTGTCGGCAAGGTTGAACGTCATGTATCAGGACGCCGACTCCTACCGCGACTATAACTACAGCAACCGCTGGGGGATTGCGCCCTCCTTTAAATGGGACATCAGCCCGGATACCGAATTATCCTTAAACCTGCTGCATCAACAAGACGAAGGCGTATTCGACTACGGCGTGCCCATGTATCAAGGCCGGCCGGCCGGGGTACCGATCAACACCTTCTATGGCTTTACCGATAACCGGCTGATGGATACCGATGTCAATGTCGCCACCGTGGCCTTAACGCACCGTTTCAATCAGGATTTTTCGGTCAAAAACTCGATCCGCTACGGCGATTACGAACGTAAATACCTGACCCATCTTTATTCCGGCGCCGCGGCATATACCGGTGCGAATGCCGGCACCATCGCCCGCTCGCAGGCCTTGCGTCTGAACACTCAAGAAAACGTCTACAACCAGACCGATTTTGTTTATAAAAAGCCCTTGTTTGGCTATAACAATACCTTGATGTTCGGCAGTGAATTCGGTTGGGAAGAGTACGATTACAAATCAAAAAACTCGACCGGCGTCAGCCGCGTCTCGATCTTCAACCCGCGTCTTAATGCCAGTGTCACCGGCTTGGCTTACGATTTCAGCGGCACACTGGATACCAGTCGCCTGACGCAAGCACAAACCTATGCCGGCTATGTGTTGGATCAATTCGAGATCAATCCGGAATGGAAATTACTGGCCGGCACCCGCTACGACGTGTTCGACGCGCAGCAGACCGACCGCATTGGCGCTGCCGATTTCAGCAGCAGTGTCGATCAGTGGAGCCCGCGCGGCGGCATCGTTTGGCAACCGGACAAAGCGCAGTCCTATTACTTCAGCTACGGCAAATCCTTCAATCCGTCTGCCGAAAGTCTCAGCCTGTCAGCCAATAATGCCAATCTGCCGCCCGAGCAAAACAACAACTACGAGATTGGCGGCAAGTGGGAGTTATTCGATGGCAAGCTGTCGGCAACCGCCGCCTTGTTCCGTTTGGAAAAAACCAATGCGCGGACGACCTCGCCGCTGGACGCCAACCTGCAAATCCTGGCCGGCGAACAGCGTACGGACGGTTTCGAGGCCGGTCTGGCGGGGGAAGTCTTGCCGAAATGGGACGTGTCGCTGACCTACGCCTACCTGGATGCGAAGATCATTAAATCCAGCTCAACCGCAACCGGCTCGGTCAGCGGCTTGTTGAAGTCATTTGCAGGGATGACGTCCGTCAACGTCCCCGAACACAGCGGCGTGGCCTGGAGCACCTATCATTTGACCGACAATTGGGAAATCGGCGGCGGGGTTTACTACGCCAGCCATCGGTACGCCGACAGCGTCAACGAGGCGGTCCTACCGGGCTATGCTCGCCTGGACGCGGTGGTGGCTTATCACCAAAAACATTACGACGTACAGCTTAACGTGTTCAACCTGACCGATACCGTCTATTACGAATCCGGCCAAACCAACTCGGCCTTGCCGGGAACCCCGGTATCCGGGCAGTTGACGGTGAGTTTTAAATATTGAACTCCGCATGCCTGAACGGTTGATTTCGATTGGTCGGTTGCGCGACCGTTTCATTCAACCGTGCGGGCACCACAACCGAACAACCCCATTATTCGTTTGCCACAGCTTCTGGAACTTTAGCCATGAATTCAGTTACCGCCCCCCTGTCCACGCCAGCCAACCGCCCGCCCAAGAAAACCAACGGCGGTTACCTGTTTTTACCGAAAAACCTATCTCGCGGCGCCTTTCTGAAATGGCTGCGCCGCACCCATGCCTGGTTCGGGCTGTGGGGCGCGGCGCTGGGTTTACTATTCGGTTTTACCGGGATTTTAATGAATCACCGCGATGTCTTGAAAATACCCATCGGCCGCATGGAACAAAAAGAAATTCAACTGGCATTGCCGGACCCTCATCCCTCTGACCCGAAAGCGCTGGCCGCCTGGCTAGGCCAAACTTTAGGCGTCGATACCGCCCATGCCAAAATCCGCAAGGAACCCGCTAAAACCGTGACTTGGAATAATCAAGCGGTCCAGCAACCGGCCTCCTGGCAAATCAACGTCCGCAATCCGCAAAAAATGCTGTCTGCGGACTACTGGGAAGGCAATGCTTTTGTCACGGTCAAGCAAGGCGAAGCAAACTTGTTGAATACCTTGAACAACCTGCACAAGGGCACCGGCATGGGCGTGGGCTGGGTGTTGCTGGTTGACACTTTGGCCGGCGGCTTGCTGTTGCTGAGTTTGACCGGCACTTTGCTATGGACCCGGTTGCACGGCAATCGCATTGCAGCAGCGGGGTTGGGGCTGGGTTCAATGAGTTTGGCGGTGTTTTTTGCCATGCAAGCCATTGCGGGTTAGGACCATGTTGATCGAAATTCCGGAAGTCCTCTCCCCCGCAGAATTAAAACGAGTTCGCGAGCTATTGTCCGACGCTCCTTGGGCGGATGGCCGTATCACCGCCGGCACGCAGTCCGCACAAGTGAAAAACAATTGGCAATTGCCTGAGCAAACCGAACAAAGCCATGCCGCCCGCGCCATCGTACTGGAGGCTTTGAATCGCAATCCGCTATTTCTGTCGGCGGCGCTGCCGAAAAAAATCTACCCGCCACTATTCAATCGCTACGCAGGAGAGCAGAACACTTTCGGTAACCATATCGATAATGCTATCCGCCAATGTCAGGTCAGCGGCGAACGGGTGCGCACCGATTTGTCGGCTACTATCTTTCTGGCCGACCCGGACAGTTACGAAGGTGGCGAGTTGGTCATCGAAGACACCTACGGCGAACATGCAGTGAAACTGGCAGCGGGCGACATGGTGCTATATCCGGGCTCCAGCCTGCACCGGGTAGCACCGGTGACGCGCGGCGCGCGCTTGGCCTCGTTTTTCTGGCTGGAAAGCATGGTGCGCGAAACCGAACGCCGCCGCTTACTCTTTGAAATGGATATGGCTATCCTGCAATTGCGCAACACCCAAGGCGACAGCGCCCCAACCGTCAACCTGACCGGCTGCTATCACAACCTGCTGCGGATGTGGGCGGATGTATGAAACCTACCTAATTATCAACTCGGCCCTTAAATTCACAGTGTCGTCGTTCACGGGAAAGCGGGAGCCGTTACCGCGTGGCGAATCCAGTATGACACTGGGCCCCAGCCTGCACGGGAGGGAGGCTATGGTAGAGCCTGGTTAATAACACCTTGCTTCAGATCAAGGTTTTGAGCATCTTAAGCTAGAAGGCCGCTGAAAACTTTAAGCTCGTCCCGCCGCAATCACGCAAGCGGGCACTCGGCTTGCACTCCTCCATTCCTTAGCCTTAAAGCGCGCCCGCCATTCGCCGAATCTGTGTAATCCGCAACACTATCAGTCAATAGACTGACCTAAATGCTACAAAAACTTTGTGATAAATCGATGCTGCGCTACATTTGCAACTGAAGAATTAACTAAGAGACATCATGTCTCTCGCCTTGCCCCATTTGCAGCAGAATGAAAAACACCTTTTACACCGTTTGGATAAGCGCGCTATCCTTGGCTGTCCATGCGGAAATTGCCTCGGCCGACACCGATTTAACCGAGTTGAATATAGAAGAACTGCTATCGGTAAAAATCACATCCGTTTCCAAGAAAGCCCAAGCGCTGGGCGATGCGGCGGCGGCGGTATTTGTCATCAGCAACGACGACATCAAACGCGCGGGCGCCACCAACATTCCGGACGCACTGCGTCTGGCGCCCGGTATTGACGTCGGCCGTATCGACGCCAACAAATGGGCGGTCAGTTCGCGCGGCTTTAACGGCCGGTTTTCCAATAAATTATTAGTATTAATCGACGGCAGAAATATCTACACGCCGGCGTTCTCCGGCGTGTATTGGGAAATGCAAGACGTGATGCTGGAAGACGTGGAGCGCATCGAGGTGATTCGAGGCTCCGGTGCAGCGTTGTGGGGTGCCAATGCCGTTAACGGCGTGATTAACATCATCACCAAACATTCTGCCGACACGCAGGGCGGCTTGCTCAGCGCCGGCGGCGGCAGCGAAGAACGCGGGTTTGGCGCATTCCGGTATGGCGGCAAACTCAATGAAACCACCAGCGGCCGAGCTTATATCAAGGGCTTTGAACGCGACGCCCATAGCAGACCAGCCGGCCAAGCTGCCGGCGACGCCTGGAGCAAAATGCAGGGTGGTTTTCGCATAGATTCAGACTGGTCGGCTGCCGACTCCGCAACCGTGCAAGGCGATGTGTATCACAGCAATTTAAACCAGCAAATCGGTTTAGCCTCGCTCACCGCGCCTTATCGGGAAACCATCGCCGACCAGGTTCAAGCCACCGGCGGTAATTTGATGGGCCGGCTGCAACATCGGATTTCCGACACCTCCAATTACGCCCTACAACTGTACTTTGACAGTTACGACCGCAGAGAGAGTTTTATTGAAGAAGAACGCTATACCGGAGATGTGGATTTTCAACACCGCTTTGCCCTGAACGATTGGAACGACATAATCTGGGGGGCTGGTTATCGATATACCTACACCAAAGAAAACCAAGTTAAACAGAGTATTGTTAATTTTACTCCACCGCAACGCGGTGAGAGTTATTTCAGTACGTTCTTACAGGACCAATTGACCTTAGTTGACGAACAACTGTGGCTCACGCTGGGTTCCAAACTGGAACATAACGATTACACCGGCATAGAAGTACAACCCACGGCCCGTCTGCTCTGGGGGCCGGACCCCAACCACCGACTCTGGGCAGCCGTTTCCAGAGGCGTGCGCATTCCGTCGCGGGTGGATGCGCATATGGAGCTAATCGGCCAAGTCGTGCCTCCGCTTACCAGCCCCAACAGCACGCCTTTGCCGCTCGCCTTGGCGGTAACCGGTTCGAACGCTTACCAAGCCGAACAGGTGTTGGCGTATGAAACCGGCTATCGCTACACGCCCAGCAATAGTTTTTCCTTGGATGTATCGCTGTTTTATAACGATTATCAAAATCTGCGCTCCTATCATCCAGGCTCGACGGATCTTTCAAATGTGCCGTTTTTTATAAAACAGCCTTTGACCATCGACAATACCGGCAAGGGTAAAACCTATGGCGTGGAAACCGCTGTGGTTTGGAAGATGTTGGATTGGTGGCGTTGGGATTTGAGTTATAGCGTGTTGAAAACCGAGCTTTCCAGCAATCCGTATTACCAGGAAGCGGTTTCGCCGCAGCATAAAACCTCATTGCGCGCGATGCTCAATCCCACCGAGGACATTACCCTGGATGCTTGGCTGCGTTATGTGGACAATGCCAGCGCCTTTACCCTAAGCGGGCCGGCCTATATCAAAGCCTACACCACGCTGGATCTGCGTCTGGCCTGGAAGCTCAATCAAGCTGTCGAGTTATCGTTGGTCGGACAAAATCTATTGGACAACCAGCATCTGGAATACATTCAGGAAACCTTCACCCAAGCCGCCGAAGTGCAACGCGGCGTGTACGGCAAAGTGGTTTGGGAGTTTTGAGCGCCTTAATCCCATCAGCTAACTACCGTTTTATTCGCTGGATTTTAGGCAGTGTTGTTCTTCATGCGGCGCCCCATCGACAAGTTCTCCGGCGAGATAAGCCGCAACGGCCTGGGATGGCGACGTCTCGACAGTGGTGTGGAGCTTGGTGTTTCTGTCCAGCAGGTTGCGCTTCACCCCGTCTCCCGCTGATCCGGCAATAGCCACATCCACATAATGCAGCGGATGGCGGTTGCCGTCGCCGCGCACATGCCATTCATGCAGGCTGCCAATCTCGGTGAGATCAAGCGTCCAGGCCAGACTCGCCTCCGCTTCATTTCCGGCGACATAGACCAGCCAGCGCGACGCCCTGCCGGCATGCGGGGCAATATTCCCATCCTTTTCAACAGCCACGGCAATTAGTGTTTCGTTCATCGATTCGGCACCTTTGATAAAGAAAATTTGTTACGGAGTAAATCCCTTCTTTTAGAGATAGTCAATATTATCGACATCCGCCGGCTAATTTCGCCGCGGGTATTCCAAAGCCTATTGAACGGCACCGAGCGCCGTTCCGGGCTTTATAAACCGCAAGGTCATGCGATCACTTTCCCCGATTGCCGCGTATTTATCCCTATCCTTGCTGCCAAGGCTGAATGCCGGCGGCAAACGCCACACCCCGCCCTCTTGGTCTTTGCTGTCGGCCGGATTGGCATTGATCTCGCTGGCAGCCTGCAACACAAAGCCGGCAGCGCCGGCCCAGGCAATCAGCTGATTTTGCCCGATATAACCTGAGAAATCGTCGTCCGCCACATCGCTATTCGCCCGGTGCTCAACCAGGCCCAGCGTACCGCCTGGTTTAAGTACGTCGAAAAACCCCCTGAACATCAATGCCACGGTATCCGCTTCTCGCCAGTTGTGGACATTGCGAAACGTCAACACCACATCGGCTGAACCGGGTTCGCCGAACGTCGGCGTAGCCTCATCAAAAAGCCGAATCTGCGGATTGCCGTATAACCCCGGCGCAGCCTGCAATTTTCGGTCAAGCGCGTTGAATTGTTTTGCATAATAGTTTTTGGCGCTGTCTTTGACAGCACTATCCGGGTTTATCACAGCGGCGACGTAATGGCCGCTTTCGCGGAGAAAGGGCGCCAGAATCTCGGCATACCAGCCATAACCCGGCGTTATTTCGATAACGGTTTGCCGAGGATTCACAGCGAAGAACTCTAGCGTTTGTGCCGGATGCCGCCATTTGTCGCGGGCGGCATTGGCGGGATCCCGCCATTCGCCGGCAACAGCGGCTTCCAGTGTCAGTGGCATCTTAGGATTGGCTTGATCCGGCTGCGTACAGGCACTAAGGACGGCAATAGCGGCTAAAAGCATGGGGTTTCTAATCACGGCAACGTCATTCCAGTTAGTTGAGATTAATACCCTAAACAATTCCGCAGATTCCAGGGGGCTCAAGCCCACTTTGCGACAGCCCGGGGATCACAACTCGCCTGATGGCATTTACGGCAGAAACCAACAACACCATGATGCACATCGAGAACCACCAGCAAAGCTTCCAATTCAAGACCGCGCACTGTGCTCCAACCAATACAACAAACGAGCACAAAGGCTGGCAGGATCAAACGGTTTGGAGAGAAAATCATTCATACCCGCTTGCAAACACAACTCACGGTCTTCAGCAAAAGCGTTAGCGGTCATTGCAATAATCGGTACACTTTGCCAGCCGTCCAGCAAGCGGATTTGCCGGGTAGCCTCAAGCCCGTCCATCACCGGCATCTGCATGTCCATAATCACCAAAGCAAACGGCTGTTGTTTGGCTAGAGCCAGCGCGTCCGCGCCATTATCCGCTACCGTGACCTCAAAACCGGCCGCTTCCAACAGAATGACGCCAACCGCTTGATTGATCGGTTCGTCTTCTACCAGCAACAAACGGGTGCCGGCATACTGGCTACGCAGAATCTGCTCTGCGGTGTCATCGCCGCTGTCCAGCAATTGCCTGGTGCCGCTTATATGGCTGCCCTTGCTTAACCAAGCGGTAAACCAAAAGGTACTGCCATGTCCCACCGAGCTAGTGGCATCGGCCTGGCCGCCCATTAATTGAGCGAGCCGTTTGGTAATTGCCAAGCCCAAGCCGGTGCCGCCGTGCTTGCGGGTGATGGAATTATCGATTTGCTCAAATGCAGAAAACAACTTTGGAATCAGATCCGACGGGATGCCGCGACCGCTGTCTCGCACTTCCACCCTCAACAGCACTTTATCGCCCTGTTCGCTAACCGGGAAAATCCGGACCTGAACAAAACCTTTGTCAGTAAACTTGATCGCGTTGCTGATGTAGTTTATTAACGCCTGGCTAAAGCGGATGGGGTCTCCGCACAATAGATAGTTTAAAGTTGAGCAATCCACGCTTAAGCTCAGGCCTTTGTTTTCAGCCAATTCGTGCATAATCGTCTGAACCTTGGCCGCCACGTCACCTAAATCGAACTCCACGGATTCCAACACCAACTTTTCCGCCTCGATCTTGGACAAATCGAGGATATCGCTGATCACGCCAAGCAAATGTTGCGCCGAGTCGCCAATTTGCTTCAGAAAACTCGTTTGCTCCGGGTCTCTTACTTTGCGGGACAAAATATGGGTGAGACCGACAATGGCGTTGAGCGGGGTGCGGATTTCGTGACTCATGTTGGCCAGAAATGCCGTTTTTGCCTGGTTGGCGGTATCGGCACGCAGATTCGCTTCAACCAGTTCGTCCAAGCGCTGGTGCATCTGCGTAATATCGATATGACAGCCCACCATTCGAAGCGGCTGACCGGTTTCCGCCCATTGCACCACCCGGCCGGCGCAAATCACCCAAACCGTGGAACCGTTCTTGTGTCGATACCTCACTTCGTTGTAATACGGTTCTGCACCATGACTGGCTACATGCCGCTCGAACTTTTCGGTAACACGGGGCAAATCCTCGCTAAAAATAAATTTTTGCCAGCTTTCCGGGACATTTGGAAATTCGTCGTCCCCATAACCCAACATAGCTTTAAAGGTATCACTAAAATATTCGCTGCCTTTGGGAATATTCCAATCCCAATAGCCCGCAAAAGCCGACTCCAATAGCCCCTGCAAATGGCTAAGCTCTTCCTCTAGCAAAGCGTTTTTGCGCAATTGCTCTTCGGATCTCTTTCGCGCGGTAATATCGATGACCACACCAATATATTTAATCACGCTGCCATCGTCATTCGACAGCGGGCGACCTCGGCACATTAGCCAGCGCGGCTCCTGCCCTTCAGGGAGCACGACCCGCCATTCAGTTTCGAACGCAGCCGAACGCGCGACCGCATCTGCGTTGATGGCCTCTACCCGCGCGATGTCGTCCGGATGCACCGTTTTCCGCCAAGACGCATAACAGGGTTCGACCGAGCCATAGGGAATGTTATACAAACCCCATAGGTCGTCAGACCAATAATTCCGGTTAGTCGCCAATTCCCATTCCCAGGAACCGCCTCTGGCGGCATCCATAGCCAAACGCACGCGTTGCTCACTTTCGCGCAGTACTCTCTCGGCTTGCCGCTGAGCCGTCACCTCTGTCGCCACCCCGGCGACATAACACCGACCTTCCACATCGCAAAAGCTAAACTTGCTGCTATGCCAAATTTGCTCGCTACCGTCCGTTTCGATGATCGTTTCATCTATTTCTAACGCCTGCCCGGTCTGCATGACTACCAAGTCATTGGCGCGTAACTGTTCGGCAACGCTTTGCGGCCACACCTCAAAATCGGTTTTATTCAGACAGTCCTGGAGCTTTACCCGAAAGCGCTGCTCATACACTTTATTCAAATAAACATAACGCCCCTCCTCGTCTTTAATCCAAGCCGCAGCGGAACTGTTATCCATAAACAGCCGAAAGCGGGCTTCAATATTTCTTTGAGCTTCTTCGGCGGAATACAACTCGGAAATATCGGAAAAGCTCAATACCGCGCCGGCAATGTCGCCCACCTCGTTCTCGAATGGATCGATCTGCATCAGAAAATGAAAATCGCCGTGGTGGATCTGTTCCACCACCGAGTCGCCACTGAGCACTACGTTGCTTACGTAATCTCGTAACTTAGGTATCGGGATATGACAGGGAATTCCGTACAAAAACTGCCCGATATCGTCCGGCACTAAACCGAACACCCGGGTAGCGAAGGCGTTGTAGCGCGTGACATGGCCTTCTTTGTCGACCAGGACCAGACTACTACGCAGGGAGTTTTGAATACTGGTTAGCGTGGCATTGAGCTGGGCAGACTCCACTGACTTGACCCGCAACTCATCGTTTAGTGTGGTTAATTCTTCATTCGAGGCTTGCAGTTCCTCATTGGAGGCCTGTAACTCTTCGCTGGAGCATTGCACTTCCTCACGCAGCATCTGCAATTCGGCATTGGCGGATTCGAGCTGGTTAATCACGCTGTGTAAAAGTTCGCGACTATCCGCCAACTCTCGGCGAATTTGTGCGATTTCGTCATAGGGTTGTGCAGTTTTATCCGGCGTTTTGCCGGCTAGCAGAATCGGAGCGACCTCTATAAATGTAATCAACATACCAAACTCATGGCTGCCCGGCGTCTGCTCAACCCGCGTCACTTTCGGCCTAACCCGGCAGGCGACACCATCAATATGTATGTCGAGCGTCACACCTTCCGCGACGTTTAGCTTTTCTTGTATCAACCTGAAACAGAGTGCTTTCAGTTCATTACGCAACTCGGGCAGACACAGCGAAAACACTGAAAAATCGGTACTTTCTTCAGGCAATCCAAAAAAGCGGCGGCCATTGCCGAAAAAGCGCAAGGGTTCAAAATTATCATTGATCAGCACGCCGGCTGGCGCGTAATCCCTCATCAAAGCGTTAATGGCTAACTCGGTTAAGGCTTGCCGATAGTGCGTATTCCCCATATTCAACTTGGCTCCGTTGGCTTCGATAGCGGCATTAAACGGCGAATAGCGAAGTACATGCCGCGTTTCCACGGCCCGACGGCGATAGAGTTTATTACTGCCATCCAATACCTCGAACAAAGGCGAATTTAGCCCTACTGATTCTGACTTTCCCAAGAACAACAAGCCGTCAGGCTTCAGCGCGTAATGAAAAGCGTTGATTAAATCCGATTGCTGCGCCGGTTTGAAATAAATCAACAAATTCCGACAACTCACCAAATCCATATTAATGAAGGGTGGGTGATGGATAATGTTGTGCGTGGAAAATATACATAACTCACGGACAAGCGGCTGAATCCGCCAACCGCTCCCCTCATTTTTAAACCAACGCTGTTGCCGCTCCGCGCCTAAATTGGTCATTTCTCGGGATGTGTATACCCCAGCCCGCGCAAATTCAATCGCTTCATCCCGAATGTCGGTCGCAAACACCCGCACCTCGAATAGGCTTAACCTGTCCCCCAAAATCTCGGCCAAGAGTATTGCGATAGAATAAGGTTCTTCACCGGTTGAGCAGCCGGGCACCCAAACTCTGATTGAATCGCCGGCCGCTTTGCCGGCTACCAGAATCCGCAATGCGGCTGCCAATGCCGCAAAGGCGCTTTCATCGCGAAAGAACGATGATACCGACACCATAAAGCGCTGTTGCAAGAGGCTGAGTTCTTCCGGATGCTCTTTAACGTAATCGACATAGCGTTCCAAGGAGTCGATTTCCAGACTGCGAAACCGGCGAAATGCCTGGCGACGCAAGGTGCCTTCCTTGTAACTGTTGACATCCAAGCCGGTCGTGTGATGAACCAAGCGGATTAACTCTGAAAATGCGTTCGCGGAACCCATCACTTCATCGTTGATTACGCCATCGATGTCGTCGGTGTGATTCAGCCACTCGGCAATCTGTTGTGAACTGCCCACCAAATCCGCAAAGCCTAATTTGATGACCGACTCGGGCATTGCGCTATGCACGGCGTCTGCCGGGTTTTGCAAGATAACCAAGCCCTCGGCTGCGGCGACCGCTTCAGCCCCCAAGGTGCCATCGTGTCCCGAGCCGGAGAGAATAACGACGATGGCTTTATCCTGCCGGCTGTCAGCGATGGAACGAAATAATCGATCTATCGACGGCGCGATGGGTTGTGCCTCTTCGACCTGAAACACTAGCAATTTGTCATCCACCACCTCGATATTGTGTCCCGGCGGACACACAAAAAGGTTATCCGGCGCCAGAGCCATACCATCCTCAGCCCAGGATACGGCAAGCTGGCATTTGCTCTGCAATAGTTCTATCAGTGAACAGGGCTTATCGGGCGATAGATGGTGAGCCAACACATAGGCGAATCTCCCCCGCTGTTTTAATCCGGCAATAACCGGCATTAAGGCTTGCAGCCCACCCGCCGAAGCGCCAATACCGACCACTTCGCACTTTTTTTGTTCTCCCCCGCTCCCCACCAACAACCCCTTCGCTTATTATTTTTATAATGATAATTTACGGCTCAACCAGGAACTGTTGCCGTTTTACCTGGTTAACTTAATTAAAGCGTATGCCAGAGCGATAACACTTTAAAAATTGCGCTTCATTTTGTCGCACCGTGTGACGACGGCTCTGAAATATTTCAGTCACCCGCTAAGCTTCGGCCTTTGTTCAGGCAGAAGATGTGCCTCTAACTTTCTTTAGCCTGCAAATCGGGCTGCGCTGAATAATCGCATTGGGCTTCGAAATCAGCCAATGGTACCGGCCTACCGAAGAAGTAGCCCTGATATAAATGACAGCCTTGCAATTCCAAGAATCTCAACTGTTCTTCGGTCTCAACACCTTCGGCAATACTCTCGATACCCAAGCTCTCAGCCATGCCGATGATGGTTTGCACAATCACCGCATCACTTTGGGATAAGGTAATATTGCGCACGAAGGACTGGTCGATCTTCAACTGGTCAATCGGTAACTTGGTCAGATAATATAGCGACGAATAACCGGTGCCAAAGTCGTCCATCGAGAAGCGCACGCCAAAATCACGAAGTTGCTGCATTTTCACAATAGCGTCCTCAATGTCATCCAGCACCAAACTCTCGGTGAGCTCAAGTTTAAGCCGATTAGGACTCAAATCGTAGCGCGCCAAAGTTCGCCGCACTTGCTCAGCAAAATCCTCTTGATGAAACTGCATCGCGCTGACGTTAACAGCAAGTTGTAGTTTGGACTTAACCGGATCGTGTTCCCAGGCTTTGAGCTGAGCGCAAGCCGAGTCCATAACCCATTTGCCTATCGGTAAAATCAAACCGGTGTCCTCGGCCAGGGGAATAAACTCCAAAGGCGAAACCAAGCCGCGTTGCGGATGCTGCCAACGTATCAACACTTCCGCGCCGATAATCAGGCCGGTTTGATTGACCTGCATCTGGTAATACAACACCAATTGCTGCTCGGCCAATGCACAACGCAAATCGCATTCCAATACGGCGCGAGTCTCCAAAGCGGCCTGCATCACCGGATCATAAAACAACAGCTTATTACGGCCGCCGCGCTTGGCTTGGTATAGCGCGGTATCGGTATATTTCAGCAACTCTTCCGCCGTAATATGTTGATTGCGGAACATGCAGATGCCCATGCTGGCCGAACAATGGTGATCATATCCCTGCAACGAATACGGTTGATCAATGGCGGAAAGGATTTTGCCGGCCAGCGTTTTGGTATGAGCAGAAGCGCGCGTTTCATCCGAGCTTAGGCTGTTGAGGATCATCACAAATTCGTCGCCGCCCAGCCTGGCGACAGTATCGCCTTCGCGCACACAATCTCGGAGACGTTGGGCGACTTCGATCAGCAGCAAATCGCCAATAGTATGGCCCTTGGTGTCGTTAAGCGTTTTGAAGTTATCCAGGTCAATAAACAAGGCCGCACCGTGTTTATCATGCCGGGCGTTAGTCACTATTGCTTGTTGCAAGCGGTCGTAAAGCAGACGGCGATTCGGTAGGTTAGTCAGTGGATCGTAAAACGCTAAGCGCTCAATCTCGGCTTCCGCCTGCTTTTGGGCCAACGCGCGGCTGAAATTTTCCAAGGCCAAGTTAATATCCATCGACATTTCGACCAACAGATCGCGGGCAGCATCGTCGAAGGCGTTAACCTCGTCAGCGTACAATACGAATGCGCCGACCACGCTATCGTTTCTCCGCAATGGCAACGAGGCCGACGCCGCCCAGCCGGCGCGCAAGCCCTGTTTTCGCCATGGCACGGTAAGCGGATCGTTAATGAAATCCTGACACCAATAAGGACGTTGTTCGCGGATCGCGATGCTGGTAGGGCTGTGGCCGAAAGCGCTATCGGCAGACATGGACATATCTATCGTGGCCAGCTCATCCGCGCCTTCGCCAAAACTGGCAACCGGACGTATAACGCGCCGATCAGCGCCAAACAAGCCAACCCAGGCCATTTTCATACCGCCAAATTCCACGGCGGCTCGGCAGATTTCCAGGAATAATTCGGCTTCGTCGGCACTATGCACGATGGCCTTATTGCACTGACTCAAGGCGGCATAGAGCTGCATGTGGCGCTGAACTTTGGCTTCGGCTGCCTTACGCGCGGTTACGTCGCGGGCGATGCCGAGCACACCTATCGGTTGGCCGTCCTGATTCAATACCGGTGTCTTCAGGGTTTCGAACAAGCCGGAGTAGCCGTTCTCGGCGAACGTCAGCCATTCTTCATTGGCGCAAACCCGGCCTGCCGCCAGGGCTTTGCGATCATTCTCGCGGAAAAAGTCGGCCAGTTCCCTGGCGGCAAAGTCGTAATCGGTCTTGCCGACAATGTCAGCTTCCTTGGCGCCGTATAAGCGTTCGAATTGCCGATTGCAGGTGATATACACGCCCTGTGGGTCCTTTAACCAGACCAGATCGGGAATAGTGTGCAGCAATGTGTGCATTAGGCTATGTGCCGCAACAAGGTCGTTCAGACTGGCCCTGAGCTTTTTCTCGCTTTCCAGGAGTTGGTGGCTGCGCTCTTCCACCAGTTCTTCCAGATGATTGCGCAGCCGGTCGATTTCCAGATGCGTGCGCACGCGCGCCAGTAACTCCTCGCGCTGATACGGCTTGGTGACGAAGTCCACCGCGCCTAGTTCGAAGCCTTGGACTTTTTCATCCGGCTCGGACAGCGCACTGATGAAAATGATCGGCACATTGCGGGTATCGGGATGCGCTTTGAGCCGACGACACACCTCAAAGCCGCCCATACCCGGCATCAGAATATCCAGCAACACCAAATCAGGCGGATTGGCGGTGGCAAAATTAACCGCCAGCTCACCGTTTATCGCCGAACGCACCTCATACCCTTCGGCCTTCAGTAGATCCGACAGCAACTTCAAAGACGCCGAGGTGTCGTCAACTACCAGAATTTTGCCTGTATTTATCATGATGTTCTAGTTACTCCCCAGTACCTTGAGTATCGTCGGATACTCATAACTTTCGGCAAGCCGACTCAATGCGGCTGTCACCCTCAGATCGTACGCCGCAATCTGTTGAATAATCATACCTATACGCTCGCTATCCAGATTTTTCACCGCCAACTCCAAATCCCCGCGTAAATTCTGCGGCACTACTGACAGCATCTCCGCCGTCAAAATCAGGTCCTCTGGCATTATTGCCGGTGGGTCGGCATACACATAGCGCACGCCCAATAGCCGGGTTAGACAGTCGTAAATTTCGTTGGCCCGGTAAGGCTTACAGATTAAGTCATCCATGCCGGCCACCATGATATCCGCCCGTTGCTCGGTGAAAGCCGACGCCGTGACCGCCACTATTTTCACTTCTTTGCCGCCCGGCAAGGTCCGAATGATTCTGGTCGCTTCCAAACCATCCATGACCGGCATCTGTCTATCCATCCAAATTAAGTGCGGCTGCCAGCTTTGGAATAAGGCCACGCCCAGCTCGCCATTCTCTGCAACCTTAACCTGAAAGCCCACGGCCTCCATCAGATTAACCAGCAATAATTGATTCTCCAGCTGATCTTCGATTATCAGAATCCGATAATTGTCCTGCCCCGGCATCAGCCCCAGAACCATACGTTCTTCCAAACGGTACAGATCGCTAATATCGGCTGCCTGCGCCTGCTTCAGCGGCACATCGATCCGAAACAGCGAGCCCTTTCCCGGTGAACTTTCCAGACTGATGGAGCCCTTCATTAGTTGCACAAATTGCCTGGTGATGCTTAAGCCCAGCCCGGTGCCTTTGTTGTCGGCAAGGTGTCCTATCTGCACAAAGGGTTCGAAAATGTGCTTTTGGTCTTCAGCTGTAATCCCGGGGCCGGAATCCTCTACTTCAATCAACAGATGAGCGATGGCGTTGTTCTTGGTGGACAGGCGTATGATCACCCCACCTTGCTGGGTAAATTTCAGCGCGTTGCCCACCAGATTGATCAATACTTGGCGCAAGCGGGCCTGGTCACCGACGATATAGCGCGGAAATGCCGAAGACTGATCGACGACTAATTGCAGATTTTTCTCGGCAGCGCGTACCTGCATCATCTTTATCACATCAAGCACCATTTCCCCCAAATCGAACGGCGCCTCTTCCAGTTGGACGCGGCCGGCTTCTATCTTGGCCATTTCCAACACCTCATTGATCAAGTTCAGCAAGTGTTCGCCGCTACGATTGATAATTTCGACGTTGCAGCGATCACTTTCATGCAGCAAGGGGTTTTTCAGCAGGATGCCGGAAAATCCGAGAATGGCGTTCATCGGGGTGCGCAGTTCGTGGCTCATATTGGCCAGAAACACGCTCTTGGCTTTATTAGCCGCTTCGGCGGCATCACGAGCCAGCAGCAGCTCGGCAGTGCGTTGCTGTACCGTATTTTCCAACTCATTTCGATAGCGTATCAGTTCGTTTTCCGCGCGTTTGCGATCAGTGATATCGCGGGCAATTTTGGAAGCCCCGACAATTTGGCCTTGCGAATTTCGTAGCGGCGACACCGTTACCGAGACATCAATCAATTGCCCTTCTTTGCAGCGGCGGACAGTCTCATAATGCCTGATCGATTCTCCGCGTCGAACTTTAACCAGGATTTCCCCCTCCTCACGCCGGCACTCGTCGGGTATTAGGATATCAATCGAATGACCGACGATCTCGTCGGCCCTATACCCGAACATGCGCTCCGCTCCCTTGTTCCAGCTGGTGATGATGCCGTCTAGGGTCTTACCGATGATGGCATCTTCAGTGGATTCAACAATCGCGGCGTATTCCGACAACAATTTCTCGGCGTTTTTGCGCTCGGTAATATCCCGGCAAATTGCCAGGTTGTATATCTTGCCGTCGAACTCAAAGCAGTTACCGGTCACTTCCACCGGGAAAACCTGACCATCACGCGTCCGGTGGGTCGTTTCGAATTGCATCTGGCGGCGCTCCGACAACGCCGGCCAAAATGTCTCCCACACTGCCGGCGACCAGCTGGGATCAATGTCGAACACCCCCATACCACTGGTGAGTTCATCACAACTGTATCCCAGCCTGGTAGCGGCACCTTGACTCGCATAAAGAAATTTCGGATCGTTCTCGGGCATCAGAAATATGGATTCCTTCACTTGATCCAGAGAGTAAGTCAGCAATTGCAGCTGGTGCTGGGCCTGTTTACGTTCGGTAAGATCGTATATCAAGCCGACGAATCCGCAGATGCCGCCGCTCTCGCTCCGCAAGGCCGTTATTGATAGGCTCACCGGCACGCGGGTCCGGTTTTTGCGGATAAAAGTCCACTCGTTTTCCTCAGGCAGATTGCGCAGGGGACGCGCGGTAAAGACGTCGAATCCCGGAGAAATCAAGACCCCAAGTTCTTCAGACAATTTCTGAGCGTAGCGCTCGACCTCTGCCCTATCATGCCAAAGCGCCGGCGTTTTCTTGCCTATCAACTCGCCGGCCATATACCCCAACAAGCGTTCTGCGGCCAAATTGAAACTGGTAATAGTACCGTCCGGGGAGGTAGAGACAATAGCGTAGGCCGCATTGTCCAAAATCGTGCGATGGAAGACGTTAAGCCGGGACAATTCGATTTCGCGTTCCTCAACCGCGTCCATCATCGCGTTGAAACTTTGCCCCAAACGCGCTACTTCATCGGTACCGACGGCAGGCACTCGATGCCGGTAGTCGGCGGAGTGCCGAACACGCTCGGCGGCTACTGTTAAGGACGCAATCGGCCGAATGATAGTGCGTCGCAGCACCGCCAGCTGCCCTAAGGTCGCGGCCAACAACACCAGCATGCCGGCACCGAATAACCAGAACAACTGGTGCGTTTGCTGGCTCAATTGTTCCAAACCCATCACAATGCGCAGGCGCCCGCCTTTGCTTAAACCCTGCAACAACTCTGCGGTATCGTGGTTTAGATAAACGCCATCGGGCAGGCTTGGCATACCCCGAGGAGGGCCGAATACGTTGCCGTTGAGGCTGGCCAGAATCCTCCCGCTATCCAAAAAAATATCCGCCTCCTGAATTTGCGGATTGGCGCGCAAGGTATCGAGAACTTCCTGAGCCCGCAGCGGATCTTCGAAAGCCACCGCCGCGTCAGTGCCCACGGAGACCAATTGCGCGTAGGGCTCCATGATCTGCCGGACGCGCTGTTCCAAGGTCATGCTATGAAACAGCGCCAACCCCGCCGCTGCCAACACAAACGCCAACAGCGCCGCCCCCCAAAGCACTAGCGCAAGTCTGTTATAAATAGTGGCTTGGATGGACATCACTTATCTCATTCGGCGCATCTCGCCGTTTTCCAAAATCTCGCTGGAGACTTCCAACATTTTGGTCTGAATCGCCAATGAAACCGCTCGGGCTTGGTCGAGGTTGATGCTCATCCGCACCCTATCCGTCACTTTAAATGCTATGACTCCACCGTCCGGCAAGAATTCCGGCTCGTCACTGACCGTAAGAACCGGCTTTTGTTTTAATACAGCAAGCGCCGTGCGCCGCTTTGCGGCATCCGGATAAGTCATAAAAACAATCTGACACGGCGGCAGCTCTTCCAAGGTAGCGGCGCGAACAATGACAAAAGTACGACCCTGTTCGGTCCGTCCCCGCAAGGTCGTTTCCAAAATATCACCAAACGGATCGGGTCCCAGGATACCGATACACCAAGGTGCATTGCCGGCTGGAAGCGCGTGTTCCGGCCAATTGACATAGTGGGCAAAATTGCGCAGGAAAGCGGCCTTCACTTTATAGGGGTTATCGACTAAGACATCCTGGCTGAGGGCCAAGCCCGGCAAAAGCAGCACCGCGGCAAGCCAAAGAGCCGCCCGTGCATTGCGCCTCGAACATATCCATTTCCCTGCGCAGGAAGCGCAAGACGCATGCGAATTGGTGCTCAAAACCTTACCTCTTGCGTCACAAATCCGCCGTAAAGCCCAATATCGGCAAGGCCTGAGGCGAACCGGCTTACAGCCCGGCATCCATACAACCCGAATGACTCCGAAGTCAAACAGAATGAATAGTCGGCTGGTTTCATAGCCTTAGCGCCAGGATCAGAACTTGACCGAAAAGTTGATCATCAGCTCGCGGGGCCTGCCACGGCTGCTTTGCGAGGGCCGGTACTGTTCGTCGAGCAGGTTTTTGCCCATCAGGTCTATGCTCATGCTATGCCCTCCCGCTTCCCAGGTATAGCCGACCAGGGCGTTCAACAAGGCGTACGTTTGCCGCGAGGTGGCCGGGCTATCAGGCAACAAAGTCTGATCGAAGACCAGATTGACACCGCCGCCCAGATGCAGGCCGCGCAGCGCCTCCACACTAAAGTCGTAACGCGTCCACAGGTTGGCCAGATGCGGCGCGCTCATTTGCAGCGGGGCGTTGTGGAAACGGTTGACGTTCTTATAATTCGCCAGCCCGGCCGCGTCGAGCGAGCCAGGATCTTGGGCGAGGATGGCATGGTCCCGACCGCTGAATTCGCTGATCCTCGCGTCCATGTAGCTATAGGACAGATACAGTTGCCAGTCGTCGGTCAGTTTAGCGGTGGCGTCCCATTCGATGCCGTGGGAACGCTGCTCACCGCTTTGCAGACCGTAAATTGTGATGCCGCCGGCGGAATTAGTCACCGCCAGATCGTTGACGATGTATTTATTACGGATATCGAAGTAAGTCAGCGTACTGGACAAACGACCGCCAAACCAGTCGGCCTTAATGCCGACATCATACCCCCAGCCCTCAGTCGGCTTGGGAATCGATAAGGTGCCATCCAGATTGTTGACCGGAAAAGTGCCGGGCACGAAAGATTCGGCGTAACTGCCGAACAAGGACCATTCGGGTGTCAGTTTGTAGAGCAGGCCATATTGGGGCGTGACCGTGCTGGCGGTGGAAACTTGCGATTGGTTGGTCAGCCGGTTTGTGTATTGGCTTTCGGTCGAAGTCCAGCGCCAACCTGTCAGCAGCAGTAAGCGGTCATCGAAGAAACCGAAGGTGGAACTGCCGTAAACCGATTTGTCCACGGCCTGCACATTTTCGTCGAGGCCGCTGGTCGTCAGCAGGGATGACGGTATCGCCGTATTGCGGTTCCAGGTATTGGGATTGCCTAAATCCCACAAGGGTAAAGGCGAAGCAGTCGGATTACTGCCCAAGGCCGGATCATTCGCGGCCTGCCCCCCTGCGCGATGAAAATTGCGGTCTATGTATTGACCGCCCAGCAGCAAACGCAGACTGGCGAAACCCAGGTCATACTTGCCCACGCCTTGCAGTTCTATCGTATCGTCGCGGTTGCTATAGATTTGCTGCCTGACCCGACGGCCCTGCATCAGCGTGGTGTTATTGACCATGCCGAGGTTGCCGGTAAACAGCGCATCGACATCGTATTCCAAATGCGAAAAGCCGGTACGCAGATTCCAGTGCTCGTCGGCCTTGAAGTCTATCCAGGTGCTGAGATTATGCGTGTTGCTATGCCGATAGTCACTGTAGGCCATGCTATTCCAATTATTGGGCAGGCCCGGCACATCCACGCCCGAGAGGTTGGGATCGGCGGCTGTCGGCAACACGCCGACCTGCGTGCTGTAGCCGGGTTTTTGCATGAGCTGGGGTTCTTCGATTTTTTCGAAGTTTTCGTATTTTAACGAGACACTCAGGCGGTCGCTGGGTTGCCAAAGCAAAGAAGGCGAGATGTTCCATGAGTGCGCATCATACGGTTCCCAGTAATGCATATCCTGGTCATAGGAAGCCGCCAGCCGGTAGAACAAGGTTTTGGTAGCTGGCCCCGTGACGTCGACATCGAAACGGTACTCGCCGTAGGAGCCGTAGCGTGCATCGGCATTGGCGGCAAATTGACGTTGCGGATTTTTGGTGATGACGTTGACGATCCCGCCCGGCGCGACCTGACCGTACAGAAACGATGCCGGCCCTTTAACCACTTCAACCCGCGAGATATTGGTGAAATCCAGAACAGACGGGCCGTGGACGCCATCGCGCAGCGTGTGGATATTGCCACCGGCCAATGATCCAACCGCGAAGCCGCGAATGGCCAGGTTGGCGTTGCCTTCGTTGAAGTCGTTGCTGCGATAGGTGACGCCAGGCGAATAACGGGCTATGTCGAAAATATCGCGGGGCTTTTGATCCTTGATGAAGGACTCGGTGAAGGCTTGGAGCGCAAACGGCAAATCGCTGATCGGCGCATCGAAACGGGAGCCGGACACCGAATTCGAGGCCAGGTATCCGCTATCGAGCTGGAGGGAGACATCGAAGGGCGACACCTTGACATTTACCAGCTCCACCAAATCCATATCGGCGACATCCCTGCTTGCATCATGAAACTGTTCGGCGGCATTGGTCTCGATACCGGCATCCTCATCCGCCTTCGAATCAGCCGAAAAGGTCTGGCTAGACTTCGCGGTATCAGCTACTAAGTCGCCGCCGATTTCCGCCGCCATAGTGATTGGCTGGCGCAGCACAGCAAACACAAAAGCCAATTTGACAGTCATGCCGACGCCAAATTTAGACCAGCAGTCTCTCATTTTGCATCCCCCCGGTGATTTAACGAAGATCTAGTTATTCTTTTTTCGAAACCGTGAGACAACACCCACCGTTTACTGAACAGCTTAGTTCAGCTGCCAATGGAGGGCAATTTCTATGACCGTGGGAGAGCGGAATTTCTCCTAACAGCCGGAGGGGATGGAAGAAACGGCGGCGTGGATTTAACTGCCGCTGTCTATTTGGCCTGACTCAACACGGTGGCCAAATTGACACCCTTGGGACTGGAAATACATAAAATAATAGGCCCGACGCTGAGCATCGCCAGCTTGTTGACGGCACCGACGATGACGATCTGTTCGATCTCGCCGAGGCCTAGAGAGGTTTCGCCGTGCTGAGCGGCGCGTATCGTTTCCTGAATGACCGCCCCGAATGCATCCATATTGGACGCTTCGGCGGACTGGGCCAGAATCAGGCCGTCGTGGTAGGCTGCACAGGCGCTTACGCCCTCAATCTTGACAACTTTATCCACCACAGCCTGCACGGCGTCGATAAATGCCGCGCGCTTTAGGCGGGTGGCTTCGCTGACATTGACGATGTCCGCCGCCGGTTGCCGGCGCGCGGCGAGATAGTCGTCGGCGAGCGTATCCAGCTGCGCCAACTGCGATTCAAACCAATGCATATTCAGGCTCTAGGCAGCGGTTAATTGGCCAGATAACTGGTGAACAATTTTTTCAATACCGGGATGGTTTCTTTCAATTCAAACCGCACCCGACCCAACAAGGCTTCCCGCTGGGTTACCAGAGCCAAAATGAAGCCCGCGTCTATCGGTGTTGATAAGATATAACCGTCGTTGTTTTCGCAAATCACCATGTTGGTCAAATGATGGCCGACGTGTTGCGCCGCTTTCGCCGCCGCGCCGAATACCACCTGCACGGAGGCGCCGATGGCGTCGGTGTTGATTTCGAAATCGCGGTGGATATGCGTGACAAAGCCGTCGCTATCGACAATGGCCGCCGCCGATACGCCCTGAATGTTCATCAGATTACGCAAGATGGAATCGATTTCGCTGTTCTGAGATTTTCGCGGGTCGAGAAATTGGACATTGCTACTCATGTTGTTCTCCTGATTCTTTTAATAATTATCAACCTACAGTAAATCGACGCGGATTAAACAAGTCTTGTCGCCCAGCGCATTGCACTTGGTTTCGGTCGCCTTCACGTTGCGATTAAAAAAGGTTCTGACGATGCCGCCGACCATGCCGGCTTCGAAATGACAGATAGGCGCGGAAACGTGATGAATGCCGGCGCAGGATACGCATTCGTCCACTCGCAATTCCAACACCCCCGCCGACAAATCTACTTTGTCCGGCACTACCAAACCGATGCTCAGCTGTCGGCACAGCAATTTGATTTTACCGACATAGGTTTCCAGATCCTTATCGATATTGGCGGCGGCAATCTGCCCCATCGCCAAACCCAAACTCTGGCCGGAATGGTAAACCAGCGACGGCGCGCCCTGCCCTAATATATCTTCCACGTTCGATCCCAGCGCCACCATGCGCAAGGCTTGAAACAAGCGGATCGGAATCAAGGGCCCCAAATCCTTGCGGTTTTCGATATCGAACTCGCCTGAAATAATGCCGTCGAGAATTTGCTGTTGGGCTATCTGATAGTCTGATTTAGTGTTTTGTATCATGGCGTCTATCCTCTTTAATTCGGTTAATTATCCACACACTGCAATTCGACCCGACGGTTTAAAGCCTGGCCCTCTTTGGTATCGTTCGGTGCCGCCGGTTTTCTCATGCCTTCCGATGCGGTGAGGATGGCTTTTGCGCCGATACCGCTAGCGATCAATAATTTTTTTACCGCATTGGCCCGCGTTAAACCCAACTGTAAGTTGGCGGCATCGCTACCCAAATTACAGGTATGCCCGTTCAGCTTAATCAGGTTTCGACAGTTTTTTGCCGCGCTTAATAGTTCGTTGGCGCTATTAGCCGATTCCGGCGTCAATTTGCTGGAGTCGAATTTGAAATATACGGTAAACGGCACCGCGGCAGACGCTTGAACGGCCTTATCCGGAGAAGATTTGGGAATACCTGCCGCTGTCGGTTCGGTGGGTAACTCCGGCAACGCGTCAGGGCTCTGAATGTCGGCATCGCCGGCGGCCGACTGTTGCGCGTTTTGATTTGCCGCCAGCGAGTGCTCCGGTTTAGCTTCGGCAACCAAAGTTGGAGCCGCTTCGGCAGGGGGCTTCGGCGCTGGGGTATCAGTATTTTCTGAGGCTACAAGCGGTGTTGACGCCGGGCTTTTGACTGGCGCCGCCTGTTTATCCAGGGCTGCGGTCTGGGTGATGGCTTCCGGCTTTTGCGTTAAATCCGGCACTAACACCGCCAGCAAGGCCAGTGAACCAATCACGCCAAGCAACCAGGGCACATTGCTGTGCATAGGCTTTTTTAGGGTTTTGTCTGACTTGCCTTGCGGATTGCCGGATTTCAGCCGCGCTTTATCCGTGGACGGAATAATGCCATCCAGGCCGTCGTGATCGAGTGATCGAGGTTTTTTCATGGAATTCCCTTAAGTTCCGTTTGCCGGAAGCCTGCTGAATGTTTGCAGGGACAGTGTGAGCAAGCAA
Organism: Methylomonas rosea; assembly: GCF_024505055.1. Classification (GTDB taxonomy): domain Bacteria; phylum Pseudomonadota; class Gammaproteobacteria; order Methylococcales; family Methylomonadaceae; genus Methylomonas; species Methylomonas rosea. The sequence goes on from NZ_JANIBL010000006.1 coordinate 71,549, forward strand.
CGACTTAAATCTGTTCGGCTATCATATGCAAGTTTCCAATCAGAATCAAAAATCATGCTGGTTCAAATAATTAAATATTAGGATTTGACACTGAACCACTTAAGTGAATAGTAAAATCAACCCGATACCGTGCCTTCGAAAGCCGGCGAAGTAAATGTTTATTCCACTGAACTTCGCTACACTTGATAATAAAGGCGGCAAAGAACGCCCCCACTTAAGCAAGGATGACTAACATCCTGATATCGATTTCGAGAATCCGCTATGCCAGAAAAAACCGCGCAAAATTCCCCGCAAGCCCACACCAATTCCGACCTACCCAGTTGTAATCGCTGCCAGGACCTCGATGAGTTGGATTTCGACTTTAGTTTTGCCTATCAACCCATCGTCAATTTTTTTGCCCGGACCGTTTTTGCGCACGAAGCCTTGGTGCGCGGGGTTAACGGCGAATCGGCCGCATCGGTGTTAGGCAAAGTGACCGACGCCAACCGCTATCGCTTCGACCAAAGCTGCCGGATAAAAGCCGTAGAAGGCGCAGCCAAATTGGGTATACAAGAGTTTGTATCGATAAATTTTATGCCGAATGCGGTTTACCAACCCGAAGCCTGCATCCGTTCAACTTTTGACGCGGCGCAACGCTACAATTTTTCCAAAGATCGCATCATTTTCGAAGTGGTTGAGGGCGAGGACGTTTCCGACCGTCCGCATTTAATCAATATATTCACCGAATACCGCCGCTTCGGCTTTAAAACCGCAATCGACGATTTCGGTGCGGGCTACGCCGGCCTGAACCTGCTCGCCGAATTCCAGCCTGATGTGCTTAAACTGGACATGGATCTGATACGCGATATCAACCTTAGCAAACCCAAACAGGCGATTGTCACCGGGGTTGTGCAAATCTGCCGCGAACTCGGCATCGAAGTGCTGGCGGAAGGCATTGAAACCAAGGCCGAGCGGGATTTTCTGCTGGCCTGCGGCGTCACGCTGTTTCAAGGTTACTTATTCTGCAAACCTGCATTTCAGGCTATCGGCCAAATCAATCCGGACGCTTGGTCATAGCGGTAAACCAGCCAGTTAAAACTTTACGGCCTGGCGTTTAGCGCCCCAATCGCCCGGTAAGGGATTAAATACACCCGCACAGGCACTACCGCAAAACCGGCAATTGCCGGCGGCATCCAAATTCCAATCCGACAACTCATACCAGTCGCGACCGATCAAAATTTTGCCGCAACTGTGGCAATACGTACTCTCCGCCGACTTATCATGAACATTGCCGACATAGGCGTAACGCACGCCGTTTTTAAAGGCAATGCTGCGTGCCGACAATAAAGTCGAACGTGGCGTGGGCGGCGTATCCGTCATTTTCCAATCCGGATGAAAGGCGGTGAAATGCATGGGTACATCCGCTCCCAAATACTCGACCACCCATTGCGTCATCGCTTCCAATTCGGCCTCTGAATCATTGGCGCCGGGAATCAGTAGCGTGGTTAACTCCAACCAGACCGGGGTTTCGTGTTTCAAAAACTGCAAGGTTTCCAGCACCGGCTGCAAATGGCCGCCGGTGATTTTGTGATAAAAATCCTCGGAAAAGGCTTTTAGATCGACATTGGCGGCATCCATGTAACGGTAAAATTCAGAGCGCGGCTCGGCGCAGACATAGCCTGCCGTGACCGCTACCGACTTCAATCCCAGCTCCCGACAGGCTTGGGCCGTATCGATGGCGTATTCGTGAAAGATCACTGGGTCGTTGTAGGTATAGGCCACGCTGCTGCAACCGTGTTCCAAAGCGGCCCTGGCGATTGCTTCCGGCGCAGCGCGGCTCATCAGCGTGTCCATCTCCCGCGACTTGCTGATGTCCCAATTCTGGCAAAACTTGCAGGCCAAATTGCAGCCGGCGGTGCCGAAGGAAAAAATCGGTGTGCCGGGTAGAAAATGGTTCAGCGGCTTTTTCTCGATAGGATCGATGGCAAAACCGCTGGAGCGGCCGTAACTGGTCATCACGATTTGCCCATCCAGATTCTGGCGGACAAAACACAATCCGCGCTGGCCTTCATGCAATTTGCAAAAGCGCGGACACAGGTCGCACTGCACCTTGCCGTCCGCCAAAACATGCCAGTAGCGGGTGGCAGCAGTATCTGCGCTGAGTAGAGTAGTCATGGCGATGCTCCTTGAACCCCAAGCATAAAATCGGGTCGTTATCCGCTAGAGTTAGCAGTAGAATAAACCTTAGGCGAGCGGGGTATTCAATTTTTTAATACTCCCCGCCAAACCGGCCTCTGATCGTATTAAAACTTTAAAAAAGGATCAGCGCATGAACAGAAAACCCGCCGTAGCAGGACGGTTTTATCCTGCCCACCCCCAACAACTCCATGACGCGGTCTCCGGCTATTTGCGGGACGTGTGCCAAACCGGCAAAGTACCCAAAGCCATGATAGTGCCGCATGCCGGCTACATTTATTCCGGACCTATAGCCGCTACCGCCTATGCCCGTTTAAAGCCGGCCGCTGCCAGTATTACCCGCGTCGTACTGATCGGCCCCTCGCATCGCGTAGCGTTTCGCGGCTTGGCGGTCAGTAGAACCCACGCTTACAGCACACCGCTCGGCGATGTTGAGGTGGACAGAACCGCTATTGAAGCCTTGGTGAAATTGCCATTTGTGGAGTACATCGAGCAAGCCCACACTCTGGAACACAGTCTGGAAGTACATCTGCCGTTTTTGCAGGCAGTACTACAGCAATTCACACTGGTCCCCATCGTGGCCGGGGACGCCAGTCCCGAGCAAGTCAGTCAGGCTCTGGAGCTGTTGTGGGGCGGCGATGAAACCTTGCTGGTGATCAGCTCGGACCTCAGCCATTATCACGACTACGATACCGCCAAACGCCTGGATCAGGCGACCAGCCGGATGATAGAGCATTTGCAATACACCGAAATTTGCGGCGAAGCGGCCTGCGGCAAAGTACCGGTCAACGGCTTGTTGAAACTGCTGCAACAAAAAAATCTATCGATTAAAACCATAGACCTGCGAAATTCCGGCGACACGGCCGGCGATAAACAGCAAGTGGTGGGGTACGGTGCGTATGTCGTTGACTGAACCCCTGCGGAAACAGTTACTGGAGCTGGCCCGGCAATCCATAGTTCACGGCCTGCAAACCGGTCGGCCGCTGCCGGTTAATCTGGCCGACTATCCGGCGGAATTGCGCCAAACCCGCGCCACATTCGTCACGCTGGAACGCGGCGGCCAGTTGCGCGGCTGCATAGGTATGCTGGAAGCGGTGCGGCCTTTGGCAGAAGACGTGACCGAGAATGCCTTTGCCGCAGCGTTCCGGGATCGGCGCTTTTCGCCTCTGACCAACGAGGAACTGGCGGATCTTGATCTGCATATCTCCGTGCTTAGCCCCGCCGTCGCGCTGAAATTTAATTCAGAAGCGGACCTGATCGCGCAACTTCGTCCCGGCATGGACGGCATCATCTTGCAGGAAGGCAGCCGGCGCGGCACCTTCCTGCCCTCGGTGTGGGAGGATTTACCCAATCCCAAGCAATTTTTGCAACACCTGAAACAAAAGGCCGGTTTACCCGCCGCCTATTGGTCGGACACTATTCGAGCCTATCGCTATACCACAGAGATGTTCGGCTGACAGGCAACCGTTTCCTGCGCCGCCAACCCAAGTAAATCCTGCCCTGGCGGCCTTTGATCTTGTTCCAAACCGGCAACGAACATTATAATAGCGGCATTTTCGACTGATCCGGGCCCAGAGTTTCCTGCAACGCGCATTTGTTTGCGCGCTGAAATCGACATGCCAAAGCCGATCAACCCTCTTCTTCATTCCTGGTATCACTAATGAAAAATCAAAATTACAAACCCTGCGACCTGGTGATTTACGGCGCATTGGGTGATCTATCGAAACGAAAGCTACTGATCTCGCTGTATCGTCTGGAAAAATCCCAGTTATTGGAAGCCGATACCCGCATTATCGGCGTTGATAGATTGGATGAAACCAGCGCCGGTTTTGTCGAAATTGCCCATAATAGTTTGATCGCGCATTTAAACACCCCGATAGACGAAGAAATCTGGGGCAGGCTGTCGAATCGACTCTCCTATTTAAGAATCGACCTGACTCAACCCGAGCAATACTTACAGTTAAATGCCGTGGTCGATTCGGAAAAACGGGTGATGGTTAACTATTTCGCCGTGGCGCCGTTTCTGTTCAAAAGCATCTGCCAGGGATTACAAAGCTGTGGGGTGCTGACAGCCGAATCGCGCATGGTGATGGAAAAACCCATCGGCCATGACCTGAAATCGTCCAAGGAAATCAACGATGTCGTCGAGGAAGTGTTCCAGGAAGATCAGGTTTATCGCATCGACCACTACCTGGGCAAGGAAACAGTATTGAACCTGCTGGCCCTGCGTTTTGCCAATTCGATCTTCACCACCAACTGGAATCACAACACCATCGACCATATCCAGATCACGGTGGGCGAGGACATTGGCATCGAGGGCCGCTGGGAATATTTCGACAAGACCGGCCAGTTGCGCGACATGCTGCAAAATCATTTGCTGCAAATTCTGACTTTCGTGGCGATGGAGCCGCCCGCCGATCTGGAAGCGGAAAGCATCCACATGGAAAAAATCAAGGTTTTAAAAGCCTTGCGGCCGATCACCGTGCGTAACGTGGAGGAAAAAACCGTGCGCGGCCAATACACCGCCGGTTTCATCAAAGGCACGGCGGTACCGGGTTATCTGGAAGAAGACGGTGCCAATAAGGAAAGCACCACCGAGAGCTTCGTGGCGATACGAGTGGACATCGACAACTGGCGCTGGGCCGGCGTACCGTTTTATATGCGTACCGGCAAACGCATGCCCAATAAACGTACCGAGATCGTCGTCAACTTTAAGCAGTTGCCGCACAACATCTTCAAGGACAGCTTCCGCGATTTGCCGGCCAACAAACTGGTGATCCATTTGCAGCCCAACGAAGGCGTGGATGTGGTGATGCTGAACAAGGTACCGGGCATAGACGGTAATATCAAACTGCAACAAACCAAGCTGGACTTGAGTTTCTCGGAAACCTTCAAGAAAAACAGCATTTTCGGCGGCTATGAAAAACTGATCCTGGAAGCCCTGCGCGGGAATACCACGCTGTTTTTAAGCCGCGAGGAAATCGAACAAGCCTGGGCCTGGGTCGATTCGATCCAAGACGCCTGGGCGCAAAATCATAGTGCACCAAAATCTTACCCGGCGGGCAGCTGGGGGCCGATTGCCTCCGTGGCATTATTGGCCCGCGACGGCCGCGCCTGGGAAGAGTAATCAATCTGTATCCATCACGAGAACAACGAACATGGTTAGAGAATTTTTTTTCGAACAACGTAGCCACCTGTTTACCGCCTTGGTCGCCGAATGCCAGGATGTTTTGTCCGAAGCAGTCAGCAAACACGGTCAGGCGACTTTATTGGTATCCGGCGGAACTACCCCTGCCCCGCTTTACGAAGCCTTGTCCAAATCCGATTTGAATTGGAAAAAAATCAAGGTGGCGCTGGTAGATGAACGCTGGGTGGATAATCAACACAGCGCCAGCAACGAGGCACTGATTCGCCGCAGTCTGCTGATCAACAACGCCAAAAACGTTGAGTTTATCGGCATGAAAACCCTGGCTGACACGGCCAAACAAGGCCAAGCCGAAACCGAAGCCCGTTACGCCAAACTGCCGCAACCTTTCACGCTGAGCATTGTCGGCATGGGCCCGGACGGCCATACCGCCTCGCTGTTTCCGCATGCAGAAGGTTTGGCGAACGCGTTGAGCGAGGACAATCAAAATCTGACCGCAGCCATCACCGCCATTCAGAGCGAAGTGACCGGACCCAACACGGAACGCCTGACCCTAACCCGCAGTGCCTTGTTAAAGTCCGAACGCATCGTGATTTTGTTTACCGGCGAAGATAAATTGGCGGTATTCAACAGCGCCCAGAAACCGGGCCCGTTAGAGGATATGCCGATCCGGGCATTATTGAATCAGGAAGACGTGCCGGTGGAATTGTACTGGGCACCTTAGTTGCTTAATTTTAGGGTGGGTTAGACGCGCATAACCTGATCACTCTCGATTCCAAAACGCTGTTCGGCGCGTCGACACCACCCCACCTGCTGCCCTGGAGAGCTTATGCATCCTGTTTTAGAAAAAGTGACCGCCGACGTGGTGGAACGTAGCCGGGAAAGCCGCGCTGCTTATCTGGCCCGCATCGACGCCGCTATTGCCAACGGCCCGCAGCGCACCAATCTGCCTTGCGCCAATCTGGCCCACGGTTTTGCCGTCTGCTCCGCCAACGAAAAAGACGCGCTGTCGCATGCCGTCAAAGCCAACGTCGGCATTATCTCCGCCTACAACGACATGTTGTCGGCGCACGAGCCGTATCAACACTACCCGGAACTGATTAAACAGGCCGTGCGCGAAGCCGGCGGTGTCGCGCAATTCGCCGGCGGCGTACCGGCCATGTGCGACGGCGTTACGCAAGGTATGCCCGGCATGGAATTGTCGCTGTTCAGCCGCGATGTGATCGCGTTGTCCACTGCTATTGGTTTGAGCCATAACATGTTCGACGCCGCCTTGTATCTGGGCGTTTGCGACAAAATTGTGCCGGGTTTGCTGATCGGCGCACTGAGCTTCGGCCATCTACCTGCGGTTTTCGTGCCCGCCGGTCCAATGACCACCGGCATTTCCAACAAGGAAAAATCCCGTACCCGGCAAAAATTCGCTGAAGGCAAAGTCGGCGAAAAAGAACTGCTGGAATCAGAATCCAAGGCTTACCACAGCCCGGGTACCTGCACCTTCTACGGCACCGCCAACAGTAATCAAATGATGGTGGAGATCATGGGCTTGCACTTGCCCGGCAGCTCGTTCATCAATCCCTATACTCCGCTGCGCGACGAACTGACCAAAGCCGCCGCCAAACAGGTGTTGAAGTTCACCGCATTGGGCGACGACTTCCGGCCTATAGCCCATGTTATTAATGAGAAGGCCATCATCAACGCGATTATCGGCTTGCTGGCAACCGGCGGCTCGACTAATCACACCATCCATTTAATTGCCATCGCCCGCGCGGCCGGCATTATTATCAATTGGGACGATTTTGATAACCTCTCCAAAGCCATTCCGCTGCTAACCAAGATTTATCCGAACGGCCCGGCCGACGTCAATCAGTTCCAGGCCGCCGGCGGCATGGGCTTGTTGATCCAAGAACTGTTGGAGCACGGCCTTCTACACGGCGACATTCTCACCATCGGCGACCAGCGCGGCATGGCCCAATACAGCCAAGTGCCGACGCTGAACGACGGCAAACTTAGTTGGGAGCCAGGGCCAGCCAGTTCATTGGATCCCGAAGTCATTAGCAGCGTCGAGCAACCCTTCGCTGCCGGCGGTGGCCTGCATGTGATGCACGGCAACCTGGGCCGCGGCGTCTCAAAAATTTCTGCGGTCGCCGAAAAACATCAAGTGGTGACCGCGCCAGCCATGGTGTTCGACGACCAACTGGACGTGGTGGCAGCATTCAAGCGTGGCGAATTGGAAAAAGACGTCATCGTGGTATTACGCTTCCAGGGCCCGAAAGCCAACGGCATGCCGGAATTGCATAAATTGACGCCGGTGCTTGGCGTATTGCAAGACCGGGGCTTTCATGTTGCCTTGGTCACAGACGGTCGGATGTCCGGCGCATCGGGCAAGGTGCCGTCGGCGATTCACATGTGGCCTGAATGCATAGACGGCGGCCCGTTGGCCAAAGTCCGCGACGGCGACATCATTGCGCTGAACACTCAAACCGGTGAAGTCAACGTACAAGTGGATCAAGCCGAATTCGACGCCCGGGTGCCGACTCCCAACAGCGCTACCGGGCATCATTTCGGCATGGGTCGCGAACTGTTCGGCGCGATGCGCGCAAACGCATCCACCTCCGAAACCGGGGCAACCAACCTGTTTTTCGTGGATTAGAGACTGACCAGCAAACGATTTAAGCAATGCCGTCTTAGTTTCACTTTGCCAAATCCGTCCTTCCTAGCAGAAGGACGACTTTCTTGAAACCAGAATTAAGCAACATTGTGTAATAACCCAATAACGACACGTTTACAGTAGGCAAACACATGAAAGCAAATATCGGTTTGATCGGCCTGGCCGTCATGGGACAGAATTTAGTCCTGAACATGAACGACCACGGTTTCAAGGTGGCGGTGTATAACCGCACCACCAGCAAAGTCGATGAGTTTCTCGACGGCCCCGCCAAAAACACCCAGGTCGTAGGCACCCATTCCCTGGAACAGTTGGTAAACAGCCTGGAGACGCCGCGCATGATCATGTTAATGGTCAAGGCCGGGACAGTGGTAGATCAATATATCGATGACTTAATACCCTTGCTGGCGGCGGGCGACATCATCATCGACGGCGGCAATTCGCTGTTTACCGACACCAACCGCCGCACTCAATATTTGCAGGAAAAAGGCTTGCTCTACGTCGGCACCGGCGTCTCCGGCGGCGAAGAAGGCGCCCGGCACGGCCCATCCATCATGCCCGGCGGCAACAAGGCAGCCTGGCCGGCGGTTAAGCCGATTTTCCAAGCCATCAGCGCCCATGTCGATGGCGACCCTTGCTGCGAATGGGTTGGCGATAACGGCGCCGGCCACTACGTAAAAATGGTGCACAACGGCATCGAATACGGCGACATGCAGCTGATATGCGAAGCGTATCAACTGTTGGCCGAGGGGCTTAACTTGAGCACCGACGAAATGCAGGCGATCTTTGCCGAGTGGAATCAAGGCGAATTGAGCTCGTATTTGATCGAAATCACCGCCAACATCCTGGCTTACAAGGAAGACGACGGCCAAGCGCTGCTGGACAGCATTCTGGATACCGCCGGCCAGAAAGGCACCGGCAAATGGACCGGCATCAATGCGTTGGACTTAGGAATACCACTGACCCTGATCGGCGAATCGGTTTTTGCCCGCTGCCTGTCCGCACAAAAAGACGAACGCATCAGAGCCGCCAAAGCCTTGCCGAAAACCAGCGCCAGCTTTAGCGGCGACAAAGCCGAGATGATTCAAGCGATTCGCCAGGCCTTGTACGCCTCGAAAATCATTTCTTATGCGCAAGGTTTTCGGCTGATGCGCGAAGCCGCCAAGGAATACAAACTGGCGCTGAATTACGGCGACATTGCCTTGATGTGGCGCGGCGGCTGTATCATTCGCAGCCAGTTTCTGAACGACATCAAACAGGCTTATCAGCAAAATCCGGATCTGGAAAATTTGTTGCTGGCCGATTTCTTCGTCGAAGCGATGAAGCAAGCCGAAGCCGGTTGGCGTCAGGCCGTGATCTTGGGCATACAACTGGGTATTCCCACACCGGCCTTCTCGTCTGCGCTAGCCTATTTCGACGGCTATCGCACCGAAAGATTGCCAGCCAATTTATTGCAGGCGCAACGCGACTATTTTGGCGCACATTCGTATGAACGCACCGACCGGCCCAGAGGCGAATTCTTTCATACCGACTGGACCGGACGCGGCGGCAAGACCGCCTCAACGACTTACACGGTATAAGGCGCTAATTAATTCATTAGACTGTTATCGTTACGTTAACCAGGCACACTTAACTTCTAGGGTTTATCCAAGCACCATCACATTAGGAAAATAAGAAATGACCGTATCAATAAAAGAAGTCATGAACACCTCGCCGGTAATGCCGGTGATGGTTATCAATCAACTCGACCAAGCCGTACCCTTGGCGCGCGCGCTGGTGGAAGGTGGATTGAAAGTATTGGAAATCACCTTGCGCACGCCGGTAGCGCTGGATGCAATTCGGCGCATCAAAGCCGAAGTACCGGGCGCGATTGTCGGTGCCGGCACCATTATCAATATTCAAACCCTGAAAAACGCCATTGATGCCGGCGCGGAATTCATCGTCAGCCCCGGCGTCACCGATAGCTTGCTGGACGCGGCTTTAGCTTCCGGGGTACCGATTTTACCCGGCGTGATCACGCCTAGCGAAGTGATGCGTTTGATGGACAAAGGCATAACCGCAATGAAGTTTTTCCCGGCCGAAGCCGCGGGCGGCATCCCCATGCTGAAATCCATCGGCGGCCCGCTGCCGCAAGTGACCTTCTGCCCGACCGGCGGCGTCAATCCGAAGAACGCGGTGGAATATCTGGCGCTAAGCAATGTCGCCTGCGTCGGCGGCTCCTGGATGGCGCCCTCCGACTTGGTCGATGCCGGCGATTGGGCGGAAATTACCCGCCGCGCGGCGGAAGCAGCGGCTTTGAAAAAGTAAATCAATACAACAAGCCTCCAGCATCAGTTGACAAGAATGGGTTAATTACACTATTGGCGGAATATCATTTTCTTCGCAAACAGGAGTGAACAGCGATGCAAAATAATTCAGACGAACGCTATAGCACGATGACGATTGCCTTGCACTGGCTGACGTTCATCGTGATGGCAGCGGGGTATGCCTGTATTGAACTGCGCGAGTTGTTCCCCAAGGGCAGCGACCCGCGCGAGACGCTGAAAGCCCTGCATTTTATGCTGGGTTTATTGGTGTTATTGCTGGTATTGCCTAGACTGGGTTTCCGCTTGGCCGGCCCCACGCCGGCCATCTCACCCGAACCGCCGGCCTGGCAACAACAGGCGGCGCGTCTGGTGCATCTGTTGCTTTATCTGTTGATGTTAGGGATGCCGATAGCCGGTTGGCTAACATTGAGCGCCGCCGGTAAAACGATTCCATTCTTCGGCCTGGAACTGCCGGCACTGATCGCCGAAAACAAAGAGCTCGCCAAAGCGATCAAAGAGATACACGAAACCGGCGGCGAGATCGGTTATTACCTGATTGGCCTACACGTATCGGCGGTACTGTTCCACCATTACCTGCAGCGGGACAACACGTTGAGTCGTATGCTGCCGGCACTTAAACAGAAGCAAGACTGATGCGTTTCCAGCCGCTCCTATCTACGAGCCCGAGAAACGGCTGGTAACAACATCATTACTCGATAAAATCGTAAACCTTATACTTATCCACCAGGGGCCGCATCAGCTGTTGCGCTACGCGCAGATAGTCCGGATTCTGCAAAAACGCTTCGTAAGCCTGCTGACTTTCGTAAACGCCGGACACCGCCAAATCATAACTTTCGTCAACCGCCGCATTCGGGCGTCCGCGATTGATCGGCGCCGGTGTACCGACATCGTAAGCCAACACGCCCGGCAATTTAGCTAAGCCTGCACTGTCTCGAATATATTGTTGCCGGAGTTTTTCATCGCCAGCCTGTTTCAACCAAACGATAACCAAGTGATGCACTTTGCGATTTTGCGCAGGGTGCTCGGGCTTGGCATTATAGGAACAGCCGGTTCCGCTGGCCGCCAGCAGACACGCTAGCGCAACCGCATAAAGACGTTTCATGATTTTTTGTTCTCCTGATGCAGATGAACTGCTAGCCAACATAATTCTGCGCCAGGGCATTTTACAGCCCGCGCAAGCGTTTGATCCGTTCCTCGGTATTAGGATGGCTGGATAAATAATCCAGCGCTTCAACAGATTCTGCCAGCTGTTTCGGCGCTGCGGTTTGATGAGCGGCCTCCAGTTTTTCCAATATATCGGCCAGCCGGCTAACCGGAATGCCGTTACCACGCAACAGTTCGGCGGCAAAAGCATCGGCGCGGCGTTCGAAATCGCGCGAGTAGCGGGTTTCCAATAACACGGTTGGAGCGACGGCTAATAAACTACTGACATCGCCAATGTACCAAGCCATCGCCAACCCCACCACGGAAGCCTGTAGCATCTGCCGCAAAGCATGTTTTTCATGAACATGACCCATTTCATGGGCCAGCACCGCCAAAATTTCCTGGTCGTTACTCGCCAAATTCACCAAGTCGTCAAGTACCAGCACGCTGCCGCCGGGCAAGGCGAAAGCGTTGGCGCCCAATGTCGGGCTACCGCGAAATTCAATGTGCGCCGGTCGGTCCTCACCCGGCGGCAAGACCAGGCGCCGCAAGCCATCCTGAAGGGTGTGTCGACGTTCCTCGGCTAGTTTACTGGGCATCAACAAGGTTTGATCGAGGCTGGCGAAAAACTGATTATCCATCCGCTCCAGCAGATAAACGGGCACCCGGTCCGCCACGACCCGCGCCGCATAAGGCAGTCCAAACAAATACACAACGGCAAGCAGGCTCAAAGTTAACAGCAGCGCTGCCAACGCATACCACCAGCTATTCTCCATACCCGCCACCGCGCTATTTCCTGCATCCTGCAACATCTCAGCAAAGCCTTGCCGGTCTGCCACTTCGCAGCGGCCGCCGTCGGCGAACAAAATCAGGCGCGGCGTACTGCCGAGCGGCGGCGGAATTTTCAGACCGTTTAACTCTTCGCGCCGCACAATGTCCCGGCCCTGCAACAACAGTTTATCTCCCTCCACACAGAGGGTAACGGGATGCGGCCGGGCTTGCCGCCCGTCGTAGTACACAGCCGTGAGCCACATTTACAAGGCAATATCGAAATCGAACATCTCGGCCATCTCGTCGCCCGCCGCCGAGCTATTGGTCTGCAAACCGGCCACAAAATCGTCGATGCTGCCACGCGTTAATAATGTGACGTGCTCGATGCGATAACGCGCCAAGCGAATATCGGCAAACGGCTTGTACAAGCCCAAGGTCAACAAAGTCAATAGTACATTACCAAACATGATGCCCAGCATCTCTCGCGCCCGCAGCTGGGCCTGAAAACCATGCGGCCCCAATTGTGTGTTATTCCAGATCAAGTTCTGCAAACGCGCCGCAACATAGGGATAAGCCAGTAAAAACAAGGCCAAATATGTACCTATCGAGGCTACCAACACGCTCATCGCCACCAATTGGTCTGCCTCCACCGGGATCAGCTCTTTGCTGCCGAGCAACATGACGCTGGCCATCAGACCGGCAAACACTAATACGCCGATAAATATCGTCATAAAATAGATACGGTAATAAGCGCCACTACCGGCGAAGAACTTAAAAAACTCGCTGCCATACGTGCTGTTTTCACGGGTATAACGGGCCATACGCTGTTGCGCCAGCGGCCAGAGCAAACCCAGGGTCAACGCCGATAACACCGGCAATAGCAGAAAATTGAAATACGCCGCCCCGGTGCTGCCATGAAAAGCAAAACGTAAGCCCCGGTAACTGGTGTTATGCAGCCTGAAGCGGAGCGAACGCATCAACAGCCAGGGCATGGCGACGATGATCACCAGCAGAATAGCCGACCCCGCCACCTGATCGAATTTACCGACCAAGGTATAACAAGCAAACAATAAAAAGGCGACGACCCGTCCTTTCAAAATCGCCTTAGGATCGCCGTGATAGTCAAAACTCGCGCCGGCTAAGGTAGTGTGCCGGTAAAAATATTGATTACGTTTGACTTTGGCCCAGGCCGAGTAAACTCCCAAGGTGACAATACTCAAGCAGACATTGACGATCCAAATCCGAAAATACTCGCCACCGCTACCGCTGAATTGCAACTGCCGTGCTTGATATTCTGTCATTTCCATCCTCTTTTGCAGGTTTTTGCCGCTGACAAGCATAGCGCATGACCGAGATCCGACAAAAATATCAGCCGCTCATGCGGACGCGGGTAAATCGCCAAACGAATTTGCACCCATCCCGTCCGGCTGATTAATTCATAAGACTTTCCGAAGATTTTGTCAGCACCGGCCGGGTATTCCCCTATAATCCTAAAGCATTAGTTTCATGCCAGCCGCCCCGCCGAAACGGGCCACCAGACAGCAACGAACTGTAGCCATGAGAAAAAATCTACCTGTTACCCAGCGCGAAGTGAGCCTGAACACATCCACGACAATTACCTCAGCCACCGACCCGGCTGGACGGATCACGTACGTGAATAAGGACTTCTTGCATATCAGCGGCTTTAACGAAGCGGAGCTAATCGGCCAAAGCCATAACATCGTCCGCCATCCCGATATGCCTCCCGCTGCCTTCGCAGATCTCTGGCAAACCGTGAAAACCGGCCGGCCCTGGATGGGTATCGTGAAAAACCGCTGCAAGAACGGCGATCATTACTGGGTGGACGCATTCGTCACCCCACGCTTCGAAAACAATAAAATTATTGGTTACGAGTCGGTGCGGGTCAGGCCGGACGCCGATAGCATTGTCCGCGCTCAAGCAACCTACGCAAAATTGAATGCCGGCGAAGCCCTACAATCGCGCTTGGCCCGCATCGGCATCCTTGGCAAACTGACCGCCGGCATTGCCCTACTGCAATTGCTTGTCTCCGCCGGCCTTTATTTGAACGGGATACTCGGCTTAAGCCTGGCAGCCGCACTCGCATCCGGCTCGGTGTTGGCCATTTATCTTTGGACATCGCTTGTCTTGAGCCCGCTGAAGTCGGCTGCCGCCGAGGCCCGGCAAGTGATAGAAAATCCGGTCATGCAGCAAATTTACACCGCCGACAGCAGCGAGGTCGGCCAATTGCTGTTGGCCGTCAAACTGTTAAAAGCCAAATCCAGAACCATTATCCGTCGCTTGATCCAGGCTACCGAACCGCTGGCCGGGAAAGCGAATGCCAGCTATAGAGCGGTCAGCCAAGTCAGTTCGGCAATGGATAGACAATTATCGGAAATCGAACAAGTGTCGTCGGCCATGCATGAAATGAGCGCGACCGTCAGCGAAATAGCCCGCAGCGCCACCAACGCCGCGAATGCTGCGAACGATGCAAATCGGCAGTCTCAGGAAACCATGTCTCGGGTCAATGACACTATCCATCTGATAGATCGGCTGGAGACGGCGGTCGGGCAAGCGGAAGCGGTGATCATAATCCTGGCCGATCACAGTAAGAGAATCGGCGGCGTACTGGATGTGATTCAAGGCATTGCCGAACAAACTAATTTATTGGCCTTGAACGCCGCCATTGAAGCGGCCCGCGCCGGCGAGCAAGGCCGGGGATTCGCAGTGGTAGCCGACGAAGTCAGAACGCTGGCGGGCCGTACCCAAAAATCCACGGAAGAGATTCACAAGATGATCGACGGCCTGCGCTCCGGGGTTCAGAATGCGGTCCGCGAAATGGCTAAAGTCCGGGAAATGGCCGTGACCGGTGCAGAACACGGGAAAAACTCCACCGAATTATTGGAGCAAACCACCAGATCAGTCGATTTTATTAACGAAATGATCGTGCAAATCGCCAGCGCCGCCGAACAGCAACAAAGCGTTGCCGAAGAAATTTCCAGAAATGTAGAAGCCATTGGTGCCCTGTCCCGGCAAACCTCGGAGCACGCCATTCAGGCCAGCGTAGCCAGCGGCAGCGTTTCGGAGTTAAGCAAGGAACTGGATCTCATGGTAGAGCAATTCGACGACAAACAAGCGTAAGTCCTACCCGACATTTCTGAATTTCGACCGCGAACTCCAATAGCACCTAAGCCTATCCACAAAACCGTTAAGTTAAGAACTTTTGCCAAGACAAAGAGCCGGGCGAGCAGAGTCGAAACCCGTCAATTCGCTTCGAATTCTCTCAGCGAACGGCTTAACTTAACGGCATGAGTCTATCCTAGCGGCATTTTCCATTTGATATTACAGCCGATGCTAGGCATTTGCGCAGCATCGATAGGGTGTCCGGCCAGCAACTGATCCAGGGCCTTGCGCAAATCCTCACCGCTTACCGGCACCGCATTCTTCGGTGTGGCGCCGTCCAGGCGGCCCCGATAAACGCAAGCCAGATCGGCATCGAACAGATAAATATCCGGGGTACAGGCCGCCTGGTAGGCTTTGGCCACAGCCTGCGATTCGTCGTACAAATACGCGGCAAAGGGATGCCCCCATTCCGCCATCATCTGCTGCATTTTATCCGGCGCATCCTGCGGGTAGTTTTCGATGTCATTGGCACTGATCGCCACCGTCGCAATGCCTGAGGCGGCGTATTGCCGGGCAATAGCGATCAACTGCTCTTTAATGTGCAACACATACGGGCAGTGGTTGCAGATAAACAAAATCAAGGTGCCGCGTTCGCCTTTCAAGTCCTGCAAGGCATAGTCGCGGCCGGACACGGTATCCGGCAAACAAAAGTCTGGAGCGATACTGCCTAGAGGCAGCATATTGGAGGCTGTCGCGGCCATGGTTAATCCTGCTGAATCAAAACAAGACTAGAATTATAAAACAGCCCGCTCCCGGAACTGCCGCGAAAATCGCGTTAATACTCCCAGTCGTCAACGCATGATCGATATAAGCACCAGAACAGTTCCGCTCCAAAACGCTCCGCAACTGGACAGCTACGTGCTGACCGACAAACTCGGCGAGAGCCTGCAAGCCACGGTTTATAAGGGCTACCATAAACATGTGCCGGAATACCCGCTGGTGGTTAAATGCCTGAAACTATTGTCCAGTTGGGACGACCAATCCCGGCACCTGCGGCAAAAAATCGAACGCCTGAAAGTATTGCACGACCCGCGCGTCTGCACGCCTTTGGCTTTGGAATCCAACGACGGCGATCAATTCATCGTGCAACCGTGGTTCAACGGCCAATCATTAAACGCTTGGATCACCCAACAGCAGGCGGTGAATTTAGCCGATTTTTTTACGCTGGCCTGCTCGTTAGCCGACACCTTGCAATCGGTGCATGATGCAGGCATCACTCATGGCGGCATTAAACCGCACAATATTTTGGTGCAATCCGGCAGTTTGAATCTGCGTTTGACCGATTTCATTACGCCGTTGGACATCCGCGATGTCAGTCATTTCATTTACGATCCGGAGTTTGTCCGCAACACATTAGCGTATACCTCGCCGGAGCAAACCGGGCGCATCAACTACCGGGTCGATTTCTCCACCGATTTATATTCGCTGGGCATCGTGTTTTACGAACTGCTGACGGGCCGGCTGCCGTTTTTTTCCCCCGATCCGCTGGAACTGATTCACTCGCATCTGGCCGAGGAAGCGGTCAAAGTCCACGACATCAGCCCGGGCATTCCCAACACGCTGAGCGAAATCATCGCCAAACTGATTTTGAAGCAGCCGGAAAAACGCTATCAAAGTGCCTCCGGTTTACTGGCGGATTTGTTGCGCTGCCAGAAAGAGCACGAAATCACCGGCAGCGTATCGGATTTTGGCATAGGCCAGCATGACCGCAGCCGCCGGGTAATTTTCATTTCGAAAATGGTCGGCCGGCAAAGCGAAACCGAACTAATTCGTCAGGAATACAGCGAGGTAACCCAAGGCAGGTTTCGTTCGGTGTTTATTTCCGGTCTATCCGGCATAGGCAAAACCCGGCTGATTCAGGAACTGCAAAAACCGTTGGTGAAAAATCGCGGTTATTTCAGCTCCGGCAAGTTCGATCAGTACCAAAAGAATATTCCCTACAGTTCGCTGATCCAGGCCTTGCGCAATCTGATACGCACCTTTCTGACCGAAAGCGACGCGCAAGTACATGATTGGTCGACAAAAATTCTCGAAGCGCTGGACAATGCCGGCGGGGTGATCGTCGACGTGCTGCCGGAGCTGGAATTCATCATCGGCCCGCAAGCCGAGGCCCCGCCCTTGCCGCCGGTGGAAGCCCGTAACCGTTTCAACAACCTGTTCGGCCGCTTTCTAGCCTGTCTGGCCAGCGAAGAAAATCCCTTGATCTTATTCATTGACGATCTGCAATGGTGCGACAGCGCCACTTTCGATTTCTTGCAAAACCTGTTCACCAATCATCGCGAACACCCTTACTTGTTTTTTATGGGCGCTTATCGCCACAACGAAGTGGATCAAGATCACCCCCTGACGAAACTGATTCGTAGCGTGCAAGAAAACGCCGGCCCGCTGGCCGAAATTCATCTGACCGAACTTAGCGACGCCGACTGCCACGAAATGGTCGCCTACATTCTCGATTCGTCGCTAACCGCCACGGCAAATTTGGCCGACTTTATCGCGCATTTGACCGAAGGCAACCCCTTGTTTGTCAGTGAAAGTCTGGCCTGGTTGTACAACGAAGGTTTACTCGGTATCGACACCAAACAGCACTGGCAATGGGATATGAACCGCATCCGCGACACGCAAATGCCGGCCAGCGTGGTGGAACTGTTCAGTGCCAAAGTGCGCAAACTTCCAAGCCGGACTTTACACATCCTTTACCACTGCGCCTGCATGGGCAATCGCTTTACTGCCGAGGATGTCGGGCTGGTGCTGGACAAACCCATCGAGCAGCTGTTCGAGGATTTAAAACCGGTATTAAGCATGGGCCTCTTGCTGGAAAATAAAGCCGACCTGCAATTTGTCCATGACCGGGTGCAGGAAGCGGTATTGCAACAAGTTGACGCCGCGTCCCGCCCCGGCATCCATTGGCGCATAGGCAATCGCTTGCTGTCTGTGGTTCCCCCTGGTGCCGAGCTTGTCAGCCTGGACAATTTATTCACTATCGCCGCCCATCTCAATCAGGGTTGCCCGGCTATACTCGACGAGCAAACCGCCTATTGGCTGGTGAATATCAACTTCAACGCCGGCAATAAAGCCCTGGATGCCCTGGCCGGCGATGCCGCCAACGAATTTTTCCTGAAGGCCCACAATTATCTGCCGACCGATTGCTGGGAAACGGCCTACGCACTGACATTTCGGATTTATCAGCGCCTGGCGAAAACCGATCTGATGTGTGGCCGCTACGACAGTTCGGAAGCTTTGTTGAATCGGCTGATAGAGCATGCGGTCAGCGATCTGGACAAAGCCGAAGCGCTGGCCGATCAGACCACCTCGCTATCCTCGTTCGGGAACTTCAAACAAGCTATCGCCACTGCCAATCGCGGCTTGGCCTATTTCAACAAGTCCATTCCCGACGATCCCGAGCAAGCCCGGCAACGTACGGAAAATCTGATGCAGATCATCGAACAGCAAGACGATGTCTGGCTAAAAATCCTGAACATGCCGTTTACTGAACAGCGGCAGAGCAAAATCGAACTGGCTTTTTATAGCGAGTTGATTCCGGATTTATACATGTGCGGTCTGGTGCCGCAGCTGTATTTGTCCGCCGCCCAATCCACCTTGCATTGCCTGGAAGGCGGCATGGACGAATCGGTGATTTATTCGTTTTCCATCATGGGCCTCAATCTGGGCGAACAGGGCAAATTCGCGCAGGCGTTTCGCTATCAGGATTTGGCGCACGATTTGTGCGCCAAATACCCCAACACCTTTGGCGCCACCAGAGGCATGAACGGCATTGTCTGGTGCAATATGCACTCGCGTAGCCACCCGGCCGATATTGTCGATTACGCGCATAAAGCCATTCAATCCGGGAAGAACTGCGGCGACTTATACAACGCCGGCTTGTCCTACGGCCCGCTGATGTGGAATCTGATCGCTCAGGGTAAAAACCTGCGCTGGGTCGAGGAAGCCGCCGAGGAGTGTTTACAATTTTCCCGTAAAAACCAGCTGTCGTTTTCGATAGGCCTAGCGCAAGCAGTAATGGCCGGCTGGGTATTGCCGATGAAGCCCGACTGCGGTCAGCTCGATATGCAAGCGACCCTGGCTGACTGGCAAGCCAATAATTATGTTGCCGCTACCGGCAGTTACTTCGCATTACTGGGTTTTGCCCAATATTACTTGGGCGACTATAGCTCGGCGGCACTATCCTTGAAAACCGTGGAAAACTATTTGCATGGTTTAACCGATAATGTCTTGAAACGTCTTTGGTATGTATTTCGGATCTTGAACCTGCTGCGCTCGGAAACGGATGATGCGCGAATCGATTCCGAAATTCCGCCCTTGCTCGCCGAACTGGAAGTGTGGGGGCAACTCGGCCCCTTATTAAAGCCCTACGTGATGTTTATCCATGCGGAATTAGCCAATCAGCATGGCCAATATCGCGACGCGCGCAATCTGTATCTGGATGCCATCGCCCTATCGCTGGCACAGAACTATGGCGTACTGACCGGCCATCTATACGAAGCGCTGGCCGATCTGACGCTGAAACATGGCCTGGGCGATGCGGAACTCTATTACGGCGAAGCCCGCCGCCATTACCGTTTATGCCGTGCGGATGCGAAAAACAACCGGCTACAGGAGCGTCATCAATACGTCAGCCCGGAAACCGGCGCCAGAATAGCCAAACCTCATCCGGTGCCCACTACCTTACCGAGTCTGGACATCAGCTATTTGATGAAATCGGCGCTGGCGCTATCGGCAGAAATCGATCTGACGCAACTGATGCAAAAAATCATGGCGGTGGTACTGGAAAGCTCGGCCGCGCAACACGGTTATTTGCTGATCAAACACAATGACGAACTTTTGGTTGCCGCCGAACAGCATGTCGGCAAAAAACGCACCATACATAAACACTATTACAGTCTGAACAAAGTGCGCGGCATCTGCCGCGCCATCGTCAATTACGTGCAGCGCACCCACGAAAAAGTCGTGCTGAGCGATGCCTGTAGCGAGGGCGAGTTTCAAAATGCTCCCGAAGTGGTGGCGTTCGGCTTACGCTCGGTATTGTGTTTGCCGGTCATCAAGCAAAGTGAACTAATCGGTCTGCTGTATCTGGAAAACCGCCTTTCCGAAGGCGTATTCACTCCGGAAAAAATCAGCATGACCGAGCTGTTGACCGCGCAAGCCGCGATTTCGTTGGAAAATGCCCGCTTACTGGAACAAACCCGCCAAGCTTATAAACAATTACAGGAAAATCAGGATCATATGCTGCAAATGGAAAAGCTGTCGGCACTGGGTACGCTGGTCGGCGGCGTGGCCCATGAGATCAACAACCCGCTGATGGGCGTGATGAACTTCGTCGAATTTGTCTCGGACCGCACCGAAGACGCCAAATCCAAACAAGTACTTGCGCAAGCCTTGCAGCAAATTCAACGTATCAAAAACATTGTTTCGAATATGCTGGTGTTCATGCATCAAAAAAACACGCAAACCGGCAGTTGCTCGCTGGAAGAGGTTTTAGGCCAAACCTTGTTGTTACTGGAAGGCGAATTGCGCAAAACCGCTATCCAAGTCCGCACCGAGATACCGGAAAACTTGCCCAAACTCGCCTGCACCCCGGAAAGCATGCAACAGATTCTGATCAATCTCTTAATCAATGCCCGCGATGCGCTGCGCGGCATTGCGCAACCTGTCATTGAAATTAGCGTCAGCTCCGCGGAAAAAATGCTAGAGTTGATTATAAAAGACAACGGCCCAGGCATCCCCGACGAGGTGCAAGGCCGCATGTTCGACCCCTTCTTTACCACCAAACCACCCGGCCAGGGCACCGGCCTGGGTTTATCGGTCACTCGCCGTCTGATTCAGGATGCCAATGGCTCGATAGCTGTGGAAAGTCGCATTGGCGAAGGTTGCCGCATACGGTTAAAATTCCCCCACTATTAGTATTTTTTAACGGATTGAGACAGAGGCGATGGTAAACAATATTCTAGTGATTGACGACGACCCTGCGGTACGTGGCGCCTTCAAGCTGATTCTGGAAGAGGAAGGCTATAAGGTGCGCGAAGCCGAGAATGGTCTGCAAGGTATCGCCATGGTTGAAGCCGATCGTCCCGATTTGATATTTCTGGATTTACGCATGCCCGGCATCGATGGCGTGGAAACCTTACGTCGCCTGAAGGCCTTGGACAACAGCCTGAATGTCTATATCGTCACGGCCTTTGCCGCCGAATTCATGGACCAACTGAAAGACGCCCATGAAGAAGGCTTGCAATTCGAACTGGCCAGCAAACCCTTGTCGGCATCGCAAATCAGAAATATCGCGCAAGTGGTGCATATCGCTAAAGTCCATGAAGAACGCCGCGCCAACCACCATAAACTGGTTTTGACCTTATATGTGGTGTCGCTAAATCCGGAAACCCGCAGGCTGGTCGAGCAAATCAGCGCGGTGCTGGCCGGCATTTACGAGCCCGGCCATTGGGTATTCGACGTGGTTGAAGTATTGGGCATGCCGGAAAAAGCCCTGGAAAAAGAAATATTTGCCACACCGATGCTGGTGCGCGACCTGCCGGAACCGGTATTGAAACTGCTGGGCGATCTTTCCCGGATGTCGTCGGTGATGGCGGCAATCACTACCCAAAATGTTGGTACAGGTGTGCAGACAGTGATCGTTTGATGCCTGGTCGTACCCTCTAAATGCCGCAAACACTCAAACAACTTAATCTGATCCTTGAGACCATTACCGACGGCGTCATGGTGGTCGACCCGCAAGGTAGCGTTATTTATGCCAATCAGGCAGCAGAACAATTACTGGAACGCGGCAGCCTGATCGGCCACTCCCTGGCAATTCCGATTCCCGCCGACAAAATTCAATTTCAAGACATCAACCTGATTCGTCCCAGCGGTATAGCCTGGGCGGAACTGCGCTCGACTCCACTGGAATGGGAAGGCTCGCCGGCTTACCTAATCGGGCTGCGTGACATAACGGCTCGCAAGCAAGCGGAAATTGCGTTGCAGGAGAGCGAACTACTCTTCCATACGCTATCGAAAATTGCCCCGGTCGGCATTTTTCGCACCAATCAAAAAGGTGAATGCGACTACGTCAATCACCGCTGGTGCGAGATCACCGGCTTGCATTTTATTGATTCACATGGTGACGGCTGGGTAGCCGGTTTGCTGGCCGAAGACCGCGATTCCGTTATTGCCGAATGGCAGCGCTGCGTAGCCGCATTGCAGCCTTTCAATATGCAATACCGTTTTCAAACAGCTGACGGCAATGTACGCTGGGTGGTGGGCCGCGCCGAGCCGGAACTGGATGAAGCCGGCGAATTGTGCGGTTACGTCGGCACCATTACCGACATTTCCGACATCAAAGCCAACGAGGAGCGCTTGGGACAAGCCGCCGCCGTATTCGAAAGCACGCGAGAAGGCGTGATGGTTACCGACGCCCGGTGCCGAATTACGATGGTCAACAAGGCGTTTACCGACATCACCGGCTACGCCAATCAGGATGTGATCGGGAATAGTCCCGGCATCATGAGTTCCGGCCGCCATAACGCCGACTTTTATCGGGAAATGTGGGCCAATATTGCCACGACGGATCATTGGCAAGGCGAAATTTGGAATCGCCGCAAATGCGGAGAAGTGTATCCGGAACTATTAAGCATCAGCACCGTGCGCGACGGCAATGGCGAGATCAGCCACTTTGTGGGCGTGTTCGCCGACATTTCCAAGCTGAAGGCTTCGGAAATGGAGCTGGAATTCCTGGCCCACCACGACCCGCTGACCAAGTTGCCCAACCGCATGCTGTTCCTGTCGCGCCTGCAACACAATATCGAGAAAGCCCGCCGCCAAGCCAATAAGATGGCGGTGTTGATGCTGGATTTGGACCGCTTCAAGGACGTCAACGACAGCTTCGGCCATTTGGCCGGCGACGATTTACTGCAAATGGTGGCCGAGCGCCTAACCACCCGGCTGCGTACCAGCGATACTATTTGCCGACTCGGCGGTGACGAGTTTGTAGTGTTGCTGGAAGAAGTCAACCAACCGGAAATGGTGGCCCATGTCGCCACGCAAATCATTAGTGCCTTGAACCAAACCTGGCAACTACCCAGCGGCCATGAGGTACGCATCGGCGTCAGCGTCGGCATCGCCATGTTTCCCGAGCATGGCGCTTCACCGGACGAGTTGATCCAACAAGCCGATACGGCCTTGTATCAAGCCAAAAACGAGGGCCGTAATCGTTTTAAATATTTCTCGGAAGATTTGACTCGCGCGGCGCGCGAACGCATCGACATCGAAATCCGCCTGCGGCAAGCTATCGAGCAAGGCGAATTGCGAGTGTTTTTTCAACCGCAAATTTGCATCGATAATGGCGCGGTCGTCGGTGCCGAAGCCCTCGTCAGGTGGCAGACTGCCAGCGGCGAACTGATACCGCCGCTTCGCTTCATACCGATTGCGGAAGAAACCGGTCTGATCACCAGTATCGGCAATTGGGTGTTGAGAGAAACCTGCCGTAACGGTCAGCGCTGGCGGCAAACCGGTTTTCCACCCTTGCGTCTGGCGGTTAACCTGTCCCCGCAACAGTTTTTACATAGCGACATAAGCGACGTGGTCGCCAAGGTTCTGGAAGAAACCGGTTTTCCAGCCGAGCGCCTGGAACTGGAACTTACTGAAAGCGCCCTGATGAAGCGCGAAAAAGAAGCTATCGAAATTCTACATAAGCTGCATGGGTTGGGTGTGCATCTGGCCATTGACGATTTCGGCACCGGCTATTCGTCGCTGGCTTATTTGAAACTATTTCCGCTGGATGTCTTAAAAATTGATAAAAGCTTTATCGAAGACATTCCCCAACACACCGACGATATGGAAATCACCGCCACGATTATCGCCATGGCAAAAACGCTGCGTATGCGAGTGGTTGCGGAAGGTGTGGAAACCGCCGAACAACTGGCTTTTCTGAAGAGCCGGCAATGCGATCTTTATCAGGGTTATTTGACCAGCAAACCGCTACCGGTAGCGGAATTCGAAAAATTTCTGACCGACTATCGACCTATCAACAATCATGCGCCGTTAGTCAGCTGATACTTAAGGCTTGAAACAGGCGTCTGCGACCCTAAATTGTTCGATCAATCCACTGTTTTAGCCAAATGCCGGAAAGAAGTTATAATGGTGGTTTTTAACCTCACCAAAAGGATCAAAAGATGGCTGACAATCTGATTGCACCTTCCATACTCTCCGCAGACTTCGCACGCTTGGGCGAAGAAGTTGTTAATGTCTTAAATGCGGGCGCAGACATTGTGCATTTCGATGTGATGGACAACCATTTTGTGCCCAATCTGACTATCGGTCCGCTGGTTTGCGAAGCGCTGCGTAAGCACGGGGTTACCGCACCTATCGACGTCCATTTGATGGTGGAACCGGTAGACCGCATCATTCCCGATTTCGCTAAAGCCGGTGCCAGCTACATTACCTTCCACCCCGAAGCCTCCAGACACATTGATCGTTCACTGCAAATGATCAGAGACTTGGGCTGCAAATCCGGTCTGGTATTCAACCCAGGCACCCCTTTGCATTATCTGGAACACGTGCTGGACAAAGTCGATATGATTTTGCTGATGTCGGTCAACCCCGGATTCGGTGGCCAATCGTTCATTC
The DNA here is from genome assembly GCF_024505055.1 of Methylomonas rosea. Classification (GTDB taxonomy): domain Bacteria; phylum Pseudomonadota; class Gammaproteobacteria; order Methylococcales; family Methylomonadaceae; genus Methylomonas; species Methylomonas rosea. The sequence continues at coordinate 96,585 of NZ_JANIBL010000006.1, forward strand.
CATCCGCGCTGGATAAACTGCGCCAAGCCAGAAAAATCATCGACGACAGCGGTTTTGATATCCGCCTGGAAATTGACGGCGGCGTGAACGTGGGCAATATTCGTGAAATTAAGGAAGCCGGCGCGGACACCTTCGTTGCGGGCTCGGCTATTTTCGGTAAACCTGATTACAAAAAAGTCATCGACGAAATGCGCGCGGAATTGGCCAACGCCAAATAAGTCTGCATTAAAGCTGGCCGCTACGGGGTATTCCCGGCGCGGCCCCTTCCCCAAAGTATTCGCTACAAATTCCTTAGAACGGAATTCGGGCCCCCAGCTCGATAGTATGATCGGTAATATACGCCTGCCCCAAGCGGTATTCGTATCGTAAAAAGCCCGCCCGACCTTCCGGCAAACTCAACGCCAACGACGTACCGATATTGAAATAGTCGCGATCCGGCGTATCGGTTTTTACGCTGAAGGTGCCGGCACCGGCAGCCGCCTGACTAAAACGCGCCTGGATCAAACGGCTTTCGTCCAGATATTGATGCACCCATTCGAAACGTACGCCCGGCGACAAGACGCCCCAAGAGGTGCTGATCGCGTTGCTGGCTTGGCCGCCGATAGTCGATGTCGCCGAATCGATAGACTGGCCGGCAAACTCCATCGCCAAGCCGCCACCGCCGCTTTCCTGATAGCTATCAACTTTGGTTTTACTGTAATCCAGTCTTAGATACGGATTGATCACAAAACTTTGTAGGGCAAAATCTTTACCAAACCCCAAACTAAAGCCGTATTGGTCGCCGTTGGCGGCACTGGTGGCCGTATTGTCGAAACCGGTGTATTGAATGCGCCGATTGATATCAAACGAATGCAGCGCGTAGCTCATTATCCAGTCTATATAAAATGACTGCGGCAAAAAGTAACTGCCGTAAGACGAAAACTCGAAGGCATCGGCCGACATGCTGCCGCTATTTAAATTGTAATTGGTGTCGGTAGAGCCATAGCCGAATGCCGCGCCCAGCACCAGTTCATCCATAATGCTGTAATCCATGCCAAACGTCACCCCTTTCCTGTCGGCTTTAAAACCTCGTTCGCTGCTGGTATTGGCTTTTTCGCCGACATTGAATTGACCTTTCAAGAAGAAGCCCAGCGGGCTATCGCGGAACGGTTGGTCGTTCGGATCGTCGCCAGCCGCACCGCCCCGCGCCGGCCCCAAGGCCGTCATCAAAGCCTTGCCAACCGGTATGGTTTCACCGTTGATATTGATAGTGGAATAACCCAGTAACGAGGAGCTTTGCTGCTGAGAATTACGCAGGTTCACGATGCGGCCATGCACCACGGAAAATTGTTTGTAACCGAAATCCACGGCTGCCGCACCTTGCGCGGCAACGGCATCGGGTATCACCGCATTTAGATCGGCGTTGTTTATTTCATTGCAGCGAGCCAACAAATCGCCGCTCGCCCCGGAACAAGCGCTGGTTAAACCTTCGTAAATTGATTGCTGATTGGGGGTAAAGCCGGGATCCGAACTCAAATTGGGGGTTGGCGTCGTCGGCGTCGTCGGCGTCGTCGGGGTTGTCGGGTTAGTAGGCGCCGTATCGTTATCAGCAATACTGAGCACGGCAGTACTGCTGGTGTTGGGCGGTCCCGAACAATCTTCGATAGCGTTTTGAATAGCCAAATTCACGGTTTCAGTACTTTCCACAAGTGTGTCGTCCACAATATTGATAAACACTGTTGCGCTATCGGTATGCGGCCCGCCAGTAAACGGCACATTGAAAGAAAAGGTGCCGCCGGATATGTTGTAGTCGCTACCTGAAGTCGCGCTGCCGCCAGTGGCAACCACTTCGCCACTGATAGTGCAACCACCATACGCCGCTGTATTCATATTGACAGTGACAGGCACGCCGCCGCCCGCTTCAGTCGCGCTATAAGAACTGGCGGAGAAGGACAAAGTTGACGCTTGCAGCGCAAACGGAGTCATCGATAAAGCAGCCGCAGCCGCCAATAACAGCTGTTTAGAACTATGAACATGCGGCCAAATAGTGCAGCGCAGTCGGCGGCAAAAACGCATAGGCGGCATTTCGCTTAAACTAGGTAATTTTTCGGGATGTTGTATAGGTAAGCTCATGAGAAAGTCAGTGAGTTAATACTACGTAAATTAAAATAAAATCCAATTTCTGTAATTAGGTTTGCGCGCAATGGTTAATTACGATATAGCGTAATTTCGCTTGTTTAGCAAATGCCGGAGCATGATTTAAGCCGGTAAAAATAATTCAGGTAAAAGATATCCCAATCAACTTTAAATAATTACCCGCTCAACCACCTTAAATCCGCAACCATGAGTAGAGTACTTTATTGCTGGGAATTGGGTGCAGGCTACGGCCATACCGCCGCCTTCCTGCCAATAGCCCGACAACTTAAAACATACGGACATGAGGTAATATTCGCGCTTAGAGATTTGGAATACGCCGAAACCTTGTTGGCTGAAGATCACTTTTGTTATCTACAAGCACCGGTCTGCTGGCCGGATGGACGACCATTACCACCGGCTTCCAACTTTCCGGGAATTTTGTTGAACTCCGGCTTTAACGATGTAACCGGTTTATATTCGAGAGCAAAAGCCTGGCAATCTTTATATACGCATTTGCAACCAGACCTGCTTATATTTGACCATGCACCGACCGCGTTACTCGCGGCCCGAGAATTTAATATTCCGCGAGCCGGCTTCGGCACCGGCTTTTTCTCGCCGCCGCGCATCAGTCCCATGCCCAATATCCGCCCCTGGTTGCGAGTTACCGATAAGGTCTTAAGCACTATCGAAAGCCAGGTGTTAAGCACGACTAACTCGGTTTTAGCTCGTCTGAATACTCCACCGCTGAGGATTTTGGCGGACTTATTCGAGATTTCGGAAGACTTTATCTGCACATTTCCGGAGCTGGATCATTATAAACAATGGCGTAGCGCAAATTATTGGGGTCCAACCATTTTGCAAACCGCCGGTATTGAGCCAATCTGGCCGAGCGTTGGGGCCGAAAAAATATTCGCTTATTTGCGCCCGGAATATCCCGGCCTGGAGATATTGCTAAAACAGTTGCGCGCGTCGCCCTGGTCGATATTGGTGCATATACCCGGCACAACGCCCGCTTTTATAGCGAATAATAGTAGCGCCAATCTACACATTACACCACAGCCGGTGATCATCTCGGCGGCCGCTAAACAATGCGATCTGGCCATTTGCCATGGAGGGGTGGCGATGCTGTCGGCATTTTTACTGTTCGGCAAACCCTTGCTGGCATTGCCTTTTCAACTCGAACAGCTGATCAGCGCTCAAAATACCGCCGATCTCGGCGCGGGCGCTTATATCACTGCTGAAAGCAAAAACCCCAATTACAAAGCGCCACTGACTGAACTGATGCGCCACGCGAAATACGCACAGGCAGCCAGGCAGTTTGCGGAAAAATACGCTGATTTTTCACCATCGCAGCAAGCTACCGATATTGCCAAGCGGTGCGAGAGCTTGATGAAAAATACTTACATCAAAGGCAGTAGCTGATCGAGAATCTTGCCGTTTGTGGCAAAGACCTGCTTTGGAAATACGCCGGGATTACCTTCAAAATCGGTGATCGTCGCGCCCGCCTCTTTGGCGATCAACACGCCTGCCGCGATGTCATAAAGATTCAGCTCCTGCTCCCAAAAAGCATCGACCTGGCCGTCGGCAACCGTACATAAATCCAGCGCCGCCGAGCCCAGCCGCCGTTGACCGGTGGTGGCCTGAGCGATGCGATTGAAACGCGGCAGGTTGTTGTCGTCCAAATACTGCCGCAGACAGGCAAAACCCGTGGACACCATACTGCTGGCCAGACTGGTTTCGTCCGACACCCGGATAGGTTTGCCGTTTTTCCAGGCACCCTTGCCTTTTTCCGCGCAGTAATAATCGTCCAAGGCCGGACCGTAAACCGCGCCCATCATCAATTCGCCGTCAATTTCCAAGGCTACGCTGATGCCCCAAAAATATTGGCCTTTTGAGAACGAATGGGTGCCGTCAATCGGATCGACGATCCAGCGACTGGTTTGATTAGCGGTTTGGCCACTTTCTTCGCCCCAAAAACCGTATTCCGGACAGTGCTCGCTGAGCGCTTGTTTCAAGTAATTTTCCACCGCGACATCGGCGTCGGTGACCAAATCTCGCGCGCTTTTTTTGTTGATCGCCAGAGAATCTAAATCGTTGAAATATCGCATCGCCACTTCGCCGGCTGCGCGGACGATGGTTTCTAAAGCTTCGAGAGTGATGGGCATGATTTTCCTAATTTTGCAGGGATGCGGGCAGTGTGGCTATCCGCCCTGCCCGCTATGAGAAGCCTATAGTTTAAGCGTTCATTTTTACAGATTGTGGTAGCCGGTTTCCTCGTGCAGCACGATGTCCAAACCTTGCTGTTCCTCGTCTTCACTGACGCGTAGACCGATGAACGCATCGATGAGTTTCAACAAAACATAGCTGAACAAAGCACTCCAGGCCGCCGTCACCAAAACCGCCAGCGCTTGCACGCCGACTTGCTCGGCGATGGTAACGCCGTTTAAACCCAAGCCACCGAAACTTTCAGCCGCGAACACGCCGGTTAAAATCGAGCCGACGCAACCGCCGACGCCATGTACCGGAAACACGTCCAAGGAATCGTCGATTTTTAGCCGGCGTTTGACGAATTGCGTGGCATAAAAACACACCGCGCCAGCGACAACGCCGATGATTAAACCACCAATCGGCCCAACAAAACCGGAAGCCGGCGTGATTGTGCCCAAGCCGGCGACCATCCCGGTGACGATACCCAGCACGCTCGGTTTACTAAAACGCAGCCATTCGATCATCATCCAGGTCAAAGCACCGGCAGCGGCGGCGATGTGCGTCACGGTGATCGCCATCCCGGCACTGCCGTCGGCTTTTAAGGCGCTACCGCCGTTAAAACCGAACCAGCCGAACCAGAGCATACCGGCGCCAGTCACGACCATGGTCATATTGTGCGGCGGCATCGCCACGGTAGGAAAGCCTTTACGACGACCCAAAACTAATGCCGCCACCAGGGAAGCCACACCGGCGTTGACGTGAATCACAATCCCACCGGCAAAATCCTTGGCACCCAACGCCGCCAGCCAACCGTTGCCCCAGATCCAATGGCAAATCGGCATATACACCACGATCAACCAAAGCCCGCTAAACCACAGCATCGCCGAAAACTTCATCCGCTCGGCAAAGGCGCCAACGATCAACGCCGGGGTAATAATCGCGAAGGTCATTTGGAACATGAAAAACACGGTTTCCGGAATATCGCCAATCAAGTTTTGCGTGCTCATTTCCGGCAAAAATATCTTGCTGCCGCCCCCCAGAAATTGCTGCCAACTACCGCCATCGGTAAATACGAAGCTGTAAACGCCGGCCAGCCACAATATCGATACCAGACAGGTAATCGCAAAACATTGCATCAATACCGACAGCACGTTCTTGCTTCTGACCAAACCGCCGTAAAACAGCGACAGACCGGGAATGGTCATGAATAAAACCAGTGCGGTGGAGGTTAAAACCCACGCCGTATTGGCTTGGTTAATGCCGTCGGCCCAAGCCTGCTGCGGCAACATCAAGCTGTATGCAATCAGCATCAGCGCTCTTTTTATTGTTGTCATTGTCTTTCACTAGATGGTGGTGTGTTGTTATTTTTAAGCAGTCTTTAAACAACAAAATCGCCCTGGTCTGCGAATAACGCGCAGACCA
>NZ_JANIBL010000007.1 GCF_024505055.1 Methylomonas rosea
TAAGCAAGAATCCGAATCATGCCACTAATCCCACCGAATACAATTCGCTTTTTGGCTCTCATAGCTCTCACCGGTTTAAATTTTACTTAATCGTTACATTATTATAAATAACCCTGTCTACTGAATTGAGCAAAGCCATTTTTTCATTTTAGGTCGGCTATGATATCGCAATGGGACATTCGGGATTGATCACGAGCTTCCGCTTAGGGTCGGTCTGACTCAGTGACGAACGACCCCTTTTAGCTGGCCTTGATGGATAAATGGGATAAACATAAATGGGAGGTTAACCGGATTGACTGTCAAAAGCGGGCAACGAAGTCAAAGCTGTTGCCGGCTATCGATCAGTTTATCCGCGTCGGTTTCCTCCGAATGGATTTCGACGGGTTGTATAGCCTCGGCATCTGTCATGGTTGTCTGTACCACGACATCGGGAGCCATCGGCGCAAAGCGTTGTTGATGGCTTAATGCGGCTGGTAGCGCCGCCAGACCTATCAAAAACGGCAGCGCCAAGGCTTGGCGACTCCAGCGATAAGCGATGCCGGACTGTTCCAAGTCAACGGGAATAGCACGTAGTGTCAGCCCCTCAGCTGGAGAAAACTTCCAGGGTTTGGTATCCAGCCAAGCCATGATTTGGCCGACGATCATTAACAACGCCAAACCGCTCAAATTGACTAAGGCCACAGCGTCGGTCAATTCTCGGCCCAGACGGTCCAGAACGATACCGCCGGCATAAGACAACACCATGGAGCAGAGGAAAATGGGCAACGATTGTTGTCCAAGGGTGATGATGGCGCGGGGCAATGCGCCGTTCAACCATTCGGGGCGCCAGTGACATAGTTGGCGCATCAGATAAGCCACTGCCAGTAAGTGCACCCAACGTAATACGCCAAGGTGGCTTTTGTTCATCCACGGCTCCAATTTTGCGCGTAGTTCACCCCAGAATGGGATTTGCGCGTAGGTGGCTTCATGCCCCAACGGAATGGATGATAAGACCAGCGTCAGGCACAAGACCGTCAACCAGCGGCATTGGACCTTGACTTTCAGCCAGCCGGCGCCGAACGCAAAACCGGTAAAAAACATCAATTGCCAGCACATGGGGTTGAAATACCAGGGGCGGCCGGTCGCCGGATCAGCGGTGAATTCCCAGCCATACTGCCAAGTCGCCCAATACAGGCCGAGCGAGCAACTCAAGGCCGCGACGACGTGCAAGCGCGATAGCACCCAAAATATCGGCAGCCAAGCCATCATCACTAGATACATGGGTAAAATATCGAAATAATTCGGCACGTAAGCCAAGGTAAACAGGTCATAGAGCGCTTGTTGGGTGGAATCGAAAAAATAGGCGATATTCAGGCGTTGAATGTCGTCCATTTCCGGTACCCATCGATTGCCGATGACGCAAATCAAGGCCAGCAACACGAATGAAGTCAGATGCGCGCTGTAAATTTGCACGCAGCGGTGCAATATGCGGATCAAACCTAATCCAAGTCCCGCGCGCTCGAAGCAGCGACCATAAGCCAACGCGGACGCAAAACCCGATAGGAACACAAAGACATCGGCGGCATCGCTAAGTCCATACTGAGAAGGCGTAAACCAAAACCAGGGGTTGTCCGGCATATGGTTGATGAATATGACCATCAACGCGAGTCCCCTAAAAAAGTCCAGCTGAATATTGCGCATTGGCTGCGGCTGGTTTAGCAGTCCCATGAAGATCCTGTCGTTCGATAAAAGTGGTTAGTTTAATCAATTATTTTCAGCTACTGATTTTACCTTAGCAAAAGCGGATGTCTTTAAACCAATTACACGGCAGTGCTAGTGGCTTTGATTAAAGTGCCGCCGGTCGTTGAGTGATCGTTTTACGGGCCCAGCTGTTTTCCTAGGCGTATTTGCTGCGTGACTACTGACAAGTTTTGTTAGACCGGTTAAGCTTTGTCCCTCAAGCCGATTGGGACTGAACGCCCAACATTTTCTAAATACTTAAGGAAAATAGACATGAGAGTTGCGTTAGCGGTGGTTTTGATGGTTTCGACTGCGGTTTTACCCGGTTGCGTTAGCAGGGAAATTAACGAGAACGTCCAAGACCGCGGCCCGCAGGTGACTTTCTCGCCGTTACCGGCCGCCAGTCGGATGACGATTGCCGTGTCGCGATTTACCAACGAATCGGTGTATGGCAGCGGGCTGTTTACTGATCAATCAGGTGACAGGATCGGCAAGCAAGCCGCTGATCTATTGTCTCGACATTTGATGGCAACTCAGCATTTCAATGTGGTTGAGCGCCAGGACATTAACAAGCTTAAATCGGAAGCCGAATTGATGGGCAAAAGCGAGGCCGAGTTTAAGCAAAACCTGATGGGCGTGGATGCCTTGGTGATGGGCTCGGTGGTGGAGTTGGGTCGCGATACCACCGGCGGGGTTTGGTTGGTGGGCAAGGAAAAAACTCAACGCGCCCGCGCCAGGGTGGTGTTGCGACTCGTCGATCCTAAAACCGGGGCGGTGTTCTACAGCCAGGAAGGTTCTGGAGAGGCGTCTATTTCAGCGTCCAGCACCTTGGGCTTTGGCGGTACGGCGGGTTTCGATTCAACACTTGAAGGTAAGGCAATCGATGCGGCCATCGTCAATATGATCAACAACGTGGTGTCCACTCTGGATGCTCGCGGTAAAGCGCCGCAGTAAGCAAAACGCTGAAAGGACTCTGCATATGTACTTAAGAACACGTGGTCGAGTGACGACTGGCTTCATGGTTTTGCTGTTAGTCGGGATGTTGACCGGTTGCGCGCCTTCCGGACTGTTTTATTGGGGCGATTATGAAACCAGTCTGTTCGAGCGCTATGTGCAAAACAATCCTCAGCAGACGGATGCTTATTTGAGTCAAACCCTGCTTGAGGCGGAAAGACAACACAGAATGGTGCCGCCGGGCGTGTATGCCGATTATGGGTTTTTGCTTTATACCCGGGGTGATAAAGCCGGCGCCATTGCCAGCTTCCAAAAGGAGCGCGCTTTGTATCCGGAGTCGCAGGCTTTGATGAATAAGTTGATTGAACGGATTGAGCAGAAGGACAAAGCGGCGACAGTCGCCCCCGCGCCAACTGCGGAGCAAGCAAACACGGGAGCGCAAAAATGAGAGTATTCCTGATCATTTTGCTGGCCTGCCTGATGCAAGCGTGTGCGGCACCGCGCCGGACTGATTTGGATGCCTTTTACGCGCACCAACCGCGCTCGATTTTAGTGGTGCCGGTGGTGAACGAGTCGCCGGAAGTGACGGCGAACTCGGTATTTATTACCAGCATCACCCAGCCTTTGGCCGAGCGCGGCTACTATGTGTTTCCGGTGTACTTAACAGACATGATTCTGCGCGATTTCGGACTGGTTGAAGCCGGGCATGTCCACCAATTACCCGCCGAACGCTTTTACGAGCTGTTCGGCGCAGACGCGGTGTTATTGGTGACAATCAAGGACTGGAGCACCAAATATCTGGGGCTGGTGTCATCGGTCGTGGTGTCGATGGAATATATTTTAAAGGACACCAAAACCGGGCAGGTGTTATGGAAAAACGATCAGGGCTTTGTTCAGCAATCGGGTGGCGGCGATTTAATATCCATGGCGGTTTCAGCCGCCGTCAACGCCTTGATGACCGATTATTTACCGCTCGCGAGGCAGGCAAATCTGTTGGCTTTTCAACCGCCCAAAGGCTTGCCCGCCGGGCCTTATCATCCGCAGTATCAGCAGGATAAAGACAGGTTTTAGAGCTATTGTACTGATTCGGTCCTTAAAGCCGCGGCGACCGTAATTTACCCAAAAGGGACAGCCCGTCAGGGTGAGTCACCATTGCAGTGTCGATTGCTCCCGCCCGTCGGGAGCGGTGATATTCTGGGGTGGCTTGAAATCGCCAGATCAGAAATTAACAAACACAGAGGCCATGCCCAAATGCCGCATCGTCGCCGCGCTGTGATTGGCGTTATCGACATATTGGTTCATGTAACCCAGTTCGGTTCTAACGTTTTTGTTGAAGCTCCAGCCGAAACCGGCAAAAGCTCGGTTTTGATCGAAACCGGATTTGCCGCCAAAGGTGGTGGAATTGACTCGGTAAAAGGCTTCATCCCAGGCGATCATGCTTAAGCGTGGTTCGAATTCGAACGGGTGCAGGAATCTGATCATTTGCCGTGGGCGTTCGCGCACTTGGTCGCCGTTCAGAAAGTTGGTTTCCCACATTGTGCGGAACATAAACGTGCCAATTTCGGTTGGCAACACATACCGGAATGCCGGCCAAATGTCTTGTTGGGACACATAAGCTTTGCCGATGTTTTGGGTTGGTAGCCAGGTATAACCGGCCCAGATGGTGGCGCGGTCAGTCAAGGAGTAGCCTACTGCCGTGCGGACCATGCCCTGGTACCAATGGCTCCAGTCGCCATCGAAGCGGGATTGGCCTTCTAGCCAAATTCGCCCGTCTTTCAAGCTTGGATCGATAAAACTCATGCTGCCTTCGCCAACGGCTTGTAACCAGGCTCCGGAGTCCTCTGTCAGGTCATCGGCTACTGCACCGCTAGACATTGTGGTTAGTAATAGGCAGCCTATAAACGGCAAACAAAATAGTTTTCCAGATAGCTTGTGCATAAAGTTTCCCCAAAATTTAAGCAAAAGTCGGCTTGTCTCCCGGCGTTATCGGGAGATAAGAGTCTTTTGTTGGTGTGGTTAAAACAAAGAGCTTATGGATGGCAAAGCGTCACTCCGGCGGTTCGACCGGTCGGAGTGACGGTGTTACCCGGTCAGAGCGCAATTTTGCGGCGAGCAGAGAGGTGGTGGTCGGAGTAACTCTCGTGATCGTCCAAACCGACAAGCTCGCAACGGCCACCGGCTTGGTTGTAGTCTTCGGCAAAATGGTGAATGAATTCCATCACGGTGTGGTCGATCAAGTTGGCTTCGGTCAGATCGAAAAAGACAATTTTGCGTTCCGGAAAGTCCGCCAATAAACTTTTCAAGGTGATGAAGTTGGAGAATACCGCCGCCCCGGATACCTCAATGTGATAGGTGTCTGCATCGGCTTGGAACACGTTAAAAGCCATAGAAAATGCGTTGCGTAGTTTTAAACCACGGCTGACGTGAATCGCCAGTTCCACCGCGATGCCTATCGCCACGCCAACCAGCAAATCGGTAGCCAAGACGCCGAGAATAGTGATGACGAACACCGCAAAATTGTCGAGACCTACCGCCAGGGTTTTCGCAAACTCTTTCGGCGAGGCTAGGCGGAAACCGGTGAAAACCAAGAGTGCTGCCAAGGCCGACAAAGGTATTTCATGAATCAGCTTGGGAAACAGCGCGACGAAGATCAATAAAAACAAGCCGTGAAAGAAGTTGGCCCAACCGGTTTTCGCGCCGTTATTGATGTTGGCGGAGCTACGGACGATTTCGGCGATCATCGGCAAGCCACCTATCATGCCGGCAACGATATTGCCGATGCCGACCGCTGTCAGGTCGCGGTTCAGGTTGGAACTGCGTTTGTACGGGTCTAGCTTATCGACAGCGGAGGCGCTTAACAAACTTTCCAGACTGCCGACCAGCCAGATAGTTAACACCGCCAGCCAGAATTCGCCGGTGGCGATTTTGCCAAAGTCAGGCAGATAGAACCCGGCTAGAAAATGTTCGGGCACTGCCACCAGAAACGACGGGCCGACGCTGAATTCATGATGCGGCAAAATTTCCGCATCCGGCAAAAACAAGTACTGGTGAATATGGTCCAAATCAAAATACTGGCCCAAAGCCAAGCCCAGCAAGACTACCAATAATGGGGCAGGGATCATTTTCAAGGTGGGATGTTTGATCACCGACCAAAGTACCAGCAGTAATAAGCCTAGTAGGCCGATCAACGATACTTCCGGATTCATTTCCATCAGCGAGTGCGGGATCTCGGCGATGGTACCCAACAAGGATTTAGCTTCCGGTTTAACGCCGAGTAAGGTGTGGATCTGCTTAGCCATGATGATAATACCGATGGCCGCCAGCATGCCGTGTACGACGGACGAGGGAAAAAAAGCGCTAAGCTTACCGGCCTTGAACACACCCAGCAGCACCTGCAAGACGCTGGCAATCACGATGGCAGCCAGCGTATACCGATAACCCGCCATTGCATCGCCTTGTCCTAAGGATTGCACCGCATCGACGATCACCACGATCAAGCCGGCGGCGGGACCATTAATGGTCACGTAGGAACCACTCAGTCGCGATACCAAAACACCGCCGATTATCGCGGAAATGATGCCGGACATCGGCGGAAAGCCCGATGCCATGGCAATGCCTAAGCACAGCGGCAGAGCAATTAAAAACACTAAGAAGCCGGAAAGCAGGTCGCTACGCCAGTTTTCAATAAGACCCGGCAGCCCGGATTTGGGAACAATGCTTGAAGATGAGGTAGGCATGGGGTTTTCTCAAGAAGCTCAGGAAAACCTTAGTGCAGCGAGAAGTGTGCCATTTTGAAAGTTATCGCGTCAGCTTAGGCATATCAAGACTTTCCGGTGCAAATGCAGGCAAATTCAGTCGCCTTGGAACGGTTGAATAGCCAGATTCAACCAATCCGGTGGTTGATTTGCACCGCGCTCGCGCTGTCGTGGACCGGTTTTTGGGCTGGCAAGGCAGAGATTCCGGCTTTGGCACGCGCTATGCAAAACGGTAGCTAAGAGACAGATGGTCTCAAGCGGTTTTATTAGCGAGGTTTAAGCTACAAATGTCCGATTCTGCCCAAAACACTGCCTTTGATTTGGATTTGGCGATAGCGCATATCGCCCATTGGCTACCCAGCCAGGGCCCGATCAAAGATTTCATTCATCACAATACCTTGCATGCCGTGCAGGACTATCCGTTTCACGACGGAGTGGCGGTGGCGGCTCAGGTATATGGCGCTAAAAGTTATCTGCCCCTGGCCGATTATCTGAAGCGCTATAACGAGGGCCGCATTAGCGATCAGGCGCTGGAGTGGGCGATTGCTCAGGCCGATTGCAGCGTGTATCAGGAGGAGTCCTTGCGGGCGTCGTTGTTCGAACCCGACGGTCACAGTCATTATCCACCGCAGTCCCTGGCTAACCACGGTATCCGTAGCGCCTGGCTAAATCACCTGGAAATCGACTTGAACGGTATGGTGCATCCGGTGATGTTCCGGTTGCTGAGCAATTTTCTCGATCAAGGCATTAGCCGTTGGGTGATGCCGAAACCGGATGAGCGTTTTTGGGATTGCGTGTTGCGACTGGTGCAAAACAGCCTGTTGCCTTTGTATCCGTTTCATCAGCCCGTGGTAAGGCAAATGCTGGATGCCGGTCCGGATCAGGTGATTTTAAATTGCTTAGGTAAAATTGTCGGCGATGAAACCTTGTACGGGCAATATTTGCTGGAGGTATTGCTGGCGCATCCCGGTTGGTCCGGGATGGTGCGGATTATCGAAACTCAGCCCAATGTGTTGCTGGCGCCACGGGCTATTTCGCTAAAAGAATTGTTGGCGGTGGAACTGGCTTGCGAGCTGGCGTTTATCGATAAAAAATACGGGCACCGTTTTCTGCAGATCGCACAACTGCCGAATTTACATGCCATTCCCTTATTGGAACGCGATGCCACGAAGCCGCAAGTGCCGCTGAAAATGCGGGTGTGGCACGAGGCGATGGAGTGGTCGCTGCATTCAGAACTTTTGCTGGCCTTGCGCGAGCAAACTCCCCGTGATCAGGCAAGCGAACACGCGCCGAAAGTGCAGGCGCTGTTTTGCATCGACGATAGAGAATGTTCGCTGCGGCGTTATTTGGAAGAGATAGATTCGGGTATCGAAACTTTCGGCGCGCCGGGCTTTTTTGGCATCGATTTTCTCTACCAAGGTTTGGACGATTCGTATCCGGTGGCGCAATGCCCGGTGGTGATTAAACCCAAGCATCTGATTCTGGAATCAACCGATACGCCGCAGCCCGACAAATCCGATAAGGGCGAATCGCTGTCGACCCTGCATTTTGGCGCGCATTCCATGCTGCGTGGTTGGCTATATACGCAAACCTTGGGCTTAGCTTACGCCTTACGGCTGGGTTGGAGCGTATTGCGCCCCGGCGGCCAGTTACCTGGCATCCAAAGTTTGAGTGAAGTGGAGGCGCATGGTCATTTGCATCTGTTGCGCGAGAGCGATGAACTCAATGAAGATGGCTATTTGTTGGGATTTTCCTTGGCGGAAATGGCTGACAGGGTGGGTGGCTTGCTGCGCAACATTGGCTTGACACAACACTTCGCACCCTTAGTCGTGGTGGTCGCGCACGGCTCCAGCAGTGTCAACAATCCGCATTTTGCCGCTTACGATTGCGGTGCTTGCTCCGGCAAACCCGGTGCGCCCAACGCGCGGGCCTTTGCCTGGATGGCCAATCATCCGCAGGTGCGGGAAATTCTGCGCGAACGCGGCATAGCCATTCCCGAGAACACGCATTTCGTGCCGGCCTTGCACAATACCAGCCGGGATGAGATCAGTTATTTCGATCAGCAGGCATTTGACAAAGCCACGCGCCACGCGCTCTACAGTTTTCAACACAGTATGCAACACGCCTTGCAGCGCAATGCGCGCGAACGCTGCCGTTGGTTTGAGTTGGGGCCAAAATCCCATAAAAATGAAGAAGCGCATAGGCATGTGGTGGCGCGGGCGTCGTCGATTTTCGAACCGCGCCCGGAATTGAATCATTCCAATAATTTGTATTGCGTAGTCGGGCGGCGCGGCTTAACCCGGCATTTATTCATGGACCGGCGGGCGTTTTTGCAATCGTACGACCCCAACAGCGATAGCGAGGGCTCGATATTGGTCAAAGTATTGTCGGCGGTAATTCCGGTATGCGGCGGTATCAATCTGGAATACCTGTTTTCGCGTATCGATAATTCGGTCTACGGCGCCGGCACAAAGCTGCCGCATAACGTGATCGGTTTGTTGGGTGTGGCTAATGGCGTGGAAGGCGATTTGCGCACCGGCTTGCCCTCGCAAATGATCGAGGTGCATGAGCCGGCCCGCTTGTTAATGGTGGTGGAACAAACCACCGCGATTGCCGATCAGGCGATTGCCATGCTGGGCAGTTTGCGAGAATGGCTGGATAACGAATGGATACGCCTGGTGGCTTGCGATCCGGTGAGCCGCGCCTTGTATTTATACAGCAGCACTGGCTGGGATCTGGCTGAACCTGCCGCCGGCAGGCCGCTGCCGGTTGCCAGCCGTTCGGAAAAAATTATCGTCGGACAAACCCGGACCATTCCGGTGCATGAATTGGAAAGGAGACAGGGATGAGTATTTTATTATTGGCATGCGTGTTGTTGCCGTTAATGGGCTTTTTGCTGATTTTTTTCAGCCCGGACAACGAGCACAGAATCGCCGCGATCAGTCTGTGGATGACTCGGCTCAAGGGTGTCGCGGTGTTGGGCCTGCTGGCGGCATGGGCTGCTCAGGGTTTTGCCAACTTTGAATATCAATGGCTGGTGTTATATCAACACGACGATTACCAGTTCCCCTTGCTGTTTTTTCTGGATAGGGTCGGCGCGGCATATTTGTTCGTGGTGTGGGCGGTGTTCTCGGCGATTGTTAAATATTGTCGGGTTTATCTGCACCGGGAAGCAGGCTACAAACGCTTCTTTCAGGCCATTTTCGGCTTTGCTTTTGGCTTGAATCTGATCGTGCTGTCCGGCAGTATCGATATGCTGTTTGCCGGTTGGGAAATCGTCGGGATTTCTTCTTTTTTGCTGATCGCCTTTTACCGGCATCGGCCGCAACCGGTGCGTAACGCCTTGCGCGCCTACACCATTTATCGCTTCTGCGATGTGGGTTTGCTGGTTGGTACCTGGATGAGCCATTTGCTGTTTCACGAAAGTCAGCGCTTTAGCCAGTTGTTGACCATGTTCGATCCCAACAATATTCCGCCGGCCGGGTATGCGTCCTTGTCGATTTTATCCTGGCTGATTATTTTGGCCGCCTCCGGCAAGTCGGCGCAATTTCCGTTTAGCTTCTGGCTGCCCCGTGCCATGGAAGGGCCGACACCGTCCAGCGCGATTTTTTACGGCGCCTTATCGATACATCTGGGCGTGTTTCTGTTATTGCGGACCATGCCGATCTGGAGTTATCACTATCTGCCGCGTCTGATTGTTCTCAGTATCGGCGTGTTGACGGTGTTTGTCGCCACGTTGGCTGAAAAGACCCAATCCAATATCAAAGGCCAAGTGGCTTATGCTTCCATCGCTCAGGTGGGGATTATGTTCGTCGAGCTGGCTTTGGGCCTGGAAGGTTTGGTGTTACTGCACTTCATGGGTAATGCGTTTTTACGCTGCTACCAATTACTGGTGTCGCCGTCCATCGTCGCGCATTTGCTGCGGGTGGAAGGCAATGTCGATAGCCAGTTCTACATTAAAAACGAAGACAAACTTACGTTTTTGCCGACATCGATTCGCGACTCCTTGCCTGACGTGTTGCAAAACACCTTGTACGTGTTTGCCTTGCAGGAAGGGCAGTTGGAGTTGTTGGTGAAAAAAGTCTTGTGGGAGCCATTGAAAAACGTGGGTCGGCAACTGAACGGGGTGAGCCTGTGGATTAAGCTGTTGGCGGGGCTGGCGCTGTTATTGATCATTGCCATTGCCGCGTCGGGCGTCAGCAGCGTGGCCAGAATCTATCTATCCATGCCGATTTCGCTGGCTATGGCGGTGGTATCGTTGAGCGCGTTCAGCAACAAACACAGCCCGTTCCAGGTTTGGCACAGCGTGGCCTTAAGCAGCATCTTGGCCGGCGTGGCGGTTTGGTTGATGGTGCCTTCAGCCTGGCCCGATGTGGCCTTGTTCTTCAGCGGCATCATTCCCTCCTGGGCCTTGGGTATCTTGGCGTTGAGCATGTTGCTGAGGCATTACAATTTTGCCGATGAACCTTTCGTGTTTCGCGCTTTCGCCGAAACCCGCCCAGGCTGGTCGTTGATGTTGTTTTTGAGCTTTTTGGGCTTGGTCGGCTTCCCAATCACACCGGCATTCTTGGGTGAGGATTTGCTGTTGTCCCATGCCAGCAGTCAACATCCGTGGTTTGCGGCGCCGATTACCGTGTCCTTCGTAATCAATGGCATCGCGATAGCGCGAGTCTATTTAAGGCTTTGTATGGGCCGGCCGGTTGAACTGCGGGGCGCGGTTTAAGGTTTGTTGTTCTTGATTTGGACCCGCAAAGTGCTCGACCGGAAGTTGCTTGTCGGTCTTTATGTTTGAACGATTGGATTGCCATTTCTACAGCGCAATCCGTGTAGCCTCGGTTAGCGAAGCGTAACCGAGGACAAAGTATCAATCATGAGTGAAATTCATCATTCCCGCGATTTCGCTTCGCTAATCGCGGCTACGCGGTTTAAGCAACAAGTAACGAATCCCGGCTGCGGTTTTTAAAGCGACTGACTCGCATAATCCCGGCGAATAAAACACTACCGAATAACCAGCCTGCGCCGGGTAGAGGCACTGGCGCGGCATAACTGAAACCGCTGTCACTTATCAATTGATAATTAGCGTCTAATACGCTCAACCATATGCTCGCGGTATGACTGTAGTCGGCTGTACTGCTGGGTTGATTGGACGCAGCCGCAGCTTGGACGGCAATTGCTGCGGATAAGGACATGGTGGTATTTACGGGTAATTTAACGATCATATTGCCGTCACATGCGCCGCTAACAGGCCATGCACAATAAAAACTGGGAGGAGATAAGGTCGATTGTTGGTATGAAATGTACCGGTTATTATTGACCCATAATTCACCCGACGCCTGAGTGTTGCCACTGGTGCCGCTATGCATGTTCAAGGTCAACAGCACATCCACCAACTTGTTACTGGCGGCGGGGCCTCTTATCCGGAATGGGTCGGTGAATCCGGCGTCAGCCTTGGCCGAAACCGTGTAACCATCACCGGCAGTCCAACCTGCTCCCGCATAGGCTTTCAACACGCCTTTTCCTGCGCTGGCAGTGCCAAGTGACTGAACCCGGTATTCATAGACGCCATAGGAGTCAATCTTTTGATAGACAACCGAAGCAGATGTGGAGGAATCTTTGTCTATATTGGTATCTTTGTGGCGGTCAAACGAAGGACTTAATGGGTTAGATAAATATTGGTTTTGATTGCCAAGAGTCGCCTGAGCCTCAGCATAAGTCGTGTAAGAAGCGCTACTCAGCGATGAATAACTCAAAACCAGGCAACCGCAGAATATTGAAAATCGTTTCATTGCTTGCTCCTAAATGGTTGTCTTCAAGCAGGTTGCGGAGGCCTCTTGTGGCTTGCCGAACCAGTCTTTATTCGTAGTTGTTATTTCTGCGCTCATCTCATACCGGTTTTTTGAGTGAAATAGGCTGTCATTCGCGCTCCAAAAGTGCCCAATACAGTCAAATAGTTTGCACATAGTTTCATTGCTCACATCTCCTTAAATGGCTTTAAAGCTGTGTTGCGACAGTGGGATGAATGCCGCTTAATTGGGTAGTAGACCCCATGCCGACTCGCCGGCGAGTATTTACAGGCATCTGGATCGATTGCTAGTATAAAACCTAAAAATAACCAATACAATGCCAATGAGATTTCATTTTAAGGGCCTCAGATGCCATCTTGCATGTCAAAAACTAAATTGCATAAAGCTGGTAAGGCGAGAGGATTCCCAGTACTCTAACGTGAAAGATAGTGAAATAAAGGGGCGGCCCTTGGAACTGATAGGGGCGGTTTGAGTTTTGTGGATTCTTATTTTCGATCGGCAATGCGCGACGTGCGCAAGTTGCTAGTCGGTCTTTATTTTTGAAAGAATGGAGTTCTAAAAACAATCCGTGTGCCTCGGGTAGCGAAGCGTAGTCGAGGGCAAAGTATCTATGATAGGAAAAACTCCTGATTTCCGCGATTACGCTTTTCTAATCGCAGCTGTGCCGGATGTTGGCGCGTTTCTCCTGTTTAACGTCTCATTCCGCTAACAACGCCGCGATGGCCGATTTGGCATTACACTGGGCAGTTGCTTCCGCGATCTGCGCCGCATTCAATTGGTGTTTGATCGCGTTTTCGCCATTAAACGTAAACGCTTGGTAGTCCTTTTTTGCAAAGGTAACGATTGCGCATTTTTTCCACGGCGAATTTTCAAATGGCAATTTTCCGGCATCCGCAGCTAATGGCTCAAGGCCTTCCGAACTGGGCGCATAGATTAAAAACTCACCTTTCATTGCCAGTACCGCACGGTATTGGTTCGCAGTAGTGAAATATAAATAACCGACTTCGATTTCGGCTTCGTTCAATCCGGCATTTTTGTTTTTCTTAGGCTTTTTCATATAAATTCGGTCGTGAGCAGGACGGGGTGTACACGCCGTCCTGAATGTTTTGGCAATGCTGAGAGGTAAGGTGAAACGTTTGGAGCGGGTTAAATAAGCCCACTGCATTGCATTTGGTTTGGAGATTAGGCCTTTTTCACAAACTCCGATTTTAATTTCATTGCGCCGATGCCGTCGATTTTGCAGTCGATGTCGTGGTCGCCGTCTACCAAACGGATGTTTTTAACCCGGGTGCCGACTTTCACGACCAGCGACGAGCCTTTTACTTTCAGGTCTTTAATCACCGTGACGGTATCGCCATCTTGCAGCAGGTTGCCGTTGGCATCTTTGATGACTTTAGTATCGTCGCCGCTGTCAGTGGCGGCATCGGCCGACCATTCGTGGGCGCAATCCGGGCAAATATTCATATTGCCGTCGTTATAAGTGTATTCCGAGCCGCATTTCGGGCAGTTGGGTAGGTCGCTCATGGTGGTTCCGTTGGTTTGGTAAGCTGCGAGACAGCTTGGTTGATATAAAGGGACCTCTAAAAATCCTCTTCACTGGCGAAGTTGTCGTAAAAGCGCTCTCCTAGCGTACCCACCGGGCATAAAGGAGAGGGTTGGGGTGAGGGGAATAGATACTCGTTTATATCCCCTCATCCTAGCCTTCTCCCTGAGGGAGAAGGGATTGTTCTAAGACGATTGCTCCGGAAGAGGAAGGTTTCTTTGGTTTTTTAGAGGTAATACCATGCCTGCTTACAGACATAGTGGTGTTATGGAAAAAATCAGGAATAGACGACTTGCGGTTTGCCGGCGCCGACGACAATCTCGCCGATGCTGAACGCGGTTTCGCCTTGTTGTTGTAATATCTCCAGCGTAGCGGCCTCGTCTGCCGCCGCGACGCAGACGATCATGCCGATGCCGCAGTTGAAGGTCACCAGCATGTCGGCTAATTCGACATTGCCTTGCTGTTGCAGCCAGACGAAAATCTCCGGTAATTGCCAAGCGGATAACTGGACATTGGCGTTCAGGCCGTTAGGCAATACGCGCGGCAGGTTCTCGGTGATGCCGCCGCCGGTGATGTGAGCCATCGCATGCACAGGCACGGTTTTCAGCAATTCCAGCAAGGGTTTGACGTAGATACGGGTTGGGGTCAGCAGTGTTTCGCCGAGCGGTTTGCCGTTGACCTTGTCGGTCCATGCCAGGCCGCTGCGAGCGACGATTTTGCGGACCAACGAATAGCCGTTGGAATGCGGACCGGAAGAGGCCAGCGCGATGAGTTTGTCTCCGGCTTGAACCTGGCTGCCGTCGATGATGCGTTCCTTTTCGACGATACCGACGCAAAAGCCGGCCAAGTCGTAATCACCGTCGGCGTACATGCCGGGCATTTCCGCAGTTTCACCGCCGACCAATGCCGCGCCGGCTTGTTCGCAGCCTTTACCAATGCCTTCGATCACGCTGGCGGCGGTATCGACTTCCAGCTTGCCGGTGGCGAAATAATCCAGGAAAAACAAAGGTTCAGCACCTTGGACGATGATGTCGTTAACGCACATGGCCACCAGGTCGATACCGACACTGTTGTGGATGTTTAAATCCAGCGCCAGTTTCAATTTGGTGCCGACGCCGTCGGTGCCGGAAACCAACACCGGTTGCTTATAACGATCCAGCGGTAATTCGAACAGCGAACCGAAGCCGCCTAGGCCGGCCATCACGCCCGCATTACGGGTTTTGGCCGCGATGGGTTTGATGCGTTCCACTAAAGCGTTGCCGGCTTCAATATCGACGCCCGCGCTCTTATAATTCAGGCGGTCTTGTTGTTGTTCGCTCAATGTCAGTCTCTCGTTAAAGTTAAGGTTGAAACGACCGATATTGTACTATAGTTCCCATTAATGCACTGTCAGGGTAGGCTTGTGGTCAACGTTGTTATGAAGGGTAAGTCCGGGTTTTTAAGGCTGTGTTTGTGGGGATTGCTGTGCAATTGCCCATTAGCGGAGGCCGTCGAAGTAAAAGGCTTGTATGAGATCGAGCTGATCGCCAACAGCCAGTCCGCCGAGGATAGGACGCAAGCGATCAAGCAAGCGATGTACGCAGTGTTGAGCCGGGTCTTGGTGTCCGAGGATATTTCCAAAATCCCGGTGGTGCAGCAAGCTTTGTCCAGTGCGCAAAACTACGTTAAACAATCGCAATTTTCCTTGATTTCCGCGGACGAACTGCCCGACACCGACGCGCGTTTGCTGAGAGTGCAGTTTGATGAAGACCAATTGATGGAAGTCATGCGCAAAAGCCAGGTGGGCATCTGGAGTGAGATTCGGCCGGAAACCCTGGTGTGGCTGGTCGTCGATGACGAAGAGGGGCGGCGGTTTTACAACGCCGACAGCATGCCGGAACTGGAAAGTGCGTTGGCGTTTGCTTCAAAAATTAAAGGCGTGCCGATGATATTTCCCATGCTGGACTTGGAAGAACAGCAAAAAATCTCGCTGAGCGAGGTGCTGGGTGCTGATTCCCGTAACTTGTTGGCGGTGTCCGCCCGCTATGAAGTAACGTCGGTGATGGCCGGTCGCATCGCCAAGAAAGGCAATTGCTGGCAGGGCGAATGGGCTTTTTATTTCGACGGCAAAATCAAACAATGGAGCGGGGCTTGTTTACCTTTGAAAGCCGCAGCGGTTGCGGGTGTGCAAGGCGCTTACGATGTGCTGTCCAATTATTACGGGGTTAAACCGGAATCCTCAGCCGCCCACTAAGCTGTAGATGCCGTAAGCGCCGCCGTAAGTGGTTAGAAAATAAAATAAAGACACCACCAGACTGGCCGGTGTATTGACCTGCAATACGTCTTTAAATATTCGCGCGATAATCGCCATGTCCCACATCAAAAACAACGCCAAGGTTGCATAACTGGGCGTATCTTCGGCCACGGTCACCCAAAACACGATAGGAATCAGAAAGATCGCGACGACATTTTCACAAAACAAAATGGCCGACGCGACTTGTATGAAGGTATAAAAGGTTTTATTCAGTACTAACACCAGCGCAATAAAGCCCAGGGTTAGCAAGGTCTCCAGCAACACCTCGAAGATCGAGTCAATGTCATCCGACATGTTGAACTGAATAAAAAACACGGCGATAAAATAAAAAATCGCATTGTTTTTAAAAAAGCGCGTCGATCTGGGCAGGTCCAAGACCGAGACATTGAACCAGCACAGCGGGAAATAATGTCTGAAGATGTCCATCACGATGCACGCTACTTAATCAGTTTTCCTCTGAATCGGCATAAGAATATGCGTCGTATTGACTGCGATATTCCGGTTGCTGACTATGACTGAACTGGTCGTTCAAAGCTTGTACCAGATCTTTGCTTTGCTCGATAAGACCGTTCAGCTTTTTGCGGTTTTTCTTGGTTTTACCGACCGGGTCGGTAATAGGCATTAAAATCCGCCAGAAGCTCAGGCTTTTTTCAAATAACCCCGCCAAATCTTCGCTGAGATTTAACTGTTTTTGCCGCTTGTGTAGTTGCTTGATCAGGAATTTCGCATGCACCCGGCTGACGATTATGTGTAGCGGCGTCAACACGCCGATCAACACCGCGAGAATGGCAGGGCCTATCAGCGGATCGATCAGTAATTCGAGGATGCCCACCGCGATTTCCGCAAATAACATCAACATCACCACAAAGCCCAGCACGATCAAGGTGGAGGCGTTGCATCTATCCTTCCAGGTGGTCAAGGCTTCTTCCACTTCCGGGAAAATGGTGTCGTCGATTGCGCGGATGCTGTTTTCTAGTGTGCCGAGTATGCGGTATGAGCGATCATTATTAATGTTGTTGAAGCGCTGATCGAACAACGAGGTATCGCCGGATTGCGATAACACGATGAACTGGCCGGTGTGGATGCCCAGTTCGGCCAGGCGGCGTTGCCAGGACGCGGCGATTTCCTGGCTTTTCAGCGCATCGATAGTTATTTCGGAATGATCGATGACGAAGATAAATTTGTTGGCATCCTGGTGAGCAACGATCTCTGCCAGGGTGTCCTTGATCAGATCGGCATCGGCTTCGAATAAGTCGTTAAATACCAGTACCAGATCGGAGATGCCTATGACGTATTTCCGCAGTAGGCCGGACACCGGATTTTCCGCCGCCGGATTTAATACCGGGGTGTCGATCAACAGCTTGTTTTTCAATTTGCCGCTATTGACGGTGACCAGTTCCAGATAACCGTTCAGTTTGCTGCCTTCGCCGTTGGCGACCAAGTCGATTTGGCGGCTGATTTGATAAAACGGCAGGCGGTGGTCGGCGTCCAATGCGGTACCGGGCAGGGTAGCGGTATTGGTTTGCGGCGTATATTGCAGGACGGTGAATTTATGGCGGGCGGTGTGTAGTTGTACGCCCAGGTAACGATTGACAAAGTCTGATTTGGCGGGCGAATAACCGCCCAAGGTGCTGACGATTGGCCACCAACTGGTTTTGCGCGCGGTGGTCTCGTCGTTATCGATCAAACCCAGTTCAAACTCGATTTCATCGAGATCCTGAAATATCTTGGCGGTTTTTTGCAAAACCGGATCGTTCGCCGCGAACTGCCGTTCAAGATTGCTCAGGTGTTTACTTACCGTTTTATCCGCCATTAGATATAAACCTTCTCTGCTTGTTATTGAGGTTAATCAGACGGCGGGAGTATACACCGATGGCATTTAAACGGATAAAAAAACCTGCCGGTTTTTGCCGGCCAAGATGCCCCGTCAAGCAGCTATCGCGGCCACCCCGCTTGGGCAGGAAATGGCGGCTTTCCGGCAGCGGCGGCCGCGTTTATTCTTTAATATCCAGCTCCTTGATTTTGCGGGTCAAGGTGTTGCGGCCATAGCCCAACAACAGTGCCGCTTCGTGTTTGCGGCCGTGGGTATGATTCAAGGCCGCCTCGATTAACAGGGTTTCCAAGGTAGGGATGGCCTGTTTGGCGATGTCCACTTTGCCGGTCGTTAATTGTTGCTTGACCCAGTTTTTAAATTGGCTTTCCCAATCTCCCGGTGTCGTTTCGCCGGATCCGGAATCGCCGCTGTTGTGGGTTAGTTCCGGTGGTAAGTCTTCCAGATGAATTTCCCGGCCGGAGGCCATCACCGTCAGCCAGCGGCAAATATTCTCCAATTGCCGCACGTTGCCCGGCCACTTCAAGCCGCTTAAAAATGCCTCGGTTTCCGGTTTTAACAGTTTGATCTCGGTATTCAGTTCCTTTGCGCTTTGATACAGATAATGCCGCATCAACAAACCTATGTCCTGGCGGCGTTCGCGCAAGGGAGGGATATGAATCCGGATCACGTTCAGACGGTGAAACAAATCTTCCCGAAACCGGCCTTGCGCCACCAGCGCTTCCAAATCCTGATGGGTGGCGGCGATGATGCGCACGTTTACTCTTACCGAGGTGTGTGCACCCACCGGATAAAACTCGTTGTCTGCCAGTACCCGTAGCAAGCGGGTTTGCAGTTCCGCCGGCATATCGCCGATTTCATCTAAAAACAGCGTGCCGTTGTTGGCTTGCTCAAACCGGCCGATGCGTCTGGCTTGCGCGCCGGTAAACGCACCTTTTTCATGGCCGAACAGTTCCGATTCCATCAAGTCCTTGGGGATGGCCGCCATGTTCAGGGCTATGAACGGCTGGTCCGCTCGCGGACTGTGGCGATGCAGAGCTTTGGCGACCAGTTCCTTGCCGGTGCCCGATTCGCCGTTAATCAGTACGGTGATGTGCGAGCGCGCCAGCCGGCCTATTGCCCGAAACACTTCCTGCATGGCCGGCGCTTCGCCGATGATTTCCGGGGTTTCCTCCACAGTCGGCGGGGCTTGTACAATGTCGCTTTGCCGTTGTTTGCTGTGCGCGCAGGCGCGTTGCACGGTTTCGACCACTTCGGTGACGTCGAAGGGTTTGGGCAGATATTCGAACGCCCCGCCGTGAAACGCCGACACCGCGCTTTCCAGGTCGGAATGTGCGGTCATTACGATCACCGGTAAATCCGGATAACTGTTTTGAATGTTGCGTAACAACTCGAAGCCGTCCATGCCCGGCATCCGAATATCGGTGATCAGCACTTGCGGTAGCCCGCCGGGCAGCGATTTCAGCAATTCGTTGGCGCTGGCGAAGCTTTGCGTATGCACGCCGGCTTTTTGCAAGGCTTTTTCAAGTACCCAGCGGATGGATTTGTCATCATCGACAATCCAGACCTTGTCAGGTATTTGCATGATTCGTCTCCAAAGGTAGGTAGATGGAAAATACGGTATTGCCCGGCTCGCTCTCGCATTCGATCAGACCATTGTGTTGGTTGATCAAAGATTGAGCAATCGACAGGCCAAGTCCGGTGCCCTCGGCGCGGCCGGTGATCATCGGATAGAAAATCTGTCCCATCAGCTCGGGTTTTATGCCGGGACCGTTATCGATAATGTCGATTTTGACGGTCAGCTTGTAGCGTTTGCGACCTATGGTCATATGCCGTTGCACACGGGTTTTCATGGTAATCACACCGTGATTCTGCACGGCTTGCACGGCATTACGGACGATATTCAGAATGGCTTGGATCAGCTGATTTTTGTCGGCGAAAATCTCCGGGATGCTAGGGTCGTAATTGGTATACAGCATAATGCCGTGGGCGGCTTCCACCGTGACCAGATGCCGGACGCGTTCCAGTACTTCGTGTATATTCAATTGGCTTTTATGCGCGGGTTTGTTGGGGCCGAGCATTTTGTCCATCAGATCCTGCAAACGGTCGGATTCGGCGATAATGATTTGCGTATATTCCTTTAATTCAGGATCCTGCAATTCCAGGTCCAGCAATTGCGCCGCGCCGCGCAGACCGCCTAGCGGATTCTTGATTTCATGCGCCAAGCCACGCACCAGCATGCGGCTGGTGTTTTGCTGGGCCAGCAATTGTTCTTCCTTGGTAATGCGTAAATGCCGGTCTACCTGTTGCAGTTCGATCAGGATTTCGCTTAATTTTCCATCCTCCAGCAACGGCGTGGCGCTGAGGTTAACCGTAATCGATTGGCTAAGCCGTTCTAGGATTAATTCTCTATCGACCAGCGGCTCCAGCAAATACAAGCGCGGTAACAAATCGTTAAATAGGGTGTTATGCGCGGTTTTGAAAAGTTTGTGCGCCGTTTGGCCGAGCAAGTGTTTAGCGCTGTCGGCAAGCAGCATCTCGCCGGCGGGGTTGATATAGGTCAGACGCAAGTCCTTGTCGAACAGCAGGATTGCTTCGTTTAAATGATCCAGTATCTTTTTGTGCACGGGTTAATTTAAGTTTTAAGGGTTATAGTGAATAAGCAATTTGTACGCCAAGCCTGAGATTGCCTTATTGCCCCATTTGCCTGGTAAAAAACAGTTTCATTGACCTATTATGGTGCGTTCGCCCGAATTGATGTCTCGTATTGGTGCGTTGGTGGGCTCGAAGCGGGTTTTTTATCGCTATCCTGGCTTTAAGCCTCATTCGTTCCCGTAAGATCGATAGCGATTATGGCCGCAAAGGAGTTTGGAAATCCCTTCGGTAAACACGGATACTCTGCTACGCGCTAAATGTGCGCACAATGTTGGTGCAAGTTGGTTTGCTGTGAAGCAGGGCAACGTTTTGCTGTGATAGTGATTCAGTCGGACCCATTTTGCTATTCGCCCGCCCATCAATTAGGCTAATAAACTGGCTGGCGGTCTTGGACCGTGAGCTTTTTTACCGGGTATTTCCCTATCGATGACAAACTTTGATCTGATTTGGTGCGCTTGGCTGGATGGGTAACCAGACTGGTGCGTCAGTCGAGCAGCATATCCGCTAATGCGGTGCATTTGTCGATTGGCGGTTAGTAAGCGTAATCGACGATCAACGGCGCATGGTCGCTAAAGCGTTGCTCTTTAAAAATGCTGGTGGCACACGCCGTGCCAGCAATGCCGGGTGTGGCGACTTGATAATCGATGCGCCAACCGACATTCTTGGCCCAAGCCTGACCGCGGTTACTCCACCAGGTGTAGCAGGCGTCCGTCGCATCTGGGTGTAGGCTGCGATAGACGTCCACCCAGCCTAACTCATCGTATACCTGCGTCATCCAGGCTCGTTCCGCCGGTAAAAAACCGGAGTTTTTCTGGTTGCCGCGCCAGTTTTTCAAATCGGCTGCCTGATGGGCGATATTCCAGTCGCCGCAAATCACCACTTCCCGGCCGCTGGCTTTCAGTTCAGCAAGATGCGGATAGAAGCGTTCCATCACGCTGTATTTGACGGTTTGTCGCTCCTCGCTGCTGGAGCCGGAGGGCAGATACAAGGAAATTACCGATAGATTACCGACTTGCACTTCCAGGTAGCGGCCCTCGCTATCGATGTCGGCATGCCCCAAACCTTCAATTACTTTATCGGCCGGCTGTCTGCTGTAGACGCCTACGCCACTGTAGCCCTTCTTTTCGGCATAATGAAAATAGCCGTGCAGGCCTTTCGGTGTCAACATCTCGGCTGTCATATCGCCGGCTTGGGCTTTAAGTTCTTGTAGGCAGACGAAGTCTGGATTTTGGGTGTCTAACCAGTCGTAAAAACCTTTTCTGGTTGCAGAACGAATGCCGTTTAGATTGGCGGAGATGATACGGAGCATGGATAGTGGTTGGGATTTTTGGGTTCCCGCCTGCGCGGGAGCGACAATATTCAAGGGCCAGGTTAATAATTACGTCACAGTTTAACAGTTGCAAACGCCATCGCCCCAACCGCGCTTACGGTCGCTTGACCGAGATTCCGCGCGCGTCTGCCTGTGAAAAGGCTTTTAGCCTTTACTTAACAATTGCCGGGCCCGGCTATCCGCACCGGAAGGCAGCTGGTTCGGACCGGATTTAATCCAGGCCACGATGTCTTGCCAGGCGGTGGGGGCTTGTAGATCGCGGAGCAGCATGTGATAACCGTTTTGGTAAATGGCCACGGTTTTTTCAGCTGTATTGGTGGTCAGCATTTGCTGCAAGAAAGCATAAGTCGGCTCCTTGGGGATGACTTCGTCTTTCTCGCCATAGAGCATCAGCGTATGCGCCCGCAGCGAGCCGGCGCTGTCGAACGCAGTGTCCATCAGGTTAGTTAAGCCGTATACCGTTTCCACGCGGGTGGCTTTAATCACCATTGGATCGCGGCCCATCGCCCGCAGCATATCGATATTATCCGAAGGCAGAATCTCCAGCCCGCTGCCGGTCAAGGTCAGCCAGGGCATGCTGTGCGCCAGTGTCCATAACAAGCTTGTTTGATACCATGGCATGGTCGATCTGGCCCATAGCGCCGGTGCGGCGAGGATGATGCCGGCCACATCCGGCATATCTTCCTGCTGCATAGCCGTAATCACAATCGCACCGCCCATGCTTTCGCCCAGCAGGTAAATGGGTCTGTTCGGGTAGCGCTGTTTCAGCAGCCGGGTTAACTGCTTTAAATCCTGCGCATAAGCCTCGCTGCCCGCCCACAAACCGCGCTGCGGGGCTGCGCCGAAACCGCGTTGGTCGTAAGCAAAACAGGCGATGCCGAGTTTACTGAAATAATTGCCCGGCGCATCGAAAAAGTGGCTGTAATCGTTAAAACCATGCAGCGCGATGATCACTGCATTGGGTTCGGCATCCGGTAGCCAGCGGCGCAGCGGTAGACTAGCACCGTCTTCGGTTAGAAAAGAATTGTCGCCCAGCTGTGCGGTGTTGGTTTTGGCGCCGGGCGGATAACTCATCGGCATACAGCCGCTCAACGAGAGCAACAATAATACGCCGGCCAACGGCGGCATGCGTTTTCGATACGGTTTGCGAGCGTTCACTATTTTCAAAACAAGATTGTTCATCGCTAACACATTATTTCAGTATTGAATTTCCCAAAATATCCCCGCGTAAGATGCGCAAAGCGGGGGATTGTTCCAGTCAAACTTATCTTAGCTGACGCGGGCGAATGGCTTTATGACAATTCAGGAATGGCTGGTTTCCTATTATCGAACTATTCATCGTCCCATAATATAGGGAAGGCTTTGCGTACCCGTTCGATGGCCTCCCGATCGACGTTTTTACCGCGCAAGGTCAGCACCAAAGCATAAATATCCTGGGTGCTGACTTTAAAGGTGCGTTTGGGATCGGTTTTAACGGAACTGGATAGGCGCTTAATGGTGGTGTGGAAGGGCAGGGGTTTGGCGACTGCTTGCGCGGGACGCGACAGTTCGCTTTCGATAATCTCTTTTTCGTTGCCGGGCGGTGCGTTTAAGGCTTTACGCAAGATGTCGCGCGCCCTGGCCCAGGACAACTCGCCGCCCGCCAGTTTTTCACGCATCGCTTCCGTGGTCAGCGGCGCGTAGCGAACGATGTCGTCGATCCAGCTGACGCTTTTGTCGAAGAATTCGGCGATGCGTTCCCTGGACCAGTTGGCATTGTTCAAGTAAATCACGGTCTGGAAATAATCGGTGATGCGGGTATCGACGCGATCGGAATTCAGCTTCAGATTCAGCGCCTTTATTTCGTCCGGATCGCCGGTGACGATTCTGACGTCCACTCTATCGAAATAGCCGGGATTGGCGCGGCGAATGCCTTGAATGGCCTCCATGCGATGAAAGCCGCCGACCAGATAATATTCGCGGTTGTTGCGCTCCCAAACCACCAGCGGTTCGAACAAGCCATTGACCACGATGTCTTTTTCCAGGTGTGCGACCTTGGCGCGGTCCAGCTCTCTATGGTTGGTGAGCGTGTGATGAAATTCGATTTGGTCGATGGGTAGATATTCGTAACGTTTGGTTGCGAGCATACTGGGTTCTCTGGGTGGTAGGAAACTGGGAGGCGGGATAATCGGCGTTCTCGCCGATCTGGGAAAAATAGTAACGCCGGCTAGTCGATAATTTCAATGAATTTCTAACCATTGGGGGTGATGCGTTAAGCCTACAATTTATTTTCGCAACAACCAAGGATTGCCGCCGATGGCGGTCAGATTGGTGGTCAGGGTTTGTTCGTTGGCAAAGCGTTGCAAGTAGTTGGGGCCGCCGGCTTTCGGGCCGGTGCCGGATAAACCCATGCCTCCAAAAGGTTGCACGCCGACCACCGCGCCTATCATGTTGCGGTTGATGTAGATGTTGCCGACGCGGGCGTGTTGCCGGATATAGCGCATATTGGCGTCGATGCGGCTGTGTATGCCTAGCGTCAGGCCGTAGCCAGTGGTGTTGATTGCCTCGACTACTTTTGCCAACTCATTGGCTTGGTAGCGGACAATATGCAGGATGGGTCCGAACACTTCGTGCTCCAGCAATGATAGGGCAGGGATTTCCGCCAATGTCGGCGGAAAAAAGCAGCCGTTTGCCAGGCCGTCTGGCAAGGGCAATTGATACAGCAATTTGGCTTCGCGCTTAAGTATCTCGACATGCCGGTGCAAAGCATTTAACGCGCGTCGATCAATGATAGGGCCTATATCGGTAGCCATATCCAGCGGCGAACCAAGCCGCAGCAAGCGCATTGCGCCGATCAAGCGGGCGATGATGCTATCCGCTGTTTCTACCGGTAAGAATAACACCCGCAAGGCCGAGCAACGTTGGCCGGCGCTATTAAACGCCGAGTGCAAGGCGTCCGCGACCAGTTGTTCCTGGTGCGCGGAGCTATCGGCGATCATCACATTTTGGCCGCCGGTTTCGGCAATCAAGCTGGCGATGGCAGCGTTGCGATTGGCCAGTTGCCGGTTGATAAGCTGCGCGGTGGCGCTGGAACCGGTGAATGCCACGCCGGCGACGCGTTTGTCGCTCAACAGCTGCCGGCCAATCTCCGCGCCGTCTCCCGGCAAAAACTGCAATACCTGTTCCGGGACGCCGGCGCGATGCAATAGGCGCAGGCAAGCCATGGCGGTTAAAGAAGTCTGCAAGGCCGGTTTGGCGATCACGGTATTGCCGGCCACCAATGCTGCGGCGATTTGGCCGATGAAAATCGCCATCGGAAAATTCCAAGGGCTGATACAGACAAATACGCCGCGCCCCAACTGATACAACAGATTCTCTTCCCCGGTGGGGCCGGGCAAGCGCCGTGGCCTTGCGAACTGCTCGACCGCGCAGGCCGCGTAATAGCGGCACAGATCGACCGCTTCCCGCACTTCCGCCAGTGCGTCGCGCAGGGTTCGGCCGCCTTCGCGGCTGCACAAAGCCAGCAATTCCGTACGCTGCTGCTCCAATAAGTCTGCTGCTTTATTGAGATAGCCGGCGCGGATTTCCACCGGGCATAAGCGCCAGTCCTCGAAGGCATTGGATGCGTGGCGCAGGGCTTGTTCTATATCGCTTGGGGAACTGCATACCAGTTCGCCGGCCAGGTGCTGTTGGTCGTGCGGACTATAAATCGGCTGCCGCTCGCCCGGCATTTGTTGGCCGGCGACTATGGGTGCGGCCTGCCAAGTGCGCTCTGCCATTGCCGCCAAATCCTCTTGCAACTGTTGTAACACTGCCGGATCGCTTAAATTCAGTCCCCGCGCATTTTTCCGCTGCTTACCGAACAAGTCGCCGGGAGCCGCCAGCGGTTTAGATTCGACGTTGTTTAACTGGATCAACGGATCGGCGGATAGCGTGGCGGCGCTAATCGCCGGATTTTCAATTTGATTGATGAACGAGGTATTTGCGCCGTTTTCCAGTAAGCGCCGGACCAGATAAGGCAACAAATCCCGGTAGCTGCCCACCGGTGCGTAAATCCGGCAGTGAGTCTGTTTTTGCTTATTAACCCGGCCCTTAAACTCCCTGGACTCGTCATTCCCGTGAAGGCGGGAATCTAGGATAGCCGCTGGGCTCCCGCCTGCGCGGGAGCGACGATATTTAGGGGCCGGGTTAATAATAAGCAACTCATCGTACAAAGCACTGCCCATACCATGCAGGCGCTGAAATTCAAAACCGGGATGGCCTTTGCCAAATTCGCAAATCGCCGCCACGCTATGGGCGTTATGCGTGGCAAATTGCGGATAAAAAGCCTCCGGGCGGGATAGAATCAGCCGGGCGCAGGCCAGATAAGACAAGTCGGTGGCGGCTTTGCGGGTAAACACCGGATAGTCGTCCCAGCCGTTTTCCTGCGCGCGCTTGATTTCGCTATCCCAGTACGCGCCTTTCACCAAGCGGATCGGAATGCTGCGCTGCTGGGTTTCGGCCAAGGCCGCCAACCAATCGATCACCGCCAGCGCCCGTTTTTGATAAGCCTGCACCGCCAAACCAAGACCCGGCCAACCGGTCAGCGCAGTATCGTTATACACCGCCGCAAAAATATCCAAGGACATGTCCAGCCGTTCGGCTTCTTCCGCATCCACGGTCACGGAAATATTTGCGGCGCGGGCCTGCTTGGCTAAGGCCAATAGCTTGCTGCTGATTGCAGGTACCGCATAGCGATACTGCAAGGGTTCGTAACGCGGATAAAGTGCCGAGAGTTTGATGGAAATGCCGGGGTTGGCAAATAAATCCGCGTTAGCAGATTCGGCCAGCGTTACGATGGCATGGCGATAAGCCGCGAAATAGCGTTCCGCATCGTCTTCTGTCAACGCTGCTTCGCCGAGCATGTCGAAGGAATAACGGTAGGCCGGATTGCGACCGGCTTGTTCGACAGCCGTTGTTATATCTTCGGCGATGACAAAATGTTCGGCCATTTGCTGCATGGCCTGCTTGATCGCCGTGCGGATCAGCGGCTCGCCCAGCCGACTTAACAAGCCGGCGAAAACCCGCTGCCGAATCAGTGCTTCCATTTTGCCGCTCATCCACAAACCGCCGCTAGCCAGATTGACCGCCACCGACTCGCTGTGCAGCCAGTGGCTAGACCAATCGGCGTCGGCGAGTTTATCGTGCAAGAACAGGTTTTGCGTATCGCTATCCGGTATCCGTAGCAGAGCTTCGGCGATGCTCATCAACACGATGCCTTCATCGCTATTCAGGCTGTATTCATGCAAAAAGGCGTCGAAAATGCCGGGTTGTTTATGCTCGGCGCGCACCGCTGCTATCAGGGCCTGCGAACATGCGCCGATTGCCTGGCTATCGTAATCTCCCAACGTAGCTATCAGGCCGTAGATTGCTTGCGGCTCTGCTTGGGTAAATGCTTGATTGATGCGCTGGCGCAGTTCGGCTAAACGGTTGGCGTGGCTCATGGCTATCACCTTTTGGACAGACAACTATTAGCATACCGCTATCCGGAAAAACCGGCTGGCTTGTTGGACCGGGTTTGCTCTGCTACTGTTGACGGTAAAGCGTTTAATGCGCGAGGAGAAAACATGTCAGGCAGAATTGATTTTACGATGGGTTTTAACGCGGGAAAAGCGGCCAAAGCAGGCAGCGGTGACAGCAGCTACCGGATATATGTGTTCGGCAATTTTTCCGGTGCCGCCGCTCCCTGGGAGCAAAGCAAAATCCGCAAAATCGATGTCGACAACTTCGAGCAAGTGATGGCGCAGATGCTGCCGACGCTGGAAGTCAGTCCTGGCACCACGCTGCAATTTGCGTCGCTGGACGATTTTCATCCCGATGCCTGGCTGGGAAAAATCCAGCTGTTGGCCGATTTGCGGACTTTAAAATCCGAACTCGGCAATCCCAATACCGCCGCGCAGGCCGCCGCAAAAATTCAGGGCTTTTTTCCTGGGGTTACAGCCGACGCAACAAGCGCGCCGGCCGCCGCCACGGAAAGCCAGGACGATATGCTGGAGCGCCTGCTGGGCAAAAAGCCGGAAGCAGCCGTCGCGCCGTCCGATTCTCTGGATAGTTTGCTGAAACGGATGGTGGAACCGCATGTCGCCAAGGACGCCAACCCGCAGCATCGGGCTTTAATCGATTTGATCGACGCCGCGACTGCGCAGTTTGTCAAAGCCTTATTGCACCGGCAGGACTTTCAAGCACTGGAAGCTTTGTGGCGAGCAACGGATGGCTTGGTGCATGAAGAAGCCGCCGATGCGCAACAAATTTATTTACTGGATATTAGCCAAGCTCAGTTGTTGGCAGAGCTGGAAAAGGGTAGCGATAGTGTGGTCCAGCGTTTGCAGCAACATATTCAAACCGGCGACGGCGAGCAGGACGTCTTGTTCGTGGCTGATTATGTGTTTTCCGATACCGCAGACGACAAGTCCTTGCTGGGTTTTTGCGCCGATTTAGCCGCCCAATGCGCAGCGGGTTTTCTGGCCGGCGCGGGGAACGCTTTGGTGGTCGGGGCTTTGCAAAATGCGGCGGACTGGCTGGCGTATCGCCAAGAAATCGCGGCAGACAGCGTAATTCTGGCTTATCCGCGCGTGTTGATGCGTTTGCCTTACGGTAGCAAACGCGATCCGCTGGAAACCTTTGTGTTTGAAGAATGCGGCACTGTTCCGCAGACCAATGAATTGCTATGGGGGAATCCGGCCTTTTTGGCGGCACGGGTATTGCTCAGGGCTACTCAGGACCAAACAACAGCGGAGCAATTCTTTTTTGCCGATGTGCCGGCGTTTAGCTACGAACTGGATGGCGAACAGGTATTACAACCGGCTACGGAAGTGGCGTTGAACGAAGCGCAGGCGAATAATCTATTGGCGCAAAACATCATGCCGGTGATCGGCTATCGGCAGCGTCAAGGCTTGCGCTTGCTGGGTTTAGAAACCTTGAATTGACCAGTCCGGACGTAACTGCGCCTGCATTTTTTCCCGGTCTAGTTCGCCTTCGGAATGCGATACTACTATCGTCGCTACCGCGTTGCCAACGATATTGGTCAAGGCCCGTGCTTCGGACATGAAACGGTCTATTCCCAGGATTAATGACAGCGCTGCGACCGGCACAGCCGGTACTACCGCCAGCGTGGCCGCCAAAGTGATAAAACCGGCGCCGGTGACGCCTGACGCACCCTTGCTGGTCAGCATCGCTACCAACAACAGCGTCAATTGTTGGGTCAAACTCAAATCGACATTTAAGGCCTGAGCGACGAACAGCGCGGCCATGGTCAGGTAGATATTGGTGCCGTCCAGATTGAACGAGTAGCCGGATGGGATCACCAAGCCCACCACCGATCGCGAACAGCCCAGTTTTTCCAGCTTATTCATCAGCGGTACCAGTGCCGACTCCGACGACGAAGTGCCCAGCACCAGCAACATTTCTTCCTTGATGTAACGCAGCAGTCGAAAAATATTGAAGCCGGTCAGCGCGGCTATGCTGCCCAGTACCAAGACGATGAACAACCCGCAGGTCAGATAAAAACTGCCCATCAGCGCGGCCAGCGGCTTCAACGCGGCGACGCCGTATTTGCCAATGGTAAACGCCATCGCCGCGCCGGCCCCGAAGGGCGCTAGTTTCATGATGACGTTCATCATCGCAAAAAAGATATGCGAGCATTCTTCGATAAACACATAGACCGATCTACCGGCGCCACCCATTTGTTGCAGCGCAAAACCAAACAACACTGCTACCAGCAACACTTGCAGCAAATCCCCGGAACCGGTGAAGGCGTCGGTAAAGGTTTTGGGGATGATATGCAGCAGAAAATCGGCGGTGCTTTGCTGGCTGGCTTGTTTCACGTAGCCGGAAACAGCTTGCGCATCCAGCGTGGCCGGATCGACGTTGAAACCTTGGCCGGGTTTAAGCAGATTGGCTACCAGCACGCCTAGCGCCAACGCGAAAGTCGAGACAAGCTCAAAATACAGCAAGGCTTTTACCCCGACGCGCCCGGCTTTTTTCATATCCTCGGCACCGGCGATACCCAACACGATGGTGCAAAACACCACCGGCCCTATCAACATCTTGATCAGGCTGATAAAGCCGTCGCCGATGGGTTTTAGCGTCACCGCGTGTTCGGCATCCAGGTGACCGAACAGGCCGCCGGTAAGGATGGCGAGTAGCACCCACAGATAAAGCCGGGCGGAGGGGTTGGCTGGTTTTGACGATAGCGGGGTGCTGAGATTGTTCAAGTTCATGGTTTAGCGCTTAGCTCGTATGATAGTGGGAGTCTGGCATGGTTGGAGTTGAATTCACTATCCTTTAAAAGCGGTAAACAAAGCAAGGCTAAATACCGCACGCAGCTTGGTGGTTTAAGGGTTTTCGGCTAGGATTTTTGCTTGTCGATATTTAATTCCGCAGGAGTTGCTATGATGCGCCGCTGCTGTAAATCCGGTTATGCCTGTCTGTTGCTTTTGTTTCTAGGGGCGTGCGCCCCTATCAGTCAAGATTTGGGTAACACTACGGATGTTTCGGCGTGTGCCGGTGAGGTGATTCAGCCTCCCGTCGGTTTGGTGGAAGTCATGGATACCGAGTTGCGGCAAGCAGCCGAAGGCGAGCCGGGTAAAGGCAAGCTGTGTAAGGCGAAAATATTCCTGGTACAAATGCCTGTTTCGGTTTATCGGATTTGGGATAGCGCGTGGCCCGACCGCGCTAGGGGAAACTGGTGGACGCTGAATTATCCGGCTGGCTCGCGGGATAGTTACCGCCAAGCCGAAGCGATTTGCCCGGAATGGAGCGGCCTGGACCGACTGATTGTCTGCACTGTCAAAGTCGGTACGCGGGTGGCGATAGGCCCGGGACAAAGCGCGGATTGCGCAAATGGTCTCAGCTATGCACCGTCAGCGGAAAACCAGGTCTACATCCCCAACGACAGTCGCAACCAGCAAATATTTGTCGAAAATTGCAGTAGCGGCGCGCCTTGGCCAGATGCCGATCCGTGATGGTTAATCCGCCTCGACCGCCTTTTTCAGCAGCGGTTTAAATGCCAATATCGCCAAGCCGGTAGCTGCACCCATCGTTGCCAGCAGCAGAAAGAAATCCTGTTTCGGCATTTGCTCGTAAAAACTGCCGATATAACCCGACAAATAATTGCCGAAAAAGGTCGACAGAAACCACATGCCCATCAGCATGCCCACCAAACGCGGCGGCGAGACTTTACTGACCAGCGATAAGCCAACCGGCGACAGATAAAGTTCGCCCAGCGTGTAAATCAAGGTACACAGCGCCAGCCACAAGAAGCTGATTTTTTCGGTGGATTGCACACCGCTAATCGCGAAAATCAGCACCAAGAACGAGGCGCCCAATAAAATCGAGCCGAATGCCATTTTGCCGACACTGGAACTTTGCCGGCCTTGGCTGGCGCGATACCGGGATACTCGGTCGATCAGCGGCACCAGCAAGAAAATGAAAGCCGGATTCAGGGATTGAAACCAGGTGGAGGGCATTTCCCAACCCAGGATATGCCAATCGGTATTGTGCTCGGCGAACAGTTGCAGCGTGTTGCCTTGTTGCTCGTAAACCGCCCAGAACAGGATATTCAGTACCGCTAAGGCCGTTAAACCGCCCAGAGCCTGCCATTCCTTAAGCGTTAGCGGCGCGGAAACGAGCAGGTCTTCCTGGCGCTCAACGAATTGCTCCCCGCTCAAATACTTTTGCCCAAGCAAATACACCAGCAAGCCCAGCAACATGCCAACGCCGGCGGCGCCGAAGCCGTAATGCCAGCCGTAGCGTTGCCCCAAGGTGCCGCAGATCAATGGCGAGAAGAATGCGCCCAGATTGATACCCATATAAAAAATCGTAAACGCGCCGTCGCGGCGCAGATCGCCGGGCGGATATAAGCTACCGACCTGCGTCGAAATATTGGGTTTGAAACAGCCATTGCCCAGAATCAAAAACAACAGCGCCAACAGGAAGAACGCTTCGGAGACCATCAGGAAATGACCGATAGCCATCAATACGCTGCCCACTATCACGCATTTGCGCGGCCCCAGCACCCGATCAGCCAAAATGCCGCCGAACAAGGGGGTGAAGTACACCAGGCCGGTATACAAACCGTAAATCTGCGAGGCCAATGCTTGCGTGGACAACGGCCCGAACAATCCCTCCAAACCCGTCTGTAGCGTCGCAAATCCGAACACCATGGTATCGGTTTGCGCGGCCTGAATTAAATGTTGGGTCATGTACAACACCAGCAAGGCGCGCATGCCGTAATAGGAAAAGCGCTCCCACATTTCGGTGAAAAACAGCACGAACAAGCCGATGGGGTGACCAAATAGATTTTGTTGATTCACGTGGGAAAAAGACTGGTTAAGTTTCCTTGGAGAGCTTGTTGAATATCATCTCACAAGCGCCAATCTGGGGCATTTTTCAGGTAATCCCCCAGTAAACGCACCGCCTTGAAACACGGCAACTATCAGCAACAAAAAAAGTGCAGATTCAGCGTGTTTTCGGCTACCGCATCGCCGGTTAGGCTGTTATAAAGGGAACACGCGCCATAGTTTGCGCTATTCGAGCTCTTGGTTAGCCCCTGGATTTCGATTAAATATTTTCAAGGAAACTTAATGACAACGCTAAGCGATTATTTCGACTACCGGCTAGATGCCGACGGTAATAAATATGTAGAGGTTTCGATTCGGGGTGTGACCTTGCTCAGGCTACCGGCAACTAATAAAGGCACCGCGTTTAGCGTGCAGGAACGTATCGAACTGGGGTTGGACGGTTTGTTGCCGCCGCAAGTCACGGATATGGAACATCAACTCGACCGGCTGTACGCCAATTATCAAAAACAAGCGAATGATATTTCCAAGTATCAATTTCTGCGGGCGCTGCAAGACCGCACCGAGGTTTTGTTTTACGCGTTGTTGGAGCGGCATTTGGATGAAATGGTGCCGATAGTCTACACCCCAACCATAGGCTTGGCGGTACAGCAGTTCAGCTCCAACTTTACCACCACGCGCGGCTTAACGTTTTCGGCGGCCAATATCGACCGGGCCGAAACGATTTTGCAAAACTACCCCTTGCACGATATTCGCATGATTGTGGTGACCGATTCTTCGTCGATTCTGGGTATCGGCGACCAAGGCATGGGCGGGTTAGCGATTTGCATAGGCAAACTTGGGCTGTATACAGTCGGCGGCGGCATGTGTCCGTTTCAAACCTTGCCGGTCAATCTGGACGTGGGCACCAACCGCGCCGAATTGCTGGACGATCCTTTTTATTTAGGCGCACACACCGAGCGCTTGCACGACCAGCCGTATTTCGAATTGGTGGATAAGTTTGTGCAAGCCGTGCGCAAAGTCTGGCCGAAAGCCATTATCCAATGGGAAGATTTTGCTAAAAACGTTGCCTTCGATTTGTTGGCAAGATACAAAGATCTGCTGCCCTGTTTCAACGACGATATTCAGGGCACCGGCGCGATGGCCTTGGCCGGCCTACTGTCGGCTTGCCATAAGAAAGGCGAAACCCTCGCAGAACAAACCGTGGTGGTGGTGGGCGCCGGCGCCGGCGGTTTTGGCGTGGCCAGTACCATTAAGAAAGGCATGCTGCGCGAAGGTTTAACGATGGAGCAAATTCTGCAGCGGATTTTCGTGGTCGATGCCCACGGTCTGGTGGTCAAGGAAGCTACTACCGAGGCCTACAAATTACCGTTGTCGCATACTCAGGAAAGTTATCACGACTGGGATATTCCCGATGATAGGGTACCGAACCTGCTGGAGGTGGTCACCCACGCCAAACCGACCGTATTGCTGGGACTAACGGGTGTGCCGGGATTGTTCACAGAGACCGTGATTAAAACCATGGCGGCAAACCACGCGCAGCCCATTATTTTCCCGTTATCCAACCCCACCGCTAATTGCGAAGCCACCCCGGAAGACATTTTGGAGTGGACGCAAGGGTCGGCTATGGTCGCGACCGGCAGCCCATTCGCCGACGTGGACTATCAGGGCCGGCGTTATCCGATAGGGCAGGGCAACAATGCCTTTATTTTTCCGGGCTTGGGCTTTGCCGCAGTGTTGGGCGAGTGCAGCCGGATTAGCGACGCGATGGTCTTGGAGTCTGCATATGCCTTGGCCGATTACATCGCAGAGAATTGTTTGGCTGCCGGCCTGATCTTCCCACCAGTGGGCGATCTAAAGAAAGTTAGTTTATTTGTCGCAAATCGCGTATTGGCTAAAGCGTTGGAAGACGGCTCCGCGACGCGGCAGGATTTAGTGGGCGTCGATCTGGAAGCCTACGTTAAAGCCAATCTCTGGAAAGCGGAGTATGCGCCTTTCAAATATGCCGGGACATCTGCATAGGCGGATAGTTGAGCGAGTTGATTTGACTCGGTGTCTTCGAGAAATCAGCGTCACTAGGTTCAGCGTTTGCAACTGGCATTGGATTCGGAAAGCCTGGCGTATTTAATCGGCGGGGTTGGCATCCTGGTGGAATGGCGGGCTTACTGTCTGCCGGACGGCTTGGCGTTTCGGCGCTGGTCCGCTGCCGGCGCGTTGTTGTGGGCCGCGCAATACTTGTTGCTGGATGCCTGGACCGCCGGCTTGACCATGGCCAGCACGGCCTTGCGCACCATGCTGTCCGGCCGATTGGCGACCGGTTTGTACAAGCATTGGGTGGCGGCAGGTTTCGTGGCTTTGTTTAGCGGGCTTACGCTGTTTTCCTGGCAAGGCCCGGTCTCCTTGTTGCCGGCCTTTGCGGTGATTAACACCACACTGGCTTTGTTTTACCTGAATAATCGCCGCATGCGCGTGGCGCTGCTGGCGTCCAGTCTGGCCTGGATAAGCAACGATTATATTTGGCAGGCTTGGCCGGCGTTTGTGGCGGAGACTGTGGCGATGGGCATCAATCTATGGACTATTCGTAAGCTGTTTGCCAATTCGCGCGGCAATAGTTAAAGGGCGTTTTCCGGCTGTGAAAAACCGTCCTCTCGGGCCGGCATTGCCGCGCTGGAAGCCAAGGATAGCTAACGTTGAACAGTTCTCTCCGGACTCGCGTCATCCCTCCCGCATGTCGGTGTTGCTGAAACTGCTTTACACCGCTTCTGTCGTCACAACCGATTTATCCGGGACTTTTCGGTCGTTTTCAAGCAAGGCGCAATAAGGACGCAATGCGACCATCAGTGCTTGGTAAATAGTAAATGCATCGGTCGGGTCTTTTTGTTTAAGCTCGGCGACCTCGGTTAGAAACCGATACAGCATTTTTACGCAATTCTCGATGGACATCGCCAGCCAGGCATCGTTGGTAATCCATTTGTCGATAAACTCATCCAAACGCGCGAAGGTCAGTTTTAGCAGCGGATAAGCGGTTTGAGTTTCCTTAAATTCCCGGAGCAGCATGTAGTCTAGGTAAGCCCGCTCGGATGCCACCCGCGGCCGGTTGGTGATACTGAGGTAAGTGGCTTTGTGGTTGGTATAGGCAGCATCGAATTTTTCGCAAAACTCGGTTTCGGTGGTTATCGCCAGCCAAATCTGAAGACTCTCGGTAGTTACGCTATAACACTCCTTGATTGAGTTCGCCATTTTGTCGAACTGCTCGACGAATGTCGGCTTGGTCAGTTCGCCTTTAATCAGATTTTCAATCGCCGCCAGCTCGCTCGCAGTGACGCAAACCGTGGCCAATTCCCGAACAATTTTGAGTTCGACTCCCATAGTGCCGTTACCTGTTTTCGCTAAATGAAAAAATCGAGGTGCGCGTGGCGCCCCAGTTTATTGAGTCAGATCGACGATTTCCGCAACGCAGGCATTGTCTTTAACAATGTGCAGCGCATTGTCGAAGACCATGTTTGAATTAAATAACACGCTTTTGACAATGATGGCGCCGGTCGCATCCTTGATCACAAAAAAAGTGTCGCCCTCGGGGACCTTGCTGGCGGCAATCTGGTTGCTCATTAAGGAGCCGGTTCGCACTTCCTTAATGGCTTGCAGAGCTTCTTCCTTGTTGTCGTAATCGGCGCTCATCAGAATGAGCTCGCCCTTACTATTTAAAAAAGAAAAGGAATACTGATTTTCGGCGTTGGTTTTGAGTTGAAAAGTGGCTGGCATAGTCTGTCCCGGAAGTTAGCAGTTGAATTTAAGTTCATAGCCGATCAAATTTCGGTTTCCCGATTCTTCCCAAGCGACGGAAGACCGCGATTGCGGCAAAGCCGAGGCGTGACCGGCAAAGTCTATAAGCTCAAAAGCAAGCGTTATGCCAATAAAAAATCTTTTAAAATCAGTAGGAAGTAGGGCTGTATAGGTTCGATTGTCGGTTTTGCTACACTACATTGGCGGCGATGCGATAGCTGTTGAATCGACCTCACCACTCAGCGGCAACTTGCTCTGAGCCTATGCCTGAATGCCGAAAAATCCCGTCCGGCAATCATGCGAATCAAGGTGGGTTCCGCTCACAATTTTTCCTGATTTCAGCTAGCCCCTAAAAGATCGTCATTCCGGCAGGGATTACCGGAGCCGTCAGACCGCGAAGCGAATCCGGGCTTCAGGAATGATTCGGAGCCCACCATCCATGGCACTGGATACCCGCTATTGTGCCCTGCGGGTATGACGCATAGCTGAAGATTTTGCTAATCATGCAATTTTTACATAGCCGAATAACGCAGCCAGTCGGGGTAAGTATCCACATCCCACTGGCTATCCAGTTCGCACAGGTTCAAACCGATGTCCTTAGCTCGGCTGCGGGTGATGGGCATCACCTGGTCATGACTCCAACTCATGTTGCTGAACAGTCTCGGTTGTGGCTCGTTTAAGCCGATCATGACGTAACCGCCATCGTTGGCCGGCGCGATGACTGCATCGTGACCTTGGTGTAAGGCCGTCAATGCCCAGTGCAGGTCTTCACAGGAAAGACTGGGACAGTCGCAACCCATCAGCAATACATGTCGGTATCGGCCCAGCGCATCAGCGAAGGCGTGGTGCATGCGTTCGCCCAAATCGGCGCCGTGTTGCATCTTGAGCGTCAGCGGATAATGGCGCGCGCAATCCTGAAAAAAGTCATGACCGGTGTCCGGCGCGCAGTGCAGTTCAACAGCGCACAAAGGCTGTTGGAAGGCCCGGTCCAGGGTCATATAAGTCAATTGCCGGTGTGCTGCGGCAGCTTGTTCGGCGCTTAAGGCCGGTTGTAATCGGGTTTTGACTTGGCCGGGAATCGGCGCTTTGCAAAAAATCAGCAGCACGCTGTCGGGGAAGAGCGTTTGCATGACTTAAACCTTGCGCCGCCAGGCATGGTAACGGCCCAGCCATTCCAGCAAGACAGTGGGAGCGTGATTGCGTTTCCAGACGCCCGCTACATATTTATTGGCTTCCGCCAGGGTTGGATAGATGTGAATGGTGCCTAAAATCTTATTTAGACCAATGCCGTGTTTCATCGCCAGCACGAATTCCGCCAGCAAATCGCCGGCATGTTCGCCGACGATGGTCGCGCCGAGAATCTTGTCTCTGCCAGGCACGGTCAGCACTTTGACAAAGCCATGCGCTTCACCGTCGGCAATCGCCCTATCCAGATCGTCGATGCCGTAGGTAGAGACTTCATAAGCGATATTCTGCGCCTGCGCATCCAGTTCGTTCAAACCCACGCGCGCCACTTCCGGATCGGTAAAGGTCGACCAGGGAATCACTGAGTAATCGGTACGAAATTTTTTAAAATGTCCAAACAAGGCGTTGACCGCCGCATACCAAGCCTGATGCGCGGCGGTGTGGGTAAATTGATACGGCCCCGCCACGTCGCCGACGGCGAAGATATTCGGAAAGTTGGT
Organism: Methylomonas rosea; assembly: GCF_024505055.1. GTDB lineage: Bacteria > Pseudomonadota > Gammaproteobacteria > Methylococcales > Methylomonadaceae > Methylomonas > Methylomonas rosea. The sequence continues at coordinate 37,669 of NZ_JANIBL010000007.1, forward strand.
TTGCTGGAACGGGTTGGTTTCCAGCGTGTTGCGCGGCGACAAGGCAATGCCTAGTTCCTCGACGCCATAAGCTTGCACGTTGGCGGCGCGGCCAATGGCGATCAACACTTTATCGAAGGCGATTTTGACGATTTGCCCCTCGTGTTCTGCCAGCAGAATGTGTTCGCCGCTTTCGATGATGAATTCCCTGGCGGTGTGGTTGACTTTGACCGCCACGCCTTCCGCCTGAAAGCGGGCTTGGACGATGTCCGATACATCCGGGTCTTCCCGCAGCATAAGGCGCGGCGCCATTTCCACCTGCGTGACCTGACTGCCGAGGCGGGCGAAGGTTTGTGTCAATTCGCAGCCTATCGGGCCGCCACCCAGCACCAACAGGCGCTTGGGCAATTCGCGCAAGTTCCAGATGTTATCCGAAGTCAGATATTCGATGTTTTCCAGTCCGGGAATCGGCGGCACGAAAGGCCTGGCACCGGCGGCGATGACGATAGCCCGGCTGGTGAGGGTTTTGACGCCTTCGACTGTCGTGACTTCCACCGCCCAGGGCGAGACGATTTTGGCCGAGCCTTCGATTACTTCCACGCCCAGCTCGGTATACCGTTCCACGGAATCGTGCGGTGCTACGGTTTTGATCACCTGTTGCACCCGCTCCATCACGGCGGAGAAATCGAATTCAGCATCAGCCTTGGCGATGCCGAACTCGGGCGCGCGTTTGATATGGGACAGCAACTTGGCGGAGCGAATCAGTGCCTTGGACGGCACGCAGCCGGTGTTCAGGCAGTCACCGCCCATTTTGTGTTTTTCGATCAAGGTTACTTTGGCTTTCACGGCGGCAGCAATATAGGCCGACACCAAACCGCCAGCACCGGCGCCGATGACGATCAGATTGTTATCGAAACGGTGGGGTTTAGGCCAATTCGCGTAAATTTTGCGTTGCTTGATAAATTCGAGCATTTGTTTGGTCAACAAAGGAAACACACCGAGCAAGGCAAACGAACCCAGCAAAGCTGGCGACAGGATGCCGGAGAGCGAATCGATTTTCGCCAACTGGGTGCCGGCATTGACGTACACCAGAGTGCCGGCCAACATGCCGACCTGACTGACCCAGTAAAACGTTCTGGTCTTGATCGGCGTCAAACCCATCGCCAGATTGATCATGAAGAACGGGAACAACGGCACCAGACGCAAGCTAAACAAATAGAACGCACCGTCGCGGCTTACACCTTCATCAATGGCCTGTAAACGCTGGCTAAACCGAGATTGAACCCAGTCACGCAACAAAAACCGCGCTGCCAGAAACGCCAGGGTTGCACCGATACTGGAAGCGAACGAGACGATCAGCGTACCCCATAACAACCCGAACACCGCGCCGCCGGCCAGCGTCAATATCGTCGCCCCCGGTAATGACAGAGCAGTGACTGTTATATACAACGTGGCATACAGTGCCGCCGCCAGCAATGGCTGAGACTGACGGTAATCAGAGATAACGGTCTGTTGGGCTTTTAAATTTTCCAGCGTCAGAGAGTGTTGTAAATCCAGGGCAAAAAACGTTGCCATCAATGCGGCAATCCCCAGCATTAACCAGATTCTGGAGGTTTTCATGCCGACCTACCGACTCGGAGCGGGCGAGGCTGCAATGAGTGTTTGCATATTGTCTGGTTGAACATCGGTATTCCTTAAATACTATTGGGCTTGCCTGTTAGTCGTGTTTGCCGGTCATTCCTGACAAAAAGCTCAGTAAATCTAATTTCTCAGGCTTAATAATCATCGTCGCCAGGGAGCAGATAAGCGCTGCGGGCTAAAATTTGTATTCGCTTGCTCCAATACCTACACTATGTGACCTCGCCCTTATATTTTGCAACCCATTATGCGCCTGCCGCCCAAACATCTGCGCGATGTTCTCAAAATCGGTGAATTGGCCGACGAACTCGACACTACGCCGAGAACGATTCGTCTGTACGAAGAACTCGGATTGATCGCCCCCGACCGTACCGAGGGCGGTACGCGTCTTTACGCCCGGAAAGATTTGAAACGCATGGCTGTCGCGTTGCAACTTGGTCGCGTCGGTATTGAACTCGAATCGGTGCAAAAGCTCGCCCAAACCCGGCAGCAATGCGCTTCCGGCAAAGACGCATCAGCCGCGATGCAGCCGCTCCTGCAAGATTTGCGTAGCAGAATACGGGGATTGCTGGATGATTTGGAGGAACTGGATCGCGATCTGGAGCGGGCGGATATGCTGATCCGCCAATGCGGCAATTGTCAAAATCGCCCCAATCGCCAGGATTGCCCGGAGTGTCCGGTGAATAAAAACGTTGATTTGACCAACATAGGTCGCCTGGTTTGGGACCCGAGTTGTCCGTGAACGTCAAGGACCCAATGCACAAGTTGAGCATCGGTACCCTCCGGATTGCTTTACACCCAAAATCTGACGATGCAGAATGGCTGGCCGAGTTTGTAAACTACCTCGCTAGCCAGTAAATCAGGATTTAAACAATGAAACTCAAGCAATATCAGGTCGATGCATTTGCCACACGTGTTTTCGAGGGCAACCCGGCAGCCGTGTGTCCGCTGGATCATTGGCTAGACGATAGCCTTCTCCAGGCAATTGCCAATGAGAATAACCTTTCCGAAACCGCTTTTTTCGTCCCTTCCGAAAAGGGGTTTCATCTTCGATGGTTTACACCTGTTGCTGAAGTCGACCTCTGCGGGCACGCCACACTAGCCGCAGCACATGTTCTTTTTGAAATCCTTGGTTACACCGGAAAGCAGATTACTTTTCAAACCAAGAGCGGAGAACTGGTTGTCGAGTCAAAAGACGGACTGTTGGCGATGAATTTTCCTGCGCGACCACCGGTGATGAAGCCCATTCCCGATGCTTTGGCTGTCGGACTAGGCCGCCCCCCTCTCGAAGTCTGGGCGGCGAACGATTACATCGCTGTTTTTGAGGATGAAGACACCTTACGCTCTATCAGTCCGGATTTCGCCAAACTACAGGAGTTGGACCGGCGCGGAGTCATTGTTACCGCGCCGGGCACCGATGTTGATTTTGTAAGCCGTTTCTTCGCACCCAAAATTGGCATACCCGAGGACCCGGTGACGGGGGCTGCCCACTGCGAACTGACGCCTTACTGGGCGCAGCGTCTCGGGAAAACTTCCTTCGAGGCGAGACAGGTTTCACCTAGAGGCGGAAAACTCTCATGCCAACTACAGGGCAATCGTGTGATTCTTTCCGGGAAGGCTGTCACTTTCATGATTGGCGAAATTGACTTGGGTGATTAGGACGCGAGGCTAAAGAGCCGTAACCCGACTGAGAGTATTCAGCTATTCAACACCTTGGCTGCCATTTCCGTACCAATGACGCGGGCCTTGATTTTGGCGAATGCCGTGTCCCGGCCGGTTGATGTGTCGTCTTCGAAAGGCGAAAAGCCGCAGTCGTCGGTCGTGCCGAGCTGATGCACCGGGATGTACTCGGCGGCGCGCAATACACGATCCCGCACCAGTTCCGGTTCTTCCACGTCGGGATTCAGCACGTCGATAACGCCGACGAAAACCCGCTGGTTGGGACGAATATTGTTCTTGATGATGGCTAATACCTGTTCCGGATTGTTTTCGCTGGCCATCTGCATGTAGAAATTACCGGCTTGGAGCTGGAACAAACTCGGCAGCAGGTCGGCGTAATCGACATCGGCGCTGTGGGTGGAATCATGGTCGCCGCCCGGACAAGTATGTACACCGATGCGTTGGCGTTGTTCAGGGGTAAAGTGCGCCAATACCCGGTTGTTCAGGTCGATAAACTGCCGCAGTAATTGCTTGGATGGATCGAGCTTGACCGACAAGCGGCCTTCGGTGAAATCGATTTGCACATGGTGTGCGCCTTGTTCCAAACAACCGCGAATATCCGCCACCGTTTCCTTGATCAAGTCATCGATGAACGCTTCCCTTGAGTAGCCGGCTATGCCTTCCGGCGGATAAAGCAGACTCAAGGCGGAAGCCGAAATCACAGCCTGCTTGAGCGGGCGCGTGGCGTAACGTTTAGCGGCCTGCACAAACGAGCCGGCATAGACGCCGTAGCGAAATGGTCCCGCAGTTAGCCTGGGCAATTGCCGGGTGTGGCCGTCGGCAAATGGAATCACGATGCCGTCCTCGGCGATGTTGCGCAAACCTTGTAACGGGTAGGTGGCGAAACTGGACTTGGTCTGTTCGCCGTCGGAGATTACCGGCGAACCCGTGTCCGCAAAACGTTGCAAGGTGTCGCGTACCGCTTCGTCGTAGCAGGCATCCAGTCGTTCTTGAGATAGGCGGCCCTCACGAAATTTCTGGAGTGCTTCCAGCAATTGCGGCGGACGGGGAATGCTGCCTATGGATTCAGTGGGTATGGACATCTCGCGTTCCTGTATGGCGTTAAGAGAATTTGATGCAGAGGCTTAAGTCAAGTGAATGGCGGGCTTTACGAGTCTGTCCGTTGTTGAACAGTCGCGGTTAACGCGCCGTAAGAAGCCACCAAAAAAGGCACGCTATAGGTTAATAACGCCTTGACCATATCGAGTCCTTGCATCGCCGGGTAATCCAAACACAGCAGGCCGAACAAGGCTTGCGGTTGATTGATCAGATTCAACAAGGTGCCTACCACCAAGGCGACCTTGCCGGAGCGCTGGTATATGCCGAGTCGGATGGCCGTGCGATGCAGATCAAGTAGTGTTGCAAAGCAATTTTCTACTGTGCCAATACAACCAATCCACTTAAGCATCCAGGATAACCTCTATAAAAATACAGATTTGGAGCGCGCTGCATGGCGAAAATCAATGCGCATAAGTCCATGCAATTAATTGCTTGGGGGCACAAATGCTCAGTCACGCTGTTTGTTCAAAATATATCATTAAGGTTATATTTTGTAAAATTCAGGTGTTTGCATTGTTACTTAAGAGCGGATACGGAGAAAATTAGGCCAAGGCTCCGCCGCAACTGCTGCCTTGCCCAGCCGTGCAGCCATAGCAATGGGCGGCGGTGGCTATCGATGCGTGTTGCAGTTGTTCTAGTCTCAACTCGCTGATATGTAGTTTGGGCTTGGCTGCGGCACCCAACGGCAAATCCAGCATCTGATTGAAATCGCAATCGTAGACGTAGCCTTGCCAGTCGATGCTGAGGGTATTCAGGCACATCAGATTTTCAAGATTGTCGGCGCGAAAGCTGTTTTTTAATAACGCCAGATAAGCTTCGAAGCGGCCATGACTGATCAAGGTGCTGCCGAAGCGTTGAATTGGCATATTGGCGATGGCAAACAGGCGGTTGAAGACGATGCCGTAATGCTGCTGCAAGTGCTGTTTGTATGCTTGTTCCAGTTGACGTTGATCGGGCGGCAACACGGCGTCTTGTGGGTTGAAAACCAAATTCAACTCTAACCCGCTGCCCGGCTGACCATAACCCAGCCGATTCAAACGCTGCAAGGCCGCCAGGCTGTCTTTGAACACGCCTTTGCCGCGTTGTTTGTCGACATTTTCTTCCAGATAACAGGGAAGGGAGGCGACGATGTTGACTTGTTGCGTGGCCAGAAACTCCGCGAGATCGGTGTATGCCGGTTCTTCCAGAATGGTCAGATTGCAACGGTCAATTACCTCAATGCCACGATCACGCGCGGCTCGCACCAGATACCGAAAATCGGCATGCATTTCCGGTGCTCCGCCCGTCAAATCCAGCGTATGAATGTTGGCGGCGTCAGCCAAAGCCAGCACCTGATCAATGGTTTCCCGGCTCATCATCTCAGTGCGTTTAGGGCCGGCGTTGACATGGCAATGCACGCAACTCAAATTGCACAAATAGCCGAGATTGACTTGCAACACTTCCAGCGGCTTGCGGAATAGGGCCGGAAAGTCACTATTAATCAGCAGAGGTTTGGTGTCGTGCATGCTTAATCCTTGGAAAACCAGATGTCGCCGTAAACAGCAGACACCGAGCCATTGCTGTTGTCGGTATCGGTCATGATGGCGACGGCATCGATAGTGGTGATGTCTTCACCGAATAGGTTCTTGAAATCGGCCCGGATATTACGTTTTTCGGTTTGCCAAACGTTCAACGATGCTTCCGGCCCGCGCAAAGCCATCATCATCGCATGCTCCCCGGCAAAGGCATTGGGCCAGACGCTGTCCTGTTTAGTGTTGCCGGCCCAGACATAATTGATGGCCTTGGTTTGCCAAAACGCCAGCCCGCCTTTGACCACTACATACACCCGCGCCGCGTAATCGTCGCCAGCCTTGCTTTGTTCGTTCAAGCCAGCCAAACGCTTGCCGATGCGCCACGACCAGTTCAGGAATGGCGTCTGGGTAAGGTCGATACGCTGTTCCTTGAACAAGCCGGAACCGGCGGCACGACTATCGGCAGTCAACACGGTCACGTCATCCATAGCTTGCAACCGGTATTGGGTGTTGCCTTTGAAACTTTTATGCTCCCAACCCTCCAGACTATTGCGGCTGAATTCGCCGATAGGCAATTTGTTATCGGCAACCACCGCATGCTGTGGCAGCAAAATCGCCAGGCAAAGCAACAGGCGAAATTTTACGAATGCCCTTCGGGCGCTAACATAAGCGGGATAGAAAAGAACTGTCATAGTCTGTTGTCCAAATCCTTCCAAGTAGTTGGGCCGTTGCCCATTAAAACGTGTCCTCATGGGCTTCATCAGTGTCGCTGTCGATTTGATCGAAATCGGAGAAGACGACCTCACGGCTGTTACGCCGCCAATCTTCGGCCAGCAGGCCTTCGTTCAAGTGATCGGATAAGTTCATCTCGGTGCTTAACAACACGCACTATCAGCCTTGGCCGATTCGCTGCCGGGTCTGGGCGAACAATCGAACAGTCCGAAATGCCGGGATTTGTCGCCCAACACTTGGAAGTGATCGCCATAGCGGCTGCCTGCCAGCATGTCGGCGGTGTTGCCGCACACCCTTAGTGGCCGGCCGGTCTCGAAATGATGATGATCGTCCAGATCGAAACTGTGCGGGTTTAGGTCGATAGTGCCCAAATAGACGGCGACTTGGCCGAAGTCTTCGCAACGATCTTCCAGAGGCATTCTAAAGGCGCGCACCGTCACCGAATCGAACTTGACCATGCCGATTTTGGCGAACACCTCGGGGTCGTCGATGCTGATAGCATTTTGCTTGACCTTGCGGACATCGGGGCAGCCCAAGTCCTGCAAAATGCGTCGGAAGTCTTCCCAGTACAAGGCGCCGCCCAAACACTCGCCTAGCAATACCGGGTCCTGGCGCAATTCAACCGGGATGCGGCGGTCGGCAAATACGTCGGAGAAATACAGTTCGCCGCCCGGTTTCAACACCCGGAAGATTTCCGCCAGCACCCGAGGTTTTTCCGGCGATAGATTGATCACGCAGTTGGACACCACGACGTCGATACTGTTATCGGCGATACCCACGGTGTGCAGGTTTTCGATGTGACCATGTAAAAACTCAACGTTGGCAAACCCAAAGCGTTCGGCATGCCAGTCGCGGTGACGGACAGCGACTTCCAATTGTTCGGGCGTCATATCCACGCCGATTACCCGGCCTGTTGGTCCGACCAGTTTTGATAGCAGGTAACAGTCGCGGCCGGTGCCGCAGCCCAAATCCAGCACGGTCTTACCTTCCAGGGCCGGCGGCAACGGTGAACCGCAGCCGTAGAAACGTTCCAGCACTTCCGGATGCAATCCCGCCAGTAGCACTTTTAAATAGCTTGGCATCGCGTCGATGCTGCAACAGGCGCTGGTTTTCAGGTCATCGCTGGATTGCAGTACCTGACCATAGTAATGGCGAACCGATTCGCTGATTTCGATACTGGTAGTCATGAAAAGCCTCGTATTTTTTATTATTGAAGATAGGCGCTAAGGTAGTGTGAGATTGCGGCGGAATCGACAGCCGCGCAGGGTAAGGTCGACAGCCAGGATAAGGCAATCGATGCGATCACGCCAGCATTCGGCTTGCCGCTGACTAAATAATGAGCCAGTAGAAATATGGGCGGCAAGCCGACAAGCTGAGCTTGCTGGCAAAATCAGCAAACATCGACCTGGGAAGTAATTCATCCGGTCTCAACCGGGCAATCGGCAGGCAGTTTTGCGGACTGTAGCAGAATTTTTCTGACGCCGGCTTGCGCGGCGTGCGCGAATGCGGCAAGTCCTTCACTAAGTGGGTATTGGCCGTCTATCATGGTTTCCACGGGCAGTTTGTTCTGCGCCAGCAGCGTTAATGCGTCTGCAAACGGACCGCAACGCGAACCGATGATGTTGATTTCGTAAACTACCACCTTGCTTAAATCCAGCGCCGCGTTGGCCGCGAAGGTGCTTTTTAATACCAGGGTGCCGCGCGGTTTGACGATACGCAGGGCCTGGGCAAAGCCGGCGGCCTGACCGCTGGCATCGACGACGCAGTCGAAACAGTTGTCCGGAATCTCGGTAGTTAAGCCGGTAGCCAGTTGCCATTGTTTGGGTAAAGCCAAGGAGCTTGTTGATCGGCCCAACACTGTGACCCGGTAGCCGATCAGACTAAGTACCTTGGCGATCAACATACCCAAGCGGCCGGGGCCCACGACGGCGACCTCGGTGATGGGCAGGCTGGCAATTTGCTTGACGACGCGTAATGCCGCGGCCAAGGGTTCGGTAAACACCGCGGCTTGGTCCGGTACGGCGTCGGGAACGGCGTATAAATTGGTAACCGGCAGGCTGAAATAATCGGCAAATACCCCGTCTTTGCCGCGGATTCCCAACACTTTGCGATTCAGGCAGTGCTCGGGGCCGTCGCTTCGGCACACCTCGCAGGAATTGCAGCCGATATTGATAGAGCCCACTACGCGCCGGTTCAGCCAGTCGCGGTGTTTGTCGTCGTTGACGGCAATTACCGTACCGACAAATTCGTGGCCGAGGATGCCGGAAAAACCGGCATAGCCCTGCACCAGCTCCAGGTCGGTGGCACAGATGCCGGCCAGACGCAGCTTGATTAAGGCTCCGCCGGCAGCTACGTCCGGTATCGAAATATCGTTGCGATAGGATAATAATTTGTCTAATGTCAGAGCTTGCATTTGTGCGGGTGGGGCGCTTTAGAAAATTTATTTTTACCAAATATTCTGGGCAAGAATATACCTTTAGTATTTTTCAGGTGGTTTCCAATGAGCTATTTACCGACGACGTCTTCCGCGGCAGCATTTCAGCATTTTTTGTCCACGCCATTAGATACCTTACTTGCCGAACATCCAGCGCTTAATCCGCAGCAAAAAATGCTGGATTTATTCCAGCGTTGTGCGGCAGAGGTTCCCGCTTATCGGCAGTTTTTGCAAGCCAAGCAAATCGATGCCGCGCAGATTAATACTTACCCGGATTTCCAAAATCTGCCCCTAATCAATAAAGCTAACTACATGCAGGCCTATCCCTTGCCGGCGCGTTGTTTCGGCGGCAGCCTGAGCGGCGCGGATCGGGTGGCGGTGTCGTCCGGTTCCACCGGCGTGCCGACATTTTGGCCGCGTTCGGCGGCATACGAGCTGGATGTGGCGGTGCGCTTCGAGCAGGTTTTTAAGGACAGTTTTCAGGCCGATAACCGCACGACCTTGGCGGTGGTGTGTTTTGCGCTGGGCAATTGGGTGGGCGGCTTGTTCACCACCTCCTGTTGCTGGCATCTGGCACGTAAAGGCTACCCATTGATGGTGGCAACGCCGGGCAATAACAAAGCCGAAATATTTCGCGTGGTGCGCGAACTGGCCCCGCATTTTGAGCAAACCGTGCTGTTGGGGTATCCGCCGTTCGTGAAAGACGTGATCGATGCCGGCGCCGCCGAGGGCATAGACTGGGCACAATTTAAACCCAAACTGGTGTTTGCCGGCGAGGTGTTTAGCGAGGAATGGCGCAGCTTGCTGTCCGAGCGTATCGGTTCGGAGTCGGTTTGTTTCGATTCGGCATCTTTGTACGGCACTGCCGACGGCGGCGTATTGGGTAATGAAACGCCGCTCAGCATCGCCATTCGCCGCTGGCTGGCGCAACGGCCGGCAGTAGCACGAGCTTTGTTCGGCGAATCCCGGCTGCCGACCCTGGTGCAATACGATCCGCATAGCCGTTTCTTCGAAGTACACGAGGGGACTTTGGTGGTCTCCGGCGAGAACAGCGTACCTTTGTTGCGCTATCACATTGCCGATAAGGGCGGGGTATTGAGCTACGGGCAGCTCTGGGAGTTTTTGCGGCAGCACGGTGTGCAGTCGGTCGAGGATTTAGGCCTGGAAGGTGGCTTTCAAGCCCGTAATCTGCCGTTTGTATACGTATTCGGCCGCGCGGATTTTACTATCTCATATTACGGCGCCAATATTTATCCGGAAAACGTCACGGTGGGACTGGAACAGCCGGAGATCATGGCTTGGGTGACCGGAAAATTTGTGCTGCAAACTCAGGAAAACGCGGAGGGCGACAAGTATCTGCATATCGCCGTGGAATTATTACCGGGTGTGGTGCCTGAACCGGCGCTGGCGCCAAAGATAGCCGCCTCAATCCGGGCGCAACTACTGCGCTTGAACAGCGAATTTGCCAATTACACGCCAGCTGAAAAACAACTGCCGCAAGTCAGCTTACATAGTTTTGCGGATGCCCAATATTTTCCGGCCGGGGTAAAACATCGCTATACCCGGCGTTAAACCTATTAGGTTGTTGAAGTGTTGGTCCGGTAGATTGCGGCTAACAATCAGCAACATTAAAACTTCAAAATAGCCACTGGCATACCGGTAATTAGCGCCAGATAATTTCCTTACATATTGCAAGGATTGATCTATAATTTAGATGCACATCACAAAAATGTGCCGGGGCAGGGAGCTGGCGATCAAGCCGCAAGCAGCCGGCATACGCTTTCGAGGGATCGCTCTGTTGTAAAGGAGATTGAACATGTCTGTTCTATATCCATCAGCCGACGGCGGTATTTCGGTAGAACTCGGCAAGAGTTCCTCATTGCCGGACTCCGGCTCCGCTAAAATCGATTTATTTCCCATCGCCAATCAAGACTTCCAGAAAATTAAAACGCTGAAGGATTTGGCGCTACGCAACATCACGCTGGAACAGTTCCCGGTCGTAAGCGCCTGGCGCGAAAAGTTGTTCGCGCCGGAAGGGACTCCGGAGATTTGCGACGAGTTGCCGCGCTTGCTGACCGAGTTCTTGCGCAAGCCCGAGAATCAGGCCTTGCCGCCTTATACCCGGCGAGCCCAAGCGCTGCATCATATATTTGCCAACAAAGCCGCGATCGTGAAAGCCGACGATTTGCTGCCTGGCCAAACCACCACCAGCTTCGTCGGTCCGGTGGTTTACGCCGACACGATAGGCTATTGCATCTGGCCGGAACTGAAAACCGTCACGACCCGCGCCCAAAATCCGTTCAAGATTCGCCCGGAAGTGGCCGACCGCCTGAATCGGGAGATATTTCCATTTTGGTTGGAACAGAAGCCAATCCAGGAACTAGCCCGCTATAGCGATTACGATAGCGCCGAATATGAAAATCGGGACAGGGTAGCCGGCAGTTACCCACCCTCCATCGATCCACCGTTACGTAAAAAAGCCGGACAAACCCCGAAAGCCCAGGAATTAATGGAGCGCGTGGCTTTCTTTCTATCTGATAAAGCCACTTGTGTTTCGCATACGGTGCCGGATTTCGAACGGGTGTTGAAATACGGCTTCGATGGTCTAATCGAACGGGCCAGACAGGATATCGCCAATGGCGCGGCGACCACGGCACAGCAAATTGAATTTTTGGAAGGCGTCATCGCGGTATACGACGGCGCCAAAATTTACGCGCAGCATTTGGCCGAAGTCGCCGACCGCGCTGGCAATCAGGCGCTAGCTGCAATCTGTCGCAAGGTCCCGGCACAGCCCGCAGCAACTTTGCACGAAGCGCTGGCGGTAGTCTGGATTTGCTATCACCTATTGCTGCAAGAAAACACCAATTTCGGATTTTCCATCGGCCGCCTGGATCAAATCCTCAACCCGTTCTATCTGGCCGATTGGCAGAAACTGGATAGCCCCCAAGCGCAGGACGGCTATACCCGCCGGGCGGTGGAACTGGTCAGCCATTTCTTTCTGCATTGTTCCGACCATGTGCCGCTGTCTACGTCAGGTTCGGAAACCTTGTTTGCCGGTAGCGGCTCCAATCAAGCTCTGACCGTGGGCGGCACTCGCTACGAAAACGGCCAAGTTGTCGATGCAGTCAATGACATGACCTATATCATTCTGAAAGCCACGGAGATTTTGTCGATTCGTGACCCGAACGTGCATGCCCGCTATCACCGGGATGTGCATCACCGCGACGCGCAAGGCAAGCCGCTGCCGGTCGAAGTGATGGACCCGTATTTAAGACGCATTTGCCAGGTGAATATCCTGACCCGAGCCACACCGGCGCTGCATGGCGATGCGGCGGTGGTTCCGGCCATGGCCAATTACTATGCGGCGCATGCCGGTATTAGCGCGGAAGAAGCCTTGGCGGATGCTTATGATTACACCTCGATAGGTTGCATCGAAGAAAATGCCGCGCATAAACATTACGGCAACACCGGTTCCACCCTGATGGTACTGCCGGCGGTGTTGGAACTGGCTTTGTACGGCGGCAAGCACCGCAGTGATGGCGTGGCGCCAAAATCGCCCAATCTGTTCTACGGTGACGAGCGCTACACTACGCAGCCGTTGCTCCAAATCGACAGCATGCAAGCCTTTATCGAGGCCTTTAGGTTTCAATTGAACGAAATGGCCCGGCATGTCGTGCAATGCAACAATTACTTCGGCCGTTTCTACGAACAATCCAGGCAGTCGCCGTTCTTGTCCGGGCTGTTCACCGGTCCCACCAATACGCCGGACAGTGATGGTGCCAGTTTTCGTGACGTATCCGCCGGCGGCGCCAAATACAATTCCGCCGGTATCGCGGTGATTGGTTTGGCCGACGTGATCGACTCGTTCTGTGTGTTGGATGCTCTGGTATTTAGCGGCAAAATCTCGGCCGGCGAATTACTGGCGGCGATGCAGGCCGATTTCGATGAAAACAGCTTACAGCCAAAAAGTGCCTGGGCGGCATTTTTGGCGCGGGTGCAAAACTGGTTGCATCCCGAAGATGCGCCGCTCAGTTTGCCCAATCTGAGTAAAGAGCGGTTAAAACAAATCAAGGAAATGGTGCGCCAGGCCCCCAAATACGGCGCTGGCGTCGACCAAACCCCCGGCGGTATTTACAACAACGCCACCGCTGTTAAATACACGCATCTGCTGACCGAAATGTTGCAAGAGGTGTTTGCTCAATATCGCACTCATCGCGGCGGGCGCTATCTGCCCGGTTATTGGAGCATGACCAATCATGCCGGTTTTGGGATGTTGACCAAGGCCACACCCAATGGCCGGCGTAGCGGCGAGTCTTTCGCCAGCGGCATCACGCCGTGTCCGGGTGTGGTGAAAGCCAACGGCGAGCCGGTCAATTTGCTGGATCATATGTTGTCGGTCACTTCCGTGAATGCCAATACGGTACAGAACGGCTATACCTACAACCTCAGCCTAACCACCCGCGATCGCGGCCATTTCGAAGAGGACACCGAATTGTTCTCGCGCTATATGAAGGCCTTTGCCGACCAAAACGGCGTACTGGTGCAAATGTGCGTATCGTCGATCAACGACTTGGTCGCCGCCGACCGCGCCGCCACGGCCGCCGGGCAATCCGGCGCCGGCGAGGCCGAACATAAAGCGCTGGAACCGTTCAAGGATCTGATGATACGGGTAGCGGGTTATTCGGCGTACTTTGTTACGCTCAGTCCGCAGATGCGCAAAGAGATTATTCAAAGAGCCAATTTCGGCTTGGATACTGGCGCCGAGCAGCATACGCTCAACGCGCTTTAGAAGGAGAGCTGTCATGCATGCCGGATTTCCCTGTTTATTACCGAATTTACAAAAAACCTTGAAGTTGGGTACGAATGCCGCGACCCAGGCCGGCGAATTGCCGGCGGTGCTGGATAAGGTCCAAGGCCGTTTACTGGCCGGAGGCATGGCTGTCGCGCTACGTTTGGGATTTGGCTATTTATTGCGCGATTGCCATCTGGATGCGGCGCAAGCCGCCAAGGCCAATGCGTTTTTCGAGGAGAATTTCGTGATTCTCGATCCCGCCGCGCCGAACGGCTGCCGTTATTACCAAGGCAAGTTTCTGATCCGCACCAGCCGGCGCGGCGACGATATGAATGTGTTGCTGCGGTTTTGCCCCAATCCCGAGGCACTGTATATCAAAACCCCATTCGGACAGGCGCTGAACTCGCTGGCGCTGGTCGATACGCAAGTGCTGACCGAAAGCCAGGCTGACCAGGTTGAGAGTGACCCTAGCCAAGTTGATCTGGTCGTGCGCTTCAAGGACGTGCAATCCATTATCGGCCTGCTGGGCCGTTCCGGTGTCGATATTGTCGGTTTGTTGCTGGAGAATCTGGTGCAATTGACCGGCCACGTCGGCCATCTGTTTAAACTGGGCGCTATTGCAACGGATATCCAGTTGTCCCTGGATCTTCCCAAAGCGGCCTGAATATGGAGCAGGAAGATGGACAGCAAAGCCTACATCTTCGATATCAAACGCAATACCAGTGAGGACGGGCCGGGTATCCGCACTACGGTGTTTTTCAAAGGCTGTCCGCTGAGTTGCAGTTGGTGTCAAAATCCCGAAGGCATAGCTCCGGGGCCGTCGCTGTCTTTTCGTGCCGAGTTATGTCATGCGCACGACTGCGAGCAGCCTTGTCTCAAGGCTTGTAAATTAAAAGCCTTAACCCTGCAGGACCGGCAACTGCGACTTGATCGAGAACTTTGCGACAGCTGCGGGCGCTGCGCAACGGCGTGCTCGCGGCATGCCTTGGAGAAAGTCGGGAAATGGCTGAATGTGGATGAGCTGTTTTATCGGGTGACCATCGACAAGCCCTTTTTCGACGCCACCGGCGGCGGTGTCACGGTCTCGGGTGGCGAATGCACCATGCAGATGAATTTTCTGCACGAATTTTTCAAAAAACTCAAAGCCGCCGGCATTCGAACCGCCATCGAAACCAACGGCATGTTCAATTTTGGGCGCTTTGCCCGCCTGCTGCTGCCCTGGCTGGATTTGATCTATTTCGATCTGAAACTGATAGACGAAGCCGCCAGCATTCAGCACACCGGTCATTCCAATCGGCCCATTCTGGACAATTTGCTGCGCCTGACCGAGAGCGCCGAGATTCCGGTCAAGATACGCATTCCATTGATCCCCGAGATTACCGCCACCGATGAAAATCTGCGCGGCATAGCCCGATTTTTGCGGGAGCACCGGATCAAGCAGGTCAGCGCCCTGCCTTATAACCCATTATGGCTGGACAAGCTGCAGTGCTTTGGTATCGATGTCGAGTATCGGCACAGCGCATTCATGAGCGATACCGAGATCGAACACTGTATCGATTGCTTGCAAGCCAGTTGAATTCAAGGAGAGTCATCATGCAAACCGATTTCCATCACGCCGTCACCTATGTCACCGCCCGCTCGGCCGGGTTCGATCATGATCAAGCCGACATCATTGCCTATTCGGCGCAATACGTTGACGATGCCGTCAGCGAAGGCGTCGTGCATTTCGACAACGACGCGTTTTATGCGCGGATTCATTCCTCGCATAAAAGCACCGATGTCGGCAATTTGAACAACGATTACAACCATCTGATCTGGTTGCCGTTCCATTTTCTGCCGGGTAACGGCGGCAAAGGGCCGGGCGAGGATCCGGACGGTACGTTTATCCAAAAAATTGTCTGCCTGCCGGATAGCCCGCCGGCCAAGGAGATGGTGCAGGCGGCGTTAAACGATAAGGGCAAACCGTACAGTCTGCATCGGCTGGGGATTGCGCTGCATGTGTATGCGGATACCTGGTCGCACCAAGGCTTCGCCGGGGTAATTCACGAGATAAATGAAGTGGAACATGCCAGAGAAATCAAAAGCTCCGGTATGTATGCCAAGCAACTCCAGCATATGTTGGAAGATTGGCTGGACGATTTCATTCCGCCCTTAGGTCATGGTCGCGCCAAGATGTTTCCCGATCTACCGTTTTTGCATTGGCAGTATAAGAACGGTCGCGGTGTTTGGATTGATCGCGATAACCCTACGGATTTTTGCAAGGCTGCGGATGCGATGTGTAAAGTCATGCAGCAGTACCTGAATAAAACCCCCAGCGGCTTACCGGCCGCCGATAAGGCTTTACTGAATAAAATTTTTCTGGAATTAAAAATTAAAGAAGATAAAACGCGTCATACCAGATGGCTGGATATCGTCAAAAACGGCTTTAACGGCGAAAAATTCAGTTTCGGCAGCGCCGAGATTAGTTACGTCGCGGAAGGTGTGGGGTCCTGGAAGGAAAAAGCCTTGGGCAGCAGTTGGGATCTGCGCGTTCACCCCTATAAGCCTGGATTTTTAAGCAGTAATTGGAAGTTATTCCACGACGCCTTGCAATTGCATCGCTTGACGGTGCTGCACGACATTTTGCCCAAGTACGGCATTTGCGCGGGCTAAGCCGATAAGTAGGAGACAACTCATGAACGCCAATACCGAAGCCGATCTATCTTGCCGTACCCTATACCCCATTGTCTTGTTACACGGCATCGGCTACCGCGACGATATGTTGATGCTGAACGCCTGGGGACGTATTTCTAAAACCCTGGAGGCCGCCGGTGCTCGGGTTTTTCAGGGCGGTCTGGATGCCTGGAATAGTCATGAAAACAGCGCGCTCGCGCTGAAGCCAAATATTGAACAGGTACTTACTGAGACCGGTTCGGTAAAGGTCAATATCATCGCTCATTCCAAAGGCGGCCTGGAAGCGCGCTATCTGATTTCCAAATTGGATATGGCCGATAAGGTCGCAAGTCTGACTACGGTTTGCACCCCTCATCATGGCTCGGCCGTGGCGGATCTGGTGGCTGGCGACATTCCCGATACCCAAAACCTGTTGAGCATAAATTTCTTCAAACGCCTGATGCAGCGCTTGGGATTTGGGGCGATGGACATCTTGGCCAGAATCACCGGCGATAAAAGCCCGCAAGCGGGTATGGCCATTCGACAGCTGACTCATAAGTATCTGGCGGAATTTAATCAACAGGTACCCGATATGCCGGGCGTTTACTACCAAAGCTACGGCACCCTGATGCGCCGGGCTATCGACGACCCGGTTTTTGCTGCCACCCATGTGTTGCTGAAGCGCACAGAAGGCGACAACGACGGCATGGTCTCCACGCTATCCTGCCAATGGGGTAGATTTCGCGGGCTGATAGGCGAGGGCAATCCGGACCACGGCTTGTCGCATGGCGACTTGGTGGACTATCGCGGCGTGCTGCTGACACATTTCAATGTACCGGCAGTGTATCTCGACATCGTCAAAGACCTAAAACAACAAGGCTTTTAAGCGGGGCTTAACCGTCCGGCCTAAGCAGAAAATATAACAAGTGCAGGGGAAGGACCATGAACAACTATCTCAATGTCGCCAATTTCCCAACCGCGTCCGCGCAAGAACAGCAAGCACTGGCAAGCGCTCTCGACGCCATTATCAACAACGATCTCAAAGCCGGCGCACTGCCTATGCTCGGCAGCTATCGCAAGATTTTGGGCGATAACCTGCGCCGGGATGAGTGGGACGGTATCCACGAAAAACTGCTGACCCTTTTCAAGTGCGGCACCAGTACGCCGCTGGACGGGCCGATGATAGGTGTGTCGATGTCCATCCGCGATAGCGATTATTTCAAGGAAGCCGCCAAGAAACACGGCGAGAACCGCTCCATGCTCGCGCATCTGGAATGGATGGCAACCCTGTGGAATGTCACTTACGCCAGTACCGGTTTATGGATGGGTAAGACCTTTGAGCCGGTGGCTAAAGAGGTATTTGCCGCCAAATGCGGCCACGATCCGGTCGCGATCTTTAATTTCGATCCGGAAACGGCTCGCATCGGCCGGAATTTTTTCCGCGAACCGGATGATCCCAATTTCATTCAAAGCTTGGGCATGCCGGTGCTCACCCAGTTCTGGAATCTGCGGGACCGGCCGTTGGATACCAAGGCACAGGGCTTCGATAGCCAATTGCTTACGCAAAATTTGGCCAAAGAAAAAGCCATTCCGTATGTAAAAACCGGTGGAATTTTCCTGTCCTTGCCTGGCAAGTCCGTGGTTCCAGACATGTACGGTAAAGCCGTTTATCAGCTCAATTATCGTTGGCATGATTTGCATCCGGCGTTCCCGATGACCCGCTTAATCGACGAGTTGGTACAGATCGAGGATGGCGTCTATCTGGGGCAATTGGTCATGGCCACCCATCATTACAGCTTGGGTACGTTGCAGTTACCGTTGTTTGGCGATCATCCGCCAGAGTGGGAGTTGGGCGAAGCCTATACCGGCGATAACTCGGTCGATTACGGCTACCAAAATAACGGCTTCTTTTTGATGATAGATACCGCACGCGCCAGGGAAGCGTTTGCGGACGAAGCCTTCCCCAATTTACGGCCTCGGCCCGGCGAGAGTGGCTGGAAGGAACTGGGCTATGACAAACCTAGGCGCGCCCAACCGGACGCCGTAGCGGACGGCGTGGATTGGGTGACTGGTTGGCGCGATGATCCCGAGTTGCAGCGTAAATTCACAACCTTTTGTTTGGAAGCGTCGCCTAAAAATGCCGATGGCGATGTGCGCGAGTTACTGCAGCCAGGCGAATCCATTTTGCAGATGTTGCAACGCCAGCAGGGCAAAATTTCCGCAGCCAGCGGTTTCGACGATCACCTGCGGCATTTTGAAGTGTTGAATCGATTGTTTCGCTGCGGCGTTGCGCCACACATCGCCGATGGCGTGTTTCAAGGTCAGGGCAGAGGCTACAACACCCGTTTCGATGCGCCGGAAGCGCGCGATTGGTATGGGCAGAGCGATCCGTGCAGCGGCTTTGATTATTACCACGGTGCCACGCTAAATTTGCATTGGGGCTTTGGCGACAGCTTTATCGCCAACATCGCCCGCAGCTTGCAGGAACACAGTATGATTCCGGCCGCGCTGGCCGATAAGCTGCAAAACGATCCGCGCGCACCCAATTTGCTGAATGCGGTATGGGCCAATATCGGCCGCTTTATTTTTCCGTGGGCCGGCAAGTCTTTCGAGCGTATCAGCGGTCGCAAATTGAGTATGCTGCTGGACGAAAGCGACGATCTGGCGCAACGCTATCCGGAGCGGGTGGCCGAGCTAAAAGCCCATCCGGCCAGCTTTCCGCATTACGCCTTGGTCGAGAAAAATCGTGAGCATTATTGGCAACAGCCGGGTGTTTACGCCGAACATCTCAGCAGCGGCAGTTGGGACCGAGGTATGTCGAAAACTGACAAGGCCTACTGGGAACGGGAAGCCGCCGAACACTGGGTATTTGGCAATAACATCCAGGATTCGCGCATTCTGCCGACTGACGCCTTGTTCCGGGTATTGGATATGAATTACCACCCGCCGCTGCCTTCCATTCAACAATTAGCCGATGCCGGACCGTCACCGTTCGTCAGGCAGGGTTATAGCTTCTTGGGTGTAGATGATAGGGAATCGATTTTGCCGATGAACAATGGGCCGGATAAGCCCAAGACAGTGTTCCAGTTCCATTATCGCTACCCGCTGATTGGCGGTCCGGCGCCGATAGGTACCTGCCTGGACGAGCTGGTGGAAATTGCCGAAGGCTTGTTCCTGGGCCAACTGATTTATTCCACCGCCTTGCTAGTGCCGTTTCACTCGGCTACCGATCCGGCGGACTACCAATACCAGTTATTCGGTTATTTTCTATTGCTGGATAACACCTGGGAGAAACATCGGCAGGCAATAGGCTTTGATATCAATACCCAAGTATGAATAGCGGATAAGCCATATCGGCTAACAGTGGTTTATGACGGTGTTTGGCATAAACGAATCGGTTTGACTGCCGCGGGGACTCTGGTTGCGAGAGTCCCTTTGACAAGGCTTTTTATCAGGGGATGGAATTAACGTTTTTCGTCAGTTTCCTCGCCGATTTCCCATTCCTCGGTAGCGGTTTCGATGATTTTTCCGCTGGCGGCGTCCACTTCAATTTTGGTTTCTACGCCTTTGTCGCTGACGATGTCGAATTCATACGACGAGCTGCCGTTTTCCTCAACTTCGTATTCGACTTCCTCAATCTTGCCGGGGTTGGCTTTTAGCGCAATCGCCGCGGCATCTTCCTCGGTGACTTTGACATTCTTTTTGAATGGCTGACTATTAGAATCGGCCACCTCGGATTCTTTTTCGGTCAGCTTGCCGCTGTCGGCATCGCACATGAATTCCCATTCCTGGCGATTGCTGTCGCGCAGTTCCAGTTCATAAGCCCCTTTGCCGGCTACGTTAAGCTTTTCCAGTTTGACCAACTCGCCTGACTTTTCTTTTTTCACGGCTTGGATGCAGTTTTCCAGGCCTTGATCGGCTGCTACGGCGTTAGCGGACAACATGCCGAAACCGGCTAATACAGATACTGTTAATAATGACTTTTTCATAAGCTACCTCGCAAATAAAAGGAAAAATTCCCGGATAACGGGAATCATACGCTGTTATCGATAATCAAGCCATGGCAATCCGCGAACTTTCTGAGCGAGCCTCGATTATCGATAGCCAGTTTCAGTTTGATTTGAGTTTGGCAATTGGACACGGTTTTACTGCTGATGCCTAATTGCGAAGCTATCGCTTGCAGTGAACAGTCTTCGGCTAACAGACAAAATACATCGAATTCCCGTGAGCTGAGCGCGCTGAACGGTTCCAGCTGTTTTTTGATCTGCCGCATGGCCAACAACTGCGCGATGTTTTGATCCAGGTAATATTCACCTTGCATAATCTTGCGGATGATCTCGGCCAATTTCATCGTGTCGGGAATCAATCTCAACAGCCCCGTCACCCCTGCCTGCATATAAGTCACGGCATCGGTGCTGGAATGGCGAAGCAAGACTATAAGTTTACAGGAGGGTGCGATGGCTTTTATTTGATCGATCAGGGTCAGATTGTCTTGCAAGGCCGCATCACCATCGATCATGGCTATGTCCATAGTCGCGAAATTCATCGGTTCCGCAGTATGTGGCTCGGTTGTTATGATGACAATGCCGTGTTTCTCCAACTCTTCCGGATTAACGCTAATTTCTGCAAACCCTGGTGCGGGTAGCAATAGTCTGATGACTGACACGATATCTTGCCTATTGTCTAAACGGGTGGAATTGCAAACCTAAGCCCTCGTGGTAAGAAAGGCATTGTTCTCTGGCATCAATGGCTAACGATGACATTGCGCTGTGATCAGGCGTTTTTGGTTTGAGCCCATCTGACTTGGAGATTAACAGAAACAGGGTGTGTTAACGCTGAACTAATGACTATCGATATTTTTCAGCATCCGTTCTATAGATTGCATATAGATCTGCACGCTGCTCTCAAAAGCCGGAGAAATGGCGGTAAATTGAAAACCTATCCGATGCGCCGTGCTTATCGTGCTGGTTTTGACATCGATACTGTATTTGGCGCGCAGCCCGACGTCGGCGTGGTGATGTTCTTGGTCGTGCAGGAATAAGGTGCAACTGTCTGCTTCGACAGAGGCCAAATTCTGTTGTAAATCATGGTCCGGGTTGCATAAAGCCAGCCCGCATAAGCCAATATCCATGAGCTTGAATATTTTAACCAGGGATATTTGCTCGCCATTCGCATCGGTCATGTTAAAACCGAATTGGCAATACGTGCCGACATGCGATTGCGGTACTTTCACCCGATAATAATTACGCCGCTGCCGCCAATGCAGCCTATCCGGCAAAGGCATGGTCAACACCGCACCATGCTTGCCTTGCGCCAATTTGATGTTCACCCCATGAAATGCCGCCTCGATCCCATCGACCTGCGTGGAGAAATGCACACGGTCGCTCAATAGCAAGCGATCCGTCAATTCTTGTTTAGGCGCCACGTCTATCGCCAAGATATTGCGCTTAGGGTCGATTTGCACAATCGCGGTCAGAAACGCTTGATTATCGGCCCCATAGCGAGCGGACAAAATGCAATTACGTTGCTGGATTTCCGTTAGGTAATTGACAATCTGTTTCTGGGTAAAAATCGCGTAGTCGTTTTCCATCGATAGTGATCATCGGTTTTGCAAATATTCGGAAAATATACGTTAAAAAGCGGGTTGTTGCAGGCTTGAAAGCCGTCGTCTTTAATTTTTTAATGTGGTGAAGTGTAGACATGTAGGTCAGGGAGCGCCCGCACCCAAACCTCAGAGTAAACAAACTGCCGGCAACTCCTTGTAAACCGACTCATTACCGCCGATGACCAAAATTCGCAGATACCCCGCAGACAACCGGCCGGTTTTCATTACGGCGGTTTGTTATCGGCGCAAACCGATACTCGCCGACGCAGCCGAAAAGGCGTTGTTGTTAAGCGTGATGCGCGAAGTCAAAGAAAATAAGCCATTCCGCATGCTAGCCTATGCCGTTCTCGAAGACCATTTCCATTGGCTAATCTTACCGGAGTCGGATGGCAGTTTTTCCGGCATCGTGCAATCAGTAAAACTGCGTTTCACTCATCGTTGGAAGCGAGAACATAACGCCAACCAACCCGTCATGCTTTGGCAACGGCGATTTTGGGATCATCTGATCCGCGATACCGACGACCTGCACCGGCATATGGACTACGTCCATTACAACCCGGTCAAACATCGGTTGGTGTCCAATCCGGCGGATTACCTTTGGTCGTCGTTTTTGGCCCACCAAGCCAAGGGTCGCTATCCAAAGGGTTGGGGCGTTCAGCAAACAGCCGACAGCATACAGGCTTTGAATTTTGAGTAACTCGGATTTCGTAGGGCACGTTGGCGCGAGAGCGGCTACGTGACAATTCGAAGCTAAGTTGTCAGGGAACGCTAGCGCGCACCCTGACCTTTTCTACAACCCCAAACAAACACTAAACCAGAAGCAAATAAGTAAGTCCCACCAGGTATCGGCACTGGACTTCCATTTATAGCTACAGATGCTTTAAAAATTACATCAGTCCAGTCAGAGGATTGGGTAAAACTTAGCTCAGTGACTGCCAGACTAATACTATCTATCGAGTACCCAGCAAAATCGATTCCGTTTGCACCCGAGATATCGCCAAAGAAAAAATAAGCTTCATTGGCAAAACTACCAACACCACCACCAACACTACCATCAATAACCCAAGACGTAATGCTATCGTTAATACCGTTGCTTAAATAGCCAACCGCTTGGTCAAACTCAGCACCTGAATTGACAATAAAAGTCCGTCCTGCATCGCTTTCCGACAAAATAATGTCAATCGCAACACCACCCGTCGTAGGCATGGCTAAATTCTGATTGCCACCAAAATCGACCGTAACCCATAAGTAATCGACTAGGCCTATCGTGCCACCCAAAGACTTGACATCAAAATGTCCTAACACACTAGCCGAAGCCATCTTAAGAGGCACGATAGCCAATAACACCGACACCAAAATTGGCAAAATCGAGGCATTTAAACCACTAAAAACATATTTTTCCATTTTGAACACTCCAGTTATAAAAAGGCGTAGCGTATGCAGCTATAGTCTGAAATTCTCCAATCAGCTCTCCCGGTTTAAAAAGTTAACCCAGCCCGCGTAGGGCGCATCAGCGAAACGTCATGCGCCGGAGTTCAAAAGCTAACAAATGACGTATACCAGCAAGCCAATCGACGGCATACGTGAATATCAAATATGTCATGAAACACCAGTGAGGATACTGGATGCTTGCTAACTCCGAATATTTTCCACCATAACGTACCGCAGACTCCCCGAGGCATATTTATGCAACACGCTGGCAACCAATGTCTGATAAGGCAAACCCTACTGCAAGGCTCTGCGTTGTAAAGCCGCTAAATCCCTGACGGATATTCTGATGTTGATACGCTTGTCTTTTTTAAAGATGGCTTCGGCGGCCTCAGCCAAATCGGCCTTGCGCTCCTCTTGGTCCAGTTTTAAGTTAGTCATGTCCGCCTCGAAGATAGTGCCGTAGATACGCTGAACTAAGTGAAGCGCATCGAGCGCGATTGTACAGTTTTTCAATTGCGTGTCGGTAACTTCAACACTGCCTCCGCCCCGCCATCCAAAGCATTACCGACCCGTATCTCCCCGCCATGCAGCGTAGCCACTTCCCGAACAAAGGCCAGACCTAAACCGGTACTCTTGCGGCCATTGTTGGGGCGCGGCAGCGAGTAGAAGCGTTCGAACACACGTTCCTGCGCGTAATCTGGGATACCGGGGCCGTGGTCGCGGATGCGCAAGGTAACTTGCTTGCCATCGCGGCAGCCGTCGATTTCGATCACCGAAGCGGCGGGTGCAAAGGCCAATGCGTTATCCAATAGATTAGAAACAGCCTGCCGCAATAAAAACTCCTCTCCTAGTACTGTTAGCGATTCGTCTAGCGATACGGTGGTTTGCAAATGTAGTTGCAGCACTTGCGGAGTCTTTTCGGCAATTACGCTATTCAGCAGTTCGGCCAAATCCAATAGCTGTGGATCGGATAATTGCTGGCGTTGTTCTAATTCCGCAAGTCCCAACAGCCGTTCTATCAATTGATCCAGGCGCTCGGCCTGGTCTTTGGCGTTGCCGGCAAAACGGCGGCGGTCGGTATCCGGTAGCGGTTCTTCCAATAATTCCGCAGCGCCGCGGATGGCCGCCAGTGGGCTTTTCATTTCGTGGGTCAGGGTTTGTACATAACGTTCGACGTATTGTTTGCCTTCCAATTCCCGGCGCATGCTTTCCAAGGCTTGTGCCAGCGTGGACAGTTCAACGCTGCGCAATTTGGGTGGACTGGCTTTGCCGCCTGCCGCAACGTTGCGGGCGTAACCGACCAATAAATCAATGGCGCGGGTTAAGCGCCAGTTGAACACCGCGCCGAATAGCAAAGCGCCGCCGAATAGCCAAAAGGCGCCGCGTTGTATGGCATTTTTGCTGGCGTCGACGATGGGTTGCAGCAGGGCGGTGGGGTAGGCGACGGTGACCACGCCGATCAACTTTTCGCCGTTGCGCACCGGCGCGGCGACATGCATGGTCGAGCTGGTTTTATCGCCGGGATGGGTTTGCGAGGAGCGGGCGCCGTATTGGCCTTGCAGGGTCAGATACACATCGTTCCAGCGCGCATAGTTTTCGCCAAGCGCCGAACCTGCCGAGTCGAAACGGACGATGCCGGCGGCGTCGGTGACGTATACCCGGTAATCCAGGCTTTGTTTCGGAAAACCGAAGATGGTCGCCGATACCGGCCGCTTGCTGTAACGTTTGACCGCTTGGGCGAAATGGCCGTCGGCGATGTCGCCTTGCACCAAGTCCGGCGCGGCCAATTCGGCCAGCAGGTTGGCGGTATCCACCAGGCTGGCTTCCAGCGCGGTGCGCACGCCGGGGCCGATCTGTTTTACCACCAGCAACAGCACCAGTTGCCCGGTCACGGCCACCAGCAGGAAATAACCCAAAAACAGCCGTACCGATAACTTCATCGGCTTTGCAAGCTATAACCCAGGCCGCGATGGGTGCGTATCGGGTCTTGATCGGCGGCGGCCAAGCGCAGTTTGGCGCGCAAGGTTTTGATGTGGGTATCGACGGTGCGGTCGAACACGTCGCCGGGGTCTTGCCAGATTCTTTCCAGCAGTTGTTCGCGGGAGAAAATCCGTTCCGGATGCTCGATTAGCAGTTTCAGCAACAAAAATTCGTAACGGGTCAAATCCAGCAAGTGCCCGCAATAGCGGATGCGGCCGGTTTGGCTATCCAGTTCGAATTGTTCGGCAAGCGTCGGCGCTTGATCGGTGCCGGTGACCGCATTGAGCCGGCGCAGGATTACCCCAACTCTGGCCGCCACTTCACGCGGACTAAACGGCTTGGTCACATAGTCGTCGGCGCCGATTTCCAAACCGACGATGCGGTCGATTTCGTCGCCGTGCGCGGTCAGAAAAATCACCGGAATGTCGGAGAAGCGCCGCAACTGCCGGCACAAGTCAAAGCCGTTACCGTCCGGCAGGCCTACATCGAGTATAGCCAGAGAGAAGGAGTCAGTTTGCAGTTTGGTCAGGGCGGTTTGCAGCAGGCCGACGTGCTCGGTTTGGTAACCACTGCTGTTCAGCACGTAAATCAAAGTGTCGGCAATCGCCGGTTCGTCTTCGACGATTAAGATGCGTTTCGCGGCAGTCACGGCTTTAATAGGTCATGCAGGCCGCGCTTAATAAGCCCGCCGCCAGCGCAAAACCGGCCAGCACGATGGCTGGTCCCAGTTCGTCGTCGGCGATGCGTTTGCACAGGTCCGCAAAGGCTAGTCTCAGGCCAACGAACACCAACACCTGTAAAAATAAGGCGATGCCGGCCCAGATCAACATGTCGATGAACGACACGCTGTTGGCGACGGCCCCGGACAGCGCCAACACAAAGCCCAGCAGTGCGGCGCTAAACGCCACTGCCGGCGCGGTTTTGCCCTCGCGGATCAGCTTGAATTCGGCGTAGGGCGTAATCCACAGATAACAGAAAGCAAACAAGCCGGTCAGTGCCGCAGCGGCGACGAAGTGCAGAAAAAAGCCGTTGGCGCCGGCCAGGATGTGAGTGAGGTCTAGCGATTCCATAGTCAATTCTCGACGAAATAATGCGGGATGAAGCGGCTATTGTTGCCGGTGATTTCGGTTTTGTCTTCGCGGATGCCGATGCCGGCGGGTTGATCGGCGATGATCCAGGAGCCGATCACCGGAAAATTGCCGGCAAAATTTGGCAGCGGCGTGTACCTTTGAAAAATGTAAGCTGCGCCGCCGTAACTGCCGTCAGTTTCAATGACGCCGGCGCCCCGGCGAATCTGGATGTTGGCGCCTTCGCGGGAATATAGCGGCTTGCGCACATAGTCGCCCAGCAACGGTTGGTCGGCGAAACTGGCCGGCAGCAGATTGGGATGGTCGGGAAACAATTCCCACAAAATCGGCAGGATGCCTTTATTGCTGAGGAGCAGTTTCCAGGGTGGTTCCAACATCGCGGGCTGGGCTTGCGGCAGGTAAGGGCCAAACTCCTCGTGCAACAGCCACTCCCAGGGATAAAGCTTGAACAGTGCGCGGATGGGGTCATTGCGCAGATCAACAAAGCGTTGCCCGCTGGAGTCCCAGCCGATTTGATCAATAGCCAGGCGTTGGGTTTGCAGGCCGGCTTGCACGGCGGTATCGCGCAGATATTCCAGGTTACCGCTGTCCTCGTCGTTGCTGTCCACGCCGGCAAAATGCAGGCTGGGCTGGTGTTGCCGGTAATGCTGCCAAAAGCCGAGCAGTTTTTCGTGTATCGAATTAAATTGATCGGCGTCCGGATAGCAATCTCGCAACCAAAACCATTGCACCACCGCAGCTTCCAGCAGGGCGGTGGGCGTATCGGCGTTGTATTCCAGTAATTTGGGCTGGCCGCTGCCGTCCCAGACCAGATCGAAACGGCCGTAAACGCTGGGTTCGCGGCGTTCCCACGAGTCGACGATATAGGGCACGGCCCAATCCGGAATCAGCAGTTGCTTGAACAGATTGCGGTCGATGATGACTTGGACGGCTTTTAGACACAGCGCGTGTAGTTCGGCAGTGGCGTCGTCGAGAATATCGATCTGGTGGGTCGTGAAGCGATAGCAGGCCGATTCGTCCCAGTAGGCTTCGTTATCCAGGGTGTGATAATTCATCCCCACGGCCTCCACTCGCTGCTGCCAGTCGGTGCGGGGAGTTAGCGCTATACGTTGCATGCTTAGCCGCCGAAGGAGCTGTGGGAGCCGCCGAAGAAACCGAAGCCGCCGCGTCTTGTCGAGCTATGGCTGTCTGAGCCGCTATTGCCGCGATAACTGGAACCGGAACCGCCGCCGTGGCTGCCGCTGCTTTGGCATTCGACCGGGTTGCCTTTGTCGTCGACGCAATCTTGTTGACGTATCCGAAAATCGTTCGGGTTGCCGGCATAGCTGGCAAGCGATAAACCGCCCAATAAAGCCAAGGACACCTGCATGGAACGCCGGGGAACCGCAGTTTGGACCGACTGGGCTTCCGGGGCGGCTTGCAACAAGCTTTCCCAGGTGGATAGTCGGGGATAAAAGTCGTAGTGATAAATCGCGCCTATAGACAACAGCAGATAAAAATCCAGTCTGTTACCGCACAGCAGAAACAGCGGTAGGCCCAACCAGGCCACGCCGTTGGCGATCAGCGCGGAACGGAAAGCCTGCTTCTGGGCTTGTGCAACGCGTAAGGAATAGTTGGGCACATTGGCGGGCGGCTTGGTCAGCACTCGCAATAGCGGATACGCCGCCAACGCAATGGCAACAAACAATAAGCGCACCGACCACGTTGGCAACTGCGGCGCGTAACCGGCAAATACCGGATATTGCCAGTACAGCATCGTTGCATAAATCACATACATCAACAGATATACGCCGGTCAGCACGGCCATGAAACGGAAAGACGACACCGCTTTGTCGAACTCCACGCAGACGGCGCTGTTGCTGCTCAACGGACGGCTGGAAAAATTGCCTAGCCGATAGATGTTGCGGCGATAGGAATCCAGCCATAATCTCAACTCTGACGACAAAAAATTGCCCGCCACCCGAATAGACTCGCGCCTGTTTTTGTTGGAGCCATGAAAAAAGCGCCAGGATTTCACGCTATCCTGATCCAGACTATCGGCTACCAGCAAGGCATGGGTTGGAATGGTGGTTTCGCCTAGCCAACTGCGTTTGACGATTTTGTTTGGATAAAAGCTAATCGATATAGTCGATACGGTGTCAAGAATCACCCAAGCCCAATAAGCGCCTAACAAAATAAAACTAACTTCGAGGATGAAAAAATTGCTCAGAAATCCGGCCCAGGCCATTAGCAAGGCTAGCGCTAATCCCAATAGAGCTAATAGTTTTTTCCAAGAGCTGTAAGTAATGACCAGTTTTTTATTAAGCGACGACGATGGCATAGGCTCGGCTACATAGGGCGATGACGTTAGAATCGGTTGCTGGGTAAACGTCGGCGAAGCATAGCCGCTACTCGATGTTTTTGCTGAAAATAGCGGGTGCGGAGCTGTTGTCGGCAGTCGGGAGTCGAAGTTGGCTGGATCGCTGTTGAGAGGCGTATTTTAGATTCGCCTTTGTGCCCAATAAGCTGTTTCAGTTATGCCAAAATGCCCGTCATGCCCGTTGGGAAAAGGGCATCCAGTGCCATGGATGGCAAGCTTCAGGCTATCCATGCAGTCTGGATTTCGGCATTCCCTGTCGAAATGACGATTTTGAGAATGCGTGAGA
Source organism: Methylomonas rosea (assembly GCF_024505055.1). GTDB lineage: Bacteria > Pseudomonadota > Gammaproteobacteria > Methylococcales > Methylomonadaceae > Methylomonas > Methylomonas rosea. The sequence continues at coordinate 66,934 of NZ_JANIBL010000007.1, forward strand.
GATTCAGCAAAAGCATCCTGCTAAACCGTTCGTCTTTGCCCGTTTTGGTGCGCAGTCAATCCGTTATGGTGCGTGATCACGGTCTTGGTTCGTTAGGTCTGCGGCGCAGGGCTTGCCGGCGCTGCATTCGGATAGCTGGCACAATCCGTGCTGCAATTTACGCGGTGCAATGGCGCACCCTCGGTTCCCTTCAACAACGGCGTTGAAACGTTGCTGGTTTTTTACCCGCAGCATGGTTTATTCGTCCGTTGTGCCTGCCTTTAATTCCTTCAGGACCTTCGCTTACGAGTAACACGCCCGTTTCCAGGGGAGCTTTAGCTTGCGCACACAGGCTTAATCAAGCGAATGGCGGTGCTTGTAAAACACCAATATTTATTTTGTTCCTACATTTAAAAGGTGAGTTATGTCCTATCTGATCCCGTCGGAATTCGTCACAAAGATGGTCGATGCCGGTGAATCCAAAATCTTCATGTCAACCCGCGATACCTTAATCCGCGCCTATATGGCCGGGGCGATTTTGGCATTGGCGGCAGTATTTGCGGTATCGATTACCGTGCAAACCAACTCGCCGATTTTTGGCGCTATTTTGTTTCCGGTCGGTTTTTGCATGCTGTATTTACTGGGGTTTGATTTGCTGACCGGCGTGTTCGTATTAACGCCGTTGGCCTGGCTGGACAAGCGCGCCGGGGTGACCTTGTCAGGCATCCTCAGAAATTGGGGCTTGGTGTTTTTAGGCAATTTTCTCGGCGCCTTGACGGTGGCGTTTATGATGTCGGTGGTGTTTACCTATGGCTTTTCAGTCGAAGCTGACGCGGTCGGCAAAAAACTGGCCGGCATCGGCGAAGCCCGGACCTTGGGTTACGCCAAATACGGCATCGCCGGCTGGTTTACGATATTTATTCGCGGCATGCTGTGTAACTGGATGGTATCCACCGGCGTGGTTGGGGCGATGATTTCCACCTCGGTCAGCGGTAAGGTAATCGCGATGTGGATGCCGATCATGCTGTTCTTTGGCATGACATTCGAGCACTCAGTGGTGAACATGTTTTTGTTTCCCTCCGGCTTGATCATGGGCGGCAACTTCTCGATTATGGATTATTTTGTCTGGAACGAGATTCCAACCGTGTTGGGGAATTTGGTCGGCGGCTTGGCTTTTACCGGCTTGACGCTGTATTCCACGCATGTCAAAACCGCACCGAAACGCTCTTTCAACTAATCCTTATTCGATCCGGCCTCGCCGCTGTTATAAGCCAGAGGCCTTTTTCTCGCTGTTCAATGGGCAAAGGAGTTAAAGATGACACGCAACGAAGTGACCGAATTGGTCGTTACGCAAAAACTGGCTAAGCAGCTGAGCTGGACGCAACTAGCCGAGGCGATTGGCTTAAGTAAGGAATGGACCACCGCCGCGCTGCTGGGGCAGATGACCTTGAACGCCGAACAAGCGGCCAGCATCGGCGCGCTGCTGGATTTGCCGCCAGAGGCTATCGCCCAATTGCAAGTGGTGCCCTACAAAGGTTCGCTGCCTAGCGCTGTACCGACCGATCCGTTGATTTACCGTTTTTACGAGCTGGTAAATGTCTACGGCACGACTTTTAAGGCCTTGATACATGAAGAATTCGGCGACGGCATCATGAGCGCCATCGACTTTAGTATGGATTTGCAGCGCGAAGCCGATCCGAAAGGTGATAGGGTCAAAATTGTGATGAGCGGGAAGTTTCTGCCCTATAAGAGTTACTGAAGCGGATTTACCGTAGACCATGTCCGGTCAATTAAGTGTTGCCGTCGGTCAATACTCCGATAGGGGCCGCAAGGCGCTGAATCAGGATTTTCATGGCGTTTATATTGCCAAGGAGCCGCAATTAAGCGCCAAAGGTATCGCGATAGCCTTGGCCGACGGCATCAGCAGCAGCGAGGTCAGCCACATTGCCAGCCAGGCGGCGGTGACCGGCTTTCTGGCGGATTATTTTTGCACTTCGGAAGCCTGGTCGGTAAAGAAATCGGTGCAACGGGTGTTGACCGCCACCAATTCCTGGTTGTACGCGCAAACTCGGCAAAGCCGCGATTGTTATGACATGGATCGCGGCTATGTGTGCACCTTGAGCGCGCTGGTGCTTAAATCCACCACCGCGCATCTATTCCATGTCGGCGACACGCGGATTTACCGGGTGCTCGGCGACGAGCTGGAACAACTGACCCACGACCATCGCTTATGGATTTCTCAGGAAAACAGCTATCTTAGCCGCGCCATGGGCATGGATTCGCGTCTGGAAATCGACTATCAGGCGCTGACCGTCAGCCAAGGCGATATGTTCGTGTTGGCAACCGATGGGGTTTACGAGTATGTCAGCTCGCGCTTTGTGACCGAAACCATCCGTCAGGCCGGTGAGGACTTGGAGGGTGCGGCCAAAGTCATCGTTGACGCTGCGTACGCAAATGGCAGCGGTGATAATCTGACGATACAAATTGTGCGCGTCGACCAACTGCCGCTCCCCAGCGCCAACGAACTGTATCAGTCCTTAACCGACTTGCCGTTCCCGCCAGCTTTGGAAGCCAGGATGGCGTTCGACGGTTACACGATTGTCCGGCAGTTACACGCCAGCAGCCGCAGCCATATTTATCTGGCGGTGGACAGCGAGACCCAGGCGCAGGTGGTGATTAAAACCCCGTCCATCGACTTGCGCGGCGATCCGGCATACCTGGAACGCTTTCTGATGGAAGACTGGATTGCCCGGCGCATCAACAACCCCCATGTGTTAAAGCCGTGCGCGCAGACCCGCAAACGCAATTTTCTGTATGTTGCCACGGAATTCATCGACGGCCAGACTCTGAAACAATGGATGATCGATCATCCGCAGCCGGATCTGGAAACCGTGCGCGGCATCGTCGAGCAAATCGCCAAGGGCTTGCGGGGCTTCCATCGTCTGGAAATGCTGCATCAAGATCTGCGGCCGGACAACATCATGATAGACGGCACCGGCACGGTGAAAATCATCGATTTCGGTTCTACTCGGGTGGCGGGGGTGATGGAAATGGGTATTCCCCTCGGTCACGATCAAATTCTCGGCACCGCGCAGTATACCGCGCCGGAGTATTTTCTGGGCGAGCCGGGCTCGGTGCGTTCCGAGCAGTTTTCCCTGGCGGTGATTGCTTATCAAATGCTGACCGGCAAACTGCCTTACGGCGCGGAAGTGGCCAAATGCAAATCAAGGGCCGCGCAAAACAAACTCAGCTACGACGCCACCTTGTACCGAAACCGGGATATTCCGGGCTGGATCGACGACACCATCCGCAAGGCTGCGCATCCCAATCCACAAAAACGCTACGAAGACTTGTCCGAGTTTATCTTCGATTTACGCCATCCCAATCCGGCGTTCTTAACCAAGACCGGGACGGCTTTGCTGGAACGCAACCCGGCGGCGTTCTGGAAAGGCGTGTCCTTCATATTGGCCGGCGTTATCGCAATTTTGTTGCTTAAGCGATAGTGCCCCGCCTTACCGGTAACGATAGCCCGGATTTTTTGGCCTCTGCTATCCTATGCACTGTCCCGGAAAACCCGCAAGATTTGATCTGAGTTAAATGAAGGGCTGAAATTTAACAAACACTGCGCGCAGCTTGCTATTCTCTAGCAAGATTAGCCCGCAGGGTTAATGCGTATCCTCCTATAACAACAATTCGAAACAGGAGTTAGCCATGATGTTCCGCCCGTTGCTTCTTACTTGTTGCGGCTGTCTGATAGGCGCCGCGGCTCAAGCGCAACCGGTCTCTCAGGAGGAAGAAGAAAGAGCCCTTTCGCAAATCTACGGCACCGAGGAAATGGTCAGTATCGCCAGCGGTTACAAACAACCGATTTCCAAGGCACCGTCCATCGCCACGGTGATTACCGCCGCCGATATCAAGCAGATCGGCGCCACCGACATCGACGAAGTGCTGGAAACCGTGCCGGGTTTGCATGTCGAACGCAACACCATCGGCTACAACCCTATCTATACCTTTCGCGGCATTTTTTCGCAGTTCAATCAGCAAGTGCTGATGATGGTCAACGGCATTCCGATCACCAATTCTTATACCGGCAGCCGCAGCGAGGTTTGGGGCGGTATGCCGATCCGCGACATCGCCCGCATCGAAGTCGTGCGCGGACCGGGATCGGCGGTCTACGGCGCCGACGCCTTCGCCGGCGTGATCAATGTCATCACCAAAACCAAACAGGATATCGAAGGTACCGAGCTTGGCGGCCGGGTCGGCAGTTTCGACACTTACGACGGCTGGGGCTTGCATGGCGGCGAGTGGGCCGGCTTCGACGTGGCGTTGGCTTTTGAATATCACAAGACCGCCGGTCAGGATTCCATCGTCGATGCCGACCTGCAAAGCCAGTTCGACCGCTTGCTGGGGACCAGCGCCTCGCTGGCGCCGGGGCCGCTGAATATGTCGCGGGATAATCTCGATGCTCGTATCGATCTGTCCAAAGGCCATTGGCGGTTTCGCGGTGGGTTGCAGCACCGTAGTGATTTTGGCAACGGTTCCGGCATCGCCCAAGCTTTGGATCCGGTTAACCGCTACGCTAGCGACCGCTGGAATGCGGATATCACTTATTTCAACAACGACATAGAAAACTGGGAGCTGACTTCGCAAGCCAGTTACTTCGAAACGTCCCAGGAAATCGAGCGCAATCTGACCTTATTTCCGGCTGGCACGACCTTGCCGATTGGCGCCAATGGCCAGATCGGCCCTGGGGCGCCGGTGACGTTTCCGAACGGTTACATCGGCAATCCGGAGGTGTGGGAGCGGCACGTGCGCATCAGCCAGGCCTTCGCCTACAACGGTTTTCAACAACACCATTTACGTAGTGGCATCGGTTTTAACTACGACAGCTTGTTCAAGGCGCGGGTCAGCCAGAATTTCGGCATCGATCCCGCCACCGGCACGCCGATACCGTCGTTGCCGGGCATCCCGTTGACCGACGTTTCCGGTACCGCCTCGACGTTTATCCCCGAGGTTGATCGGAAAGTGGCCTATCTGTTTTTGCAGGATCAGTGGAACTTCGCCAACGACTGGAGTTTGACGGCCGGCGCCCGCTACGACCGCTATTCTGATTTCGGCAATACCTTCAATCCGCGCGCGGCATTGATTTGGGAAGCCCGCTACGATTTGACCGCCAAATTGATGTACGGCTCGGCGTTTCGGGCGCCGTCGTTTCAGGAAATGTACATCATCAACAACCCGGCGCAACTCGGTAACGCCGCTTTGCGCCCGGAAACCATGGAAAATGTCGAACTGGGTTTCGACTACCGGCCGACGGATAGTCTGCGCCTGGGTTTGAATTTCTTTAATTTCTGGTGGAAGGACATTATCCGTTTCGTACCGGATGCCAATACCACCACCTCGACGGCGCAAAATGCCGGGACTCAGCAAGGCTACGGCACCGAACTGGAAGCGGAATGGCAGGCCGCCGACACCTTGAAAATTGTCGGCAACTACGCCTATCAACGTAGCCGGGACCAAGCGCAGGATCGCGATAGCGGCTACGCCCCCCATCATCAAGTCTACCTGCGGCTGAATTGGGAGTTTCTGCCCGACTGGCACCTCAGTCCGCAAGCGAAATGGATTGTGGGCCGCGACCGTAGCGTCGGAGATACGCGTAAGCCGGTCGCGGATTATACTTGGGTGGATGTGACGCTACGCCGGCAAAACGTGGCTAAGCATGTGGAAGTGGCCTTTTCGGTACGCAATCTGTTCGATGTCAGCGCGCGGGAACCCAGCCTGGCGGGCAATCCGGCGGCCATCCCCAACGATCTGCCGCTGGCGCCGCGCAGTTTTTACGGCGAAGTTAGTATTAAGTTTTAACCGGGACGCCTAGTCGTATCTCGCTTATACAAATCATTCAGGAGTCATTTTGTTCCCTCGATTATTTTTTCAACTAGGGTTGGTTTTGTGCTTGCTGTGGCCGATTGGCGGCGGCGTTTGGGCGCAAACACCCGCCGTCGCCATCGTTTACCCCGATGTGCGCGAACCCTACCGTTCGGTTTTCATGGAGATTGCGCGGGGCATGGAACAGGAACTGGGCAAGCCGGTCGGTCATTACCTGTTGAGCGGGCGCGATAACTCGGCCGAAAAATTGATTAACGACCTGAAAAACGACAGGATCGACGTGGTGGTGACGCTGGGCCGGGCCGGGTTGGCGGTCGCCAAATCGGTGTCCGCCGAGTTTCCGGTAGTGATCGGGGCGACGATGATCCGCCCGGACGAGGTGCAAGGCTTGGCCGGCATCAGCCTGACGCCGGCCCCGGAAGCCATGTTCGACCATTTGAAAAAACTGGTGCCGGAGGTGAAAAAAGTGACCGTGATCTACGATCCACGGCAAACAGCCTGGGAGATCGAGCATGCCGAGCGCGCCGCTCGCGAACGCAGTTTGACGCTGGTGGCGCAACCGACCGCCAATTTACACGACTCTTCCGACCTGTTTCGGCAGATTTTGGTGGAAATTAAAGATAATTCCATCGCCTTGTGGCTGCCGCGCGAAAACGCCGCGATGGACGAGCAATCCTTGTTGCCGGAAGTGCTGCGCGAAGCCTGGGAGAAAAACTTTGTGGTGTTCTCCAGCAACCTCGACCACGTCCGGAAAGGCGCGTTATTTTCGCTGTACCCGGATAATTTCGGCATGGGCCGCAGCTTGGCCGGTCTGGCGGTACAACAACTACAAGCAGGCGGCAAATTCGAATCGGTCAAACTGTTGCAGGATTTGCTGGTGGCCGTCAATTTACGCACGGCTGAACATTTGGGTTTGCGCTTTTCCAGCCAGACTCGGCGAGAGTTCGCCATGGTTTTCCCCGCGCCATAAGTCGAAATGAAGCGTTGGTTATGGCCTCGGTTTAAGAAGGCGAGCTTTTTACAGCAGTTAACCATCACCTTTTGTTTTGGTCTGGTCGTTCTCGCTGTTCTCTCGGCATTTGGCATTTCCACGCTGTCTTATCATATCGTTCGTGATAAATGGATAGCTCAAGGTCTGCAAACAACCGAAGCCTTCGCTGTCCAGAGTACGCTGGCTTTACTGTATGCGAGTCGGGAAAACGCCGAGGAACCCGCTCGGCGTTTCCTGGCGTTTCCCGATGTGCATGGCGTAGCTATTTTTAACAGCGACCACATTCCATTGTACGCACGCGGCGAACCGACCATTCCCGCCGCCGAAGGCGAGGCGCGCTGGCCAAGGTCTTTGGAATTGGTTCAAGAGAACGATTTGGCTTGGTATTTTGCCGCACCGGTATTCGCTCGCAACGCCGGCGAGCAAGAGGCTTCGCCGTTCGAAGCGGATATACCGGCGCCTGAGTTGGTTGGTTATGTGCGTTTAGTGATGGGTAAACAATCGCTCAACGTCATGAAAGACAAAATTCGCCTTTCTACTTTGATAGTTTCCAGTGGCTCCGCTATCTTGTTCTTGCTGTTTTTATTGGCCATGTCGCGGCGGTTGACGCTGCCGATAAAGCAGTTGGCATTGAGGATGGGTCAAGCCTCGGCCGGCGAGAAAAATGTCCGGGCCAAGTTGAGCGGGCCGCGCGATATTACCGAAATGGGCGAAGCGTTTAACACTATGATGGCGGTGCTGGAAACCCGGGAAAAGCAGCTGGAGCGCGCCCGCGACACTGCGCTGGAATCGGCGCGCCTGAAGGGCGAATTTGCCGCCAACGTCAGCCACGAATTGCGCACGCCGTTGAATGCGGTGCTGGGCATGCTGGAACTGTTGCAGGACATGGGCTTGACGCCGAAACAGTTGGAATATTCGATGGTGGCCCGCAACGCCGGCGAATCCTTGTTGAAGTTGATCGAAGATATTCTGGATTTCTCGCGCATCGAATCCGGGATGATGAAGCGGCAACCGGTCGATTTTGTGTTGTACGAAACGTTGGACGAAGTGGTGGAGTTGATGTCCGGCCAAGCGCACCGGAAAAATCTGCAACTCGCTTATGCGATAGCCGACGATATTCCGCTGGTGTTGAACGGCGAAGCCTCCAGGGTGCGGCAGGTATTGATCAATCTGGTCGGCAACGCGCTGAAGTTTACCGAACAAGGCAGCATTACTATCGAAGTGAGCGCCGAGTTGGCGGAATGCGATGCTATTCAGCTGCGGTTTTGCGTGACAGATACCGGGACGGGCATACCCGAGGCGGCGCAAACCAGTATTTTCGAAGCCTTTGTCCAGGCCGACGGCTCCAGGACCCGGCATTACGAAGGTGCCGGCTTGGGCTTGGCGATTTGCCGGCAATTGGTGCAGCTGATGGGCGGGCAAATCGGCGTCCATAGTCGAGAAGGGCAAGGTAGCTCGTTCTGGTTTACCGTGCCTTTCGGCCCGCCGCGCGGTACTCAGAGTTTGTCGGAGGCCAGACAAGCCTATTTCGCCAATCTGCGGATATTGGTCGTCACCGAAAACGACAAAATGCGGCAATTTTTGGCGCAAAGTCTGGATCGCTGGCAAATCCATTACCGGCATAGCGGCTACGGCATCAAAGCCGTGGATATGTTGCGTTCCGCCTGCGATCAGGACCAGGCTTATCAATTCGTCATCATCGATCTGAAAGAGAGCGGCGATACCGCTTGGGTAGATATGATCGTTCGCGACCCGGCGCTGGCCGCAGTCAAAGTCGTCTTGTTATCCGACCCCGCCAATCCCGGCAGTCTATCGCGCTTGCCGAACGTCGCCGCGCAGTTGGCGAAGCCGGTACAAGTGTCCAAACTCTACGATTTCATATTGACCGCCGGCCAAGATTATCAAGAGCCCGCATCCGGCTCGGCGACCGAGGCGGAGCAAACCGCCGCTCTCGGGCGGCGGGTATTGATCGTCGAAGACAACCGAGCCAGCCAAATGGTGACCGCGGGCATGCTGGAGCGGCTGGGTTGCCGTTACGAAATCGCCGGCTCCGGCATAGAGGCCTTGACTTGGCTGGCGCATCAGGCTTTCGATTTGATCCTGATGGATTGCCATATGCCAAATATGGACGGTTTCGAAGCCACCCGGCGTATCCGTTTATTGCCGGAGCCGCTGGGCCGGGTGCCCATTGTGGCGATGACCGCCAATGCCCAGCAGGGCGACAGCGATTTATGTTTGGCGGCCGGGATGGACGATTATCTGGCCAAGCCTATCAAGCTGAAACCCTTGCGGGACAAACTATTGAGTTGGTTCGAAGGGCGGCCGCATGTTGCCGACGTGCCGCTAGCTCCAGAGCAGGTGATCGAGACGCTGGACAATGCGGTTTTGCGACAATTACGCGATGAAATCGGCCAGGGTTTTGTGAAGATGGTCGGTTATTATTTGGAAGATACGCCGGCGCAAATCGAGCAAATCGGCTCGGCGCTGGCCGCGGACAATCGCATGCAATTGCGCGAATTGGCTCATGGCCTGAAAGGCGCCAGCCGCAATCTGGGCGCGGAAAAGCTGGCGGCTATTGCCCGGCAACTGGAAGAACAAGCGGCTCAAGGCCAAATCGAAAACGGAGACGCCTTGCTGCAGCAGTTGCGCGACGAATACCGGTTCATCGCACAACTGCTGAACTTGGAAATATGCGCGGAGATCGCTGCCGACTCGGTTCCGCAAGCTAGTCCCAGGATACTGGTGGCTGACGACGATAGAGCCATGCGTTTTGCCTTGCAAGACGTTCTGGAGAAAGACGGCTATCGGGTCGATTTGGCGGGTACCGGTTGGCAGGCGGTGACGCTGTGCGAGCGGCAGATGGCCGATTTGATTTTGATGGATGCGATGATGCCGGAAATGGACGGTTTCGAGGCTTGCCGCAAAATCAGGGCCTTGCCGCATGGCGCCGACGTGCCGATATTGATGATCACGGCCTTGGAAAACGAACAATCGGTGGAATTGGCATTCTCGATTGGTGCCAACGACTACATTCCCAAACCGATTCATTTCGCGGTGTTGCGCAAGCGTATCGCACATTTGCTGGAAGCCAGCCAGACGCAACGCACCCTGAACCGGTTGGCGTTCTACGATTCCTTGACCAATCTGGCCAATCGTACGCAATTCATGCAAAGACTGAACTCGCTGATCGAGAGCGGCACGGCGCAAAACCCGCTGCATGCGGTGTTATTCCTGGACTTGGATCGGTTCAAACTCACTAACGACACCTTGGGGCACGATGTCGGCGACCAGTTGTTGAAAGCTGCGGCGGAACGGATTCAAGGCTGTGTGCGGCGAGAAGATATGGTCTCCCGGTTTGGCGGCGACGAATTTACCTTATTGTTGGAAAACATCGCCAGCCCGCAAGTCGCTGCTACCGTGGCTGATAAAATCCGTCTTGCAATCGCCCAGCCGTTCGGGCTGATGGGGCAGGAGTTTTATATCAGCTCCAGTATCGGTATTTCCTTATATCCTGCCGACGGCGCCGACAGCGGTTTGCTGATCAAACACGCCGATACTGCTATGTACCGTGCCAAGGAGCAGGGTAATTGTTACTGCTTTTACGAAGACAGCATGGAATCTGCCGTGTCGACCAAGCTGCGCTTGGAAAGCGATTTGCGCCGCGCGCTGCAACGCGACGAGTTCTTTCTTCACTATCAGCCGCAAATCGACCTGGATTCCGGGCGGATCGTCGGCGCCGAGGCGTTGATACGCTGGCAGCATCCCGAGTTGGGCTTGATCCCGCCGGATCAATTCATTCCGGTCGCCGAGGAAATCGGCCTGATCGAGGCGATAGGCGCCTGGGTGCTGCGCGAGGCTTGCCGACAGAATCAGGTCTGGCGGCAAAGCGGCTATCCGCCGTTCACGATGGCGGTCAATGTTTCGGCGCGCCAGTTGGACCAGGAAGACTTTGTGGAGCAAGTGATAGACATCGTCGACGAAACCGGCTTACCCGCCGAATATCTGGAGTTGGAACTGACGGAAAGTTTGTTCATCCGCAATCCGGAACGCAAGCGCGATATCCTGGCCCAGCTCAGGGAGGCCGGTTTGCAAATTTCGATCGACGATTTCGGCACCGGCTATTCCAGCCTCAATCAACTCAAGCAGTTCGCGTTTGACAAGCTGAAAATCGATCGCTCCTTCGTCGCCAACATCCCGCACGAAGCCGATGCCGCCGCGATTGTACTGGTGATTATCTCCATCGCCAAGATCCTGAAATTCAAGGTCATAGCGGAAGGAGTGGAGACGGAATTACAGGCGCAATATTTGTTGCAAAACGACTGCGACGAAGCGCAGGGTTATTTGTTCGGTAAGCCGATGGCCGCCGAACAGTTTTCGGCTTTATTGACGCAGTCTATCAACGGTTAGCAGGGAGCTTAAATCCCGATGAGGAGGGCGTTAATCGGAGAGCCGAGTGAGGGGATCACTTGCATGGTTCATGGGCTGGGTGGTCTGCTTAGCCAATCGTCGACGCAAATATAGCTTTGGATAACAGCCGAAAGTGAGTATCTGCATATTCCATAGTTATAGGCATAGCTAAACAATTCTTGGTCGTGCGCGATCAGGCCGATCAGTTCCGGTAAACCGGCAACGTGGTGATTCGGCTTTCAATGTCTTGCATCATTTGCTGGTATACCTTGCCTTCGGTGCCGCCGAAGCGGCGGATAAACTCGGCTTCGCTTAGCGATTCCGGTAAGTCGGCGGTGGCCGGCATCATTTGATTTTCATCGGCGCTGGCTAATATTGATTGGATTTTCCGCGCCAGTGCCGGGCTGGCGACGGCTTGTTCGCCCATGCGCGTGCCGGCCCGATCGGCGGCGATGTCGTTAAACGAAAAGCCGCTGCCGCCGCGCGAATCTTCTATTTCCTTAAACAAACCTACCGCATCGGCTAAAGGCGTGCCGGAATAGGCGGCCAGCATCGCAGAAACCAGATAATGCTTGGTCAGATCGTCGCGGCCGTTCAGCGTTACCTGGCGCCAAATCGGGCGTGGCCATAACCGTGATTCCGGGACGATTTTGATTAGACGCTGTTGGTTGACGTATAGCGTCAGTGTCAAGATTAATGCCCGGTTTTCCGCAATCGGCTCGCCGCTGGCGCTTCTTTGTAATGCCAGTTTAAATAGCGGTTTGCTGAGATCAGTGAGACTGACGCTTTTGTTATCTGTCTGGCTTAGTTCTGCTAAACGCTGCTGATAAGCTTCCAGTCGTTGCAGGTCATTAGGCGTTAGCAATGCACCGCGCAATTTGCCGGGTAAGTCCGCTTGCCAACGATACGTGACCGTCAGGCGCTGCGGTTGAAACAGCACATGTTTGACAATGTTGGCGAAGGCTTGCCGATCCGCCGCCGGTTGTAAGGTATTGAGCGCCAAACTCAGCAAGGGTTTAGCCAGCACGCCGGGCAGTCGTAGTTTACCCACAGCCAGTTGGTTTACGTCCGGTAGGGTGGAGGATTGCTTGAGCTCCAGCGTCAAATTCAGGTATTGACCCACGGGATTACGCGGCAAACGCAGGGTGGCGTCGATGTGAGCCCGGCCTTTGTCGATCCGTAAGCCCGCCACGCCGTTGGCGTATTGATTGGCCAGATAATTGATCGCCAGATCCAGTTCCTGTTGATCCAGTGCAACTCTGGCGATTGCGCCGGACTTCAGCCGGCGCGGATCGTTTTGCCGAAAAATCAGTTTGCCTCTGGCAATTTGTTCCGGAGTCAGGTCGGCTCGGGTTTGTAATTTTGGAGTATCGTCAATTGCCAGCCATAGCGTCAGTCCAAACAATACAGGTAATAGCAATACTGTAAGCAGCAAGCTTTTTGCAATCCATTTCATGGGGCGTTCTGTGCAATCCTTACTCTTGGCAATGGCTGCGCTAAGGGTTTAACACCTTAGCACTGGCGTTTAGCTAATGCGGTTTATTTCGCTGTTCTTCATATGCGGACGGACTGATGCCGGCGCTTGCCAGATATTCGCGCAGATGTTTGATTTCTTGTTTATTGCATATGCCGCTGTGATGCGGATGATGCAACACGCCTTCGATGTTGTTCAAAGTCACGTGAAAGCGGGCGCCATGGCTGGGTTGCAGGTCGGCACCCAAATGATGCAACAGCGATTCTATTTCCCGCCAATGGATGTTGCCGCTAATCGGATCCTGGAATATCGCGCGTAGCAGATTTAAATGGTGGCTCATGGCTGCATCCTCCTGAATGAATTCGCTAGCTTAAGTCTGAACCGGTTTGAGGTCCAACTTGGCTGGCAGCGGCGGTGTTTAATGATATTTGTTTCAAAATATGAAACAAATCATCTTATAAATGCCTTATTGTAAATAAATTGCAAAGGTTTATAGTTAAACCGTCTCCAATGAATCGACTGAAACCCAGTCAAGGCGGAAAAATGAACAAGTCAAGCAATCTGTATAAAGACATCGCCACCGGATTGTTTTTTGCAACCGGTATTTTTAGCTTCCTGTCCGGTCAGTTCGTTCTTTCCACACTGTTTTTCGGCGCTGCTTCTCTGTTCAGTAATATCCAAGTGGCGAAACCGGTTCGGATCTAAATGTTTTCGTAGTACCTCCTCGTTGTAAATGCTACACATTCCACAGCCTCCATCCTGCTCAAGGTGGAGGCTTTTTTTGTCGTTAACGGGGCGTTATCCCTCAGTGGGAATCGGGTTTTTTTGAAGTATCCGAAACCACGGTATATTCGGCTTCCAGACTTTGCTCATCGGCCTGCGCATTTTTAAGTTTTCGCAGCAACCACCAGCCTCTGATGCCGATTATTGTCAGCGGAATCAGCAGTAAGGCAAAAAACGCCGAAAATACCACTGTGCCCAATATCGCGCCGGCTATCATTGCCGGAATGCTCAGCAGATTGGACAGCTTGCTTTGCGGCGGTGACTCAAGGCGGGGATGCGCAGCGGAGCTGTCGATGCGGATGGTTTTTTTGTAAACTTTTAACATGTCGGGCACCTATTTAATTGGTACGAGGCCGGCCTCGCTCCCGAAAAGGACTAACGGGTCGTCAGTTTTCCAGGGCAAGTATTTTCGCATAACCGCTGCAAACAGATTGGATGTTAAAAAATTGTCCAGCCATTGTTGCAAAGCCGGGTAAGGCGAGTTTGCAAACCAAGCGTTATCCACTGCGGCAAACTGGCGGATAAACGGCGCAATGGCGGCATCGGCCAAGCCAAAGTTGGCGCCGCATAAGAAGCGGGTCCGCTGCAAACGGGTTTCCAGAGCGGCTAAAAACACCTCACCTTGTTGACGGTAATCAGGTGCTGTTTGTTCCGGATAGCGATCTGCGTATTTGTAACGATCCAAAAAGTATTTGAAGTCGCCGTCGTTCCACTCAATTAATCGCTTCGCATCTTCCGGTGATTGGTCTAGCCAATCTTGCGGATCGTGTTGTGCCAAGGCCCACAGCATAATATCCAGGCTTTGTTCGATGACTTGGCCAATAGGTAACAGCAGCACCGGCACCGTGCCTTTCGGCGAAATAGCCAGCATCGCTTCCGGTTTATTGCTTAGCTCGATTTCTCTGAGCGCGACGCTTAGCCCCGATACGGCAATGGCCAAGCGTGCCCGCATTGCATACGGACAGCGGCGGAAACTGTACAAGATGGGGTAAATCTGTTCTGTGGTGGGGGGCGGCGTAAGCATATGGGGTTTTTATTGAATGTCAGTTCTATATCGTCCGGATTGCCGGTGACACATTACTGTAAATGATCGTCGATTAAAGTCTGGTAAAATAACTGATTTTTGCGTCAACCTATTTATTTCGTCACACGCCCCAAGCGGCGCCAACGCTCTTTTTACTCCTAATCTTCGGACACTCTCTTGATTTCTACCGCTAATATCACCATGCAATTCGGGGCCAAGCCCCTGTTTGAAAACGTTTCCGTCAAGTTCGGCAACGGCAATCGTTACGGCCTGATCGGCGCCAACGGCTGCGGCAAGTCGACCTTCATGAAAATCCTCAGCGGCGATCTGGAGCCGACATCGGGCAACGTCAGCGTTGATGCCAACGAGCGTTTGGGTATCTTGCGCCAGAACCAATTTGCGTATGAAGAGCAAAGAGTATTGGATGTAGTGATGATGGGCCATGCCGAGATGTGGGCGGCCATGTCGGAACGCGACGCCATCTATGCCAATATGGAAGCCAGTGAAGACGATTATATGCGCGCCGCCGATCTGGAAACGGTATTCGCCGAATTCGGCGGCTATACCGCTGAAGCCCGGGCCGGCGAATTATTACTTGGCCTGGACATCCCGCTGGAACAACACAACGGCCCGATGAGCGCGGTGGCGCCGGGCTGGAAATTGCGGGTATTGCTGGCGCAAGCCCTGTTCTCCAATCCCGACATCATGTTGCTCGACGAACCGACCAACAACCTGGACATCAACACCATCCGCTGGCTGGAAAACGTGCTGAACGAGCGCAACTCGACGATGGTGATCATTTCGCATGACCGGCATTTCTTGAACAGTGTCTGCACCCATATGGCCGACCTGGATTACGGCGAATTGCGGGTCTATCCGGGCAATTACGACGATTACATGACCGCCGTGACCCAGGTGCGCGAACAATTACTGGCCGGCAACGCCAAGAAAAAAGCCCAAATCGCTGAGTTGCAAACTTTCGTGGCGCGCTTTTCTGCGAACGCTTCCAAGGCCAAGCAAGCCACGTCACGCGCTCGGCAGTTGGAGAAAATCAAGCTCGACGAGGTCAAACCGTCCAGCCGGGTCAATCCGTTTATTCGTTTCGATCAAGCTAAAAAGCTATATCGCTTAGCCGTGGAAGCCAAAGATTTGGCTAAAGGCTACGGTGCGGAGCCATTATTCAAGAATTTGAACATGATGATCGCGGTCGGTGAGCGGGTGGCGGTGATCGGTCCCAACGGTATCGGTAAATCCACCTTGTTAAAAACCCTGGTCGGCGATTTGACGCCGGACAGCGGCGAAGTGAAGTGGGCGGAAAACGCAGACGTCGGTTATTTTGCCCAGGATCACGCCGAGGATTTTGCCGAAGACATGCCGCTGATCGAATGGATGGGCCAATGGCGCAAGGAATCGGACGACGATCAAACCATACGCGGCACGCTGGGTCGCCTATTGTTTTCCAATGACGAGATCAACAAATCCGTGAAAGTGATTTCCGGGGGGGAGCAAGGCCGGATGTTGTTCGGCAAATTGATTCTGCAAAAAAACAATGTAATGGTGTTGGACGAGCCGACCAACCATTTGGATATGGAATCGATCGAGTCGTTGAACGCAGCGTTGGAAAACTACCCCGGTACGTTGATTTTCGTAAGCCACGACCGCGAGTTCGTCTCGTCGCTGGCGACCCGGATTATCGAACTGACGCCGAACGGTATCGTCGATTTCAGCGGTAACTATGAAGACTATTTGAACAGTCAGGATATTAGCTAAAGATAGGCAAGCTGTTGGGCCAGCTTGGACCGATTAAAGAAATTCGCAACTATCCAACTCAAAAGCGCAACAGCCCTCTTCGTCTGGAGAGGGGGCTGGCTTTTTAGCGATTTGCCGGGTTTGGTTACGGCAGTTTAATACTCCCGCGCGCCGCGCACGAACAGCGTAGCCCCGACATCGGTGTAAACCTCGAGGTGCTTACTGTCGGCTGACGCGAGTTGGTAATCGCCGGCGCGCAGCAACACATCGTCGATAAATAAGTCGCCGTCCAGCATCATGTATTCCTGTTCCTCCGGGTGTACGCGTTCCGGAAACCCGGCGTCCGCTTCCAGCCTATAGAAATACGACTGCCTAGTTTCATCTTGCCAGAGCGGTTTTTTCCAGACGCCCGGCATGATTTCCTGCCAAGCATTTTTATTGTCGGCATACACCGTCAAAGACCGGTCTTGGCCAAACGGCAGCAAACCGCCCAATACCTCCCGAAACACCTCGCGGGTGTCGCCCAATGAGGTACCGCGCAGATAAGCCAGTGCGCCATGCTTCGAACTAATGCCGCCATGACGGCTGCCGGCTGGCGAGGCATGGTAATCCAGTGGCCCGAGCCGCAAATCGCCCATTTGCAAATCACCGCGCAACACAATGCCTTCCTCCAGACAGTTATGCCGATGCGGCACCAGACTCGCGCCGGGCGCGAATTCTACCAGTACCGAGTTACCTTGCCGGCCGCCGTTCCAGAGTGGTTTGACGCGCACGCCGGTTTTAAGCGTTTGCCATACGCCGTCCTTCGCTCGTATAGTCAACAAACCGGTTTGTTTGGCAACGCTTTGTGCTGCGCGCGCCAGTAGACCCTGCTTTAATATGTCGTGTCGGCCGGTGCTTAGCTCGATAGGTGATAAGCTGTCCAGCAGCAGCTGATTGAGTTGGTCTTGTTCGGGGTCGTTGGCCTTATTCATATTCAGTTCTTCATCGGATTAATGCGGTTCGGCGACGTTTGCCGCCAAAATATCTTGCAAGCTTAAGAGCGCCCGGCGGATATGCGATTTAACGGTGCCCAAGGGCATACCGCTACATTCGGCAATTTCGTCGTGGCTCAAACCGCGAAAGAACGCCAACGACAATAATTGCCGCGGCGTGGCATCCAGCGTTGCCAGTGCGGCGTGTAATTCATGACCTTGCTCGACCGCCATCAACAGGTTGGGCGGCATATCGCTGTCTTCGGCCCGGATCAAAGCCAAAGTCTCCGGCTCCAGCTCGCATTCCTCGGGATTCAAAGCGCGCAGCGCATCCAGCGCCCGGCTGCGGGCAATGGTCATCACCCAGGCTTTGGCGTTGCCTCTGCTGGCATCAAATCTCGGCGCCTGCCGCCAAACCTGCCAAAAAGTATCCTGCGCCACTTCTTCGGCTAACTGGGTTTGCCGGGTAATCCGCAACGCCAGGCCGTAAACCTGCGCAATCAGTGCGTCGTACAAACAGCTCAGCGCGGCCTGATCGCGATCCACTACGGCAGCGATCCAACCCTGCAAAGAGGCATCGTCCGCGCGAAAACCGTCTAGGGTGTTCCAGTCTTTATTCAAGTCAGCGCTCTCGTGTTAATCCTTGTGGTTTTTTCAGGGTGTTGCCCACCCCTTTGCTAGCTATACGCAAAAACTAACAGGTTTGGATGCAACAAGTACCAGCAATTTTTGCTTATATCAGATTATTCAATACGTTATTAGCTACGTCCAACTGACTGACCCGTGCGGAATCCTGCCGAACCGTATTCGTTGCCAATATTTTTTACAAACGACTCATCCAATTGCCGGTTTGCCGCGTATCTGTGATGGCAGGCGCCTAAGTTTCAGCAATTCCGAGCATGAAAGGGTAGGGCACTTGCCGATGTTTCAACTCAATCGGAGGAATGCAACATGAAAAAAATACTAGTAATAGCAGCACTGGCGGGCGCTGCGGCGCTGCCCGGGCCGGCGCTGCCGGCAGCGTTCGATTTTAACGGCAGCTTTGCGCAAGACAACGATGTCGTGCGTTTTGACTTTAACCTCGGCTTGCCCGGCGCGGTGACCTTGTTCACCTCGTCTTGGCTGGGCGGCGGTTTCGATCCCATCTTAACGCTGTGGGATGGCGGCGGAAATCAAATCCTGGAGCAGGATGATGGCAGTTTGGGCGGTGCGTTGGTGTCGAATGGTGTGACTTACAACTATGGCGAATTCGACAGCTATATCAATATGAATCTGGCGGCGGGAAATTACATCGCCACCTTGACGCAATACGATAACTTTTCGGTCAGCACACTCTTGGCTGATGGCTTTTTGCGCGACACCGACCCGGTGTTCACGGCTGCCTTCGCTTGCTCCAACGGCCGTTTTTGCGAAGGCTCGCTATTTGATAGCAACAATAACCCCGTCGAACCGAATCGCACCGCGGCCTGGGACGTACATATTCTAAACGTCGATAGCGCCAGCGTGAATAGCGTACCGGAACCGCCAACCTGGATGCTGCTGAGCCTTTCCGGCCTGTTTTTGCTGATTGGTCATTGCTCGCGCGCCAGTACAGCTAAACCGGTATCCCGAGAAGTATCGGTCTGACATCCGTTTAATTATTCAGCCCGTATTAACCATGCAGTCACCCGAACTGCGCGTTTATCTTTTATAGGAAGCAAAGCTATGAAAACTCCAGTTAACCACACACGCTGGCCGCTGGCGCTATGCATCGCGCTGACAGCCATGCAACCAGCTCAGGCCGCCAACCACCGCGAAGCGCCCTTAACCGCACTCGATACCAAAGCCGACATCACCGATTGGTACGCCTTTGTCAGTTACAACGATCCCAGCAAAGTGACGATGATCCTGAATGTCGATCCTCTTCTGGAACCCAGCAACGGCCCGAATTATTTTCCGTTCGATCCGGAAATTTTGTATGAAATGAAAGTGGATAATAATTTCGACGCCGACGAAGACATTACCCTGCAGTTTCGATTTAAAACCGAAAACCGTTTGCCCGGCGTGTTTACCGGCTTTGTCGGCGCCGGTACTGGCATCGTCGCACCGGCCAATTCGCCTAGCCCAGTAGCTCCAGGCAGTTTGATCGTGCCGCCGGCCATTACCGCACTGGATGGCCCCGGCTCGGAGGGCTTGGGATTGCGGCAGAGTTATACCGTCACGCTCATTAAAGGTAAGGGCGCCAATCGGCAAGTCATCGATCTGACCAATCAGCAAAAGCTCTATGCGGTGCCCTCTAACGTCGGGCCGCGCACCATGCCCAACTATCAGAGTCTAGCCAGTCAAGGCATTTACGACTTAGGCGGCGGGGTTAGCGTGTTTGCCGGTACCGTTGACGATCCGTTTTATATCGATTTAGGCGCCACTTTCGATACGTTTAATTTTCGCGCTGCTGCGTCCGGCGCTGGTGTGCCGGGGGTATTTTCCGAGGATCAACATGTCGCGGAAACCAAAAACTTCGCGCCTGACGATGTGGCCGGCTTTAACGTCAATGCCATTGCCATCGAATTACCGATTGCGCTGCTCACCCAAGACGGCAAGCAACATAGCGCCGGCGAAGCTTTGGCGGTAATCGGTACCTACGCCACCACCTCGCGGCCACGCACCAAAGCCTATGCCGACAGACCCGGCGGCAAGCCTAAACTCGCCAACGCCTATGTGCAGATTCAGCGCATGGGTAACCCGTTGATCAATGAAGTATTGATCGGTACCGGCGATAAAGACAAGTTCAGCATGAGCGAGCCCAAGGACGACGCCAATTTTGCCGGCTATGTGCTGGATCCATTGTTAGCTAGAGTCATCAATGCCGCTTACGGCGGTGCGGTACCCATTCCGACACCGCCGCGCGTGAATCCGGCTAACCCCAGTTTAGATCTAGGCCCCTTGGTGTTTTATGCAGCGCCGATTTGTCCCGGCTGTTCTCCCGCCCAGCGCGGGCCGGTGGCGGATTTGCTGCGCTTAAACACCGGCATCGGCCCGACGCCTTTAAGCGCGCGGAAACGCATGGCTTTTCTGGCTGGCGATACTGCCGGTTTTCCTAATGGGCGGCGGGTGTCTGACGACGTCACCGATATAGCCGCGCAAGCGGTGGTTGGGGTTTTGAATCCGGCCTTTAACAGCTTCCCGAATAACCGGGTTGCCGACGGCGTCAACGCTAACGATAGAACCTATCAGGAAGTGTTTCCGTATGTGGCTTTTGCCAATAGCGGTCGGCAAAGTCGCCATGTCGATCCAGGCGAATCAGGTTGCTTCGATGCTGTTTCCTTGGCTGTGGGTAGTTGTCCGAATAATTAGAAGAGGGAAGGGGGCGGCTGTGCTCGCCCCCTGTCTGATAAACATCCAAAGGAGGAGCCAATGAAGCGCTGGCTTAGTTTAGGTTTATTGATGTCTGTAGCAGTATTTAGTGACGTGGGTGCGCAACCTTATTTGCCTAAGACCGATGATGAAGTCTTGGAAGTCCTGCCGGCCAGGGGTGAGAGTTGGCTGGAAGTTCGTTACTTGCGCAAGCAAGTCGCGGCTCAGCCCAATGACGTGGAACCGGCTTTAGCTTTAGTCAGGCGTTATATCGAATTGGGCCGCGCCGAATCTGACCCGCGTTATTTCGGCTACGCGGAAGCCGCTTTGACACCTTGGCTGGCGCTCGCGCAACCGAGTGCCGAGGTGCTAACTTTGCGAGCCACCTTGTTTCAAAATCGCCATGAATTTTCCTCGGCCTTGGCGTATTTGAACCGGGCCTTGGCTCTTCAGCCGCGCGTGGCGCAAGCTTGGTTGACCCGAGCCGCGATTTTGGAAGTGCAGGGTCAATACGCCGACGCGCTTAACAGTTGTTTACCGCTGCTGAAATTAGCCGAGCCACTGATCGGCCAAGTTTGCGTTAATTCGACGCTGAGCGTTTCCGGCCAGCTCGATGCGGCCTATCGTCAGTTGGCACAAGCAACAACAGCCGCGCAAAGCGCTGCACCGCCGGACAAACAATGGGCGTTGACGACACTGGCGGAAATGGCTGAGCGCATGGGTAATACTGATGCGGCCGAACACTATTACCAGCAAGCGCTGCAAGTGCAGCGCCGCAACGGTTATCTGTTGGCTACCTATACCGATTATTTATTGGACCGGAATCGTTTCCAAGACGTGGTGGAATTGTTAGCTAACGATACACGCGCCGACGGCTTGTTACTGCGTCTGACTTTAGCCGAAAAAGCATTACAGCTGCCAACTGCCACTGCGCACATCGACGCACTGTCAGCCCGGTTTGCCGCCAGCCGCATGCGCGGCGATACCAGTCATCAAGGCGACGAGGCGCGCTTTTTACTGCATCTGTTAAACCAGCCGGAACCGGCGTTGGCGCTGGCGCAAACCAATTGGGCCGTGCAGCGCGAGCCGCGCGACGCGCGCATATTGCTCGAAGCGGCGGTGGCCAGCGGCAGAACTCAACAAGCACTTCAGCCGTTACTGACATTTTTAGCACACTCCAAACTGCAGGATGCGCGGTTGCAAATCTTACTCGAACAGATTAGGGGCAGGGTATGAAAAGGCTGATAGTAACGATCTGGCTGCTGGTGGCGAGTTTTAACACCTTGGCTCATAAACCCAGCGATAGCTACTTGACTTTAAGTGCCGACGACCAGCAAATCACCGGGCAATGGGATATTGCCTTGCGCGACCTAGATTATGCTTTGGGCCTGGATGCAAACGACGACGGCAATATCACCTGGGCGGAATTGCGAAATAGTCGGGAAGTCGTTTATGCCTATGCGCTGAGTCGTTTGGAAATGACCAGGGGCAAACAAGTCTGCGTGCTGCAAGCGGCGGACTTACTGGTGGACGAACACAGCGACGGCCATTACGCGGTATTAAATTTTCAGGCCAGCTGCCCACCTGGCTCCGCGTCGTTGTCGATGTCTTACCGCTTATTTTTCGATCTCGACCCGCAGCATCGCGGGCTGTTAAGCCTTATCCACCAAGGCCTTACCGAAACATTCATCTTTAGCCCAGACCGCCAACAAAACTATTTTCCATTAAACAAGGATCAATCGTCTTGGCGGACACTGGCTGATTTTGCCTATGAAGGCATTTGGCACATCTGGATAGGCTTTGACCATATGCTATTTTTGCTAAGCCTGTTGTTGCCGGCGGCTTTAATCTGGAATAACGCTGAGTGGCAGCCAAAATCCGGCTTTAAGCCGGTATTTTTCGACGTGCTGGGCGTAGTCACAGCCTTTACGCTGGCGCATTCGCTGACCCTGAGTCTGACCGTGTTGCACTACATCTCACTGCCGTCTCGCTGGGTGGAGTCGGCTATCG
Source organism: Methylomonas rosea (assembly GCF_024505055.1). Lineage (GTDB taxonomy): Bacteria > Pseudomonadota > Gammaproteobacteria > Methylococcales > Methylomonadaceae > Methylomonas > Methylomonas rosea. The sequence goes on from NZ_JANIBL010000007.1 coordinate 89,544, forward strand.
CCGCTTCCGTGGTGTTGGCGGCGCTGAATAATATTTATCCGGTCTTGGTAAAACGCCGCACCTGGTTTGCCTTTGCTTTCGGCTTGATCCACGGCATGGGCATCGCCAGCGTGTTGCTGGACATGGGCTTGCCGGACACGCAGCGGATGTTACCGCTATTGGGCTTTAATTTGGGTGTGGAAGCTGGGCAGTTGGCGATTGTCGGCGTGGTTTTGCCTTTGATAGTCGGCTTTAGCCGCTACCGGTATTATCCGCTACTAGTGATGAAAACAGGTTCCGTTTCTATCGTTACCGTGGCATTGGTCTGGTTAGCGGAACGGAGTCTGGATTTTCAGATGAACATCTTTTGAATTACCCGGTCTTGCTTCAACCGAGTTAAAGTTGTTTTATTCAATATTCGGAGCGGATTTTTGAGGATATGACACGGCAGCCAGCGCTGTTTTTTCGATGTGAGCTATCAGCTCGACGATTTGCTGGTCCAGCATAAAGCGTAGTTCCCATTCCACCGCCAGATCGTCGGCCAGATTGTCGATACGATGATGATCGCTATAGCTTTGCTGTAGATCCGCTTGGTGCTTGGCAAGCTCGCTCCGGTTGCCGGCTTGTTCGCCTTGCAGAAGGCTTGCCGCATATTCCAGGGCGTTTGCCAGCTCGGCATCGAACGCCCGGCTGAGTTGTTGCAGTTCATCGGGAAAATGACTGAAGCGTTGGCCGCTGAGTAAGCGGTAACGCTTCCGGACTTGCAGCAAGCCGGATAAATGGCTGGCATTCTTGACAACTGCCCTCAGCGCGGCCCGTTCATGCACTTTCTCGGCCAAGCGCGCATCGGGTTCCAATACCGCGTGAGCCAACAAGTCTTGCGCGGCGGCCAGCTCTTTTTCCGCCGACAAACGCAGCGGTAAGGTGTAAGTCAGCAAGTGGCTGACATCGGGTAAGCGGCTGGTGAAATTCGCGAGGGTGCTTAACGCCGCTACGCCGTGGTGGCGGGCCAGTGCAATCGAGCGCCGCGGCCACAGCGCGTAATCGATAACGCCCATCACGATGAGTCCGAGCAAAATACCGATGACCCGGTCGCGCGGCAGATATAGGTCGGTGACTTGGCCAAAATCATGCAGTACAAACAGCGCAAACGAAAAACCAAGCTGCCGGCCCAGATAGGCGATGCGTTCGCTACCGGCGGTAATCCAGGCCGCCAACGCCCAGAATGGCGCTGTTGCAAACGCAAAGCCGACGATGGTATCGAGCTGAGATTGAAAGACCATTACATAAAAGTAAGCGCAGATCCCACCGACGGCAGCCCCCGACACCCGCAATAACGAAAGCCGATAGTCGGCGCCGAGACTGGTTTGTGCCGCGACCAGACAGGTGGGAATGGCGGTGTTGATGTCCGGCCAGCCCAGGCTTTCCACAATCAGCATGCACAGGATCGCGCCCAGGGAGAATTTGATGCCAAATTGCACGCTGTCGGCATGCGTTGCCCAAAATTCGTAAGCAAACCAGGCCGGCAGCCAGCTATGGTCCGGGTTGTCATCGGATTCAGCGTTGATATTTTTACTATCTGCGGCGGCTATCGGTTGATGCAAATCATGCGTCAAGCCGGCAATCCGTTGCAGAGCCCGCCACAGGGCGGTTAATAGCGAGGGATTGGTTTCCCGCGCATAGTTTTGCAATACATCGTCGCGTAACAAGCTTGTAATTTCCCCGGACACATCGCGCGATTCCGCCAGACCATACCGCAGTTGGGCGCAGGCGCTTTGTAAAGCCCGATAGACATGCAGTTTTTCCGGCGTCAGCGGCTGGGCTCTATATTCCGCGGCTAGTACCTGATTGAGCCAGTCCGCCAACTGCCGCAAACCGTCTATTTCCAGCAGCAGCGCCCGATAAGTCTGGTGGCGCTCGTGCAACGCCGGATGGATCAATTCGGCGTTGGCCAGCAATCCCAGCAACTTGCCGAGGCTGCCGGCAGCGGCGTGCAGGGCTGCTTCCGGCCTGGGGCTATACGCACCGGCATCGGCCAGACGCGCACTGAAAATGTATTCCACCGCCGCCAATTGTGTGGCGATCTCCGTTTTTAACAGTTTCAGCGGATCTTGGGGTTTGATGGTCAGATGCACCACCGTCCATGTTCCCAGCGCGAGTACGCCTATGATCGGGATGTTCCATAAAGCGTGATAAATATTTTCATCGGGCGTGCTGGGGCTGTACAGCACCGCCACCGAATACCATAAAGCAATGCCCGTGGGCCAGGCGATCAGGCGGGCGTGAAACAGGGACAAAGCCAATATAACGAACGACAGCGGCAGCAGTAACCAAGGGTCGTTACCAGCCAACATCAGCGCCAATACCGATACCAAGGTCGTGACGATCAAATAGCCGAGCTGGCGCATTCCAAACGCCAGGGATTGGCCGGCATTGGCGTAAGCGTCGTAGCTTAAGCAAATCAATATGGAAATTGCTCCCAAGGGTGGGATATGCAGGGTTTGGCTGACGAGCGCAATAGTTAGTGTGACGATGAACAAGCGCAGGGCGGCCACACGACGCGCCGGCGAGTCTTTGAGTTCTGCTTTGAGAAATTGCCCCAGGCTGTTGCCAAACCAAAGCCGGCCGGGTTTTGGCAGCGAGTTTGAACCAGGCCGGCTGTCGCCGCTGGTCATGACGGCGGCAGGGCTTTGCCGGCTCCCTCGGCACTTGCTTCCCGCACCGTGACAAACGCGGTCATGCCCATGCGTAGCGGATGGGCGGGGTCGCGCTCCGCGATCTCGATCCGCACCGGAAAACGCGAAGCCAGAATCACCCAGTTCAGCGTGCGCTCGACTTCCGGCAACACGCCTTGCTGCTTGATATTGTCCGGCGAATTGGCCCAGCCGATACCGGTGACCACGCCGCGATAGCGTTTGCCCGGATAAGCGAGTAGAAACACTTCGGCCTCCTGGCCGGGTTTAATCGAGCGCAAATAGGTTTCCTTAAAGTCGGCGATCACATACCAGTGGCGGTCGTCCACCAAGGCAAACATTTGCGCGCCGGCCTTGGCATATTCGCCTTCGCGGGTATTCAAATTAGTGACGTAAGCATTAAACGGCGCGCGCACATAACAGTATTCCAGATCGAGTTCGGCGGCGGTGACCATGGCTCTGGCCGCTTCGATGCGGGCGTTGACGTCGCCGACCTGGGCGATTAACGATACCGCCCGGCGGCTATCGCTTTTGGCTTCCTCTATGGCACTGCGAGCCGACAGCTCCTTAGCTTTCGCATCCGCCAACTCGGCGCGCGACGCCGCATAGCGCGAGCGCGCCTGTTTCAGCTGATCGGTGGTGACATATTGCTTATCCGCCAAGGGTTCCAGGCGCTCCAGATAGTTATGCAAATACTCGTCTTCCGCCTCGATTTTTTTCACTTCGGCGTTGGCGGCGGCACGCTGGTGTTCCAGGCGTTCGATGGCAATTTCGGCGGAACCGCTGGAAGCGCGCCGGGAATCGACATCTTTTTCCGCGAGCAGCAATTCAGCCTTGGCTTTGTCCAACCTGGCCTGATAAGGACGAGGGTCGATCACGTACAGCAAATCACCTTGTTTGACATACTGATTGTCTTCGACATGCAGTTCCACGATGCGGCCGCTGACTTCCGGGGCGATGCCGACGATGTTGGCCCGCACCATCGCGTCGTTGGTGCGTGGATTTTGATAGTTGATATGCCACACCGCAGAGCCGGTCGCCAACGCACCCAGCACGATGGCTATGCCTATGGCTCGGCCAAGCAATATCCGGTTTTTCAGGCTTAAGCCTCGGCTATCGTTTTGACTATTTTCCATCAGGCACCGCCGCTGTTACGCTGCATAAAACACCAGCCAGATGATAAAGGTGCATAAGGCCCACAGGCTGGGCGCGATCAGCAGCGGTGGCCCCAAATGGGGTGCTAGGCGGTAATGCACCAATTGCCACATCAACAGCATGCTGGCCGCCAGCCCGCTGAGGATGCAGATAATCCAGGCCGGCCAGAACGAACCTTCCAGGCTCAACATCGGATCGCAAGCGGTCAGGAAAATCGAGAGGCTCGCCAGTAAAAACGTTTTAAGGGAACCTCTAAACATTCCCTCGCCCTCCGGGAGAGGGCTAGGCTGAGGGGGGTAAGTAATTGATTTTAATTCCCTCATCCCAACCTTCTCCCGGGGGGAGAAGGAGTTTTAGAGGCCCACCTAAGTAATCGCCCAGTGATCATTGTGCGCTTCATCTCAAACGTATGAACATTTCGGTACTCGTTAGAATTCATCATCGACTTGTTCAATATGATCGCCGCGCGCGGTGATGACCGCTTCATGCAACCTCTGTAAATCCGCCTCCAGCTTAGAGATTTCCTCGGGTGCATAGTCGTCGAACAGGCGGCCGATATGGGTCAGATGCTCGGGGAAAGTTTGTTCGTAAACGGCGCGGCCCGCCTCGGTCAAGCGGATGATCTGGCTGCGGCCGTCTTTTTTTGAGGCCGACCTTTCCACCAGCCCCTTATCCTCCAAGCGGCTGACAACGCCGGTGAGCGTGCCTTTGGTAATCAGGGTTTCCTCGCCAAGTTTTTTGGGCTGCATGCCGGCGGTTTTGCCCAGCGTAATGATCACATCGTATTGCGGCAAGGTTAATTCGAGCCGGTGCACGTGCCTGGCCGCATAAGACAAAAAGGCCTGGTGGGTGCGGAGCAACTGGCGCAAAACTGTTGGAAATGTAGAGTCGGAGGACATAATGTAAAAATAATTGTTCTAATTAGAATTCGATAATAGCTATAAGCCTATTCACGCTCAAGAAAAACCTGGTGAATCGGTTGGCTGGTATTGGCTGTGTTGTAATAGAAATGCTGACTGGCCGGCATGAAAGGCGGTCATTTAATGATCATCCGACACTTCCGGATTTTGCTCGCCTGACACATAAACCAGCGTTGCGGCGGAGCGTAATAAAGTCGCCCGACTATCGATTTCGGTAAAGCGGGCACGCGCCAGATCTTTCTGCGCCGATAACAGCTCGATTACCGTCGAAAAGCCGTGTGTGTAAGACTCTTGGGTGGCGGCATAGGATTCCTCGGCGGCTTTTAAAAGCGCCAAGGCAAACTCGCGTTTTTCCAGCGCGGTTTTGGTGTCGGCGTAGGCTTTCCAGATGTCGCGCATGATTTCCAGACGCAATGCCTCCAGCTGGGCTTGGGACGCCGACCTTTTGGCCTCCGCTTCCCGTACGGCATTGCTGCGTTCAAAGCCGTCGAACAAGGTCCATTCCACGTTTAACATGGCTGTATCGACCATGGCGTTGGCTGAATAATTTTCGCCGCCCGATGGTTTGGTATGCACATTGCCCCAGTATTGATTACCCACCATGCCACGTAGCGACACTTTCGGCCAGAATTCCGCTCTGGCTTTTTTAACGTCCGCTTCGCGGGCACGCAATTCAGCAAGGCGCGCCAGTAAATCGGGGCGCTGCTCCAAGGCCTGATCGACAATTTTTTCCACCGATTGCGCCAGTTCCGCAGGCAACGGTAGCTTGTTCAGGTCAACCAGTTGCAGGCTGTAAGCCGGTGAAATCCCCAGGCTCGTCGTCAGATCGGCACGGGTCTGCGTGACCGAGCCGCGCGCATCTTGCAGGTCATAACTGGATTTTGCCTGCTCTTGCAGTGCCAGCAACAAGTCGGGTTTGGTTGCCAAGCCTTGTTTGAGTTTGGCTTGAACCGAGTCGGCGTTGGTTTTCGCCGACTCAAAAGTTTGCTGCGCCGCCGTCACCTTGGCCAAGGCGGCCTGATAAACAAAAAAACTGCTGGCCACCCGATAGGCAATTTCCTGGTGTTTACGGTCGAAGGCAAAATTAGCGGCGCTCAGCCTCTGTGTGCCGGCATCGACCAGCGCTTCCCGGCGGCCGAAATCGAATAAGGTCCATGCCAAATCCAGACTGGCGAGAGCCGCGTAACCGTTGCTGACCAGCGCGCTGCCGGGGATGGGAAAGCTACTGGTAAAATGCTGGCCGAATGCCATTGCCGTCAGGGTTGGATACCAGCTGCTGCGATTTCTTTCCAGGCGAGCGGCGGCCGCTTTTGCTTCTTCCCAGCTAACCCGGGTTTCCGGATGCGTGTGCAGGGCCAAATCCACCAAGGCCGGCAAATCGTAGGTTTGCTTGGTATCGATTCCGGCACCTTCAGTTGGAGAACTGGATGTATCCGGCGCTGGGGGGCGGTTTTGGGCTTGATAAGCGTGCCAGGACACAGCCGACCGGGCAGGGGTTGGCGTGGTATGTTCTGCAAGCGGTAGAGGTTTCGGCACGGTGCAGGCGGTCAACAATATCAATGCTGCAATCGTCCCGCTACGATAGGCTGGCACCAAATAGGGCAATGCTGCCGAAGTTATTAACCCGGCCCGTAAATATCGTCGCTCCCGCGAAGGCGGGAGTCCAGGGGCTATACTGGATTCCCTCCTTCTCGGGAATGACGAATCCAGGGAATTTAAGGGCCGGGTTAATAAAACAAATTTATTCAAGCTTTTATTGGGTAGTCGAATCACTCGAATTTGGAAAAAATCCCCTAGTCATTAATCTATTCTTCGGCCCCGAACTCTATCATTTATTCGGGGCCTGCGAGCAACAGTTGATTCATGCGGTGACTGTTTTATCCAGTCATCGCACGGCAAATTTCGGTTTTTTGATTCCCTCACCCGGAGGGCGTGGGAACGGATGTGCCGAAATTTGCAGTGTGGGAGATATATCTGGCCTTTAGATTAGGACAAAGCCGGTATCTTGCCGATGGGAGGTACAGTTTCAGCCGTCGGCCTGGGCAATTTGCCGTTGTCGTAGTGCCGTTTTGCCGGCTCGACAGCCTTGGGCGGCGCTATCATGCGGCCTTGCATCAACTCGTCGATCTGATATTTATCCAGGGTCTCCCAATCCAGTAAGGCTTGCGCCATGTTGTGCAGAATCTCCATATGAGCTTTGAGAATGGCCTCGGCGCGCCGGTAGTTATTCGCCAAGGTTTGTCTTATTTCATGATCAATCAGGCGCGCCATTTGCTCGGACATCGGTTTGGTCGAACCCATAAAGCCGCTGTCGTTGTCGCCGCAATCCATCGGGCCCAGACGATCGGATAAGCCCCATTTGGTGACCATATTGCGCGCCAATTGAGTAGCGCGTTGTATATCGTTGGAGGCGCCGGTGGTGACTTTGTTTTTGCCGTAAATTAAGGCTTCGGCAATCCGTCCGCCGAACAGGCTGGAAATCTGGCCCTCCAGTTTATCTTTGCAGGCACTGTATTGGTCGTGTTCCGGCAGAAACATGGTGATGCCCAGCGCGCCGCCGCGCGGCATGATACTGACTTTATAAACCGGGTCGTGCTCCGGCACCAAACGGCCAACGATGGCGTGGCCGGCTTCATGGTAAGCAGTCATTAACAAATCCTCGCGACTCATGATCATGGTGCGTTTCTCGGCGCCCATGATGGCTTTGTCACGGGCGCTGTCCAGGTCGTGCATCGTCACTTCCCGCTGATTGTTGCGGGCAGCGAATAGGGCGCCTTCGTTAATCAGATTGGCGAGTTCTGCGCCGGAGAAACCCGGTGTGCCGCGCGCCAGATCGGTGATGTTGACATCGTCGGCCAAGGGCACGCGGGTGGCGTGGACTTTGAGAATTTGCTCGCGGCCTTTAATGTCCGGCAAGCCGATCTGCACCTGGCGATCGAAGCGGCCCGGTCTTAGTAAAGCTTTGTCCAGTACATCGACGCGGTTGGTTGCCGCAATGACAATGATGCCTTCGTTGCCGCTAAAGCCGTCCATTTCCACCAATAATTGGTTAAGGGTTTGTTCGCGTTCTTCGCCGCCACCGATATTGCCGCCGCTGCTGCGCTGGCGGCCGACCGCGTCGATTTCGTCGATGAAGATAATGCAGGGCGCGCGTTTTTTAGCTTGTTCAAACATATCGCGCACCCTGGAGGCGCCCACGCCGACAAACATTTCCACAAAGTCGGAACCCGAGATCGAGAAGAACGGCACTCCGGCCTCTCCGGCAATGGCCCGCGCCAATAACGTTTTACCGGTACCGGGAGGCCCCACCATCAACACGCCGCGCGGAATTTTACCGCCCAAGGCTTCGTATTTGCCCGGATCTTTCAGGAAGTCGACCATTTCAGCGACGTCCTGTTTGGCTTCCTCGGCACCGGCCACATCGTTGAAACGCACCTTGACCTGATCTTCGGTCATTAATTTGGCCCGGCTTTTACCAAAGCCGTTTTGCGCGCCGGCACCCTGTTGCTGCTTACGCATGAAATAGATTAATACCCCGATCAACAGCAAGGTGGGAGCCCAAGAGAATAAGAGTTGCGTTAGGGTTGACTGGGTTTCGGGTCTTTCGACTTTGATCTTGACGTCATACTCCAATAGATCGTCTATGATCCGCGCATCGCCAGGATTGTATGTGGCAAAGCGCGTGCCGTTATGGCGGCGGCCATCGATAGATTTGCCGTCTATCACCACTTCGGCCACGGACTTGCTGCGCACATCCTTGATGAAATCGGAATAGGAAATGTCGTTTTGCGAGTTGTAAGCAGATAGCCTGGGATTGAATGCCGCGAATATTGCGATAGCGATTCCAATCGTTACGGACAGGGCGATTAAGAGCTTTTTCATGATTGCGATCTCCTGTTTAGGATGCAAGGTTCAAGTGATACGCTTGGGCAAGACTTGGGTTTGTGCACGGACGTTTTCCACATCAAGCCAGGCGAGAAGAGCGCACTGGTTCGACATAAGAAAATCAGCAATTTTTGCGCCATTAATTCGATATAAAAAGACCCGCATCACCGCTTCGCCAGTTGGCGAACAAGTTAACTGTCGCGTTTTTCTTTTCGGAGGTAAGAAAACGCTTGGAACATAGGTCCAAGGCCGGCACACGCGCATCAAATGTGCCGGTGTTATCGACAATGCAGGTCGTAAAAGGGAGTATTTACACAAGGCTTGGACCCTGTAATGTTCAAGCCTTATGTCCAATATGCACACAAAACGCCCCTATTTTGTGCGCCGATGCGGTCCGTTGATACATAGCTCAACCGGTCTGTGTTTACGGCTTAATGGCTGGAAACATAAAGATTGTGCATTTCCTCGTAGCGGCTCAAAGCTTCTTTCAACGATTCGCCGGCCAACTGCAAATCGCCGCCGCGCGCTGCTTTCCATGCGGTATTCAGACGTTTGCCGGCATGTTGGCGTTTGACTTCGAGATCGTTGTTCTCGATGTCTTTTTGCTGTTGTTTGGCATTGCTGACCAGCTCGGTTACGGTTTCCTTGTCCGCGCCGTTTTCCACTGCGGAGATGGACGCTTTGACTTTGGAAATGGTGCTTTCCAGGGCGGCTCTTACTTCTTCGTGGCTAAAAGTGGCCGCGGAGACAGGAAAACACAGCGCACTGATAAAGGTGATTGCTACGAAGAAAGATATGGATTTTTTAAATGACGTCATGATGTTAGCCTCAGTAAACAAGAAAAAATAAATCGATAGAGCGTTGGGCTGCGGCACTTCAGGATCAAAACGAACTTTTGTTTCGAGAGCTTCGTTTCAATTGTTAGTGTGGGTAAAGTCTATCAGATTATGGTTCTTATTAGAACTTAAATTGTTTTCATCAGAACTACTTGTGTGTTTTTCATCACACTTTTTAATTGAATATGCATAATCGTAACGGTGAGAATTGGTACGAAGGCACGTGCTGGATTGAATTGATCGCCAGCAATTCCGTGATTTATTGGTAAGCTAAGGGGATAACTATTCTTATAACCACGCCTCGGAGAAAATAATGACCACGCTACTAAAAATTGCTGCCGCCACTTTGTTAAGTTTGAGCGGCACTGCTGCGCATGCGTATGGCAGCAGTCAGAGTTCGCAGCACTGCGATAAACCGGTGTTTTCGGAGTTTCAACCGGCAACCAATAAATACCTGCAATCGTTTAGCGAGTTTTCGTTGATGGCTTCCGCCAACACCACGCCGACTTCGGTTGTGGTTAATGTCAGTGCCGGCGAAACCAAATATCATTTCACCTCTAAACAACTGCAAATTACTCAACAACCCAGCGGCCGCTTGGAGATAAAGGGCAAAGTGGATAGACCTATAGAAGGTGGTTTCGCGCGGTTGAGCATTACCGCACACAGCAAACCCGGTTGTGAAAAAACCGACGGCTATTTGATTCGCATTCATTGATCGCTTAAATCTCGGTTTTCACCCGAGGTTTTTTCCTATCTGGGCCCCTGTGCTAATAAACTGCAAGGGGCCGCAAGACCTCCAGGTTTGCATAGTTAGAAAGCCTTTTGAATGCAACCAGGTTCTCCGCATGATTGCTTTCTAAAAATATTCGCAAAACTTTTCGGTTTGCCTGGTCTATTTTTAACTTGGCCCTCAAATATCGTCGCTCCCGCACAGGCGGGAGTCCATTCCTACATGGGATTCGCTGGCGGGAATGCCTCAGCGCCTTAACCCTTCAAGACTTCCATAATCGCCAAACTCAACCATGGACGAGCATCCGGCAAGACTCGGTATCTGGTCTATAGTTGCGATTAAGCGGCAGATACAGTGCTGGGACGTTAGACGCGCTCAGAGTAACGCCCCATCCTGGGCCAGCCACGATCCGGACTATCGGTTCTTTCCCGGTTGCCGCGCGGTAATTTTCGGAACGGCTAGATAGAGTTAAGCGCACTTCAAGAGATTAATAAGGTGATAAAAATGATTACAAAGCCTGGGTTTTATCTGTTTCCGATGCTGTTTTGGGCATCCGCCGCCGCTGCCGATTACAAAACCGATATTGGTTATCAAGCCTTGCTAATTCAATTGGGTGCAAACGTACCGACCGGTGACGGTGTCAATGTGGTGCACGCCGAAGCGTCAGTAGTCGAATCGAGAGATCACCCTGATTATCCCATCTACGCGCCGGATATTCTTAAAGCTCAATTTGCCGGTAAGACGTTCAGTTTTCCGGGAAAAAAAGCCAGTACCTCGCCATCGGCACATGCTGACAGCGTCGGTGCCAGATTTTACGGTAAGGATTCTATTGCTAACGGCATAGACAATATCGCCAGTTATGATGCCAACGCCTGGATCGAAAGTCTGATTAGTCCAACCGCGTTGGCTCCCGTCAACGCCAGCCGGGTTGCGAACCATAGCTGGATAGGCAAAGGCGACAGCGTGTCGGAAACGGCGATGATTTTGCGCTTTGTGGACCGGCAAGTGCAGCGCAACGAATTCATCCAGGTGGTCGGTATGAATAATGGCCTTAGCGATTCGCCCTTATTGGGTAGCGCTTACAACACGATTGCGGTGGGCCGTACGGATGGCAGACAAGATAGAGGGTCCGATGCGGTGGATTCCTTATATACAGCGGGACGGGCGCGTCCTGATGTAGTGGCACCGCAAACCACCACCAGTGGAGCCACTCCCATAGTAGCCGCTGCTGCCGCGTTATTGGTCGAGACCGGCCACAAGGGCGCGGCCAATCTATCGCAGGGATATATTGATATTGAAGGCGTCGGAACGGTTTATAACGCCGAGCGCGGCGAAACCGTTAAAGCCGCGTTGCTGGCGGGTGCCGACAGAGCGACGCAGAATACTTCAACTACAGACAATATCGTCGATTACCGCAGCAGCGGGCATCAAACCCTGAATGGCCTGGACGATAGATTCGGCGCCGGCCAACTGAATATTTTGCATAGTTACCAAATCATCGCCGGCGGCGAACAAGATAGCCTGGAAGATGGCGGCAACCCGAACGGCATCGGCTTGGCCGGCTTTGATGTCGATACTGAATTCGGCGGCTTGGCTAGCAATAGTCTGGCGACGTATAAGTTCGCCGCCGCAGCGGATTTGAATTTGCAGGCGTCTTTGGTATGGAATCTTGGGGTATCGAACGACCTCAATCTGACAACCACCTTACACGATCTGAATCTGGAGTTGTTCGATGCCACGGCGCAAAACATCGCCGCATTCTCGGCAAGCAGTGTCGACAACAGCGAGAACCTGTGGCTTAGTTTGGTCACCGGTCACCACTACGAATTGCGGGTCAAGTCCGGCGAAGCCAGTTCGTTCAGTTGGGATTACGCATTGGCCTGGCATATGAGTCCGCTGCAATCCGCCCCGGTACCCTTACCGGGCGCGTTTTACTTGTTCTTTTCCGCACTAGGCGGGCTTGGCTGGGTGGTTCGCCGCAAACGATGAAACACTGAAGCTTGCTGATTTAAGGAATCGCTGCACAAGCATACTTCATCAACACTTCAATTCACCTACCACGAGCGCAAGCAAACGCTTTGGCATCCGCCGTTGCGCTCGACCTCTTCCGCTTGCTTCAGCTAAACCAAAAATGTCCGTAATCCCCATTGAGATAGCCAAAGGGCATAATAGCGGGCATGACGTCTAACTGAAGATTCTTGCCAATCAGGTTTTTTATATCCAGGATAAGTTGCGGCAAATAACTTTGTGCATGAGTTATTTCACGGAAAATCCCGCCGCATTACCGCCCGTCATGTACGTATGGTTCTGTATTTAA
>NZ_JANIBL010000008.1 GCF_024505055.1 Methylomonas rosea
GCCTGCTGATCGGCCTCCACCGAGGCTTGCGCCGCACCGGTCGCCCCGCCGCGCACGTCCTGTACAGAATTTTCCAGTTCGTGAATCGCTTGAATCACCGTCTCGGTTTCACTACGTTGTTGCGTGGCCGCTTGCGAGGTTTGTCTGGCCACACCGGATATTTGGTTGGTCGCCGCAGCCAATTGCTGACTGACCGACGATACTTGTCCCAAGCTACCGGCAAAATTAGTGAGCATGGTATTGAAGGATACACTGACCTGACCGATTTCGTCCCCGGAATCGACTTGCAACCGTTGCCGTAAATCCGACTGACCGGCAATGGCGTTAACCGTATCGCGCATTGCCACTAGTGGATTGACCACAATCTTGCGCATCAACATGTTTACCAGCAACAGACCGCCGGCAAACATCACCAAGGAGATAGCCGACGCAATTACCAAATCGCGATTGATCTGCGCATCGAGATTTGCCAGTGAAAAACTCACCCGCACCGCCCCCAACACCGTCCCCTCGCTCACCGCATGACAAGTCAGGCAGTTGGTGCCGCGAAAATTGGCGCTAGCCTTAACCGGCTCCAGCACGGTGATCAGGCGTCCGTTTTTGTCGTTACCCGGTTGAATGATGCTTTCACCCGCCAGCGCCCGATCATCCAGATTATCAACGGGTCTTTGCTCGGCTTTGCCGGGACCGTAAAAATCGGCAATCTCCTTGCCACGAATTAAGCGCACTTCCGTGACATTGGCATGCGAAAGGGCTTTTTCCCGCAATACTTCACCCTGCGCCATTGCCCCGGTCAGCATCAGCGTATTCACGCCGTCGAAATAACTATTGGCAATATCCCGGGCTTTATCGGTCGCCAGCGTTTGTATCATGTCTTTTTGCCTTTCCGCCATAAACAGCGTACTGACAAACATCAACAATAAAAACACACTGGCTATGCTCAGCAATATTTTGGATTGGATTGTGGAATTCTTATTCATGAGATCAGCCAATGTATTGGAGTGTGTGGTTATACATCTTGGGTTGTCGGCAGCTCCTGGAAAATCTATATGTAATCCTAAGCTTACCCTTGTAATCCATGCATCAAGCATAGAACAAATCCTTGCCGCACGGGCCATATATAGCAATCAGAGTAACAAGCGGTTATCCTGAATAGTGACGCCGCTCACGAATACGACTACTTTTGCAAATTGACGCTTAACCTAGCGCGTCGCCGGTTTTGTGCAGAAAACGTGGCCGTAACCTGAAAAGCCTGCTAAATACCCAAATAACCCGCCGTTTGCCCAGCCTTGGAGAGTTGCCGTGGACGATTTTTTCGGTTTTATCGCGTTTATCCTGATTTTGGTACCCATCGTAATGATCGCGATGTTGGCCGTTTTAATGGGTCGCCAAAAACGTAATCAGGATGAAATTAATCAAACCTTGCGTAAGATAGAAGCGGCGCTGCGCGAAGACCGCAAACTGCTGCGCGAGCTGGCAACGCCACCAGCGCCGACTGCGACTACCGAAACGCCGCCGCAACCCGCGCTATTCGAATCGCAAACGCCGGCAACGGAACAGGTGATATTCGATATTACCGCCAGCCAGCTCCCTGCCGGACCGGTTCCGCAAACGCCCGAAATAGCGCTAAGCCCTATTGTAGAGCCACTCCCGGAAAATCCCTGGAATCAAGCCAGCTGGCAACCCGCCGAGCCCAGCCGTTTCGAGCTGGCGGCACAGAAAATCCTCAAAGAAATCTGGAATTGGATCATCGTCGGCGAAGGCCATCGGCCGGAAGGCGTGGCGATGGAATATGCGGTCGCCAGCAATTGGTTGTTGCGTATCGGCGTATTGATTCTGGTCACCGGCATCGGTTTTTTCCTGAAGTACTCGATCGACAATGGCATGCTCGGCGAGCAGGCGCGGGTGGCGCTATCGGTGCTGGCTGGTGTGGGCATGATCATCGGCGGCGTGCGTTTGGTCGGCGGCAATTATCATCTTTTCAGTCAGGGCTTGCTGGGCGGCGGCATCGCGGTGCTGTATTTCAGCGTGTTTGCCGCGCATAGTTTTTATCATCTGTTAGACGTTTACCCCACGTTTGCGTTGATGATTTTAGTCACCGCTTGCGCCGCGTTTTTAGCCATCAAGCTGGACTCCATGCTGGTGGCCATCTTCGCGATCATCGGCGGCTATTGCACGCCTATCATGCTCTCCACCGGCCAGGTCAATTTCCCCGGTTTGTTTAGTTACATGTTGCTGCTGGGCGTCGGCATCTTGGCCATCAATTGGTACAAGCAATGGCATTTATTAAATTTCCTGAGCTTTTTCTTTAATTACCTGCTGTTCTTCGGCTCTATGCAGAATTATCAGGTCGAGTATTTCTGGCAGGTCTTGCCGTTCTTGACCGGCTTTTTTGCGCTGTATTCCACCACGGTGTTTTTGTTTTGCCTGGTCAACCAGACCAAATCGACTCTGCTGGATTTAATTGGCTTGATCGTCAATGCCGCCATCTTCTTCGGCACCGCTTATCATTTAATCGACGATGCTTACGAGCAAATCTGGACTGCATTATTGACCGTGGCGCTAGCGGCATTTTATGTAGGTCATGTCTATTACTGTCTGGCGCGGAAGGTGGCAGATAAGGAACTGTTGATCAGCTTCATTGGCCTGGCGGCGTTTTTTGTGACCATCACCCTGCCCTTGCTGTTGTCCAATCAGTGGATTACCGTCAGCTGGTCGCTGCAAGCGCTGGTGATGCTGTGGATGGCCGGCAAGTTGCGTAGCGCGTTTTTGCAGCAAGTCGCTTATCTGCTGTATGCCCTGGTGCTGGTGCGTTTTTGTTTCATCGACTTGCCCGACCAATACGGCATGCAAATGGATAGCCAGCAATCGTTCGGCACCTTCTTGCTAGGCTTGCTGGAACGAGTAATCAGCTTCGGCATCCCGATATTATCGCTGGCGTTGGCTTATACGCTGATCGAAAAACCGGCGCCCGCCTCGCCATTGGCTTGCGCTGCCGGCAACGATGTGCCGCTATGGCTAAAAGACAATCTGCTGTTGCAAATCATCCTGCTGGCCGGCGGCGGCCTGTTGTTTATCGTGCTGCAACTGGAGCTGTTCCGCAGTTTTGCTTATCTGTATCCGCCCTTGCAATTGCCGGTGCTGACCCTGATCTGGCTAGCGCTGTGCTGGCTGCTGTTAAGCCGCTACGTGGCCGGCGCCGGCAGCTGGCTGTTACAGGCAATGAGGCTGTTTCTGATCGGAGTGTTCGTTAAAATGCTGTTGTTCGATCTACCGTCCTGGGATTTGACTTTGGGCCATATCGCAGTCGGCGACAGCGTTTGGACCCTGCGTTACGGCGGCGGCTATTCGTTCGAACTGGCTTTGATGCGTTTACTGGATTTCGCCGCGACCATAGGCTTTTTGCTGTTTGCCTGGCGCCGTCTGGCGGACAGCGAGAGTGCCGGCAACATCCGTTCATGGCTGGGCGGCGCGGCCTTGGTATTGCTGTTTACCTTTTTAAGTCTGGAAATTAACTCGCTGCTGTATCAATATGTGCCGGGTTTACGCTCCGGCGGCGTGTCGATCTTGTGGTCGATATTTGCCTTGACGCTGGTGTTTAACGGCATCAAGCGGCAAATCTCCAGCTTGCGCCTAGTCGGTCTGGCGCTGTTTGCGCTGGTGGCCTGGAAGGTGTTTTTCATCGACCTGGCCCGGCTGGAACAAATTTACCGGATCGTCGCCTTTATCGTGCTGGGCATGCTGGCGCTGGGCGGCGCGTTTTTTTACATGCGTTATCAACAAACTTTTATCGGCAATACCGACCAAAAAACATGATCATGATCGCCAAATTTGCAGTATTGGGTTGCCTATTATTTGCTCAGGCTCAGGCCAACGAAGCAGCGGCTTACCGGTTTAGCAGGCCGGTGCTAACGCCCGATAGCGGGCAACAAAGCTTATTGGCCGTGCCGCTGGACAGCGCGGTTTACGCCAACAGCGCCACCGATTTTCGCGACCTGCGCCTGACCGATCAAAACGGCATAGAAACCCCGTATTTACTGCAAAAAATCGCCGGCCAAAAAACCGTAAGCCGCCGCCAACCGGCCCGTAGCGAAACGGTGGACTTGCAAAAATTCGGCAACGAAGGCTTCGTAATCACCGTAAAGCTGGACAAAAACGCGGCCAATGCCGATGGCTTGAGTCTGGTCACCACGCAACACGATTTTGAATACGCCTTGCAAATCCACGGTTCCAACGACGGCGAAAACTGGCAGCTATTGGTAGATAAAGCGCTGATTTACGATTACTCGCGCTACATGAGCGTCGGCAACCGCGATGTTGCCATCCCCAGCAACAGCTTCCGCCAGTTCAAAATCGTCGTCGCCAAAGCCAATCAAACCCGGGTAGCCGAGTTATTGGAACTGACCCGCACGCTACGCGGTAACGAGGAAGTGCAGCGCGAAGAGTCAACACAATTGCAAACCGAAGCATTACATGTCGAGCGCATCGATCTATGGCATCTCAACAGCGAAACGCTGGCGGCGGACAACCAAGCCTTCGATTACCCGGTCAGCAGCTTTAAAATCAGCCAGGATGCGGAACATAAAACCAGTGTGGTCGACATCGAAACCCTGCGGCAACCGCTGACCGGCTTTAACCTGCAAATTATGACGCCGAATTTCAGCCGGGGCGCGGAAGTACAAATCCCGCTGCAACAAGGCATAACCACCCAAATGCAAACCATAGGCAGCGCCACGCTGGAAGCCTTGCATTATCAAGACATCAACCGCGATCAGACCGGCATTTCCTTCCTGGAACAACGCCAGGCGCGTTACCGCATCCTGATCCGCAATCAAGACAATCCTATCTTGCATATCAACACCATTACCGGCAGCGGGCTTGGTTACCAATTATTGTTTCTGCCGCAAGCCGGCGTAAGTTATCGCTTGCAGTATGGTGCCGATCACGTCGAGGCGCCGCGCTACGATGTCGCACCGATCCAGGAGTTGCTGCGCCGGGGTTATCAAAGCACGGCCGCCGGCTTGGGCCCGGAAACCGCGCTGGCGCCTGAAGAGGAAAAGTTCGATTTTGCCAAGCTATTGAATAGCCACCTGTTCCTTGGTTTGGCGATTGGCTTGATGGTACTGGTACTGGCCTGGAGTTTATTTAAAGTCGGCAAGCGGCTGGGCGATATGCCCGATTCCGGCAGGCCGGAATAAGCACACGGGACTTCTGAAAATTTAAAAACCCCTTCTCACTTCGGGAGAAGGTTGGGATGAGGGTATTAAAATCAATTATTTACATCCCTCACCCTACCCTATCCCGTGGGGAGAGAGTTCTATTTTGGCTTATTTCAGCCGGCTTGCTTCGTCACTCTCCAACATCAGACGCGCCAAGCGATTGCCGGCTTCGATTAAGGGATGAATGACAAAATTAGCCCCTGCACTGACTAATTGCCCCTCTTCCACGCCGTGATAACAAATACTGCTTATTTGCCCGGTAAAGCCGCGCTTTCTAAGCTGAGCCACGGCGGTCAGGCGTACTTCAAAAGCGGGTACGGTAAGGAAAATGCCTTTGACTTTGTGCAGGGGCAAACCGGTCCATAACTCGCTATCTTCGGCATCGCCGTAGACTACTCGCCGACCGGCAGCAAGATGATATTCCAACACGGTAGGGTCGGCATCCAAACCCACCACGCGCTGCTCCTGCTGACACAGGGTTTTATAAACCACCCCACCGGTCCGTCCCATACCTATCACCAGCCATTCGGCAGCGCCGAACGAGTCCGGTAAGCGGTCCGGATGGTCGGACTTTCGTTCGAGGCGCACCAATACCGGCTCGGCCCAGGAGAACAGTCGATGCGAATAACGGTTTAACGGCGCGGCAATCGCCAGCGAACCGGCCACCGCCAGACTGATAATGGCGTTCCATTCCGCCGGCAATAGTTGGGCTTTTACCACCGCACCGGTGGTAATCAGCGCAAACTCGCTGTAGGTCATCAAAGCCAGGGACGAAACGAAGGCGGTACGCGCCCTGAGTCCGGCCACCACAAATAAACCAAAGAACAGTGCACCTTGCAGCGGCAGCAAAGCCAGCAATTGCAAAGCGTCGATGATCTGCTCGCGGTTCGGTAAATCGCTGACGCCGATCTGCAAGAAAAACGCGACCAAAAACAGCTCTTTCAAGCCCCACAGCCTGTCGCTTAACTCCTTGATCCTGGGATGATTAGCCAACATGATGCCGGTTAACAAGGCGCCAATATCGGCGGCAATGCCTACCCTTTCCGCTGCGACGCCGCCCGCCAATGCCAGCGTCACGCCCAGCAACAGCTTCAGTTCAGAGGAGCGGCTGACCGACAACACCCGATGAGCAATCGGCCGTAACAGCGGTAATAACAATAAAGCCAGGGCCCAAGGCGTCGGCTGCTTGCCTTCGGCCAGCGCCAGCAGCCCGATAGCCACGATGTCCTGCAAGATCAGGATACTCATCACATCCCGGCCGTGCAGCGAGGACAACTCGCCGTTATCTTCCAGCACCTTAAGAGCCAACACCGTACTGGAGAACGCCAAACTGATACCCAGCACCAAGCCGCCGGTCATATGCTCGTCCAGCCAAAAAAATACCAAAGCGGAAGTCATCGCCATTAACAACAAATGCGAGCCGCCGACGCTAAGCACCTCACGGCGAATCAGCGAACTGGGCTTGAGTTTTAAGCCCACCGAAAACAGCAGTAATTCGATACCGATCTCAGCCAGATGGTGCAGATCGGGGAGCACCGCAATGTCCAGAGCATGCAACACATAACCGGCCACCAGATAACCGACCAGCGGCGGAAAAGACAGGCGGCTGGCCACCAAACCAGCGATATATGCCGTACCAATCCAGATTAATTCCATCATATCCATCAACCAAAATAAAAACACCGTTTAATATATTAGGATCGTAACCTGTTTTAAAAGCTTTCCGGTCATTTTTTCCGGCTGCGGCGGATAGACGCTGCCCTTTGGGTTTATTACTCTGGCCGAATAGGCTGAACCAGCACAGCACTGTCGGCTGACGCTCACCAGTTGATAGCACTAAAGACGGGCGGCTAGACTGACAACCCAATTGAAATATCGAATTGCCGGCGATATGGCGTTATAAAATAGGTGATCAATGCAATTTGTAGCCAAAAACCGGCGAATGGCTTATCGGCATAAGCCTCAAAGTAGATTGCCGTGATTAAATCATTCCCAGCAATGAACGGTAAAAACATGGAATCAGCGGAAACCTACCGGCAGCAAGGATATCTAGTCGTCAAATCGCTTTTCAGTCCCTTGGAAATCGATGCCTTGAGCAAAATCGTTGATCGAATTCATGGGCAATGGCTAAACGAAAACCATAGCAGTTACATCGAACAAAGGTTGGTCAACATGCATTCGCTGACCCATCCGCGTTATTTCGAGCAGCATCCCGCCGAAAGGCTGCACTTCTTTCAACTTCTTAGCGCCAAACAACTCACGACATTGATAGGTAACCTATTTGGCGAGGAGATTTATTTTCACAATACCCAGCTTTTCTTCAACCCCCACCAAAATAGCCGCCAGCCCTATTGGCACCGGGATATGCAATACAGCCCGATTGACGACGCCGATTTGCAAGCCGAGCAGCCTAATATGCTGGCTTTGCATATTCGGATACCGCTGTTGCCGGAAACCGGCATCGAGCTGATACCCGGTTCCCACCAACGCTGGGATACCGAACTGGAAAGAAATGTCAGACTGGAACTTAACGGCCATACCAACAGCGAGTCACTGCCGAATTCAGTGCTACTCCGCCTGGAGCCGGGAGATATTTTGATTTTTGACGCGCAAATGTTGCACTGTGGTCATTACCGGCTAAATCCTTGCAGAAAAGCCCTGGATCTTTGCGTCGGCAAACCGCACCGCTACACCGCGCAATATCTTGATACCGACAATCTCCCGACATCCGCCGAACTGGATGCCATAGAGAACAAGCAATGGTACACACTGGCGCGCAGGATGCTGATACAACCCAGACAGTCCTGACTTTACAAACGCCAAACCAAGCGATTTAGTTATTTTTAGGGACTTCCAAACATTGAAAACACCTTCTCCCGCCGCGAGAAACTTGGGATGAGGGGGTTTTTTGTAGGTTCCCTTTGGCTTCGTTCGCGTTGCCACCTAAAAAACATAGCCTTCGTCCCGATGACGATCAGGCCTAAAACGGCCAAGCCGGGAAACAGTCGATAAATTATACTGATCCCACTTCAAATTGCGGCGCGGTAAAACCTATGAGACATCCGGAATTCCCTTTAATCGACGACTTGATCTACCTCAACCACGCTGCCGTGGCCCCTTGGCCGAAACGTACCAGCACGGCGGTGATCCAGTTTGCCGAACAAAACTGCCAGTTCGGCTCACATTACTATTTAGACTGGTTGAAAAAGGAAAACGAAATTCGCCGCCAATTGCAGGCTTTACTAAACGCGCCCTCGGCCAATGACATTGCACTGGTAAAAAACACCTCGGAGGCCTTGTCGTTCGTGGCTTTTGGCTTGCCCTGGCAGGCCGGCGACAACATCGTTTCCAGCAACGAGGAATTTCCCTCTAACCGCCTACCCTGGCAAGCCTTGGCCGAACGCGGCGTGGAATTTAGAGAAGCCGATTTGCATAGTGCCAAAACGCCGGAAGATGCCTTGTTTGCGCTGGTGGACGGCAATACCCGTTTGCTCACCATCAGTTCCATCCAATTCGCCTCAGGCTTGCGCATGGACCTGGAACGCATCGGGGAGTTTTGCCGGCAGCGCGATATTCTATTTTGCATCGACGCGATTCAAAGCTTGGGCGCTGTGCAGTTCGACGTACAAGCCTATCACGCCGACTTCGTCATGGCCGACGGGCATAAATGGCTATTCGGCCCGGAAGGCCTGGGGGTGTTTTATACCAACCCGGCAGCCCGCGACCGCCTCAAACTCAGCCAATACGGCTGGCATATGATGAAAGACACGCATAACTACGAAAACCTGCCCTGGGAGATCCACCCCGGTGCCCGCCGCTTCGAGTGCGGCAGTCCGAATATGCTGGGGATACACGCCTTGTCCGCCAGCTTATCTTTGCTGCTGGAAACCGGCATGGCGACAGTCGAAGCCCTGGTCCTGGAACGCAGCGACTATCTGCGCAACGCCATCAGCGCCAACGACGAACTGATTTTGTTATCGGAGCGGCACAGCCGTTTGAAATCCGGCATCGTCAACTTCAAGCACCGGCGTATAGACAACGAAGTGCTGTATAAACATCTGCAGAAAAATGGCGTGGTCTGCGCGCTGCGGGGTGGTGGGATAAGATTCTCCCCACATTTTTACAACACATTGACGGAATTGGACCGGGCTTTGGAGCTGGCCAAAGCCGTTTCCGAATAGGCATTTGCCGGGGATAGATAATGATTAAATTGAGTACAGGAGTGAAAGGCATATGCAAAATCATGTGGTTACAGTCATCATCTTGATCCTTGCTTTGGCGTTATATTTTGCTGGATACTCCGGGGCCGGCAATCTGGCGTTTATTGTGGGTGGTCTGTTCGAATTGTGGTTTTGGATCCGCCTGCTTGGTGAAAAAACGCCGAAATCTGCTGAACCGCCCGACAAGTGCTGAGCCCTCCATATTGTTGTACCCCGCTTGATAAAGATTGCGCCCGTTGCTCATATCGGGCGGCAAGTCATGGGAATATCTAAAAATCTCCTTCTCCTTACCCCTTTGTGCAGTGTCTACAAAAAAGCTGTTTCGTTAGACTGAAGCCTTTATGAAATCCACACGTCAATTAATTAGGAGAATTGAATGAAAGAAACACGGTTTTGTGCTTTCGCAATGTTATTTGCCGGTTTTGCAAACTCAGGCAATGCCGCCGTCACCACGCTAGATTTCAACAGCATTCCTTTGCATCCCAGCAACCACGAGATTTCGGTATCCAAACCTTATCTGGAAGACGGTTTCAAATTGACCACGCTGGCCGGGGTATCATTCCAGTTAAGTGGTGGAACCATTTACGCGATCATGCCTTCCAGCCCTTATTGGACGGGTAGTGTCGGCTTATATTCCGGGGTAGTCACAAATTACGGTAGCGCCTTTTTGCTGGAAAAACAGGATGGCGGCACATTTGACTTGCTCAGTATGGACGCAGCTTCGTTTTGGACTATAAGCAGCGGCAGGCAATTCTCTGTCTATGGCTACCCGCAAGCCGGAAGCTTCGTCAGCCAATCATTCTTACTTGACGCGACCACAAATACACTGGAAACGCTTTACTTCAACGATTCCTTCAAAAACCTGAATAAAATTATCTTCAGCTCGACGTATGCTCAGGTTGACAATATCAAACTGGGTATTGCGTCGTCTATTTCGTCAGTGCCCCTTCCCGGCGCGGCATGGATGCTGATGGGTGGTTTGGGATTCATTAGTCGACGCAATATTGCCAAGACACTACGCTGGCCCCGTTAACCTCCACCTTATTTATCTGACTTATCAAATCGGACTTATTCCAAGGCAGTAAGGCCAAATCCAATGGGCGACAATAGGCAAAAGCATATTGCGCCCATTGGCAGCGTGGTTAACATTCGGTGCAATACCGTTCCCTTGACCACGAACCACCGCTGACAATTGCTAGTCGAAGCCGGCCAGCCGCATAAATCTCGGATTAGCTTGGCCAAAGCAGTCGCGAGCTTCCAAACATAAAAATAATCTTGAGCGACAAATTCCATTGAGCTTTATGTTTTCTTAACGAACAGCCCAAGAATTTTTACGACTTTTTTATCTGCCACTCTGTAGATTGTGTCCCAGGCGATCTGCGACGCATCGGCCACCAACTCGGCCTGATCCGCGTAAACGCTAATTCGAAAGAATACTTGCACAATCTTGTAGGAGATAGTTATGAGTGGACTGTATCTATTGAGCGGCGGCTTGGCGCTGCTGGTGTTTATCTATCTGGTCGCCGCTTTGTTCTATCCGGAGAAATTCTGATGAACGAAGCCGGCTTTTTGCAAATCCTGATTTACCTCATTGCATTGCTGGTGCTCAGCAAGCCGCTAGGCGTATACATGGCACGGGTGTATCAAGACGAATCCATCGTGGCCAACACCTGGTTTGCCGGACTTGAGCGCGGGCTGTATCGACTGTGCGGCATCCAAGACAAGCAAGACATGCGCTGGCAGCAATATGCGGGTGCTTTGCTGGTCTTTAACTTACTGGGTCTGCTGGTGGTTTATGCGTTGCAAACCTGCCAAGACTGGTTGCCGCTCAATCCACAGACCTTGCCGGCGATAGCCCCGGACTCTGCTTTAAATACCGCCATCAGTTTTGCCACCAATACCAATTGGCAAGGCTATGCCGGCGAAGCCAGCATGAGTTATCTCACGCAAATGCTGGGTTTGACTGTGCAGAACTTTTTATCGGCAGCCAGCGGCATGGCGGTGCTGGTGGCATTGATCCGCGGTTTCAGCCGGCGCAACACCAGCAGCATCGGCAATTTCTGGGTGGATATGACCCGTACCACTTTGTATATCTTGCTGCCGCTATCATTGCTGCTGGCCATCGCCCTGGTGGGACAAGGCGTGGTTCAGACCTTTGATCGCTACGCCACCGTCAAACTGCAAGAACCGCTGACTTACTCCACCCCAACCGTCGACGCCGTCGGTCACGCCGTGCTGGATGCGCAAGGTCACCCCATCACCCAAACGCAACAAAGCCAGGAGCAAACCTTGGCATTGGGACCGGCGGCCTCGCAAATCGCCATTAAGCAGCTTGGCACTAACGGCGGCGGTTTTTTTAATGCCAACTCGGCCCATCCTTACGAAAACCCCACACCGCTGAGCAATTTTTTGGAAATGCTCGCCATCCTGTTAATTCCGGCCGCGCTCTGCCATACCTTTGGGTTTTTGGTCGGCGATAGCCGGCAAGGCTGGACGCTGTTGGCGGCGATGACGCTAGTGTTTGTGGCTTTAGTATTTGTAACCGTGTCCGCCGAACAACACGGCAATCCGGCACTAACAAGTTTGGGCGTGGATCAAGCTTCTTCCATTCAACAACCTGGCGGCAATATGGAAGGTAAGGAAGCTCGCTTCGGCATCGTCAATTCCGCGCTGTGGGCAGTAGCCACTACCGCCGCCTCCAACGGCTCCGTGAACGCCATGCACGACTCGTTCACGCCTATCGGCGGTATGATACCGATGTGGTTGATACAGCTTGGCGAAGTGATATTCGGCGGCGTCGGCTCCGGCCTGTACGGCATGATTGTGTTCGCGCTGGTGGCGGTATTTATCGCCGGCCTGATGATAGGCCGCACCCCGGAATATCTAGGCAAAAAGATCGAAGCCTTTGAAATGCAGATGGCGGCGGTGATTATTCTGATTCCCCCGCTATTGGTGTTGGGCGGTACGGCATTGGCGGTGATGACCGAGGCCGGCAAGGCATCTATCCTCAACCCCGGCGCTCATGGCTTTAGCGAAGTGTTATATGCCCTGTCTTCCGCAGGCAATAACAACGGCAGCGCCTTTGCGGGTTTATCGGCCAACGTACCGTTTTATAACTACCTGCTCGGCTTGGCCATGCTGGTATCGCGCTATGGGTTGATGATTCCGGTATTAGCTATCGCCGGTTCGCTAGCCGCCAAAAAACATGTACCTGTTGGCCCCGGCACCTTGCCAACCCATACCCCCTTGTTCGCGGTGTTGCTGATTATCACGGTGCTAATGGTCGGCGCGCTGACCTTTGTGCCGGCGCTGGCCTTGGGTCCTATCGTCGAGCAGCTACACATGCTCGCTCATCCTTGATTTCCAAGCAGGTAAGTTTATGACTCACAAAGCGCTCTCAGCTTCCTTATTCGACTCCGACCTGCTCAAGCAAGCGGTCTGGGAAGCCTTTAAAAAATTGACACCGCAACAACAGTGGAAAAATCCGGTGATGTTTGTGGTCTATCTGGGCAGCCTGTTAACCACATGCTTGTGGCTGCAAACCTTGGCGGGCGCAGGCGAAGAATCGGCCGGATTTATTTTAACCATCACGGTCTGGTTATGGTTTACCGTGCTGTTTGCCAACTTCGCCGAAGCGGCAGCGGAAGGCCGCAGCAAAGCGCAGGCCGCCTTCTTGCGCACCGCCAAACGCGATATTGCCGCCAAGAAGCTGGATGAACCGCGCTACGGCAGCGATTATTCGAAAATAGCCGGCTCCAGCCTGGTGAAAGGCGATGTAGTGCTGATCGAAGCCGGGGATTTTGTGCCCGGCGATGGCGATGTCATCGAAGGTGTGGCCTCGGTGGATGAAAGCGCTATCACCGGCGAAAGCGCGCCGGTGATCCGCGAATCGGGCGGCGATTTCAGCTCGGTCACCGGCGGCACCCGGGTATTGTCCGATTGGCTGGTAGTACGGATTTCCGCTAACCCCGGCGAGACTTTCCTGGACCGGATGATTTCCATGGTGGAAGGCGCAAAGCGGCAGAAAACTCCGAATGAGATTGCCTTGACCATCTTGCTGGTGGCGCTGACGCTGGTGTTTTTGATGGCGACGGTGACCCTGCTGCCCTTCTCGCTGTATAGCGTGGAAACGTCCGGCTCGGGCCACCCAATTTCGATCACCGTGCTGGTGGCCTTGCTGGTTTGCTTGATACCCACCACCATAGGCGGCTTATTGTCGGCGATCGGCGTAGCGGGTATCGGCAGGATGATGCAGAAAAATGTGATTGCCACGTCCGGACGGGCAGTGGAAGCGGCCGGCGATGTGGATGTGTTGTTGCTGGACAAAACCGGCACCATTACCTTGGGCAATCGCCAAGCCGCGGCTTTCATACCAGCCAAGGGCATCAGCGAAAAGCAGCTGGCCGATGCCGCGCAACTGGCCTCGCTGACCGACGAAACCCCGGAGGGCCGCAGCATCGTTGTGCTGGCCAAACAAAAGTTTGGCTTGCGTGAGCGCGATGTGCAATCTCTGGGCGCCACCTTCATCCACTTCAGTGCCCAAACGCGGATGAGCGGCGTCAATCTGCAAGGCCGGCAAATTCGAAAGGGCGCCGAGGACGCGATCAAGCAGTATGTTATCGAACAAGGCGGTCGCTTTCCGGACCAGATGCAAAAAATGGTGGTCGATGTCGCCCGACGCGGCAGTACGCCGTTGGTGGTCGCCGACAGCAAACAGGCTTTGGGCGTGATCGAACTGAAAGACATCGTCAAAGGCGGCATCAAGGAACGTTTCATCGAACTAAGGCAAATGGGCATCAAAACCATCATGATCACCGGCGATAACCGTTTGACCGCTGCGGCCATTGCTGCCGAAGCCGGCGTCGACGATTTCTTAGCCGAAGCCACCCCGGAAGCCAAGTTGGCTTTGATTCGGCAGCATCAAGCGGACGGCCGATTGGTCGCCATGACCGGCGACGGCACCAATGACGCACCAGCACTGGCGCAAGCCGACGTCGCGGTGGCAATGAATAGCGGCACCCAGGCCGCCAAGGAAGCCGGCAATATGGTCGATCTGGATTCCAACCCCACCAAACTGATCGAGATCGTCGAAACCGGCAAGCAGATGTTGATGACGCGCGGGGCACTGACCACCTTTAGCGTAGCCAACGATGTGGCAAAATATTTCGCCATCATCCCGGCAGCGTTTGCTACCACCTATCCGGCGTTGAACGTGTTGAATGTGATGGGCTTAGCAACCCCGGCCAGCGCGATCTTATCGGCGGTCATTTTTAATGCGCTGATCATCATCGCCTTGATCCCGCTGGCTTTGAAAGGCATCAAATATCAGCCATTGGGCGCCGAAAAACTGCTGCAAAATAATTTGCTGGTCTACGGTGTGGGTGGCTTAATAGTGCCGTTCATAGGCATCAAGGCGATTGATTTAGTATTGGTAACGATGAATCTGGTCTAGGGAGAATAATATGACGAGCTACTTCAGACCTGCTGTAACACTACTGCTGTTGATGACCATCATCACCGGCGGCTTCTATCCGGCGCTGGTCACTTTGCTGGCGCAAAGCGTTTTTCCGGCCCAAGCCAACGGCAGCCTGATACGCGATAAACAAGGCCAAGCGATTGGCTCCACCCAGATAGGTCAAGGCTTTAGCCAGGCCCGCTATTTTTGGGGCCGGCCATCGGCAACCGCGCCATACCCTTACAATGCGACGGCTTCCGGCGGCTCGAATCTCGGCCCGACCAATCCGGCTTTGCGCGACGCGGTAGCGCAACGCATTCAGGCATTGCAACAACTTGATCTGGATAATCATGCGCCGGTGCCGGTGGATTTGGTCACCGCATCCGCCAGTGGCCTGGATCCGCACATTAGCATCGCAGCAGCCAATTACCAAGTCAAGCGAGTGGCCGAAGCACGCCAGTTGCCGGAGAGTAAAGTTCGGGATTTGGTCGATTCGCATATCGAGCCAAGACAATGGCGGGTATTCGGGGAAGCTAGAGTGAATGTCTTAGGCTTGAATCTGGCATTGGACGCAGCTGCGCAAACTGCTCGGCCATGAACGAGCAACGCCTGGATCCTGACCAACTGCTGGCACGCGTGGAACGCGATAAAGCCAAGGCCAAACGCGGCCGGCTGAAGATTTTTTTCGGCGCGGCAGCTGGAGTCGGTAAAAGCTACGCCATGTTGCTGGCGGCCAGAGAGCGGCGCGCGGAAAATCTCGACGTGGTGGTCGGCTTGATCGAAACCCACGGCCGCAGCGAAACCCAGGCACTCTTGCAGGGTCTGGAAATATTGCCGATGCGGAAAATCGATTACAAAGGCGCCGTGTTGCAGGAGTTTGATATTGATGCGGCCTTAAAACGCCGGCCCGCCATCATACTGGTTGACGAGTTGGCGCACACCAACGCCCCTGGCTCGCGCCACCCGAAACGCTGGCAAGATATTCGCGAATTACTGGAAGCCGGGATTGATGTATATACCGCGCTGAATGTGCAACACCTGGAAAGTCTGAATGACGATGTCGGGCAAATTGCCGGCGTCCGCATCTGGGAAACCGTCCCGGACACGGTATTTGAAGATGCCGACGAAGTCGAGCTGGTCGATTTGCCGCCGGACGAATTGCTGCTGAGGCTCCGAGAAGGCAAGGTTTATCTACCTCAGCAAGCCCAACACGCGATTCAGAATTTTTTT
This sequence comes from Methylomonas rosea, assembly GCF_024505055.1. Taxonomy (GTDB): domain Bacteria; phylum Pseudomonadota; class Gammaproteobacteria; order Methylococcales; family Methylomonadaceae; genus Methylomonas; species Methylomonas rosea. Next base: position 16,125 of record NZ_JANIBL010000008.1, read on the forward strand.
CGTAAAGGGAATCTGATTGCCCTGCGGGAACTGGCTTTGCGGCAAACCACCAACCGCGTCGATGCACAGATGCTGGATTACCGGGAAGACAATGCCATCCGCGAAGTCTGGCAGGTTAACGAGCGGCTGATGGTGTGCATAGGCCCGAATGTGCTGGCCGAGCGCCTGGTCAGAGCCGGCAAGCGTTTGGCGACCAGTCTGCGTTCGGCGTGGATTGTGGTGTATGTGGAAACCCCGGAATTGGCGCGCTTGCCCGCGGAAAAGCGCGACGGCATTTTGCGGGTATTACGGCTGGCGGAACAGCTCGGGGCCGAAACCGTCACCCTCAGCGCGCCGGAAATGAGCGAAGCGCTGATCCGCTTCGCCCGCGAACGGAATATCAACAAGATTGTGGTTGGCAAACCCAGCCGACGCGGCTGGCGGCGTTGGCTGCTGGGCTCCGTGGTGGATGTGCTGATCAGCCATGCCCACAATATTAATATTTACCTGCTGGGCAGCCCGCAGCTGGGCGAACGGGAGGAACTGGAAGCCGAGCTGTCTTTATTCAAGAAAACACCCCTGCCCGGCCTGCGGCAACGCATCCCCAGTAAAACTCGCCGACGCTATCTCGGCTATCTTTGGGCGATAGCAGTGACCTTGCTCTGCACGGCAGTGGGCAAAATGTTGTTCGGCAAGGTGGAACTGGCCAACGTAGTGATGGTGTATTTACTTGGCGTGGTGTTTGTCGCCACCCACTTCGGGCGCGGGCCGTCGATTTTAGCGTCGTTATTGAGCGTTGTGGTATTCGATGTGCTTTTCGTGCAGCCTTTCTACAGTCTGTCGGTAGCTGATAGCCAGTATCTGATCACTCTGCTGGCAATGCTGGTGGTGGCTATCGTGATCAGTAATCTGATGGTTAACGTGCGCGCGCAGGCCAAGGTTGCCGCGCATCGCGAACGCCGCGCCGCTGCTTTATACGCGATGAGTAAAGAGCTGGCGGTGGCGCAAAGCGAACAGCAAATCGTCGCGACAGCGGTTAAACATCTATACGCCGAATTCAGCAGTAGGAATGTCATCCTGTTCGCCAACGCCGCCGGACGTCTGATCTATCCCAAACAACACAGCCTGCCCCAGTCTTTGCGCGGCACGGATTTGAGCGTGGCGCAGTGGGTTTATGATCATAACGAGATGGCGGGCCATGGCACCCATACCTTACCCGGCAGCGCCGCGATTTATTTTCCGATTCAAGATGAACACAAGGCCATTGGCGTGCTGGCCTTGCTACCGGTCAATTTACGCCGGGTGTTCTTGCCGGAACAGCAAAAATTGCTGGAAACCTTTTTGCGGCAAATCGGCCAAGCCGTCGCGCGTTTACGGTTTGCCGAACAGGCCAAGCTGTCGCAGATGCAAATCGAGGCGGAACAATTGCGCAACTCCCTGCTCAGTGCCATCTCACATGATTTACGCACGCCGCTGGCCACCATCATAGGCTCGGCAAGCGCCCTGGTCGAAGACGAAGGCCATTTACAATCCGGGCACAGGCTGGAACTCAGCCGGGCCATCTATGATGAAGCCGAACGTATGGTCAATTTGGTGAACAACATTCTGGACATGGCCAGACTCGACGCCGGCGTGGTGGAATTAAACAAACAGTGGCATCCGGTCGAAGAAATCATAGGCACCGTGCTGACCCGTTTGCAGAAACACCTGGCGGGACGAAAAGTCAGCGTCAGCCTGCCGCCGGGCATTGCAATGGTGTTTGTCGATGCGGTGATGATAGAGCAGGTACTGATCAATCTATTGGAAAACGCCTTACGCTATACCGCGGCGGAATCTGAGCTTGAAGTGTTTGCTCAAAACGTGGGCACGACGATGGAAGTCTCGGTCGCCGATCACGGCCCCGGTATTCCCAAAGGTCTGGAGGATAGATTGTTCGAAAAATTTTACCAAGCCCGTCATGAATCGGCACAAAGCGGCGTCGGCTTGGGACTGGCGATTTGCCGGGCCATTGTTGAAGTGCATGGCGGCCGGATTCGTGCCAAAAACAAACCGGGGGGCGGCGCGATATTTACCTTCACTTTGCCGATAGACGAACTACCGCCCAGCTTGGACGCGGAGGAATGAACCTACTTATGCTAGCTTTAGGCCATGGCTAAAACTCATCCCGTCATTGTCGTCATCGAAGACGATCCGCCGATCAGGCGCTTTTTGCGCACCAGTCTGGCGACGCACGACTTTGCCGTATTCGAAGCGGAGACCGGTAAACAAGGTCTGATCGAAGCCGGCGTGCGTAAACCGGATTTGCTGATCCTGGATTTAGGCTTGCCGGATATGGACGGCGTCGATGTGATCAAGAGCGTGCGGGGCTGGTCGGCCGTGCCCATCATCGTGCTGTCGGCGCGTAGCAACGAACAACAAAAAATCGACGCATTGGACGCCGGCGCGGACGATTATTTAACCAAACCGTTCGGCTTTGGCGAGCTGTTGGCGCGGATTCGGGTAGCGTTGCGGCATGCGAGCCGGCCGACGGAACATACGCAGGACGATGTGTTTATCGTCGACGCGCTGAAAGTGGATTTACGCAATCGGGTAGTGAGCGTGAAAGACAGCGAAATTCATCTGACGCCGATTCAATATCGCTTGCTGTGCGTGCTGATCAAACACGCCGGCAAAGTTTTGACGCATCAGCAGATTTTGAAGGAAGTTTGGGGGCCGTCGTATCAGGAAAACCCGCATTATTTGCGGATTTACATGAGTCAATTGCGGCAAAAGCTGGAAGACGATCCGACTCAGCCCAAATATCTGCTGACCGAGTCGGGCGTGGGGTATCGATTTAAAGTGGGCTGAGCCTGATGATTGAGGTCTGGAAAACCGAATCAATATCCAACTTCTACCCGGTTTCTGCCGTGTTGTTTAGCTTGGTACATTGCGGCGTCGGCACGTTTGATCAAGGATTCTGGGCTATCGCTGCCTTTTAACGCGGCAACACCCAAACTTGCGGTCAGATTCAACACGTCCATGCCATAGGCCAGGGTATGCGATTCAATATCCGCGCGTATGCGTTCGCCTATCACCATGGCACCGTCGATGTCGGTATCACTCAGCAAAATCACAAACTCTTCACCACCGTAACGAAACACCGCGTCGCTGCCGCGCACGCTGTCTTTCAACCATCCCGCCAATGAAGACAGCGCCAAATCGCCGCAACCGTGCCCGTAATCGTCGTTGATATGCTTGAAGTGATCGACATCGACGAAAATCACCGACAAATGCTGCGAATTGCGATGCGCGCGTTTGATTTCACGCATCAAACAATCGTTAAACGCTGTGCGGTTGTTGGTTTTGGTCAAAGGATCGGTAAACGCCATTTTCAGAGCTTGCTGAAACAAGGTGGCATTTCTTAATGGGTAAATTAGGCAGCACAACAGGCTTTCCAGCATTTTCAACTCGTCTTTGTTGAAACGATTGCTGCGGGTCAATTTCAACTCACCCAGCTGTTGCTCTTCGACTTTCAAGGCATAATTGCACGAATGACGAGCCATCACGCCGCGTTTGAACTCTAAATCGAACTCTTCGTTGATATATTCAACGCCGTTGTGCGGAATGGTATTTTGAATTTTATTGCAGAAAATGCTGATCAGCTCATTGAATTCCAATGTGGTCTGCAAAGCACTACTAATGTCGTAGTGATGCAAATTAACCGCTGTGGAGGCTTCAAAGGTTTTATTACTGACTATCGCTAAATCGGCTGCTTTATCTTTCATGACGGTTCCCCGAGTCTTGAATCAAACTTCAAGGGAAATAAAGCCAAGAGCGTGCCAATTATTTTTTTATATTAAAATACATACACTTATAAACAAACAACACCAACTTTTCTTCGCAAGCGGCAATTTTCCGCCGCTTACCTGCCGCCGTTTAACTTTGCCGACTGTTAAAACAAGCCCAACTGCACTTGCGCCACTTCCGACATCATTTCCCGCGACCAAGGCGGGTCCAAAACTACTTCGACATCAACCGAACTGACGCCAGGCAAGGCGCGAATGCATTTCTCGACATCGCTTTGGATAACCGGGCCCATGCCGCAACCCGGCGCGGTCAAGGTCATCTGCACATGCACATCGTTGCCGCCATCGGCATTGGGGCTGGCACTGCATTGGTAGACCAAACCCAAATCGACGATATTCACCGGAATTTCCGGGTCGTAGACGGTTTTCATCACTTCCCAGCAATTTTTTTCCACCGCTTTGCTGTCGGTTTCCGATACCAAGGTGTGCAAATGCTGGGTTTCTTTACCCAGAGCATCGGCATCGATACCGGCGATGCGCACCATGTGCCCGTAATCGGTGACCACGGTATAGTTGCTGCCCAAAGCCTGATGTATCGTGACTTCCTGGCCCTTATTCAAGGTGCCGTGGTTACCGTCCGGAATGGTGACGATGTTGACGTCGCGGGTTAAAAATACAACTTCTCTGTCTGCCATAAGTTTCTTAAGGTTTAAAAGTTTGGGCGTCAATAATTTGACCGGTGTTGCCGATACTGGCATCGCTAAATAGGTAAACATACAGCGGATTCAGGCTAATCATGCTTGGCAGCCTGGTTTTATCTTCGGCCGGGTAAGCTCTCTTCCGCAACGGCGAATCCACCGGCCCTGGTACCAAAGTATTAACACGGATTTTTTGTCCTGCTTCCAGTTCTGCGGCCAGAATGCCGGCGAAACCTTCCAGCGCGATTTTCGCTACGCCGTAAGCGCCGGAATAGGCCTGGACTTTGCGCGCTGACGAATCGGAAATAAAGACGATGGACGCATGCTCGCTACGTTGGAGCAAGGGCAACAACACCCGGCATAGTAGGAAAGGTGCGCTGAGATTGACGTTTAACGCATGCCCCCAATCCTTGGTTTTGTAGTTGGCGATGGGGCTGTAGGCGCTAAACTCCACCGCCGCATGCAATACACCATGCAAAACACCGTAGCGTTGCGCTATCGCCTCCGCCATTTCTTCATATTGTGCTTCGCTGGCGCCGGCCAGATCGAAGGGATACATCACCGGTTCCGGACCACCGGCAGCGACAATGGCATCGTAGACTTTTTCCAGCTTGGGAATGCTTTTATCCAGCAGAATGATTTGCGCACCCTGCCCGGCTAAAGCCAGCGCCGCCGTACCGCCCAGACCACCACCGGCACCGGTGATAAGTAAAACTTTATTGCTTAATGACATAAATTAGCGTGTATCCATTCCATCAATTGTGGCGGTTGTTCGATTAGGGCGTCTGCGCCCCAGCTGTGGGGTTGGTCATCGCTTTGCAAATAGCCGTACAAGGCCGCCAGGGTTTTCATATTAGCTCGCTTACCGGCAATAATGTCGTGTACGGCATCGCCTATATACACGCAATTTTGCGGCGACACGCCGGCTTGGCGGCAGGCAGCCAGCATCGGTTCCGGATGCGGTTTGCTGTTGGGTGTGGTATCGCCGCTAACAATGCAGGCCGCCCGTTCGCTAAGTTGCATCGCATCCATCAAGGGCACGGTAAAACGGGATTTTTTATTGGTGACTACACCCCACTTCAAACCAAGTTGCTCTATGGCGGCCAAGCTATCGGCGATACCCTGAAAGAAGCGGCTGTGTTCGGCGATATTCTGTTCGTAGGTGTCCAGCATAAACGCCAGCATCTGTTGCGCCAGACTGTCGTCTACGCTCACACAATGCTTGATCATCGGCAAGGCGCCGTGGGAAATGAAGGGCCGCACCGTCTCGGCAGGCGCTTCGGAAAAGCCGTGGGCAAGCAACGTCTTGTTCAAACAGGCAATCAGATCCGGCGCGGTATCGACCAGGGTCCCGTCGAGATCGAACAATACGCAATCCAGTTTAAATCCGCTCATGCTGCCTTACTCGGGGCGCTGAAACGCTGCTATATAGTTGACGCCGATATCTTTACCCAAATTAAAGCGCTTGTTAAATGGGCTATATTCAATACCGACCATCCCTTGCAACTCAAGCCCCGCGCTTCTGGCCATTTGTCCGAGCTCGGATGGCTTGATAAAGGTTTTATAGTCGTGCGTGCCTTTGGGTACCATTTTTAGCACGTGCTCGGCAGCGACGATTGCCAGCAGCCAGGCTTTCGGCACCCGATTCAAGGTCGAAAAGAACACCATGCCGCCCGGTTTTACCAACCTCGCACAAGCGGCTATAACGGAAGCGGGATCGGGCACGTGCTCCAACATTTCCATGCACGTGACATGGTCGAAACCTGCCGGTTGTTCCTCGGCCAGTTGTTCAGCGCTGATTTTCCGGTAACTGGCATTCACACCGGTTTCCAGACCATGCAAATCGGCAATATCCAGCAAATCTTCGCTTAAATCGACACCCAACGCGTCCGCACCAGCTTTCGCCAAGCCTTCGGTAAGAATCCCGCCGCCGCAGCCGACATCCACTACTCTCTTGCCTTGCAAATCAGCGTATTGCTGTATGAACTGCAAGCGCAGGGGATTGACGTCATGCAAGGTTTTAAACTCGCCGTTCGGGTCCCACCAACGCTCGGCCTGGGAGCCGAACTTATGAATTTCGTGAGGATGTACGTTTTCTGTCGCTGTCATAATGCCAACCTGCTCATAGGGCTATAGTTTACTGTATTACTAGGTTATTCGTCATGCGCCAACTTTCTGCTCCAAACTCTTCATCGCTGTGTTAGGTACGAAGATCGGTATCGAGGCTGCTGTTTCGGCGCCAATACGCCACTTAGCTAGTGGGGTGCTCCTGCAAACGCTCTTGCCAAAGCTTGATTTTTTGTCTGAGGCCCGGCACATCGAAAGACGTCAACTCGCGTTTGCGCAGCAATTGCTTACCGTTTACCCACACATCGGTGACTTGGTGCCGACCGGCGGCATAGACGATCTGCGCCAGTGGATTGAACAAGGGTTGAGTTTCCAGTTCGCCCAGATCTATTGCCACCACGTCCGCGGCTTTACCGATAAGCAGCGAACCGATTTCAGCGTCCAAGCCTAAGGCCTTGGCGCCGTTAATGGTCGCCATTTGCAATGCCGTCGTCGCGGACACCGCGCTGGCATCGCCGGCCACACCCTTCCCCAGCAAGGCCGCTGTACGCATTTCCGAGAGCATATCCAGATCGTTATTGCTTGCGGCGCCGTCGGTGCCCAAGGCCACATTGATGCCGGCCGCCAGACATTCAGCCACAGGACAAAAGCCGCTGGCCAGTTTCAAATTGGATTCCGGACAATGTACGATGTGGCCGCCGGTCTCCGCGTAAAACCGGATGTCTTCACTAGACAATTGCGTCATATGCACCGCGATAAATGACGGTGTCAGCAAACCCAACTCGTGCAAACGCTGTAGCGGCGTTTGGCCGTTTTTACTTTTTTGCTCGTCGACTTCGTGCGCGGTTTCGTGCAAATGCATATGCACGGTCAGATTCATCTCATCGGCATAGGTAATTACATTACGTAAAGGCCCGTCCGACACGGTATACGGCGCATGGGGCGCAAACGAGGTGCTGATCAATGTTTCATGCCGGAGTTGCTCGTGCAGCGCCAAGCCCTTGGTCAGATAGGCGTCCGCGTTTTCCGCCCATACGGTCGGAAAATCAAACACGATCAAACCGATATTGGCGCGCATGCCGTGTTGCAAGGCTTGTTGGGCGACGATTTCCGGAAAAAAGTACATATCGTTAAAGCAGGTGGTGCCGCAGCGCAGCATTTCGGCAATCGCCAAGTCGGTGCCATCTCTGACAAACGCCTCGCTGACCCATTTTTGCTCGGCCGGCCAGATATGGTTTTGCAGCCAGTCCATCAGATGCAGGTCGTCGGCAATGCCGCGCAGCAAGGACATCGCCGCATGCGTATGACAGTTAATCAATCCCGGAATCAGCGCGTGCCGCTCCAGCACTTCGACATGCCGCGCTTGGTACTTTGAAATTGCCTGCTCGGTCGGTAACAAATCGACAATTCTGCCGTCGTCTATCACAAGACTGGCGTGCTCATGGATTGCGGACACCGGCTCAACCGGTATAATCCAACGGGCTTGAATGAGAAGGTCGACCAGCATGGGTGCTCCCGCTATGCAAAACGGCGATTATACCTCGTTAGCCGGCTTGCTCGCCTGCGGAGAAACTTGTTGCAGCCCAGGCTATTTCACCTGCACCCTATGGACGGCCACATCTTTATGAGCAGCAACCAAACGGTCACATCGGCGACTATCCTCATTGTGGACAACACGCCGGAAAACATCGCTACCCTCGGCAATCTGCTTCAGCCCTACTATTCCCTGCGCGTTGCCATCAACGGCGCCCGCGCGCTGGCCTCGGCCAATTCCGACCCGCGCCCCGATTTGATTTTACTGGACGTCATGATGCCGGAGATGGACGGCTACACGGTTCTCACTAGACTGCGCGAAACCCCGTATACCGCCGACATCCCCGTCATTTTTGTCACTGCTTTGGACGCCACGGACGATGAAACTCTGGGCCTAGCACTAGGCGCTGCTGATTACATCACCAAGCCCCTGCGGCCCGCCATTGTGCTGGCAAGAGTGCGCAGCCAACTGGAATTGAAGCAGGCCCGCGACCGGATGCGCGATCAAAACCTCTGGCTGGAAGCCGAAGTTGCCAGACGCATGAAGCAAAATCAACTGATTCAAGATGCCAGCATGCGCGCCCTGGCCAGCCTTGCGGAAACCCGCGACAACGAAACCGGCAATCACATTTTACGCACCCAGGGCTACGTTGAGGTGTTGTGCCAGGAATTGGTGCGCATGCACCACCCGGAAATTCGCGATAAACATAGCATCGAGCTAATCACCAAAGCCGCGCCATTACACGATATAGGTAAAGTCGGCATCCCAGACCAGATCTTGCTTAAACCAGGCAAATTGACCGAAGACGAATGGACCATCATGCGTACCCACTCGGCTTTGGGTGCCGAAGCGATCAGCCGCGCCATTCAAGACGAAGCGGATCAATCCGTATTCGATTTTCTGCACGTAGCGATGAAAATCGCCCACTATCATCATGAGAAATGGGACGGCAGCGGTTATCCTGCCGGACTGGCCGGCGAAAACATCCCGTTACCGGCACGACTGATGGCACTGGCGGATGTATTCGACGCCCTGATCAATCGCCGCTGTTACAAAAAGGCCATGCCGCTGGAACTGGCGGTTTCCGTGATTCAAGAAGGCAAAGGCAAGCACTTCGATCCGATGATCGTGGATGCATTCAGCAACTGCCTGGAGCAATTTATTTCCATTGCGCTGCGTTACGCCGATACGGAATTTGAGAATGCTGAATAAAGACATATGCAAAATTTGCCAAAGTCGATGACATGTCAATTGCCTCCAGCCTTTAGAGAGCAAACGTGCATTGCCAATTCAAACCGGTTTTATGCCTAGCCGGCCCGCGCTGACATACCTAAAGCTCCTCGCGGTTGCCAGTGTTTATGCGCTGACCGGCCGAATTTCGCTGCTTTACTTTAACCCTGACGGTAGCGCCAGCATTTTTTTTGCTGCCAGTGGGGTAGCGCTGGCCGCAATTTTAATAGGTGGCAAAGACTATCTCTGGGCCGTTTTGCTGGGCGCGCTGACACTCAACCTTTTACAAGGTAAAGCCCTGCTTACGGCAAGCATCATATCTTTGGGCAGCGTCGCCGCTGCCTGGTTAGGCGCCTGGCTGGTCCGGCAAAATCAGCGGTTCGATGCAACGCTGGCTACCTTACGCGACTATTTGCTGCTGATTTTCCTGGGCGGATTTGTTGCCTGTGCGTTGCCGGCGCTGGTCGGCGCGCTGGCCCTGGTCAAAGCGGGTCTTATCGAGCAGAGCGCCTTTGCCGGTAGCCTTCTGAACTGGTGGATGGGCGACAGTTTGGGGATTATTTTAGTCACACCGTTAATCCTGGTCTGGCGCGACACCGCATTGCAACTGTTAACCGATTTTTTTGATACCGCCCCCCCGGAACCTTTAACACGGGAAGGCAAATCAGGCTTGGACAGGCCTGTCCCGAGCGCTGCCGAAGGGCCTATTCCGAACGGAATATTAGTAACAAGTAGCCGCCGTTTAACAAAAGCCAGATATATCGGCGGAGTACTGGCGATGCTGGTCTTGAATGGCTTACTCGGGCAAATCGTGTTTCTCGACTGGTTACATGCCCATGTTGGGAGCTACGCCAAAAGCCATTGGCTATTTTTATCGATCACCTGGATAGCTGTGCGGTTTGGCACGCGTGCCACCACGCTGGCCCTGACCATCACCGCCGTGCAGGCCATGCTCGGCAGCAGCCAACATCGCTGGGGATTTTTCGAGCATGACCTGGGCAATCAACACGAATTGAATTACTGGACTTTCATCTCGGTGTTGTCGATAGTCGGCATGGCGCTGGCTAGTTACTTTTCCGAGCGACAGCAGACCCTGGAAACACTCAGCGAAAAGGAAGAACTGTTCCGCACCTTGATAAAAGCCATGCCCGACATGGTCTGGCTTAAAGATCCCAACGGGGTTTATTTGCTCTGCAATCCCAGTTTCGAGCCCTTATGCGGCGCAACCGAGGAACAGGTAGTCGGCAAGACCGATTACGACTTCGTCAACCAAGAATTAGCCGACTTTTTCCGCGAACGCGATTTTACGGCGGTTGCCGCCGGCAAGCCCTGTTTGAACAAAGAGTGGCTGACAACTGCCGACGGTAAACATACAGCCCTTTACGAAACCATCAAAACCCCGGTCAAAACCAGCGACGGCAAACTGCTCGGCATATTGGGTGTCGCCAGAGACATCACCCAAGCTCACCATGTCCAAAGGCAATTGCAAGAAAGAATCAAGGAACGGCAATGCCTGTTTGCAATTTTTAGCGCAACGGAGGACAAGGACCAGAGCCCCTTCACCATGCTCCAGTCGGTAGCCGACATTCTGCCGAGCGGCTGGCAATACCCGGAAATTACCGCCGCCCTTATCGAATGGGAAGGCGTTTTAGTAAGCAGCGCCAATTTCCGCGAAACCCCTTACCAACTCAGCGCTCGGCTCAACACCCAAACCGGCGCGCCCGGCCGTATCAGTATTTTTTACCTGGAATCAAGGCCAACGGAACAGGAAGGTCCGTTTCTGCGGGAGGAGCGCGCTTTACTCGACACAGTAGCCGAACGACTGTCCACGGTTCTCGATCAGCACTTGGTGCATTTGCAACTCAAGGAACGCGAAGAGATTCATCGCACTATCGTTGCTCAGGCGCTCGATTCAATCGCACTGATTGCCTCCGGCAGCTTAGGTTTTGTCGAATTCAACGACACGGCCTGCAATAGCCTGGGCTATAGCCGCGAAGAGTTTGCGCGACTGACGGTGCGCGATATTCTGGCCGATCAAAACCGCATCAAGATTCGCCAACAATTGCGGGCATTGATCAGGCAAGGCAGCGCCAGCTTCGATACCTTGCACCGCCGCAAAGACGGTAGCTTGCGGGACGTAAACGTCCGTATCAAACGGGTCACATTCCGGGAACACAATTATTTTGCCGCTATCTGGACTGATACCACCGAGCAAAAACAGCTGCTACAGGAGTTATCGGAGAAAGCCGAACTGCATCGCGTACTGGTTGACAACAGCTCGGACGGCATCGTCATCATCGACCAAAGCCACCGGGTGATGGAAGCCAACAAACGCTTCTGCGAGATGCTGGGTTACAAACTCGAACAAGTATTGCAACTTTACACCTGGGACTTCGAAGCTGAATTAACCGAACAACAAATACGCGAAAACTTTTCCGACCTGACGCATACCGACAAGGTCATTGAAACCCGCCATCGCCGACAGGACGGCAATTGCTTCGACGTAGAAGTCAGCATGAGCGGCGTCAATTGGGGCAGTAACAATCTGGTATTTTGTGTGTGCCGCGACATTACCGCCCGTAAGCAAATCACCCATCAACTGGCTGACGAACGCCGCAGACTAGCAGATATAATCGAAGCCACCCACGCCGGCACCTGGGAATGGAATATGCAAACCGGCCAAGCCATTTTCAACGAACGCTGGGCGGAGATGTTCGGTTACCGACTCAGTGGACTTGAGCCTTTTACTTCGCATAGCTGGGAACAATTCGTTCATCCGGACGACCTGAAGCTTGCCAACAGCTTACTGGAACAGCATCTGGCCGGTCATAGCGATTACTACCAGTGTGATCTGCGCATGCGGCATAAGGACGGTCGCTGGGTATGGATTGCCGATCGCGGCAGAATCACTCAGCGCACGGCAAACGGTGAACCCTTAATCATCAGCGGCACGCACATGGACATCACCGAGCGCCGCGAAGCCGAACAACAAATACGTGAGAGCGAAGAGCAGTTTCGGACGCTTTTCGAGGATACTAAGGAAGCTATCAGCATTATTGAGGATGGCCGCTTCGTTAACGCCAATCGTGCCTGTCTGGAAATGCTTGGGATGGACAGTATGAACACCCTGAAGAACCTCGGCCCCGCGCAGCTGTCGCCTCCATACCAGCTCGACGGACAGCTATCCTCGGACAAGGCAAACGAGATGATGCGCATAGCCCTGGAAACCGGTAGCCACCAATTCGAGTGGACCCATGTGCGCGCCAACGGCGAATGTTTCCCCGTCGAAATTTTGCTTACCGCTATCCGCCGCAATGGCAAGGCTTTACTGCATACCGTCTGGCGCGATATAGCCGAAAAGAAAAAGGCGGAAGCAGAATTAGCCAATTATCGCCAGCATCTGGAAGCGCTGGTCGCCGAGCGTACTGGCGAGTTGAAAACTGCTAACGAGCAATTGAAAATCAGCGAAGAGCGCTTGGGCTTTGCGCTCGCCGCCAGTAACGACGGCATCTGGGACTGGAATCTTCGGGACAATTCCACTTATTGCAATAATGCTTATTTTCAAATGCTGGGTTATAAACTAGGCGAATTCCCGCAAGATGCAAACAGCCATTGGATACAATTGCTGCATCCTGAGCATAGGGAAAGCATAGTTACGCAGGCGCAGAAAGAACTCCAAAATAAAGGATTTTACGAAATGGAGTTTCAAATGCGTGCCAAGGACGGCAGCTACAAATGGATATTAAGCCGCGCCAAAGTAGTTGAGCGAGACACGAACGGTCAGCCTGTTCGCGCGGTGGGCACCCATACCGACCTAACGGCCCGCAAGGAACTGGAACTGGAACTTGCCCTGCTCGCTGCCAAGGAACAAGCCGAAGCCGCCAACCTGTCGAAAAGTACCTTTCTAGCCAATATGAGCCATGAAATACGTACGCCGATGAATGCTATTTTGGGCATGTCTCATCTGTTGCAGCGCGAACTGAATCAACCCGACCAACTGGACAAACTCGCTAAAATCACCTATGCCAGCAAGCATCTATTGAGTCTGATCAACGATATTCTGGATCTGTCAAAAATCGAAGCAGAGCGCTTGCAGATAGAAGAAACGCCTATTAACGTGGCGGCCTTATTGGACCATGCCTACAGCATTATGGCGGAGCGGGCGCGCGGCAAGGGCCTTAGATTTTCAAAAGAACTCGATGATTCTCTAGCTGCTATGCCTTTACTCGGCGATCCTTTGCGTATCGGCCAGATTTTGATCAATTATCTGGGCAACGCCATCAAATTCACCGATGCCGGCGAGATCTCGCTGAAAGCCTGCTTGCTGACACAATCGGCTGAACGAGTTGAAGTCCGTTTCGAAGTGCGAGACACCGGCATAGGTCTGGACGACGAGCAACAAGCCCGCGTGTTCGAAGCCTTCGAACAAGGCCAAAGTTCCACCACCCGCAAATATGGAGGCACCGGTCTGGGCCTGACGATTAGCCGCCACCTTGCCAACATGATGGGCGGCACGGTGGGCGTCATTAGCACCAAGGGCTCGGGCAGCACTTTTTGGTTTACCGTCAGACTAAAATCCGACCGCAATCCGCCTAGCGCCGTGCTGGCAGCCGATACCGCTGACTTTCGCCGTGAGGCAACCATCTTGCTGGTCGAAGACAATGAAATCAATCAAGAGGTAGCAAAAGAACTATTGGAAACCACCGGCTTGACGGTCGAACTCGCCAATCACGGTGCCGAGGCATTAAACATGGTAAACAACCGACGCTACGATCTAATCTTGATGGACATGCATATGCCGATAATGGACGGACTTGAAGCCACCCGGCTGATTCGGCAATTGCCCAATTGTCAGACTTTACCGATTATTGCGATGACCGCCAATGCCTTTCAAGAAGATCGCCAGGATTGGCTGACTGCCGGTATGAACGATTTTCTGGCTAAGCCGGTTGACCCTGACATTTTATTCGCCATGTTAAGCCGTTGGCTGCCGGACAAGAGCAGCAACCTCAAACATCTAGCCGCAGAAAAAGTAAGTACGGGCAAGTCATTGGTTCTGGATACTGCCATCGGGCTGCGTAGCTTTGCCGGCAAGCACCACAGCTATGAAAAGATGTTGCGGCGTTTTATTGATTCACATCTCGACGATGCGCGGAAAATAGTCGAAGCAGCTGAAGCTGACGACGTGGAGACCGCCCGGCGTCTAGCCCACACATTGAAGAGTGTGGCGGCAACACTGGGGCTGGAGCAAGTGCGGGCCTTAGCGGCGATTTTGGAGCAACGCATAAAATCGGCCGAGGAGCGTTCGGCTATTGCCGCCAGCTGCGACCCTCTGAGCTTGGCCTTGACAGAGGCTGCGACGGAAATTCGCGAGTTATTGGTTCATCCGACTACTAGCGAGGAAATAGCTGCCACGCTCGACATCAACCAGCTCAAGGCGCTAATACCCAAGCTTCTGACCATGCTGGCGAGCGACAATATTAACGCTGTCGATAATTGGCACAAGATAGCGCCCACATTGACCAGTCTGCTGGAGGAAGCACAACAGGTAGAGACAATTACCAGACAAATTGAAAATTACGATCTGCCGGGTGCGCTGGCAAGCTTGCGGCAGTTGCTCGGACAACACACGGAATTTGCGGAATTTACCAAAGGTTAAAGACTATTAACCGGACCAATATCGACAAGCACAGCAGTAAGCACAAAAACACCTTAAAATAACTCTTATATACCGGACTACGGCCGCGTCTAGCTAGTCTTTTCAACGCAAATTGACCGCTCTGGTGCCCACTTAGAGCATCGGGGAAGTGCCAGTTGCAGGAATTCGAGCCACCTCAATCATTTATTCTTTAGATTTAAACGGAACCACGATGAGTACAAGCCAAACACTTTCCGTACAAGCTTTGCAATGGAGCGGACACAGCTTAAAAGTGCTGGACCAACGCGTCTTGCCGGAAACCATAGCCTACGATGAATATAACGACGCCGCCGGCGTCACCGAAGCCATCGCTTCGATGCGGGTGCGCGGTGCCCCTGCCATCGGCATCGCCGCCGCTTACGGTGTCGTGCTATCGGCCATGCGGCACTATCCAAATGCCGATTGGCAATCGGCGGTAGCACAAGATATTCAGCAACTGGCGGCATCCCGGCCGACTGCGGTAAACCTGTTCTGGGCGCTGGATAAAATGCGCGCTCTTTTAGCGGAAAACCCAGCGGAACCCCTCGCGGCACTAACTCAATTAGCCGAGCAAATTCACGCCGAAGACATCGCCGCCAACCACGCCATGGGCGAACGCGGCGCCGATGTGATCGGCAATGCCAAGGCTGTGCTAACCCATTGCAATGCCGGCGCCTTAGCCACCGGCGGTTACGGCACCGCGTTGGGCGTGATTCGCAGTTTGCACAAGCGCGGTCAATTGCAAAACGTCTATGCCGATGAAACCCGGCCTTGGCTACAGGGCGCGCGCTTGACGGTGTGGGAGTTAGCGCAGGACGGCATTCCGGCCACTCTAATCGCCGATTCGGCGGCGGCTTGGCTGATGAAATCGGGCAAGCTAGACTGGATCATCGTCGGTGCCGACCGGATCGCCGCCAACGGCGACGTGGCCAATAAGATCGGCACGTATTCGCTGGCGGTGTTGGCGAAACAACATGGCGTAAAAATGATGGTGGCAGCGCCCTCTTCCACTTTCGATTTCAGCATGGAAAACGGCGACAGCATCGAAATAGAACAACGCAACCCCAAGGAACTGCTTCCAAATTGTTACTTAAACGACGGCTCGTTGGTGAACGCCTGGAACCCAGTGTTCGACGTCACGCCAGCGGCCTTAATTAGCGCCATCGTCACCGAACGTGGCGTGGTCATCGATCCCGGTCTACACGGGGTAAGGAGTTTGGCAACATGTTAAATTTACCACGCGGCAACAACCCCTTGTTCGCAATTGGCTGCTTGTGGGAGGGTGCAAAAATGCTTACCCACCCCGAGTTGCGTAAATATCTGTTGATTCCGTTATTTATCAATATGGTGTTGTACACCGGCGCTTTCGTGCTGGGCTACCATTCCGTATCGGCTTTGATTCATTCCTTTATCCCCGACTGGTTATCGTGGCTGAATTGGATTTTATGGCCGCTATTTTTTATCAGTTTTTTAGTGATCGGCTTCTTTACCTTTACCCTGTTCGCCAACCTGATTGCCGCGCCATACTACAGCCAGTTAGCCGCCAAGACCTTGCAGTTGATTAGCGGCGGCAGCGTGGTGAAAGCCGATCTGCCTTGGGATAAGGTGTTTTTCGGCGAATTGCGCCGGGTTGGCTATCTATTGCTGCGGGTACTGCCTTTACTGCTGCTGTTTTTGATTCCGGTGGTCAATCTAATCGCACCTTTGCTTTGGGCGGTGTTTGCGGCATGGGGTATCGCGATGGAATTTTTAGCATACCCGCTGGAAGAACGCGGAATGCCGTTTCCCGAGCAGAAGCAATTCATGAAACAGACACGCTGGGGGGTGATAAGCTTAGGCGGCTTGACCGGCTTAGGTCTGACCTTGCCCATCGTCAATTTATTGATGGGTCAGGCGGCGGTAATTGGTGCGACGATTTATGTATATCGTTTAGCGCAAGTTGAATCGCCTGCGTCCGACCAACCAATGGCGTAATCGCCACTGAAGCTTCCTCGGCCCAAATCCGGAATAGAAGACGCGCTTCGCGTGTTTATAAACCGGGCTTTGGTGTCTGTAAGTTAATTTCACCGGCCGAAAAAACCTATAACTAGCGGTTTTTAATATCGACGAATCTTGTTGGGAAAAAAGGTTTATTCCAACAAGGGGCTTTTTGAACGCAATCGACCCAAAAGAGACTGTCATTTCTAAAATATTAATGTCAGCAATATGCCACATTGCTGCCTGCCAGAGTTTATGGAAGCAAGTATTTCGTTTCTGGCTTGAAAGTCCGTTGTTCCAGTACTTTTGTACTGCTACAAATGTAACGTTGAGTGATCTCGTGAATGATTACATAATTGAGTGTCGGTATTAAGTAAGCCTCAATTCACCCATGTTTTATCTAGCAGGCGAAGGTTAATCTACATTACGGAGTAATTTATGCCCGCATTCGTGCCGCAATGTCAATATGACGTTTTCATCAGTTACGCCCAGGTTGTAGCAAAGGAATGGATTCTGGGCTTTGTCGCTAAACTGCAAAAACATCTGGATGAAAATCTAGAAGGCACCGGAACAGCTTCAATTTTTTGGGATCGTGCTGAGTTGGATGGTGCCAGTAGTCTTACATCTGAAATCACGCAGGCGCTCAGCGGGACAGCGGCGCTGTTGATCGTCCTGTCGCGAGCTTACTTAAACCGGCCTTGGTGTAAATTGGAGCGTGAACAGTTCTTCAACGATTTAGGGAGGGGTGGCAAAAAAGCATTTGTAATGTTCATTGAAGACTTAAAAATAGAAGAACGTCCCCCGGAGATTGAGAAAATGGATGTCCTTGGCTTCCAGTTTTGGGAACCTCACCCAGCGAGTAGAAATAAAGAAATTAATTGGCCGTTACCGTTGGAAGGAACCAGCTTCGACGCCAGGATTCGTGAGTTAGCGAAGGCGATTGCAGAACACCTCTTTAATGTCAAAACTGAATACTCTAATGAAGTAAGGCCTAACGCGGCAGTTCGATCGAGACTAACGGACTCGAAAGTGTTCCTTGCCGACGGAATCTCAGGACCACCGGTAAAAGACCTAGAAGAAGCACGTAGTGCAGTTCGTAGCTGGCTAACAGATCAAGGCGCGGTGGTGCTTACCAATAATAACAATGCGTTGTATGAAGCTTTCTACAGTAACCGAACACAATGTGAAGCCAAAGTAGACAAGCTTCTCAATGAAGCTATTATCTTTGTGCAACTTCTTGGTAGGAAAGGTGACGACGAGGACTACGAATCCTGGCTCTGCAAACGCGCTATAGCTGCAGGTAAGATACCTGGAAAAGATCTGTTACTTTGGCGATCCCAATTGCTAACCTCGGACAGTATCAAGAGCGACACCCATCGCGCCTTGGTTTTCAGCGAACAATACCAAGTCATTTCCTGCGATCTTTCCGAGTTCCAACCCTTACTTGCAAAGCATATCGAGGACATTGACCGCAAAAGGGAAGCACAACGACGGCTTGATACACCTGTAGACGAGGGAGGAGTTACTCAGACAAACGAGGGATCAGTCACCGTTCTTATTGATTCAGAAGCGCAAGATGCCCTCCTTGTTAAGAATCTGAGGAAGCAATTGAGCCATTATAAGATTCAGTATGAGCCCGCAATGGATGCGCAGGATTTCTGCGATATGGTTCATTCGGGCAAATTCACTGGAGTCACATTCACATACGGAGATTGCCCTGAAGAATGGGCGAAAGAGAGATTCAAAGCCACTCGGCCATTCCGACTTGGAGATCGAACTGGGAATCGGCTTTGTATTGGCGTCTATCGAGATAATTCACCCCGAGACCTTCTAAGTACTAGTGGCATTGATGTAATAATTGATGGCGACACAAAGTCAATGAAACTGTTTGTGGGAAAACTCTTAGGGAGGAGGTAATGAACTCAGCTAATGGGAATATTACTGAACCGTATCCCGGGCTTAGGCCGTTCCAGCAGAACGAGGCCGCACTGTTCTTTGGGCGGGAGAACCAAATCGACGAGATGCTCTCACGGCTTGAGACCCACCGGGATTTTCGGTTTCTTGCGGTGCTTGGTGCCAGTGGAAGCGGAAAATCGTCACTAGTCAGAGCTGGTTTATTACCAGCATTAGATCAGGGTTTCTTACTGGATGCACCAGCTAAATGGAAATTCGTGACAGCACGTCCCGGCGGTGCTCCGCTGCAAAATCTTGCCAATGCCTGGATCGACACATTTTATCCTCAGATGTCTCTGTCGGACGAAGGCGAGTCCGTAAGGTATGAGTTCGCGTCCGCGCAGTTTAGATCCGGGCCACTTGGTCTAGTGCGGGCTTACCGCGGCGAAAAGGAGGCCCAAGGAGGCGGTGTTCTGATTCTCATTGATCAGTTTGAAGAATTGTTTCGGTTTGCTAGCAGGGATCAAACCGGTCGGTCTACGACAAACTCACTTCAGGCCAAATCGCTAGATGAAAACAATACGACTGACAAAGCTTTAATTGCAGAACAACAACGCAACGAAGCCGCCGCGTTTGTGGAACTGTTGTTAACCGCTGCTAGGCAGGCTGACGTGCCGATTTATATTGTGATCACCATGCGATCTGATTTCTTAGGATACTGTGATGCCTTCTTGGGGTTGCCTGAAGCCGTCAGCCTTAGCCAGTACCTGACACCCCGCATGACGCGACCACAATTGGCGGAAGCGATCAGGCGACCGCTGGAATTACCGCAGTTCGTCGCCAATATTGACGAAACCTTGGTTAATCAAATACTCAACGACGTTGGCACCGATCCAGACCAACTCCCTTTGATGCAACATGTGTTGATGAGAACTTGGTGCGAAGCCCAGAAACGAATCGAGTGTAAAAAGGTAACCACAGAATCGGAGTTAGACATCAATCAGGATGTTTTTCTCAGCACAGAGAATAAACTGATCCTTGATGACTACAAAAATGCGAAGCAACTTTCCGGTGCCTTATCGGAACATCTGAATGAAGTATTGGAATCGCTGGAGAGTGAACAAGATCGGCAAATTGCCAGGGCGCTTTTTATTTGCTTAAGTGATAAACCCTCCCAGGGGCCACTGACACGACGCATAGTAAAACTCGGCGAGGTTGCTTCTGTGGTTAACGCTGAGATTGATGCGGTAATTAGAGTGGTAAACGTCTTTCAGAAAGAAGGAAACAACTTCATTATGGCCTCGCCACACGGAGACTTAACTGCAGAATCGGAGTTAGATATAAGTCATGAAACTCTTCTCCGTCAATGGGATGAGGCAAAGAAATGGCTCGCGCAAGAAGCCGAAGCGGCTCGGCAATACAGACGACTCGTCGATAAGGTCGAGCAAAATGTAAAAATTCTTGCGGATATCGAGCTGGTTCAGGCCTTGGATTGGAGCAGGACTCCTCGTACTCTCGCTTGGGCGATGCGTTACGACAACGCGCAAACACCCGAGCAGAGCATGCTGCCAGCTTGTTTGAACTTGATCAAAAAAAGCAAGTTGGAAGATGAGTTTGCGCATAAATTTCGCACTGTATCGGTCATTTTCTTTCTTCTCTTACTGGGGTTATTTATTCGTGCCCAATTAGAATTTGATCACAAAGATATGATAGATGAGTACCAATTGTTGCACGTTAAAGACAAACTACGGGACAAACGAATTTTGGTTTTCCCAAAAGATAGTTTTATAGATATAAAAAACGTTATTGTTGAGACGGAGGAGCGATTTAAACCCATTTTTTCCAGAAGCGATTTGCGTGGTGTCGATAACGCCGGGCAACTCGCCAAAGAAATTACTCGGATTATAAAAAAATCTGAAGGCGACAAATCAGGGAAGTACGATACTTTACACTTAGAAAAGGCGTTAGAAACGAAGATTATTAAGTTACATGACGCAATTATTATAAATAATTCGAATTCATCGGAACAAAATACAAATCCCGAATTGAGATCGAAAAGTGGGCTTGGACAGCTTTCAAGGAAAGTCCACGATAGTTTTAAGAAAAAAAACATTGAGCCGCCACAGCCAATTTATGCCTTCAAAAAGGATAGCATTATCAAAGATCCGCCGGGTTTAACGGAAAGTTTGGAGAAAAGCGGTATTGTATTCGTATCTGATGAGGACATAGAGTTAATAAGTAATGAGGGATATGATCTGGTTGATATTTATGCCTTGCCTGAAATGATTGAAGTCGTTAAACCGCTCTTTAATCTGAATAATACTGTGGTAAAAAGCCTTTTAGAAATTCCTATTCTTAGCGAGAATTTCCTGAAAAATCCGCAGATTTTGGTGAGTGGTCACAAAGTAGTGCATGTACTTTTATTTGTGATATCTGGTTTAGTGCTTGTTTGGGTTGTAAAAATAGGTTGGCACTGGTTAGTGTTTGAGATTTTCCAATCACCCCGGGCTATATCTGTTTTCTCTTTCACATTGCCACTTTTAGGCTTGATTTTATTGAGTGTCGGATTGTTAAGCTTTGTTCGAGCTGATCGTGCAGAAGCGTCGATTCTAATATTCGGGGTTCCAGTCGGAACGCTGTTATTCCTGTTGACCCCGGTCGACAGGCTGGTTGGGCCATCTTGGGAAAATCGCGTCAAAGAAGTTCAAGTCTTTCTCCTGAGGCTTTACGGTAGTTATACATTAATAGGAAGTCTATGGCTGTTTTCAGAAAATAAATCCAACTGGAATCCAGGCCTGCTGCTAGTAGATAATCCGGTGGCGTTGTTAATCTTGGCATTTACTTTATTTATTCTGAGTAAGAAAAAATGCGCCTTGGACAAAGAAACCCTTGTCCTCCCGGCCGACCAAAGTGGCTACCATAGGTCCCAGGCTTTTGTTAACTCACAAATTAGGCTCTACAGCGACCGTGCAATCAGTATATCGTCGTTTTATTTCTTTGGTTGGGGGGTTCCGGCCGGTGTAATGATGTTTAGTAACCTTTGGCGCGTCGGACGGAAGCGAGCGGCATTTATTGGTCTCATCGTCCCGTTCATATTATACGTCTTGGCTAGCGGCTATAGCATGATACTTACCCTCAGTGAGCAGGCAGGTGAATTTGAGATAGTACCACTATGGATTACGGCGTTTTTGATCACTCCATATGTTAGTTATTGGGGGTGGCGCCAGTTAAGCGGGGAAGAAATAAGGCAGGCTCTCAAGCATAAAACTGCTCTTCAACCGCTTTGGAAAGTATTATTTGTTCTGATTTCGGTCAGTTTCTTGGGGTGGGTCTTGTTCTTTTATGTGTTTGGAATTTTGTAAACCTAACTTTTGAACTTAATGGTAGTAGGCACGAGCTTACATCCGTAAAGCGTTAAATATGGGTTAAGAGCATAATTTGGTAAATTCAAAAATAACCATCTTTTCATTCAGAATAGGGAGTACGAAATGTCTGATCCAAAAGACTTAACAGCCGACCAACTTGCCGCGCATGAACTTCTGACCGAGTTGCGCACAAGAATTACCACTCAGCCTTTGCCTTATCAGTACGGCATCGAAGCAAGCGCCCTAAAAAGTATTTATTCGGTATTTGAATTTGCAAGGGCTTCGATAAAGAAATACCCAGGATGTCAGAAATTTGCCTCTTTGGTAGCCGATACTCTCAACCTGGAATTGCGTCCTTTAACTGCCAAATGGCATCGTCCATACGAAGAAGGGCAACTCAACTCCCGTGATGGGGCCGACGAGTTCAGGGCTGATTTAGAGGGCGTGCAGGTAAAGCTTCGAGTATTCGCAGATCAACTCCACCAATTGGCTTATGGCAAACCTTCAGCAGATCAACTAACACCACCCCCTTTTGATTCGGCGATTCTCGATCCGTTATTTGAAGATATTCCTTTTGGTATACATCAGAAACTCGCTAAATTGGACGCTAGCATGATCGAGGCTATCAACAATGACGAAAAGCGGGAAATAAATGAACGGCGAGGTAAACAGGCAAGCGATAACAGCGATGTGACCAACGCAGTGGGACTGGCATTGTCGGGTGGTGGAATTCGCTCCGCTACATTTGGGTTTGGCGTTGTTCAAGTCTTGGCTGAACGCGGAATGCTCGAACAGGTCGATGTTCTTTCCACGGTTTCCGGCGGCGGTTACACTGGCAGTTTTCTGACTCGCCGACTGGGTGAGGGCGCTGATTTTACCGAGATGGCGTGGCCTCATGGGCCTGATCCCGAACCGATCCGTTTCATACGACAAAATGCCAAATTCCTAGCGGCTCGCAATGCACGGGAAAACTGGGAAACGGTTGCTACGACGGTCGCCGGCATGGTACTAAATTGGACCGCGCCGCTGTTTATTATTGCATTGTTATCAATTGTGGCCGTGTTGCTAAGCCAGTTCGCTACAGATTCGAAAGTGCTCAGCATCTCCGTAATTTTTCCGGTGCTAACCACCCTGACCGGTTTGGCCTTTGTTGCCTATGGATGGTCGCTACGCCGCTCGGGCATAAGCCCCAAGATGGCGGGTCAAGCGCTTTGGTGGCTAACATTGCTGACTTTGGGCTGCGGCGCGCTCTGGCTCGTCAAGATGGGTCATGACGAGTTAGCGAAGTTTGATGCTAACAGCTGGAAGATAACAGGGCTAGCCGGTGTAATGGGTGTGCTTACAACAATTGCACCGTCCATCATGGAGTTCTTCCCCTTATTAAAGAACCCCAAATTCAAAATCATCGCTTCAAAGCTTTTTCTCGTGTTAGCTGGCCTTATTGCACCAGCAATCGGTCTCGCCGCATTCTATATTTTCTGGTTGCTTGGCGAGCCGGCATTCGACGCGGGTTTTTGGCTCCTAGCAGGTATCGCAGGCGGCTTGGGATTTATCGCTTTTTTTGTCCTCGACATCAACCTAACAGCACCTCATAGGTTTTATCGAGACAAACTAGCCAGAACCTTTATCCATAAAACCGACGATGAAACGGCAACTGTCGAACTAACAAAGATTAATCCAAATAAAAAGGCTCCATATCATCTCATCAACACGACAGTAAACCTTCCAACCAGCGAGTCTCCAGCTCTGCGAGACCGCCGATCAGATTTCTTCTTGTTCTCTAAGCACTGGATAGGTTCCACAACCACCGGGTATGCTAAAACAGATCAGTGGCGAGCCAGTGGCAACCCTGTGGATTTAGCAACAGCCATTGCAGTGTCAGGCGCAGCGCTTTCCTCACATATGGGCTTGGGATCCAAACCCTTCCTCACAGCCATTCTGACTCTACTCAACTTGCGTTTGGGATATTGGATAAAGAAACCCGACAACGGCGCCGGTGAGCAACACCCCGGCTTCCGTTGCTTGCTCCGCGAAATGATCGCCAGCCCCATGTCCGAGAAGGAAGACTGGTTTAATCTGTCTGACGGCGGCCACATCGAAAACATGGCAGTTTACGAACTGCTTCGGCGTCGCGCAAAATACATTATTTGCGTCGATGGGGAAGCCGATCCAAATTTTGCCTTTGAAGGTTTACTAACCCTTGTTCGCCATGCCCAGATTGACTTTGGTGTAGAAATCAGACCTGAACTGAGCGGCTTGCGTCCTGACCCAAAAACCGGCCTCAGTAAGACTCACTCGCATTTATGTCGCATTAGATATCCAGGTCCTAGCCCCGATACTACCGCCGGTTGGGGCTTGTTACTTTATATAAAGCTTTCGGTCACCGGAAATGAATCCGAACTCATCAAGCGTTATCGGACCAACAATCCCGAATTTCCGCATCAAACCACGCTGGATCAATTTTTTGACGAAGAGCAATTTGAAGCTTACCGACAGCTAGGAGTTCACGTGACGGAAGGTCTATTCTCTAAGGCCTTGCTGAATAACGGCCCTTGTCCCACCTCGATCGAGGACTGGTTCAGAAAAATGGGACAAAATCTGCTGCTTCCCGACTAGAAGGCTGCCGCATCTTACCAGCGGCAACCGATGCTGATAATACTGGGTTGATCAGCATAGTCACTTAATTGCAAAAGGATATCTGCTATGAATATTCCTGAAATCTTTGTTCTGTGGCACCCATCCTGTCCCCTAGGAGAGATTTTCGCCCGCAGGATAAACTCATGGCTTAGGCCTGGAAATGGACTTGGGCCACAAGTCTATTATAGAAGTCTGCCAGCACCAGGCGCACCCAAGAACGGTTTACCCCCGCCTCTGCATGGCGAATATCGTACACCGACACAAATCGGTGAAGAAAGCGCCTCAACTAAGATTACGAATTTGCAGATTGTTATTGCTCTGGTGGACGAACACATGGTGTCAGACCCAACATGGCGTCATTGGCTATCACAATTGCGCACACAAGGATCGTCCAAGCGCCGAGCCATAATACCTGTAGCGCTTGATGCTACTGCCTACAATACCCCAAATGAACTTCGCGAACTTAATTTTCTACGCCCAGCTGGATTGCCTTTAACTAACCTAAATGATTTGTTGGTTGCATATGAAAAACATCGTCTCAACCAAAAAACCTCCTTAGAGGAGCATCAGCAGGCTGAGACAGTTGATTCAGTGGTGCGTTCGCTTTTAAAACAACTGACGGAAACCTTGACCCGTTTATTGTTGCCGCGTTCAAAAAATGAAGTAATACCTTCACAACTAAATGCAGTTGACATAGCTCCTCCAAAGGTATCAATATTTCTCAGTCACGCAAAAGCAGACGGGCGAGTGCCGGCTCAAAGATTGCGTGATTATATATACAGCCAAACACAGATGGCAGCGTTCTTCGACGAAAACGACATTGCCATTAGCTCTGTTTTTTCAAAGGTTCTTAACTATAGCCTTGATTCACCAACAACTGCGGCGATGATTGCAGTTAGAAGCGCTCGTTATGCAGAGCGTCCGTGGTGTCGAAGGGAAGTTTCGCTGTTCCGTAAACCTCAAAAAGTTGATAATCTATCGGTCGGCGTCGGAACAAATGAACAATGGCGCTTACATCCATTGATAGTTGTAGAGGCGATGGATGATGGTTGCAAGTCTTTAGGTGTGCCAGAGTTTGGAAACGCGCCGACAGTGCGTTGGAGTACTGATATTCCTGACATCGAGGAACAGATTGTAACTCGGGTTATTCGAGACGCCTTGTTAGGGACTTATCATTCTGCTCTGGCCGCTTCAATTCCTGCAGAACCGGGAAAGCTTCGGCTTATTCTTAACTGGTTGCCGGATCCGACAACGCTCCTCCATGTAATCCGAAACCATCCCGATCAGGAATTACAAATCATCTATCCTGGCCAAGGTCTTGCTGGTGCGGAACTAGACATTCTATACGAGTTTTTTCCACAGATTTGGTTTTATTCATTCGAGGAGATACTATCATGAGTGACAAATTACGTACTCGGACGAATATTAATAAGGTTATTGCCCTAAGCATATCTTGGCAACGTGAAAACTTATTGGCAAGAGGTTTAGGATTGGAGCATCTGCGAGATTTACTTTTGCAACTGGCAAGGCCAATTTTAAGAACAGGGGCATCCCTAGCCTATGCTGGGAACTGGTTAGAAGATGAAGGAAACTTTACGTTTGATCTGTTGCGCCTGATCAGTGCCGAACAAGAGGATAACAGCTTAGGCGGCCCTGATACTAATATTCAGTTGGGGCTACTGTATAATCATTCTGCATGGCCCCACTACCTGAAAGTTACAGCCCGAATTGAAGCCCAGTGGATCAATTGTTGTCGTATTGTTCGCATAACGCAACAAATGGCAGGTATATGCGATCCAGATTTTGTACCAGATCAGGAAGCAACCACTGAGTCAGCAAGATCGAAATTCAATGGCGCAATATGTTTGAGCGCCATGCGTCGGTTAACCATGTCGCCTTTGGTGCTTGATATTCCAGATGCACCTTCAATCCTAATTCCAGCAATAGAAGCTCGAATAATTATGGGTGGGAAAGTCGAAGGATTTTCTGGTTTCATGCCCGGTTTATTCGAGGAGGCCCTGGTGACCTTAGAACACAATAAACCGCTGTTTATTCTTGGAGGCTTTGGTGGTGGTGCCCAGATTTTAGCTGACGGAATACTACGCTCTTCAGGGAATTATCCCTCGGAATTGGGTTTAGAGTGGCATAAAGAAAAATCTATGAATTTTGCCCGTTTTCTGGATGAAACCAAAAATTTCAATTTGCCAACAAACGTAGACTCGTCTGAGCGAGCATTCAAAAAATTGGTTAATTATTTAGATAAAGCCAACTCCGATGTTGTTAGTACCCTTAACACAGGGTTAAGTACTGAAGATGCAATTCAGCTTCTCACCACTTCAAATCCACATCAAGCTGTGAAACTGGTCCGTAAAGGTTTAATCGCGTTAGGGCTTTTACCGAGTGCCTGATATTGCTATGGCACTTACATGATCGCACCAGCTTGATAAGTAGCCGATCTTGACTAAAGTACAACTCATTGATTTTTTTTTAATATTGATACCGGTTGAAATTTGACCATCCAAGCAATATGCCCCCGTTGAATGGCAGCTTATTGCATCTAGCCGACATTGAGCGCAAAGCATTGAATGTCGCTTTTTGGCCGATATTTGCCCTAACCTAAAGTTATGTCACCAAGATATGTCACCCGTTCAGGCAGAAAACCCGGCATTTTTCAATCATTGTGTCAAAACCTACCTTGGTCTTGACACAACAATGAAATAGCTTTGATCAACCAATTTTTACTAATTTTGGCAATCGACATTAGAACTTGATCGTCAAACCCACAAACGCCGAGCGCCCCATACCGGCAATATTTCTGCCCCAGGGCACTGTAACATTGGCCGGCGCAGTTGGATTCATGCCGTAGCGGTCTCCCAAATACGCGCCAGCCAGGGGGTGGTAATACTGCTTATCCAGCACGTTATCCAAACCCACATCAAAACGCACTTTGCCCCACTCGTAGCCGGTTCGGGCATTTAACAGGATATAAGCCGCAGTCTCGGTCTCGTTGCGGATGGCCTGCACATCGTCCTTGCCGTCGACAAATTGCATTTCTATGGCGCTTTGCCAAGTGCTCAGGCGATGATCCAAACTCAGTTTCATGTTAAACGGCATGATGTGATAGAGATTGCCGCCGTCCATGCGCTCGCCGCGCACATAACTCATCGTGGTATGGGCCGCAAACTCACCGACGGTTTGGTCTTTATAAATCCGCGCTCGACCGGACACATCCATGCCCCACAATCTGGCGTCGTGATTGGCATATTGCAGATAGACGAAAGTGTTAGTGGCGGTTTGCGGTGTGGCTTTGCAACCGCTGGCTGCTGCATTCGAGGCGCTAACGCAGCGGTCGGCGTCGATGAAGTTGTTCACGTAGGTGAAATACGGGGTGACATTCATTTCCCACAGATTGTTTTTCGGCTCGTGAAACGCGGCAGTCAAGCTGACGGTGTGTGCGGTTTCCTCGGTCAAGTCCATATTACCAACGTAGCCGTTGCCGTCGCCATGCCAGCCTATCATGGCCATATCCATATTGCGTGCGCCCCAGACATAGCGCTCGTATAAGTTGGGGGCACGGTTTTTCCGCGCGTAACCCAGTTCGTATTGGCTCATATCATTGGGGGTGAATTGCACTAGGGCAGTGACGTCGAAGGTGTCGTTGCTGCGCTCGCGGTCGCGGGCATTGAAGGCATTAGCGGCGTTTAGGGCGGTAATCGCCCCGGCTCTATCCACCGTACGTGCCGGACCGGTGTTGATTAAATCGGGGTTATATGGCTGGACGTTGCCGGTGTTGGTAGTGGTGTGGTCGTAGCGTAGACCCAACAAGCTGCGCCATTTGGCGTCCCAATTGGCTTCCCATTCGCCAAAAAATCCTACCCGGTCGCGCTCGCCATTGTTGATGTTCAGATAGGCTTCAGGGGCCATCATCCAGTAAGCAAGGCGCGCATCGAGGTTGTTGGCGGCAATGCTGGTATTGGTGTGTACCGCCGGCCAGTAATCGTTGATTTTATTGCTGTGATATTCGTTGCCGACACGAAATGTGTCGCGCTTATTGAACGGAATTTCTGCTTGGAGTTTATAACCCAGGTTACGGCCGCGGGTTTCCATCGGCATTTGATCGTTGGGCGACGCAAATGTGCCGCCGCTGGCGGTGCCGTCCAGAAACTGGCTATGTTTGTCCTCACCAATATCCATGCTGTGCTGCGTGCTTTCGAAATAGAATTTGCTCTCCAGCGAACCCCAATCGAAACTGCCTTTGTGCATGATGTTGCCGAAGATGCTGTCGTTATTGGTCAAGTCCATCCGCTGATTCGGAAAACCTTGAAACGGGATATGCTGCTGCCCGCCACGGATCACCACCAAATGTTTATCGGATTTAAAGGACAAAGCCGCCGAATGGTTTTGATTTTCGTAAGCGGTGGATTTGACGATCTGGCCGTTGCCGTCGTTGTAATTCATGCTTTCGGTGTGCGAACCGGTGTAGTCCAGCCGCACGTTTTGCGTTGCCACGCCGGCGGCGATGCTGCCACCAAAGGCGTCGCCGTTGCTGCGGTAAAACGACGAGACGCTGCCATCCAACAAAATATCCTTGCCCGGCTCCGCAAACACCGGATCGGGTGTTTGTACCGAAATCGTGCCGCCGATGCTGTCTCCGCCCAAACTCACCGGCGTCACCCCGGTCAAGATGGTGATCTTGCCGATATTGCTGCGGTCGATATACGACAACGGCGGATTCATGTGGTTGGCGCAAGCCGAAGTCAAGGTCATGCCGTTGATGTCGATCTTCACCCGGTCGTCGTTCAGGCCATGGATCACCGGCAAACTGGATACGCCGCCGGCACCGTATAAACTCACCCCCGGCGTGTCCTCCAGCAGTTTGGCGGTATCGCTGACTGCCGCGCGTTTGCTGGTGAGAATATCCGCTTCCATGTCCGAAGCATTTAATGCCTTTACCCCAGGAAACTTGTCGGTGACGATGATTTTTTCCAAAACCACATCGCCGCTCAATGTATCCGGGATCTCCTCATCGGCGTTAACCACCGTAGTAAAACCGAAAAGCACACCAGTGCCCAGCAAGCAAAGCAGTCCAAGTTCTGTTTTTGCTGAAGTGTGAGCATGCCGGACCTTTTGCTGATTGTCTGCGCAGATTTTTTTCATAGTTCGCCTTTCGAAAGTCAAAAATAAATCAATTTGCTATTGCTCAGAGCAACGATCATTAAGGCTTTTCCGCCCTTGAAACGATCAAAAAAGCTGGAATTCTCTGAAGTCATGAAACAGTTTTAAGATCGACTCAGGCCGTAGGCCTCAGCTGCTCAATTAGCTATAACAAATTAAAGCGAACTATATTGTAATATTAGAATTATTTAATTCAAGTTATTGAACTATGTCATTTAACTGAATAGTTGATGAATTTCAATCTGTTACCTTGTAATGACGAAAATTATCAAAGCAGCGTCAGCAGCAATTTGCCAAACGTCAGAATCGAAAGACCCGAAGTAGGCGTTAAGTTTTGCGGTAACTCGCTGCCGCAACTTACAATAATCATCATTTAGCCATTAACCTTCGAGAACACTCTATGAAATATCAACCTTGTATCGACCAATGCACATCCGAAGGCACCCACTGCGAAGGTTGCGGCAGATCGCACCAGGAAATCACCGACACCAAAAAACTGGTGACCTCGGTCGTGGAGTTTATCCGGGAGCATGACTACGAAAACCCCGAAGACTTTGTAGAGCGCATTAGCAAAAGCATTTTGAAAAAGCTGCAAAAACCCGCCTGACAGTTGCAAATTGATCGCGATCCACTTCGTCAAACCGATCAATAACTAAAAAAACGCCCTTAGCGGGCGTTTTTGCTATACAGGCTTATTGCAACTGACAATCAAGCTTTACGCTTCTTCATACCAACAAACCCCGCCAGCACCGATCCAAACAACCAGACCGCGCCAGGCACCGGCACGGCGGCCGGTGTCACGGACACCAATTCGTAGCTATAAGAGGTCGCATTGGCGGCTTTATCGAATACCGCGCCGCCGAAACCGCCAAAACCCATGCCACTGTAATAATCAAAGCCGGTGGTGCCGAAGTAGTTGGTTGCGATCAGTTCCTGTTGAGCACCATGAATCTCGTCACCCAGATACGGGCTGCCGAGGTTGTAAACCATCGCCGACAAATCGGCCAAGTTGTGAGTAAACGCTGCGACGATAGAGTTACCCGAGAACGATAAAGAAAATGCCGATATTTCATTGAAATTCATACCAAAATTCGCGCTTCCCACGTTAATCTGCCCTGAGTTATTGGCGTCATTGACGGTAAAACTACCGGAAATAGTCGCCCCGTCGTCGAAACCGGTTTGCACAAAATTGTAAACCGCCGCGTTAGCGCCGGGTGTCAATAGCACGGCAGCGACTGCCAAGGCCAGCTTTAAAGAATTAGTTGTCATGATAAGCAAACCTTATTGCGCGGGCGTGGAGGGAAGGAACGGGGAGAAACGGGTACCGGCGGAAGTGCCCAGCAAGCCGAAATTATTGGTCCATTGCCCGATAAACGATTGTTTGTCCGGGGTAAATTGCAAATCAAAGAATGATTGTACGGTGACATTAGGCGCCGGCGAGAAATCTAATTGCGCGACGGCCGAGCAATCGGTGTTCATGGTGGCGGTGCCGCTGACCGGGCCGGCGAAACCCGGCGTGATCACTCCACTTTGCGTGGTAGTGAACGCGCAGGAACCGCCAACTACGCCATTCAGAACAGTAATTTCACAACGTCCGGTATGCAGATTAGCCAGAGCTACGCTGTTTTGATATAGAACATAACTGCCGTTCAAATTCGCGGCACTACAACCTGGCGCGGCTTGAATTTGGCTAGACAGCCCTAGCGTGGCGGCGAGCAATAGATATTTAAGGTTTTTCATCGTGTCCTCTCGAAGATCTTGATAGTTATTTTGTGATTGGTGAATTACCCCCTAACCATTCCTGCAGAATCCGATTCCGCACCAGCTAAGATTTAAATAGGGAGGCGACCCAAAAAATAACACTCAATCCTTATGCCACAGACTTAATAAAACATATAAAACAAGAAGATATGAAGACATGTCCGTTCAATTGGTCCGGTAAAGCAGGCCATTTCAAACTGATTTATGATAAAAGTTAGTGTTATGTCACAAATTATTGTAAAAGTAAGTCGTATGCCCAACCGAGGTGGGCAATCCCTCCAGGCCAAGGAATCTTCAGGACATGACTGACACAAAAAAGGCGGGATACAAAAGGTTGAACAGTGACGAACTGACTATGCAGCCCATTCCGCAGCAACATTGCTGGCATCAATCCTTACCCGCTCAGCTCGGCGTGGGTAGATCGCTGATTTTTCAGCTCGATCCCTCCCTAAGTTACATAGAAACGACCTATCAACCGCTGCACGATCTGGTGATCACCAGCAAAATCGATTTCGGCGAACCACGTCTGGTAGTAACTCTTGGAATAACCGGTCACACCCGCTTCATCGACAGCGAGAAGCATGAGCTGACATTCAGCGAAGGCAATACC
The DNA here is from genome assembly GCF_024505055.1 of Methylomonas rosea. GTDB lineage: Bacteria > Pseudomonadota > Gammaproteobacteria > Methylococcales > Methylomonadaceae > Methylomonas > Methylomonas rosea. The sequence goes on from NZ_JANIBL010000008.1 coordinate 48,513, forward strand.
ACGATTACCAGTTTCGACAGCAGTAGCGGCGAACGCCAGTACCAAGCGAATAAGCCCATAAAGCAATTGCGTTTTTCAATCGGCAAAGGCTGGATGGACCGCTATTTGGGTGAAAATGAATCGGCGTGTTTCTTCCGGAAAAATGCCTTACAACTTTTAAGCTGCCGGCCAAGCCATAGTCAAAGTGTGATTGCTGCCCGGCAATTGCTCGGCTGCGACCTCAGTGCCCCTTTAGCACCGCTAACCCTAAACGGCCATGTCATGACCATACTGGCTAACGAACTTAGCGCACTCTGCCGACCTGAAAAATACGGCTATTCCAGATTCGATCAAGCCAGCCGGCACATGGCTGACCAAGCCAGAGAGATCCTCGAACTGCATTACCAAGATCCTCCATCGCTGGAAAACCTGGCAAAAACCCTAGGCATCACCCCATTCAAGTTAAAAAATCTGTTCCAACATTATTTTAATAACACCCCTCACGGCGTAGTGACCGAGATCAGGATGCAGCATGCCTATCGCGCACTGGCGTCAACTCGGCAACCTATCAGTTTGGTGGCGGAGATGGTGGGTTACAGACATGCAAGTAACTTCAGTCTGGCTTTTAGTAAATATTTTGGCGTATCGCCCAAACAAATTTCCAAGAAACGTTAAAAAACACTGCCTTCCCACAAATCGAGAGCCCACCTGTAACCATCAGTGCATCGTTAAGCGGATTCCTGATTATAAAGCTGCTTCAGCAACAACGTCGTTCCGGCATGGATTGCCGGAATCCAGACTACATGGATGTATTCGACGCTTGCCATCCTTGGCTCCTGGATCTCGGCAATCCATGCCGAGATGACGATTCTTGATATGGCTTAAGCACCTTTTATAATCAGGAGAGGATTTGCCAAAACCGGGCAAATTTGCGCATATGACGGCTTTTTCAACAGCGGCTTGCTTTTTTCAATATGAACAACACCGACTTGCACTCCCTCCCCCGTCACAATGTCCCCGCTTTCCCCGGCTGGTGGGCGGCACTTGGGCCTGGCGTGGTGTGGATGGCGTTGGCGCAAGGCAGTGGCGAGCTGATCTGGTGGCCCTATATGATTGCCAAATACGGCCTGACCTTTTTGTGGCTGCTGGTGCCGGCCTGTTTACTGCAATATCCCTTGAACCTGGAAATCGGTCGCTACACGATGTTGACGGGCGAAAGTATCTTCCACGGATTTATCCGCTTGCATCGCGGCTTCGGTATTTTCCTGTGGCTACTGATGACGGTGTCGTTTTTGTGGTTCGGCGCCTTTGCCTCGGCTGGCGGCACCGCGATGGCGGAACTGACGCATTGGCCGACAGACTGGACCCAGCGCGGCCAAAGCCTGTTTTGGGGCTATGCCTCGATTGCGGTGTTCGTCACCGCTATTCTGGCCAGCGGCGTGGTTTACACGCTGATAGAACGTTTCATGAAACTGGTCGCGGTGGTCACCGTGGTCGGTTTATTGTCGGCCTGCCTGCAAAGCGATGTACTCAAGGCCCTGCCGACGTTTAGCCAAGGCCTGCTCGGGCCGGTCGGCGAGATGCCCCGCCCTTGGGACAGCGGCGACGCCAGCAAACTATTAACCGCGATTACGTTTGCCGGCCTCGGCGGCTTCTGGATCTTGTTTTATTCCTACTGGTTGCGCGACAAAGGTGCCGGCATGGCCGGCTTGGTGGGCCGCATTACTGGATTGGGCGGCGCGGAAGAAGCGGTGTTGAGCGATGGCTTTCTACCGGCTGACGAGCCAGAAAGCGCGAAAAACTGGTCCACTTGGCGGCGCTTTTTAAGCGCGGATATTTTGGTCGGGATTATCGGCAACCTGTTCACCACGCTGATGACCTGTTTGCTGGCTTATGCCCTGCTGTTCCCCAAGGGCTTACTGCCGCAGGAATACGAATTGGCGGTGGTGCAAAGCCAGTTTTTTGCGGTAAGTTGGGGCGAAATCGGCCGGTTACTGTTTTTAGTGGTCGCAGCGGCCTTCTTAACCGACACCTGGCTAGCCACTGCCGACGCGGTGAGCCGCATCCAGACCGACATCGTCTTGACCTTGTTCCCGAAAAGCCGCCGTCTGCCGGCCCGGCGCTGGTATTACATCTTTTTGGGCTTGCTGACCGTCATCACCTCGCTAACCATGCAACTCGACGCCCCCGGCCCGCTGATCCTCACCAGCGCCATCATCGGCTTTGTCGGCACCATCATGTTTCCGGTGGCGCTTTATTTGATCAACCACAAAATGCTGCCGCCGCATTTGCCGGCATGGGCCAGACCCAAAGGCAGGCCCTGGCTGTTGGGTTTGAGCTTTGTGGTGTATTTACTGCTGGCAGTGTTGTATTTAAAGGCCAGCTTTAAACTTTGACTGCAATTCGGTTAGGGCCTAACATCCGTAGCAGCTTCACAACAGCTCTAAACCAGTATAGTAAATTCGTAAGAAGCACATTGGATTGATGCGCAGTTGCCACCCATCATGACAACATTACTTCCGTTACCAGACAAAGTCATTTGACCAACAACGTCGAGGTTTGTAACATCAAGCAGCCTTGGTAGAATCGAGTTTAACGCCAAATAGTCTTCGGGAGGACTTTAGTTATGCAAGTCGTAGAATTTGAAGCAGATGCAAAAGGCCGGATGATTGAAATTCCCATACAGTTTACTGCCTTTGCCTCCAAGCACCTTAAAATCAAATTATCGATAGAGGAAGCAGCGGATTCAACCTCGACAAAACCCGCCAAACGACTTTCCGCACTATCTATCGATACACGCTCGTTTCAATTTGATCGCGAAGACGCAAATGCCCGATAGGTATTTTCTTGATACCGATATCTTGATCTACGCCTACTCAAACAGCGAGCCGCACAAGGCAGACATCGCCAATTCAATGCTGTTTGAAGGCGAATCTATCATTTCCTCGCAAGTCATCAATGAATTTTCCAACATTTGCCTAAAAAAACTAAAGCTAAAGGAAAATGCTGTTATTGGCGCTATCCATGAAATTACCAGCGTCACCCATGTAGTTGGCTTCTCTTTAGCCACTCAGCTAAGAGCCCTACAGTTATGCGAAGTACATTGTTTTTCCTATTACGATGCGTTAATTGCCAGCACCGCGCTGGAAAACCACTGCCCGATTCTTTACAGCGAAGACATGCAAAACAATCAGTTGATCGACAACCAGTTGCGAATTGTTAACCCTTTTTAAGTCTGGGACTCGTTGCATTCCCCCTGCCTTTGCGCGATTGACAACAGGATCACCTTCCGTCTAACAATGTTTTCTACCCCGATCAAAACACCGTGACGGCGTGAGCGTAGGCTCATGACTTGGAACAAGGTTTCATGATCCTGGCAGACATCCCCAGAGCGGTAGTTACCGTCCTGATACTACACCAGCGCTACAGTATTTATATCGGGCAAATACCTTATTCTGCAAAGAACTCTCACCAATGGCGTGTCGATAGTTCGCGTCATTCATGGCGCCAGGGATTTACGCAACGTGATCTAGTCGCCGATGCACATTGGTATTCCGCTTCGGCTTTTAGCCTCGTGCGCAAGTCATTCAGACTGGCGCACAAAGTTTTTCGCTATCCTCGCCAGGCTTTGAAGCTTGCGAGTGAACCTGCATAAGCTTACGAATTGAGCTCAAAGCCTCGCGGGCAAGGCAATTAAGCCTGCGCACTTGGTGTTTTGCTATCCTCGCTAGGCGTTTGAGCTTGGGCCCTAGCCTCCATAGCCATGCGAATCAAGCTCAAAGCCTTGCGGGCAAGGCAACTAAGTTCGCGCACGCGGTCATTTGCTATCCTCGCCAGGCATTTAAGCTTGGGAGCGAACTACTACAGCATTCCGAATCAGGCTAAAAGCCTTGCAGCCATGGTATTTTGGTTTACCCCCAAGCCTACGAAGCTTTCGCAAATAGCAAAATACTCTTACCGGCAGGCTATAAGGCTTGATGTCGATCTGTCCCCGCGAACATTCGGGCCCGACATTGCCCAACTGTCAAGAACTTGGCAGGAATGACTTGCTGTAAACAAGATGGGGGTCGGCTGCATGGACCGGTGGCTGCTCCTGCAATATCTGCATTCCTCACATCCCTGTGAGTCATAAAGCAGATAGGGCAAGACTGGGAGCGATTGCGGATACGACAGGAAAACCAAGTCAAAAACCGTTCCGCCACCAACCCACCGCGACAGCGAAAGACCGCAGCCAATAACATCTCCAGCAAGCCATCGATAATGCAAGATCAACGTTACCAATAATATCAAACACCATGAATATTGGGGGCGTTGCCTCAACCTATGCGAGCGTAACTTACGTGGTAAGAACTTCAGTCAAATTTAAAACTCCACTTTTACAGTACCTAAAAAAGTCCGAGGTGCCGCCGGCATAATAAAGTTTGAATTCGATGTGTTGTAGTAATGCTTATCCAATAAATTATCCGCGTTTAATTGAGCCGTTACGGTCGATGGTCCCATTTTCCAACTATAGCCGGTCATTAGCGCCAACGTTGCATAACCCGGTAGTTGGTAACTGTTGGCATTGTCGCCTTCGACTTCGCCGCGAATATTCGATCCGGCTCCGAATTTCCAACCTTGCAAATCACCTTCCTGAATCTCATAGGTAGCCCACAGATTCCCGCCGTGGCGCGGCACACCAAAATAGCGTTTCCCCTCGTTGCCTCGATCATCCGCACCGCCAGTGTCCTTGGTAACGCGCGAGTTTGTGTACGAATAATTGCCGATCAGTTTTAGGCCGGAGTAAACTTCACCCGCAATGTCAACCTCCAAGCCGTCGTTATTCACCTCTCCAGTGGTTACTGAAAAACCGAGGCTTCGATAATAAGGATCGGGATCGGGCGATTGGATATTCTGCTTGGTTAAATCGAACCAGGCGACACTGCCTGTCAAGCGTTTGTCGAAGAGTTCATATTTCAAGCCAATTTCTTTCTGTTCCGCTGTTTGTGGTTTTAGCGCACCGCCATTCCTGTTACGACTATAGAGATTAACCCCACCAAAATTTTCCACGTAATTTGCATAGAAACTTAACTCAGGTAGGGCTTGCCAAAGCAAGCCAACGCGAGGTTTGATCGCAGTTTCGTCCAGTTGGTTACTGCCACTATAACCACCGCTTGAAAGATCACTCATTGTCGCCATGTCGTAACGAAACCCGCCGAGTATCTGTAGCCCGTAAGGCAGTTTAATTTGATCTTGTAAATACAAGCCGTGCCAGTCTTCGTTGATCTGGTATCTGTCCAACGATGCATTCGACGGCACAGCCCCGTCGATCCCGGTATAAAGGGGGTGATAAATGTCCAAGGCATTCAAACTCCAGGACCGCGCATCGCCGCTATCCGCTGCCATGTTCATGAAATCCCAGCCCAACATTAACGTATGACCAAGCGGGCCGGTTTGAAATTTTCCGGTCAGATTAAGCGAGGTATAAAACTGTTGACCGCTCCAATTATTCTTCATGGCTCCCCGAGCAACCTGACAGGACGACGCCGTGCATGGGTCTGTCAAGCCTCCCCAAAATGTCACGAATGGCGTCCGCATTGGGGCTGCATAGTTATAGGCATTGAAGTTTTGGCTCAGGGTCCAATTGTCATTGAACGCATGCGACCAGTTGAAGCCCAGCCAAGTGGCGTCCGACTCCTGTTGTCCCGATCCGGGCTCGCTCAAATTCCGGCTGATCGGTAGGTTTGGAACTTGTCCATTTACAATGGGAATCCCATTGTCGTAAGTGTCATTACTGTGTTTATACTCTAATTCGAAAGTTGCCTGGGTCTGATCACTAATCTTCCATTGCAGTTTCGGGGCGAAAAATACGCGATCATTTTTTACAAAATCCCGAAACGAATTCGCGTCTTCATAGGCGAAGTTCATCCGATATAACCAACTCTTGTCTTGCGTAACCGGTCCCGTTGCATCAACTGTCGTCCGGTAAAAATCGTACGAACCGAATTGCTGTTGCAGCGAATAGAAAGGGGTGGCTAATGGCTGCTTGGTCACTACATTCACCATGCCGCCCGGTTCGATGCGGCCGTATAAAATTGATGCAGGTCCTTTCAACACTTCGATGCGTTCTAAATTCGCGGTTTCGCGAAAGCCATCTGTCAACCAAGACGGATTGGTTCTAACGCCGTCTCGATAGTAGTCGTAGGTTCTAAATCCGCGAATCACGAACGGGGTTTGCTGGTGACCGTCTTGAGCCGTTGCGAATACACCGCTGACGTTTTGCAAGGCTTTATCAATGCGCACCACTTGTTGATCTTTCATCACCTGCTTCGGCACCACCTGCACCGAAAACGGTGTTTCGATAATCGGCGTATCCGTCTTCGTCGCCGTCGTAGCGTTCGGCAAACTGTAATCCGGATTATAAGGATCGGTGGCATCATAAACCGCCTTGCCAACCACTTGCACCGCCGGCATGGTCTGCGGCCCCAGATTGTTGTGCAGTTCCGCCGCCCGCGGCTGCAAGGTGATAGCCCCCTCCCCGGTCGTCACGCCTTGCAACGGCGCGTCTCCCAATAAAATCCTGATCGCTTCGTCGGCGGTGTAGTCGCCTTGCACTGGGCGGCTGCGCAGGTTGTCGGCAATGTCGGTGCCGTACATCAGTTGTTGCTGGCTTTGCCTGCCGAACATCAGTAAGGCTTGATTCAGCGATTGGGCGGGGATATCGAAATGGTGTTTGTTGCCGGCGGCATCGCCAAGGGCGGTTTGCGAGATCAGCGCCGCGAGCAAGGCGGCTTTGGCGGCATGGCGCCGGCCCTTGCCGGCTGAGAAAGGTTTGCAATGCTTTGCGTTGGACATGGATTCTCCTGTTTCGGTCTGGTTACACGGCAGCATTTAGGCTGGTGTTAGTTAAGACGGAAACTTTTTGAAAACCCACATCAGGCGATCAGGGAATTTTTTTATCGGGGGAAATTGGCAATGCCAAATTGAGATGGTGATATTTATTCGGGGCGGTGTTTGCTTGACTAGTTTAGGATAAATCCCCTCGATCCCCTGTATGCCCCTTGTGGGTACTTTTTCAAAGGGGGAAGTGAACGTCGCCCAGGCTCGGATTCGATGGTTTTATTGCCCCTCTTTGAAAAAGAGGGGCCAGGGGAGATTTTTTAGATAAATCCCCCTCAATCCCCCTTTTTCAAAGGGGGAAGTAACAGCGCCTAGCGCAGCACGACCAAATACGGCGTGACGCTGACAATCTGCAGCTCCGGCACGGCAGCTTTTAAACTGGCAAGCGCTTGATCCAACGCATCCAGCCGAAACAGGCCGCTGATCCGTTTGTCGGCCAGCGCCGTATTCAGCAACACCACTCGTCCGGGCCGGTATTGATTGATTTGCGCGACGGCTTGGTGTAGCGGCAAGCCATCGAATTGCAAATAACCCTCGCGCCAAAGCGCCATGCTTTCCGGCCGGCTTACGGCTTGCAAGGCGATATTGTTGACGCCGATCAGTGCGGATTGGCCGGCGGTCAGCCGTTCGCGGTGCCTCTGGGCATCCAATATTTCGACGATGCCTTCGACGAGTTCGACCTGGGTTTGCGCAGACTGGCGCTGGACGCTGAAAGCGGTACCGATTGCCCGGACTTCGCTGCCGGCGCTGCTGACCACAAACGGTCTTTGCGCATTTTTAGCCACGTCGAAAAAGGCCTCGCCCGACAACAACTCCACCCGGCGCACGTTATCGTCGAAATGAATCGCCAGCGCGGTGGCAGTGTTGAGCATTACTCGCGAGCCGTCTGCCAAGGTTATGGTGCGTTGCTCGCCCTTGCCGGTAAGATAATCAGCCCGCCAGAATGCCGGTGGATACAACATCGTCAACGTGAGCGCCAGCAGTGCGCAGCAGGCTACCGCCACACTCAGGGACCTGCTGCGGCGACGGGTTCTGGTTGTGACGCGGCCTTTAAGACTGCGAAGGCCGTCATTCCCGCTCAGGCGGGAATCCGCCGCGCCAACCGGACTGCTTGCGAGTAGATCAGCATCGTGCGCCTGCCGACCTCCCTCGCGCGGTAAGGGCTGCGCACCGGGTATGCCGCGGCGACCACGCAGTTGCCCCAAGCCCGCCCACAGTTTTTCGGCGCGTTGCCATGCTTGTTCGTGAGCGCTGTCAGCGGCCCGCCAGGCATTCAGTTCTTGCCGCGCAGACTGAGAAAACTCACCGGAATGCAATTGGCTTAACCAAGCGCAAGCCTGCTCCAGCAAACGCTCGGCATCGTCTGGCATCGGTTCGGTGGACATGGTCAATTCCTGCTTGAGCGGTGGGGGAGATATATCATAGACGAGGCCCTTGGCCTAAACCACAGTCGCTATTGGAATTCATCCAGGGTTTTAGCGCAATGCACCAGTGCCTTTTTGATATTTTCTTCCACGGTGCGGATGGAGATGTTCAGGGTTTCGGCAATTTCACGCTGCTTCAAGCCCTCGAAGCGGTTTAGATAAAAAATCCGCTGACACAAAGGGGACAAACTATTCATACCCTCGATAAGCCGGTCCAAATCCTGCTCTCCCAAAATCACAGTCTCCGCGCACCGCGAGTCTTCGGCTTCGGGCGGCGCGTCATCCGGCCATGCGACTATTGCCGCATTCCGCACGGTCTGACTGCGATAGTGATCGATTACTAAATTTTGCGCGGTGCGAAACAGATAAGCTTTCAGATTGCCGACGCCGCTCAAGTCCTCGCTACGACATAAGCGCACAAAAGCTTCCTGGCAAATGTCGGCGGCGGTTTCCCGGCAGCGCAGGCGCGAATATAGCACGGCCTCCAGTTCGCCGTGGCAACTGACGTATAACTCCTGTAGCGACTGATGGGCTTGAAAAGTCATGCCGTCTTAATGGTTTACGTATCGAGGCTTAAACCAAAAATTGCCAGCAAATTTAGAGCCGGACGAAGAATTTTCTGCGCAATCAAGCCACTAGCAGACTGGCAAGCAGCCAAACCGGGCAGCTTTTTATTAAACTATGTTAAATAATTCAGGCCGATACCTGATCTCACGCACATCCGCGGCACACAAGCCTCAGGGACTGGCGCTGGGAGTCATCGTCCGCCCATATTATCAAGCGTCAAAGCCTTCGCCTCTTTCCCGACTTTTCCGCGCAGCTTCCGCCAGCAATTCGTCGATAAAATAACGGCAGTAATTGGGTACGTACAATTGCTTCAGATACGCAATTTTGGTGGTGGAACTGGGTATCAAGCCGGACAGGTCTATGGCAAGCAGATCGCTATCCTTGACTGCTTCGTATGCCGTGCCGGCAATAATCCCGACGCCCATTCCCAAGCGCACATAGGTTTTAATCACGTCGGAATCGGCCGCCGCCAACGTAATATCCAGCGGCAAATGCGCGTTATAAAAGGCTTTTTCTATGGTTGTTCGGCCGGTAAAGCCTGGGGTGTAAGTCAGAATCGGCTGGGCCGATAAGCGTTGCAGGCTTATTTCGCCTTCCGCCAGCGGATTGCCGAGTGGAACCACGGCGACGTGATGCCATTGATAACAGGGCTTGACCACTAATTTGTCGTCTTCATCCAGTTTTTCGGTGCAGATGGCGATGTCGGCCTGATGCCGGTGTAACAAGTTAATCAGATTATCCGGCGACGATTGCACCATGTAGATTTTAATGCCCGGATATTTGCGCCGAAACCGACCTATCGGTTCGGGTAGTAAATATTTGGCCTGGGTATGAGTGGTGGCGATCCGCAAAGTACCGTTACTATTCTCCAGAAAGTCGTCGGCAATCAGTTGGATATTTTTTTTTGCCTGATTGATTAAATCAACTTCTTCCATGATCTTTTCGCCCAAAGGCGTCAGACCGGTGAGTTTTTTCCCTTGTCTGACAAACAGCGGCGAGCCCACTTCTATTTCAAACAACTGGAGTTGCCGACTAACCGCCGATTGCACCACGTGCATTTTTTCTGCGGCTTTACTCAAATTGAAATCGGTTTCCTGCAAAACTCGCAGCAATTCCAATTGATTAAGATTCATAGGCTTGCTCCTAAAAAAATTTCGGGATTCAAAGCAAAATTTTATTACTAACCTATACTGTAATTCGACGTTGCGATGAGAATCTATTCTTTCGATATAAAAATCACATTATATCGTTTTATTTTAGAGGTTCCGTTCATTAACATGACAAATCGACCAGGTGATTTCGTCGGCTTTTGTTAGTGAGAGGCAGACCTCCTCCTAGCGACAGGGATGTTTTGATGGCGGGTTGCATAAACCCGCCATTTTTTTCGCCGCTAGTCTAGCCACAATAGCGTTCCTGATTAGCAAGATGCGTCAGCTAAACCAAAAAAGTCCGTCATGCTCGCCGTAATACCCAAAGGGCACAAGAGCCAGTGCCATGGATGGCGAGCTTCGAGCTATCCATGCAGTCTGGATTTCGGCAATCCCTGCCGAAATGACGACTTACGCGACGTACCTTTGAATTAGCTGAAGCAATTTACTAATCAGGATAGCGTTAATAAATCGCTGCTTAAGTCCTGCGTGCGGCTGAGGACGAACGGTTAATCTTGGCATTGTCTATTCCTTCGACAAAGATTTTCCTGATGGTAACTTCTGACTGGATTCCCGCATGCGCGGGAATGACGAATTTGCAGCCGCAAAAAAATGATAAGTAGATTTATGCTAGCTAGCGACAGACCGTTTACTCTGCAACTCCACCAGAATAGTTTCCAGCGTATTGGCCAAACTCTCGGCTAGTTCAATCGCGTCATCGGCTTGATCCTTAGCGGCCGCTTCGGCTTGCTGCGCCAAACTCTGTATTTGCTGAATCTCGAAAATACCGGCAAAGCCCTTCAAGTTATGCGCCACAAACTTAATGGCGGCATAGTCGCCCTGCTCGGCAGCCAGTCTTAGTTTATCGACATTAGCTTGCTGCGCGCCATCCAAGGCGTTGTCGATCAACTTGTCTATAAATGCCTGACGGCCATCAAAACGTTGTTGCAACGCCGCCCAATTGATCAAGCCTTCGGTAGCTACTTCCGCCACAGCGTCATTTACCGTTTCCGGCATTTCGAGTACCGCTGCGGCACTGCCCTTACTACCAGTTTCATCAGACACTTTGTTGATGGACACATGCTGCCGCAACGCGCCGACCAGGGCATTGGCATCGATCGGTTTAGTAACGCGATCACGCATCCCCATTTCCAGGCAGCGCTGCCGCTCTTCGGGCATGGCGTGAGCAGTCAATCCAATGATCGGCAAATCCGGCGCAATTTCCAGAATACGCCGCGCCGCCTGATAGCCATCCATCACCGGCATCTGAATATCCATCAACACCGCGTCGAAACCGGCATAGCCGGCTTCCTCCAAGCGATCCAGCGCCTGTTGGCCGTTTTCCGCAAACGTCACCTGCGCACCTTCGTGGATCAGTAAATCCTCCAGCACCAATCGATTTAAAGCCACGTCTTCCGCAGCCAATATTCTAAAACCACGCAAGCGTCCACCGTGGTCCTGATGATAATCGGCCGAATGCTCGACACCGGCATCCGTCGCCGGCAGCGGCACACTCAGTGTGAATTTGCTACCCGCTCCCAGCGTGCTTTTGACGACAATATCGCCGCCCATCAAGTTGGCAAGATCCCGGCTTATCGCCAATCCCAAACCGCTGCCGCCGAATTTGCGGGTGGTAGAGTTATCCGCTTGCTCAAAAGCGGTAAACAGACGACCAATCTGCTCGGCGGTCATGCCGATGCCGCTGTCCGTCACGCTGATTTCAGTCATATCTTTCTGCCGGGAAATGTCCAGGCTGACATAGCCATGCTCGGTAAACTTCACTGCATTAGACAATAAATTGACCAAAATCTGCCTCAATCGCAAGGGGTCGCCATTCACCCATTCCGGCAAATCTTGGGGGCGATGCACTATCAGGTCGAGTTGCTTTTCCTTGGCACGCATATCCACCAGACTGATAGCATCTTGAATCAAAGCATCCAGGCGAAACGGATGCTCGTCTAAAGTCATCTTGCCGGCCTCAATTTTAGAAAAATCTAGGATGTCGTTGACCACACTCAGCAAATGCATGCCGGCATCGTAAATACGGACGCTGTTTTCCTGCATGTTCCGCCCGGCATTATCGCGCAGGCTAATTTTGGCCAAGCCGATAATCGCATTTAATGGAGTACGAATTTCATGGCTCATATTGGCAAGAAACTCGCTTTTCATATGTACCAGATGTTCTGCCTCCAAACGCGCGGCTTCGTGCGCCTGCTCTACCGCCTTGCGATGGCTGATGTCGCGCATCACGCCGATGTAAGTACTGCCGAAATCATCCATTAATTCATTGACGCTCAACTCTATCGGCACCAGTAGCCCATCCTTACGTTTGCCCTCCACTTCGATCCTCCGGCCGATAATGACTCTTTCCTTGGTGTTATCCAGATGCCGGCTCAAATAACCGTCATGCTCGGAATGGTAAGGCTCCGGCATCAACATCTTCACATTCTGCCCCAATAATTCGTCTTCTTCGTAGCCGAACAAATCGCCGATTGCATCGTTAACGAGAAGCATGATGCCTTTGCTATCAATCAACACCACTGCATCGGACATGGTCCGCAGTACCGCCCTGGTCCTGGCTTCGCTGGTGATTAATGCCGCCTTGGCGCGTTTGTTTTCGCTAATATCGCGCACCGTAGCCTGCACAACAATTTCGCTGTCAATTTCTACCCTGCTGAGTTGCACTTCGGCATAAAAAGTCTCGCCGTTTAAACGTTTATGCAACCATTCGAAGACAACCGAGCCATCGGCAATAGCCATCTCAAGCTTTTCATTTGCCAATTCGCTGGATGATCGGCCATCCGGCTGGTATTCCGGCGACAATGAGGCCGGCGTTTGCGCCAAAAACTCTTGTTCATCCCGGCAAGCAAACAGACTGATTGCCGCCGTATTAGCCGAGATAAATCCGCGCCTGGCACTGAGGGTCATCAAGGCATCCCGCGACGATTCGAACAGGGCGCGATGGCGCTGTTCGCTGGCTTGCAAAGTCTGTATCGCCTGTTTTTGCGCGGAAATGTCTCTGATAAAGGCGCTGAATTCGACAGCGTTTGCCAATTTATTGGGTGTAATGGCCAATTCAATCGGGAACTCATGCCCATCGCGGTGCAGCGCCACCACTTCTATGCGCTGGTTCAACACCGAAACATGTCCGGTATCCAAATAGCGCCGCATGCCTTGCTGATGGGCCTGCCGGTAGCGCTCCGGAATAATCACATCGTGCAACAAGCGGCCCAAGACTTCAGCGGCCGGCCAACCGAATATCAATTCGGCCTGACGATTCCAACCATTGATAAAACCATCGGCGTCCATCTGCACCAAGGCATCCAAAGCAGTATCGACAATGCTGCGGATGCGGATCTCATCCTCGCGCCTTGCGGCCAACAGTGCCGCAAAGCCGTCGGCCATTTCGTTAAAACTCTCCGCGACTTGCCCGATTTCATCGCGCATGGTCAAGGACATTCTTTGCTGAAAATCGCCAGCGGAAAAGGCTTTTGCGGTTTTCGCCAGCCTCTCCACGTATCGGCTAACCGCAAGATGGGCGCCAATCGCAAAATAAATGATCAGCATAAATATAAAGCCGGGGATGCCGATGCTTAGTGCCAGCGTGGTTTTGGCGGCAGCGACTCTCGCCCTGATCAGTTGTTCGGCTGCCGGGATAAAGCTGTCGTAAATCTCCGAGTACGCCGTATCCAAGGCTAGAGTCACCGTCGAATAAAAGTATTCCGGATTAATGGAGAATTTTTCCTGAACAATATCGGCAATCACATGCTCAGTAATCAGACTGGCTGCATTGACGATATTTTCCCGGGTAGTCGTCAAGATAGGGTGTAACTCCGGTTTGTAACGCTGAAAATCATGCGTAGTTTCTTCAATGACCCCAATGCCGGTCTCGATTCTGTCCTTAATGAGGTAAATCTGGATTTTTTCCTGATCGCTAATCTGCTTTTTGGTCAGTATCCCGATACCATACGCGCGCAATTGCGCAATGCCTTCAAAGGCCTTCGGCATTTGTTCGGTTACCAACATAATCAAATGGTAGGAATCCAGATTGGAATCGGTGAACAACAAATATTCTTCGCCAATCAGTTCCTCCAAATCTAATAACTTCTCCACCAAGCGACTATGTAAACGATAACTGTCTTGAATGTTTTGAGTGGCGGCGTTTTGCCGTAGTTGTTCCCAATCGTTTTTTATGTCTGTGTATGCCGCAACCGTAAACGAATCCGCCGATAGTGTTTGCCTCAAAACGGATAAGGCTGAGTCGACTTTGGCTTCAGACAGGTCGCGTTTCTCGCGCAAGCCATCTATGCCGCCAAGTACAGCAGCGGACAAACCCCGATGCTGCTGCACAGATTGCATGGTCTGCGTAATATGTTTGATTTGTACCAGTCCTTGCAGCTCGCGCTCGGAATCCAGAATCACCCGACTCAGACTTTGATAAAGGCTGTAAAACACCACGACAACAGCCAGCAGTGACAGAAAACCTATCACCACAAACTTCTTGCTGAAACTTAATCGATTCATCAGCGCCACAGCGGGCGAAAACAAAGCTTGCATAGGCAATACTCGGTGCGATTATTAGATCGGTAGGGATTCAGGCGGGTACTTAGCGGCTATCTTGGGCCGATAGCAGCAAGGCTTTTTGCTTTTCGACAATTTTGTTCAAACGTAAGGCCAGCCTGTTGTCGTTCTCGAACAGATTGTCCATCTGCGTGGTCAATTCATCGACATAACCGTGCAGCAAAAACTCCTGACTATCGGTTAAGCCCAGATGAATAAAGGCACTTTCCATGTTCATTTTATGCTGCTCGGCCAAATTCACCATTTGGGCGTGATTGGCTTGTTGGTTGGACTCGATCTCGATCAATAAATCGGTCAGTTCTTTCACACCTTCCAGGCGGGCATTCGCTTCCCGCAAGCGCTGCTGTTCGCTTATCATGGCTTCGACCCGGGCACCGGCACCTTCGGCAAGTATCGCCAAATGATCGCGTAATCGGCCGATGCCATCCGGATCGTCAGTATCCAAGCCGGTCACCAATAGCGTTACATGCGGGAAATTAAACACCAAGCGATCACCGGCCTGATAAATCCGGCCCAGCTTAGCCACATAAGTAAGAATGGATTCTTCCAGCGGAGTACAGATTTTTTCCGGACTAAAGTCGTATTCCTTCTCGGTATCGGTCAATTTCACCAAACCGTTTAGGCTGTATTGCTGCAAGGTCTCGATCAACAAATTACCCAATTGCTGAAACGTAACGCATTGAAACGATGTGCGCAGAAACTGCAATACGGTGCCGGTTTCGCCCAAACTGGACATGGCGGTAAATGCGGTTTTTTGCGCGTAAGACAGTTGCGATTGCAATTGCCGCTTCTGCTGCTCGGCTTCGATTGCCAAATCGACCTTGCGCAGGAGTACGTCTTTTTTGGCGTTTTTCGGAATAAAATCGTTACCGCCGGCATCGAACGCGGTCAGCAAAATCTCCAGATCGTCGTGAGCGGACACGAACATTACCTGCACATCGTCATTACCATCGGCCCGAATCTGCCGACATACCTCGATACCGCTGAGGCCCGGCATTTCGATATCCAATAAAATCAGATTGGGGGCCAAATCCATAGCCGCCAAACATTCCTCGCCATTGGTAAACTCGTGGATTTGATAGTCATGCCCCTGCAATTGATCGGTTATTACCAAGCGCAATAAAGCATCATCATCCACTACAAAAATACAGAAAGGCTTTTCGGGCATATTATTTCCTGGGTTGCGAGATTTGCGGATGAAGCAATATTGATTGCCAAATAAGCATAGCGGTCAGGGCAAAAATTGCCTGACCGCTCAATTAAACCATCTTAACAGCCGCAGCGAACATCCATCCCGGCGGCTGGGCAGAACTGTGACGGCAGCATCGGTTGTAAAAATAACCTTGTGATAGCGCGCGACAAATTCCTTATCGAAAACCACGCATCTGAGTTTACAAGCGCGAATCAGGTGCCGTGCGCATTGGCAATACCCAAGGCCGCCCAGTCGAAGGCCGGGCCTATGTCCCATTTGTCAGTGCGAAAATTCACATGACTGGCGATGCCGGAATAGTGTTGGAAAAACGCCAGATCGCGCTCAAATTGCTTAGGCTTGGGGGGTAAGGTCTTAGGGATTGCGAACCGCCCGCATAAATCGTTCAGCAATAAGCGAATCGCCTGCACCTGTTGGGCTGGAAAGGTGGCGAAATACTGCTCGCCCCGATAGCTGGTTTGCATGTATTTATCTATTTGAGTTTTGTCGCAGTATTTGCTGCCGAATGGCTGGGTTTGGCCCCGGCGCGGCGGCCACCAATTCAAAACCTCCGGATTATCCGCCGCCGGCCGCAACGGCCCGACATTGGCAATTTCTATCGCTATCGAACGCTGATCCAGCCTGCCGTTAAAACCCTTCACACCCAGATGATAAGCCCACTGCGTCGGATCGAACACTTCATACACTGCGCCGTCCACATCGATCAAATAGGCGGCGGCAACATGTTGGGCATCGCCGATCCAGGTATCGAATGCCGACTTGGCGGATGAGCCGGCTGTAAAATGCAACACAATTAAATCTTTTTTCGGCGTCTCAGTAAAAAACTGCCCTGCCGGCAAGCGAAACCGGGAATGATTAATCGTCAAACCCGTTACCACGGCAGCGGGTCGGTCACCGAGCACCATGGTATCAGTACTGGCCTCGCTTTCTTTCGGCATTGCCAACACCTGCGGATTAGGCCTATCAGTGGCGCCTGCCCAGAAAAAACAACCATCCTTATCCTGATACCAAAAGCCGTTGCCGGACACGACATCCCCCACTGTAAAGCTGACGATCTCGACTTTGCTGTTGGCTTCCATGACTTGCACTACCGGCGCGCTGACAGAGGGGCGGCTGCGCAAATTTGCCCTGCTCAGCAGACCGACTTGTTTGCCGGCCACTGAATTGACTGCCGGATCGGGCAAAGCAGCCGCGATCAGGTTGGCAATATCGATACTGGAACCGGGACAATTTACCGAGGCGCGAATCGCGCTATGCGACAGCACATGATCCGCATCGACGTTAATCCTCCAGCGGTCGGCAATCTCTCTGATCAATTTCGAGCACGCTGCCAATTGCGTTGCCTTAGATGAGCCGATCACCGGTTCTTCCAGGGCAATGCCAATCGAGAAAAAATTGGGGTTGGTATTGGGTCTTTGCTTGATAAAACCGGCAGACGGATTGACCACCAAACCGGCGTGAAAGGCGGTGTCCGCTTCCTGGACATATTGATAAATCTCGCCGTTGTTGCCGATGGCGTAATGCATGGACTGTAAAGCACCCGGCTTGTTGTAGCGCATACTGGCCTCTGCCAGACTGCCATCCGCCGAGTGCAGCACAATGATGTCCGGTTTGAAACCAGCAGGGCGACCGGCCCGAAAATTACCCTGCGCGCAGCCTATCCATTGCTTGTCCATAAGGCCTCCTCAACCCTGCGCCTTCAGATCGCCACGCTCGCCTTGCAAAGGATTTGAGGCTGACGGATTATCCGGGTTTTGCGGATCGCCACCCACCGCCTGCGTGGTTTGGCGAATAGCCTTCTGCTCATCGTCCTTGCGTGCCAGGCCGGAGCGCAATTGCACCAGTTTGCTCAGCGCGTTATACCAAAACGGGCCACCCAAACTGAGTAGAAAAATCGACAAGATCAAACCGGGAATGCTCACCAGCTTCCAATGCTTGCACCAGTTTTCCCGGTCAACGGGCAGGCTAATCAGGCCCTGTTCCGCTAGAAAATTAAGATAATACTTTTGCTTTTCCTGATCGATGCCTTTCTTGGCTTTACCGGTTTCTTCCGTCGCCGCGCCGCCTCCCTCCTCTTCGATAGTTTCTTCATGCGAGGCTTGAACCGCACCCTTTATTTGCGGATCTTCCGTCAGTTTGGGCGCCAATTCCACGAAGGCCGACCGCATTTGCTCGTCCATGGACAAACGGTTGATCAAATACACCGTGTCCAACTGCAACGCGATGGCTACCAGGGCCGCACTGACCACGCTCACCACACGAGTGGTGGCGGTGAACCTGACGCTGACGCGATCGATCAAATGATCGAAATTCAAACAAATTTTCGCCAAAAATTCGCTGGAGGCCTCCTGCAATAAGGCGTTGGCCTCGCGCACGTTATGCGCCAGTTCCGGATTGGATTTTTCAAACTCCAGCGCCAACATCCGGGCGTTTTTTAAGGTAGCGGCCGGATCTTCGATGCCGTTGTCGTGCAGCACGGATTTCAATTTATCCAGCAAAGCGATTTGCCCGGCAACGATTTTCTCCAGCTCGTGATACTGCTGCTTTTTGGATTCGGCCTTTTCTTTTTTGATCTTCGCAAGCAAGCTTTCAATACCTAGGCGCTTAAAAAACAGCGGATATTCCAATAGTTTGGTTTCCAGTGCTTCCGTGGCTTGTGCAACATTGATGGCTTTATTGGCTAGCCTGGCTTTGATCTGTTCGAATTCGGTTTTGATAGACACATCGTAGCAAGCCGCCAAATCCAACAGAATCTTGATGAATTCTTCGCGATGGATCACTTCACCATACTGAAAATACTGTAACCCGTCCGGCAATCGGCACCGACAGCGGCCGCCGATAGTCCGTTGCGTCAGCGTTAACGCGGCGATGGCCTCGGCCTCGGCTCTGGAAAACCTGGCATCCAGCAATTCCAGTAAGTCCGCCAAGCCGGTGCGCAGATTGCGGCCGCGGCTGGCCAATAAATTCAGGATTCCCTGGCTGATTAAGGTCACCGCCATGCTGATGATCAACATCACCACCGATAAACCCAGTAACACATCCAGTGACTTCAACATCATTATTCTCCTTCGGAAAACCGTTGCGGCGGAACGAATCTACCATCCTCGCTAAAGCGGCGTCCAGACTTTTGGTTTTTACCGCTTCCCGCCGCAGCGAAAACTCAAATACCCGTCTCCACAGCCAAGCGCTCCATCAAATAACACAAACAATCCTGGCGGATGCCCCGTTCGTCCAGCGTTAGCATCGACGGCATCGTCGGCCGAGTAATTTGCACTTGGCCATCGGCAACCGTCAGGAATTGTTCGGTAACCGGCTTACCGTCGTTGTCCTTGGCGATCAACGGCATCAGCGCGGAATCGGTTGTGCCCAGCACGGTGCCAGCAGGAATCTCAGTGAAATTCAGACTTTCCAGTTCCGGATCAAGACGCAGGTCGACCGCAGCATCACTAAAGCTATAACTGATTTCTTCGGCAACGGTGACTTGGGCAACGGTGTGATAAATATCCACATCCTGCTTCGCAATCGGCTGGGCCGGAAACTCGTGCAAATGCAGGCAACTGTCCAGAAACTGAAAGGCGTGTTCGGTACCGTGCGGCTGGCCGGGCCGGCCGCATTCCAAAGTCACCGCCGGACAAAACTCGGCAAACGCGCTGGACTGCGTGCCCTTGGGATGAGTGAAATACACCAGCAAACGGCCGAACAGCGCGCCCAGATGCAGGAAGTCCTTATCCAGCTTGTTGATGCAGGCGTAATGCGGATTCAGACCAGTGTTGTTGTGCACATCAACGCTGGCAAATACGCCGCGCTGGCGCATGATCTGGCAAATCTGCGCCGCCCAAACGGTTTCCGGCGACTCGGGTAACGCAGTGCCGGGCCAGATGCGGTTGAAATCCGGCTGACCGTCCAACCGTCTTAGGTTAAAGCGGGCGGCCTGGGTATTGCCGAAAAACAAGGTCAAGCCACGCGGCAAGGTTTGGCCATGATATTTTTGCAGCAGCTTTTGCACAGCCAGGAAGCCGGTGGATTCGTTGCCGTGCAGCAGGACCGAGACGAATAAGGTTTCGGGGCGTTTGCCGGGGAGGTGGAATAGTGCTGGTTCGGGAATTAGGGTGTGTAGGGCTTCGACTGAAATACCCAGTAGATCTTTGGGTAGGCTGTCAGATTGTTTTAAGGCGGTGTTAACAGGTAGAATCGGTTGCATGATTGACTTCAGGAATTGATTTTGCCTAATTCTATCTCTTATTTAGACTCCAGATTAACGCGGGCTTGATCGTAAGTTGGCAAAAGCAAAGCGTGGGATAAGAAGGGTTATTTCTAACATTCCAACCTCGCCAATTAAATACCTGATTAGCAAGAATCTTCAGCTGAGCGTTATACCCGTATCGAAGCGGGTATCCAGTGCCATGGTAAGCTTTGAATCATCCATGAAGCCTGAATTCCAGCAATCCCTGCCGGAATGACGGTCTTTTTGGCGCTAGATGAAGATTCTTACTAATCAGGATAAATATTAACCAGAAGCATATTTAACTGTAGAGGAGAACCATGATCACCATTGGAAATCGAGAACTTATTGCCAACTTTCCCCAACTCCAAATCCCAAAAGACGAGGAAGCTAAAATCGATATCGACGTATATGGTTGGAAACTCAAGATTACAGTTCAATTTAAAGACATAGGTCCTGAACAGGGCGTAGAAATACTGCCCACGCCAGATGGCGTCCGTCTAGTTTTCAATAATTGGTCAAATTCAATCGGGATCGCCTTAAAAGTTCCAGCCCGTCTCGCTATCCTAAATGTTGGTGGAACATTAGACTTCCTTGCCGCAAATTACCGCATAGGGGAGACAAATCTGTTTTCGCTTCAACTCATGCATAACAGGGAGGCGGCGTGAATTCACATGGAGAAGTTCAGCAAAATCAAATCCCGGTTAGCGCAATCCACACTAATACGGAACTAACACTGATCCAAATCACAGAAGACAAGCTCCGTCTAGTTCTCATGGAGCACTTAAGCAAACTAGAATCCAAACGACGTTGGCATGTGCCACTTGGCGTTTTGTTGGCATTAGTACCTGTATTCTTAACTAGTGACTTCAAGGATGTATGGTCAATAGAAAAAACTACGTGGAAGGCATTCTTTATGTTTACTTCATTAGGTGCAACCGTATGGCTCCTGTATACGGTTCGTTGGGCCTTCGGCTCTGTTACGCTTGACGAACTTGTTCAAAGAATCAAAAACATTGCGCGGAATGAACATAGGAAAGACTAAATTTTATTGTTCCCACGCTCCTGTGTGGGAATTCATATCGCACCGCTCCTGCGGTACGTATTAGAACGCCGGACCGTTGAATCCCAGCTCCCAAGCCTGAGCACAGGAACAATGATGTAGCAATTGTTCATATCTCCCACCCGGCAACCGCTTCCTCGCTCCGCTGCCGCTGCAAATAAACCCGCGTCACCTCCGTAAATTCGCCCGGATTTTCCTTAATAAACCGCCGCTGCCACACGCTGCCGGTTTGCTGGCTGGCGAGGCGCTGACGAATCACATCCAGATAATTATCTCGGTCGGCGGCACTAATACCCAAAGCCTGTAATCCCTGGGCGGCACGTGGCAACAACTCCTGCTCGACCAAAGCGCCGAGCCGTAATCTGTGCTCGCCGAACCAGACAACATGACTATCCAAACCATGCCGCGCGGCTTGATAAAAATTATCCTTGGCTTGAGCAAACGTTAAATTCGCCCTACCCGCTTGGCGTTCGTCGGCCAAATTTTTAACCAGTCCGAAGTAAAACGCGGCATTGGCGATCATGTCCAGCACGGTCGGCCCGGCGGCGGGCGTGCGGTGTTCGATGCGGATATGTGGGGCGCCGTCAGCATCGAAACCCACCAGCGGCCGATTCCAGCGCCAGATTGTGCCATTATGCAAGCGTAAGTGTTGAAACGCTTCCGGCGGGTCGTCAAAAAACTCCGGCAACAGGATCGGGAAATGCTGCTGGTTCTCGACAAAGCATTCCAGGATAGACTGCCGGGCAAAGTCGGAACCGAAACTGACCCGGTGCAAAGGTCCGTCGGCGGCGTCGGCGTAGCCGCCGGTGGCAATAGCCTGCTCGAATAAGGGGATGCGGGTTTCCGCCCACAAATCCTTACCGAACAAAAACGGCGCATTTGCGGCCAAAGCCACCATCGCCGCCGAGGCAATGATCGAAGCGTTATAAACGTGATGAGCAATGCTGAGCGGACACTGAATGTGCAATTGAAACGAGGTGGTGGCAGCCTCCAACATCACGTCGTGGTGTTCTACTTTCAAATGTTCGTGGCCGCAAATATCCAGCACTATAGGCCGCCCCCGGCAGCGCAAAATTTCTTGATTCAAGGCCCGGTAGCGGTTCATATCGGACATGTTCCCCAAATGCAGATCGCTTTGCTGCAAGGTCGGCAGGGTGCCTATCGTCAGCAGATTCAAGCCCATCAGCCGGGCATGTTGTTCGGCTTGGCGCCAGGTGTTTTGCAAATCGGTATGCATACGGCTGAACGCATCGCCGGTCAACGGCAACGGCGGGGTGTTCAGCTCGATATTGAATTTGGCCAGTTCCGGTCCGGCCAGGGGATGGGCAAAAGATTGCAGATATACCTGATTCATCGCTGCCGGTCGCATATTGCCGTCCAGCAGCCAGGCTTCGATTTCAAAGCCGGCCACCGGCCCGGCTTCCGAGCAAGCTCGGCCTTTAATTAGTCGGCCGAGTAGTTCTGTTTCTGTGGATAGGCGTTCCCGAAAGCGCTGAAAATCGGCATCCTGATAGACTGCGGCATGAATTTCTTGACCCATGACATGTGTGCTCGTAATCCGGCGGAACTGGGGGAAATGGTAAGATCGTTATAGGTAAAGCTCGAATTTAGTCTAAGCGAGCAGATTGTTGATTTGCCGTTGTTAGCTGATTCTTAACAATTTAGCAAATCGCAAAACTCTGCAAATCGCCGAGAAATTACTTCCTCTCCTGATGGAGGATGTCGTAAAAGACGAAACAGTCCCTTCTCCCTCCGGGAGAAGGCTAGGATGAGGGTATATAAAACAATAGTTTATTGACTTTTACCCCCTCACCCCACCCTCTCCCGCTGGAGAGGGATTAATGTGCTTCGCGCTGAATAATTACACTAATTCAGTTTGGCATATCGATGGCTTGGCTGCTAAACCACCGCTCCAGGATCTTACAAACATAGGCTTGTTCTGCATCATTCAACTCCCTGCCCTGCGGAATTTTATGCCACTTTTCCAGACATCCCCGGCAGCAGCAGGCGGTGGCGTGTTGCGCGACAAATACCGGATGGCCACGAAACGGGGTCTGTTTGCCGTCGTTGCGCGGCTCGGCGGCGGCCAGGCGTTTGCCGATGAAATCTCGGGCATGGCTTAATACCGTTTCCAGGCCTTTGTTGCGCAAATAATCCAGATCCTTGCCGTGCAGACGAAACTGGCTGCGAAACTTGGATTTAGCCAAGCCGGCAAACAGTTCGTCCAAATCGCGCACGGCTTTAAGGCTATCTCAACACGCCGGCGGACGGCGTGTAACTGTCCAACACATGAATGTAATTGGCGCGCTCATATGCACTGGGGTCGATGGCATGTTGCTGGCTGACGCTACCTTTCAATTGATTGATGGACTCGTATTCGTGCTCGATAAGCCATTGCTCCAGTTCCGCGCGAATTTCGCTGAGTTTGCCCACACCCTGCGCCAGCAGTACGCTGCACAGATGCACCACGTCCGCGCCCACCAACAGGGCTTTGATCACATCCGCGCTGTGATGAAAACCGCCGGTTACCGCCAGGGACAATTTCACCCGGCCATACAGTAGCGCGGTCCAGCGAATGCGCAACAAGGCTTCGGCTTGGGTAGACAACTGCAATTTCGGCACTACTTCCAGAGTTTCCAGATCGATATCCGGCTGGTAAAAGCGGTTGAATATGGCAATGCCATCGGCACCGGCTGCTTCCAGGCGTTGGGCAAAATGAATCGGCGAGCTGAATTGCGGCCCGAGTTTTAAGGTCAGCGGCACGCTCACCCGGCTTTTCAACTCGCGCAGAATGTCGAGATAGCGGTTTTCCACGGTTTCGCTGCTTTCATCCGCGTTAGCCGCCAGATGGTAGATATTCAGTTCCAGAGCGTCGGCCCCAGCTTGCTGCAAGGCTTGGCCGTATTCGATCCAGCCTCCTTGGGAGATACCGTTCAAGCTGGCAATCACTGGAATCTGCAAGCTGCTTTTCAAGCGTTGCAGATGTTCCAGATATTGCTCCTGATAGGTCAAAATATGATCCGGCACCGGATGAAAGGAATCCGCCTCGCCGTAACCGATGCCCTGTCCGAAAAAAAATCGTTCCATCTGTTGTTGTTCCGCTTCGATTTTTTCTTCAAACAAGGAAGACATGACGATGGCCGCCGCGCCGGCATCTTCCAAACGCCGGGCGCTGTCTAAATCCTTGCTCAGCGGTGACGCCGAAGGTACCAGGGGATGCGCCAGTTTCAGGCCCAAATAATTTGTCGTTAAATCAACCATGTTGGCTCTCCTGGGCAAGATCGGCTTTCAGTGCGGCTTTGGCTGCCGCGACGCTGGTGGCATCGCTCCATTCCAGCGCGGCCAATTGTTGATAGTAGCGGTAGCGATTTTTCACGTCCTGCTGCGCCTGTTTCAAAAAGGCTTCGGCGTGGTCGGGATGGCTTTGCCAGAGCATGCTGAAGCGAGTTTCACTCATCACGAACTCGCGTAGCGGCACCGACGGCTCCGCGGAATCCAGTTGCATCGGATTCTTGCCTTGCTGGATGCGACCGGGATTAAACCTGAACAAGGGCCAGTGCCCGCTTTTCACCGCCAGATTTTGCTGTCTATGGTTGTTGGATAAATCCACACCATGGGCAATACAAGGCGCGTAGGCGATGATAATGGACGGACCATTGTGCGCTTCCGCTTCCAGGAAGGCATTCAGGGTTTGCGTGTCCTTGCCGGCGTAGGCTACATGGGCAACGTAAACATTGCCGTAATCCATCGCCAGCAAAGCTAGGTCTTTTTTCGCGGTAGCCTTGCCGCCGGCCGCGAACTTGGCCACTGCCCCCAGTGGGGTGGATTTGGAGGTTTGACCGCCAGTGTTGGAATACACTTCGGTATCCAAAACCAGGATATTAACGTTACGGCCGCTGGCCAATACATGGTCCAGACCGCCGTAACCAATGTCGTAAGCCCAACCATCGCCGCCGATGATCCAGACGCTTTTCTTGCACAGATAATCGGCGAGGGGTAGCAAGGCTTGCGCTGCTGGCTGTTTCAGCGAGGGTAAATGCTGTTTCAATTCGGCGACGCGTTGACGTTGTTCGTAAAGGCCGGCTTCATCGGATTGGTCGGCTTGCAGAATGGCATCCACCAGCTCGCCGCCCAGAGTTTCGCGCAGCGACACCAATAATTCGGCCGCATGCTCGGCTTGCTTATCGATCGCCACTCGCATGCCCAAGCCGAACTCGGCATTGTCTTCAAACAAGGAATTATTCCAGGCCGGCCCCCTGCCCTCAGGGTTTTTAGTCCAAGGCGTGGTCGGCAAGTTACCGCCGTATATCGACGAGCAACCGGTGGCGTTGGCTACCACCATCCGGTCGCCGAACAGTTGCGATGCCAGTTTGACGTAAGGCGTTTCGCCGCAACCGACGCAAGCGCCGGAGAACTCGAACAATGGCTGCAACACCATCGATCCCTTGATGGTATTGGTTTTTAATAAGCGGCGATCATATTCCGGCAAGGATAAAAAGTAATCCCAGTTTTGACTTTCCGGCTCGCGCAGCGGCGCTTGCGGTTGCATGTTCAAGGCCTTGCGGCTGGCGTTGGATTTATCGCGGATTGGGCAGATGTCCACACACAAACCACAACCGGTGCAATCTTCCGGCGCCACCTGATAACTGATCGACAAACCAGCCGGAAAGTCCTTACCCAGCATGGCCGCGTGTTTAAAGGTCTCCGGCGCGTCACTCAACGCGTCGTTTGCGACGATTTTGCTGCGAATCGCCGCATGCGGACACACCATCGGGCATTTGCCGCATTGGGTACACAGATCGGTTTCCCAAACAGGAATCTCCAGCGCCAGATTGCGTTTTTCGTAAGCGGCGGTGCCGGTCGGGAAGGTGCCGTCCACCGGCATCGCACTGACCGGCAAGGCGTCACCACGGCCGGCGATGATTTCGCCGGTGACGCGGCGGATAAATTCGGGCGCACTATCGGCGATCAACGCGGCGACATCGAAACCGCTGTCGGCCTGTTTCGGTAAGGTCACATGCCGCAAGCCGGCCAGCGTTTCGTCGATGGCTTTGAAGTTTAGATCGACGATGCGTTGGCCTTTTTTACCGTAGGTTTTTTCGACGGCGTGTTTAATCGCGGCAATCGCCTGTTCCTGCGGCAACACGCCGGAAATCGCGAAAAAACAAGTCTGCATGATGGTATTGATACGTTTGCCCATGCCGGACTTTTCCGCAACCGCGTTGCCGTCGATCAGATAAAACCTAATTTTCTTATCCAGCATTTGCTGTTGCATCTTGCGCGGCAAGGTTTCCCAAACTTCATCCGGTGATGCGGGGCTGTTTAATAGAAACACCGCTTTGTCGGCGGCATTGGCCAGCATGTCGTAGCGTTCCAGAAATACAGTTTGATGACAGCCGATGAATTGCGCATCGTTCTCGCCGATCAAATAGGTGGAGCGAATCGGCTTGGGACCAAAGCGCAGATGCGACACGGTAATCGCCCCGGACTTTTTCGAGTCGTAAACGAAATAACCCTGGGCAAATAAATCGGTTTCTTCGCCGATGATTTTGATGGTGTTTTTGTTCGCGCCAACGGTGCCGTCACTACCCAAACCGTAAAACATAGCTTGAAAGGTTTGATCGTGGGTATCGGTGCGGTAAGCGGAGTTCCAATCTAAGCTGGTGTGGCTGACATCGTCGTTGATCCCCACCGTGAAGTGATTCTTCGGTTTATCGTTTTTCAGTTCGTCGTAAACCGCCTTGATCATGCCCGGCGTAAACTCCTTGGACGACAAGCCGTAACGGCCACCCACCACTTTGGGCAGGCTGGTAAACTTTTCGCCGTCGCTGAAGGCTTGCGCCACTGCACCCAAAACATCTTTGTATAAAGGCTCACCATCGGCGCCCGGTTCCTTGGTGCGATCCAGTACCGCGATTTTTCGGCAGCTGGCCGGCAAGGCTTCTATCAAACGCTCCGGCGCGAACGGCCGGAATAAACGCACTTTCAACAGACCAACCGCTTCTCCCTGACGATTCAGATAGTCCAGAGTCTCTTCCACCGCCTCAGCGCCGGACCCCATAATCACGATCACTCGCTCTGCTTGCGCCGAGCCAACGTATTCGAACAAGCGATATTGGCGACCGGTTAAACCGGCAAGCCGGTCCATGGTTTGTTGGGCAATCTCAGGTAACGCAGCGTAGTAAGGATTGACCGATTCCCGGCCCTGGAAATATACATCCGGATTTTGCGCGGTACCGCGCAGCACCGGATTATCCGGCGTCAGGGCCCGGCCGCGATGCTGGCTAACCCAGCTGTCGTCTATCATCGCCCGGATCACGCCGTCGTCGATCTCGACAATTTTGGCAACCTCGTGCGAGGTGCGGAAACCGTCGAAAAAATGCATGAACGGTATGCGGCTTTGCAAGGCAACGGCATGCGCTACCAGTGCCAAATCCTGCACTTCTTGCGGCGAATTGGAGCACAACATGGCGTAGCCGGTCATCCGCGCCGACATCACATCGCTGTGATCGCCGAAGATAGACAAGCCCTGGCAAGCCAGCGAGCGGGCGGCAATATGAAACACGGTGGGGCTGAGCTCGCCGGCGATTTTGTACATATTCGGCAGCATCAATAACAGGCCTTGCGAGGCTGTGAATGTGGTTGCCAAGGTACCGGCTTGCAGCGCGCCATGAATGGTGCCGGCCGCACCAGCCTCGCTTTGCAATTCGACGACGCGGGGCACGGTGCCCCAAAGGTTGGGTTGATCGCGAGACGCCCATTCGTCGGCCCATTCGCCCATCGCCGAAGACGGGGTGATGGGATAAATCGCAATCACTTCATTGAGTTTATAGGCAATAGTGGCCGCAGCCTGATTGCCGTCGATGGTGAGAGTTTGCTTTTGCATGGAATAACCTTTTCAGGAGATAAAACGGGGGAGCCGTCGGGCAACTGCCGGCGGCTGTTTTTCTATGATGCTCTAAGCATAGTCAAAAACGACTGACTAATTTTTAGTCAATTTAAAGATGTCCCAAACGGGACGGGCGATTGGCTTGTTTGCTCACGATTTGATCACAAGTTTATCCACAGCTTCTGTGTATAACTGTACTTTTGGACAATGGCTGCCGCCGAAAACAAAGGCCTCCAACCCATAAATCAAGCTAATTAATCCTCCCCCGGCAGCTTATCGGCCACCTAAAATTCGCGAACCCTTAGTTTATTCAGTCCAGTCGTCGCGCAGCACAATAGGCATCACTTTGTCTTCGACTTCAATCACTGCCTTGTTAAGCACCACCAGCTGCTTGTCCTCAACAAACTGCACACCCAACATATAAAAAATCGGCCCCCAAAACGGGTTGATCATCAAACCGCCGAGTATGCTCTTCCCGGTCCGTTGCAAATTTTTCAAGGGGTTAAACGCTACAGCCAGAGTTTGCTGAGGATGCTCATCGAATACGTCGGTTATCGGTTTAAACGTGTGTTTATCCCGGCTTTCCAACTCGTCCAAGGATACCGAGAGCTTGCGGGCCATTTTATAAAAATGCAGACGTGCAGTGATGGCCGATACCGCAAAGGTGATAGCCATCAACGGTAACAGAATGCTGGGCGGCAGTAACGGTGCAAAAGCCGGCGCCAACAAAACCAAACCATAACCCAACATCACTGTGTCTTCGCCGCGTTCGACATCGCGATCCAGATTTTTAACGATAGCAACCACTTGATTGCCGGACTGATCCAAATAACCTTTGTCTTGAGCCATATTCGTCTCCTTCAGGTTGAATGTGCAGGCCCTTGATTAGATGCCTGCGGATGAAAAATGTCAACTGTCTGACCGATCCCGGTTCAATCGGTCACGGCTCGGCAACGCCCCATTTTGCTTGCAGGTAATCGCGGCGCGTATCGAATATGCGCTGCAACTTTTTACCGATAAACCCATGCAGCAATTGTCCCAGCCAACCTAAGGGCATCGTGTAAAACACGATGTCTTCCAACACGACGCCACCATCGCAATGACTTAGGCACACTTCATGGCTCCAGAATCCGAACGGTCCTACGGCCTGTTGATAGACAAACCGGTTCGGCTTGTCGCAGTGACTGACTTCCGATAACCAGGACATGGGCACGCCAAGCACTGCCTTCATCCGATAACGGATCAGCAAGCCGGGGTAAATGTCCTCGGGCACCGGCGAATTAATATCGACATGAAAAAACTCAGGCGTGATTTGGTTTAGATAGTGCGGAGACGAGAAGAACGCCCAGGCTTGCTGTTGGCTGAGGGCCAAGCGCTGCTGCCGGTGGATGTGATAAATTTTCATAATACTTGCACGCGATAATGCAGGACTACTGCGATGGCAAGCAATCTACCGTAAAAAAAATTTTGCGGTAGTGCTACTGCTTATGCACGTCGGCAACGCAAACTCGCCGGTCCGTAAATCAGAGCGCCCGGCGGTGTAACAACATGTCGAATAAAACCAAACGAGCCGGTGATTATTTAGTCTTTCCGCTTTCTTCCTTGATTTCAGCGATCAAATCGCCGAGGTTTTCGCGCTGTCTCAGCACAAAATTCCGGCTTTCCTCGGCGGTGCGACTACCCAGCACGATGATGTCTTTACGATGTTTATGTGCCAGATAACCCGCCAGCACACCACCTGAGAACAAGGCGAGCGGATGCCGGATCAGCGCGCGCGTGATGCTTTTGCTGGCGTGCGTCAATCCGGAAATAACGATACCCATCACCACACCTTTGACCAGAATCTCGCCATTGGTCGGCGGCGCCATTCTGGCTTTCTTGACTTTGCGCGTCGGCGACTTCTTAACTTTCTCGGCAACAGCTTGGTTTGCTAATTTTGCTTGCGCCATATCCCTGTCTCCTAAAAATCAACACGCCAACTAACAGCATAATCCAAAACTCGCAAAACTGAACCCTGTTAACCGCCGCCGGCACTATTCACAGTTTTACTGACTAACTGCTGTTTAGCATTCAGATCGGCCGCCTTACTCAATGCAGTTTGCAACAGTTCATCTTGACCATAAATGTCCGGGTAAAATCGCGGTTTATCATCGAGGCCCACAAAAACAGTGGTATAAAAAAACAACACAGGTATCGATTTTTTCAGCGTGACCCGCTGGGTTTTAGGCCCGGCCATGGCTTGCTGTATGGTTTGTTGATCCCACTCGCTTTGGCCGCCGAGCACAAATTCCGCCAGCTTTTCAGCCTCCGCCACTCTAACGCAGCCGTGGCTGAGATCGCGGCGATCCCGGTTAAACGCCGCTTTGCCCGGCGTATCGTGTAAATACACATCGGCCTTGTTCGGAAAAATAAATTTCACCCGCCCCAAGGGATTGTTACTGCCGGGGCGCTGCCTGCCGCGCACGCGGCCGCTCTTGATTTCGTCGACGATACTGTCCTGATTTTCCTCTTCTTCGTCTTCGGCATAGCGTCCCACCAATTCTATATCCTGATTGGCCAGAAACTCTTCATCGCTCAATAGCTTAGGCAGCATTTCCTTGTCCATGATACTTTTCGGAATATTCCAATACGGCATGAACTCCAGATATTTCATTTCTTCCCAGAGCACCGGGGTCTGGTTCTTTTCAGCTTTGCCGACGATGACTTTCATAGTTAAGGGCTGTTCATCGTCGCGAGAATTGAAGGCCCACAGCTGAAACGCCGGGATATTCACAAATATCCTCGGTCCTTCTGGCAACTCCGGCATCCAACGCAAACGCTCCATGGCCAATTCAAGCATGGCGATTTTATCGGCCGGCGTTTGATTCAATAAGGCCAAGGTTTGCTTACCGATCACCCCGTCGGCTTTTAAACCCTGCTGTTGCTGCAAACGTTTCACTGCTTCGGTCGCCGCTACGTCGTACATTGTCTCCGTGTTGCCGGCGCCTACGACGTCTTCCGCTTTCAGCTCACCGAATTCCAGCAAACGTCGGCGCAACTCGGGCAATTGCGCGTCTTGCTCGCCGGGGCGCAGCGATTTCGCCAAAAGCAGTTTTGGCATCTGCGCGGCGGTATTTTGCTGGCGATAAGCGGCCAACAAAGTCTTTAACTGCTGATATTGCTTGAATTTGGGTGCCAGCGCCGTCGGCAGCTCGGCAAGCGTTTGTTGTTGAATATGTTGATTAAGCAACACAGCGACATCGCTTGCCGATTTAGCAGCGAACTGTGCGGGATAATCGAAGTCACGCGGATCGACCCGGCCGACATGCAGATCACGCGCGTAATGAACCAGCGCTATCGACAAGGCCACGTCGTAAGAGACCAACTCCGTCGTCGCACTTTGCGATAGCGTAGCGGCCTGTTGCAAATAGCCGCGCAAACGCTCGATTTCGTATGCGTCCGCGTTCAACCCGTCGGCCTTGGCATTGCTTAACAAGCTCAAAGCGTCTTCGCGATTTTTCGTGCTACGACCTTCGCCCAGCCAAATCGGCTGGTTGGCATTCATCCGATACAACTGTTTCAGCGCGTCGCTATACGGCGAAAAATCCGCTTGCGACAGCAAAGGCTGCTGTTTGCTAGCCAGCAAAGACTCTATGGCTTGCCTAACACCAGGCTCGGGACTTTGGCTGTTTGCGGATTGCGAAAAAAAATACAGCAGCACCAGTACCGTCAGCAAATACGGTGGAGAGTTGCGCCATGTTGTTTGAGTACTGCTTGATACGGCTTGCTGCGTCATGATTTTTGCAAGTTCAAATTCGGACAAAGGTTGTCATATTGACAAAATACGCGCTCAAGTTCTAGCTGCACCGGATAAAAAGCGCTTAATCCCGTTAAGTTAAGTGATCATTGCTGCGCCCTATATAAATTCGCCGTAATTTCTGCAAAAGCGATACCACCATCATAAAAATACCGTGCAGGCCCTGGTTTAACAAGTTTGTATCCAGCTGTTCGGAAAATTCCAATCAGCATATCGGCTAACCGATAACAAACAAGCTTAACCGCCTGTTTGTAAATTATTTTTGCCGATCTTGCAGACATCTGTATAAGAATTTACCGATTTGTGGGCAAGCGTATCGCGCTAGAATAGCGGGCGTAAATCCTGTTTGACCCATAATCCACGCCTATCGTTTTTCATGCATCCCCATCCAGAACCCGAGCAAACACCTAACGCCAAACAGCTAAATAGCGATTGCCGCTGCTCGTCTTTAAATCGCAAAGCGCTGCGCAGCGAACTGAATAGGCTGGACGGAAACGACGATTTGTATCGGCTGATCGCGGAGGAGCGGCCGAATTTGTTCGCGGAGTCGGCGGTGTTCATCGATCAAGCTTGCCTGGACCAACAACTGGAGATCATCGCCGCACTGGAACGGGTGATTGCACTGCCGGCGTATCAACAACAGGTACTTAAATACGCACCGGACGCGGCGCGGTTTTTAACCAAAGCCCACGGCGTATTTCTAGGCTACGACTTTCATCTGAGCACTGACGGCCCGAAACTGATCGAAATCAATTCCAATGCCGGCGGCGCAATGATTAACGCGTTATTGATTCGGGCGCAAAACAGCTGTTGCGAAACCGCCGGTAATCAGCAGCCCGGCAAACTCAAGTTGCCTAGGCAAGATACTCAGCGGGCTGAAACGCTATTCATGGAGATGTTTTACCGGGAATGGCGATCAGAGCGCGATGCGGAGCCGCTGCGCAGCATCGCCATCGTCGACGATGACCCGCAACAGCAATACATGTGGCCTGAATTTCTGTTGTTTAAACACCTGTTCGAACACCATAAAATCCAAACCGTAATCTGCGATCCGCAGGCCTTAAACTATCACGATGGCGGACTCTGGCACGGCGATCTGCAAATCGATCTGGTTTATAACCGCTTGACCGACTTTGGCTTGGAATCGCTGGAATGCCGGACTTTACGCGAAGCCTATCTTGCCGGTGCGGTAGTGCTGACACCGCACCCCAGAAATCATGCGCTATATGCCGATAAAAGGAATCTGGTCTGGCTGGGCAACGACGACTTTCTGCGAGCAATCGGCGTCGATGCGCATACCCGAACCCTATTGCAAGAGGGCATCGCTCACACTGTGCTGGTCGATGCGCAACATGCCGAGTGGTTTTGGGCCGAGCGCAAACAGCTATTTTTCAAACCAGCCAGAGGCTACGGCAGCAAGGCGGCGTATCGGGGCGACAAACTGACCCGGCGCGTTTTCGAGGATATTCTGCAACACGATTATGTGGCACAGACCCTCGTAAAACCCAGCGAACGGCATCTCGATGCCGGCGAGTTAAAACTGGATCTACGCCATTATGTCTATCAAGGCCAAACTCAATTGGTCTGCGCCCGCCTTTACCAAGGCCAAACCACCAATTTCCGCACGCCGGGCGGCGGTTTCGCGCAAGTGGTAGTGGTTCCCTAACACTTCTGGAATTAACGTTATAGAGAAAAGCAATGGAACCCAGCAAAGCGCTAATCATTATCGGCTCGGCCATCCTGGTGATAGGCCTGGTTTTGCACTATGTCCCGTGGCTGGTCAATTGGTTCGGGAAACTACCGGGGGATATCAAGATTCAGAGTAAAAGCAGCTTCGTGTTTATACCGATTACGTCGATGATTGTGGTCAGCGTACTAATCACATTATTGGCCAATTTATTTTTCAGAAAATAATCTTTCCGACAGCGAGAAAAAGATCATGAGCAAACTGGTGATATACAGTCACGGCAAGGACAGCATTCCCTGGGGCGAAAAGCCCTCGGCATTGGCGGAGGTCACCAAACGCCTAGGTTTTGAATTCATTAGTCCGGATTATCAAGCCAGCAATGATCCGGACTGGCGGGTACAACAGCTACTAGCGCAGAATGTGTCTGGATACGAAACGCTGGTGTTGGTGGGCTCCAGCATGGGTGCTTATGTCTCGACCGTCGCGGCGGAAATCATCAAGCCGAAGGGGTTGTTTTTGATCGCGCCGGCCTTCTATTTACCGGGATATGCGCGGACCGAGTTCCAACCGACGACAGCCAATATCGAGGTGTTTCATGGCTGGCGAGACGATGTGGTACCGCCGGAAAACGCCTGGCGCTTCTGCCGCGAACATCGCGCGCGTCTGCATATGTTGGACGCCGACCACCGCTTATTGAGCATATTGCCAATGATGGTAACGGCTTTTGAACGATTTCTCGGCGATTGCGCCGCTTAGCAGCAAGGGAGAATCCGATGAGTGATTACAAAAAATACCACTGCATGGAATGCGAACATATCTACGACGAAGCCAAGGGCGACCCGGACAGCGGCATCGCGCCCGGCACCCGCTGGGAGGACATCCCCGACGACTGGGATTGTCCGATTTGCGGCGCGCCGAAAAGTTTTTTCAAATTACTGGAATATTGACCTACCCGACATCCTCAGTACATGCCGTTACCCAACAAAGCCCCGGCGGCGGCGCCAATGCCGGCGGCTATCGGGTCGCCACCGCCCAAGTGATAACCCATCGCACTGCCGACCATACCGCCCAACAAACCTTGCGACGAGCGTTGATCGTAGCCGTAATATGTCGGCGGTGGAGGTGGCGGCGCGTAATACTGGGGAGCCGGCACATACTCGACGACCGGAGCGGGTTGATAATAAATCACTTCTTCCCGATACATGGGCCGATAATGCCCGTGATGATGGTGACCATGATGGTGTCCCCAATGCTCATGGTCGGCCCATGCAGCCGACGACACCAATAAACCAAACACGATGACTGTTGTTCTTTTTAACATCGCAAACCTCCTGTTAGACAATTATTTGCTTGCGATAAAGTTTGGCGATTACAGCTTAATTTTTGCTTAATAGCCGGGAAGTCGAATTGTGCCCCTTGTGTTGATTACATCATTCTATCTAGTGCTATAGACCGGACAAAGGATTGCCGTTGATTTTTAGATATTTTTCGCCCAAAAGAAACGACCCCAGTCTATTTAGATGAGCTTGATCACTGTAAATGAACGTGCCGTCGATTTGTACATCGCACTCCCCGTCTCTACATAGCACATCGTTAGGATTAATAAGAATAATATCCGGGTATTTTTCTTTTAAATCCGCAACGATTTTAGTCGGCTGATCTTTTATTTTAAAATCAACTAAGGTTTTAGTCCGCATCAATTGCGCTACCGATTGATTATATATTCGTGCACCGCCGAAAAAATTCGGCTTCCATAATACAATTACTTTGACTTTATTATTAAGATAATATTCGATAGTACGATTTATATCGTCTTCGCTGTGCCCCAAATAAGGAAAACCATTTGCCCAGCTCGCACTCAAAATCACAAACCGATAGTTTCCTGCCTCTTTAATTCTTAGCTCGTTCTGTTCCAATTTATCGGGAGTTCTAGTCTCCAGCGCATCCTCCCGAGGATAATCGAATTGTCCGAAAAAAGGCGGTAGACCGGATAAGTGAGAGCCATAAATAAACAAGCGTGCATCGACGGCTAACACATTGACAAAATCAAGATAAGCGCCGGCCATTGAATCGCCGATAAACAAACCATCCAACTTTTCTTTTTTAACGCCAAGATAACTACCCGACAACTTACCCAAGTTAGCTTTCTCAAGATCGGGCAGGACTTTATTGCTCGGGTTGAACAAGTTCTCAAACCTTTCTTTAAAGCCATCCTTGCCTTGCACATATTGATAGCCAAAAACCGACATGACAAGAGGAATTAACAACCAAATAACGAATGATTTTTCAAAAGAAAAAATTAATTTAGTTCTAAATGGTTTTTCTATAAAAAAATAACTTAACACTGCCATAATAACCGACGCACCAATCGCAAACGAAGCTACCGGCTTAGTTAACTCTATACCTTGATAATTAATCAGCGCCAAAATTGGCCAGTGCCATAAATACAGGGCATAGGATATTAATCCGATTGCCACCACGGGCTTGATCGCCAATATCCTGTTTACAATTCCAGCCTGTTCTTGATGTTTGCCGGACGCAATCAATAACGCCGCGCCCAAACAAGGCCATAAGGCGTTCACACCGGGAAATACCCGGGACTTATTTAAGAGCAGACTGGTGCCGATTATCATGCTCAAGCCCACCAAGGAAAGCAGATTGTTTTGTCGTGCATTTAATCTTGGAAAGTCATCCCAAGCCAATGCCAAGCCGGCGCCCAGCATTAATTCATACGCACGCGTGGGCAAGAAATAATAGGCGGCACTGGCTTTATTCACAGCGGCCCAATCCGCAATGCCAAATGCGGCAAAAAAACCTAATATAAATAATACCCAGGTTGTAGTACGCGAGAAAAACCGGCTCATAGCCAGTAAAAAAACCGGCCACACAAAGTAAAACTGCTCTTCGACAGACAAAGACCAAGTGTGCAGCAAAGGTAACTCATCGACGTTTTTAGAGAAATAACTACCGGTATTTAACCAAAAATACACATTACTCAACGATAGCAATGTATATCTCAAACTATTACCGTAAGCAATAAAGTCACCAGGCACCAAGTAATAGAAACAAAATACGCTAGTGACTACTAGCACAAATAAGAGAGCGGGTAATAAACGCCGGATGCGCCGTAGATAAAATTTTTTGAAACTAAATTCACCGGATCGAATTTCCCTATCCAATATCAACGTAATCAAAAAACCGGATAAGACAAAAAAAACATCGACCCCTATAAAACCACCTTTTATCGTTGTAAACCCAGCATGGTAAAAAACAACCAGCA
This sequence comes from Methylomonas rosea, assembly GCF_024505055.1. Lineage (GTDB taxonomy): Bacteria > Pseudomonadota > Gammaproteobacteria > Methylococcales > Methylomonadaceae > Methylomonas > Methylomonas rosea. Next base: position 85,238 of record NZ_JANIBL010000008.1, read on the forward strand.
ACACAGCAACTGCTCGCAGCCCATCTATATCGGGACGATAAACAAAATTTTTTGACATTTATAAAAAATATTTCAGTGGAATTATTAAAAGATAAACTGCTTAAAAACTTAAGATCTAAGGAATCACGGCAACGACATTATTTTCAGCCTATCAACGATTCTTTTGCTCCACCCGCTTCAACAAACCAAATAAATCGCTGTTGGTGGACAACACAATGGTGGCGTCGCCGTCTATCACTTTTCGATAGGTTTCCATGCTCTTCAAGAACTTGTAAAACTCGGCGGACTCGGATTTTTGTCCATAGGCTTTGGCATAAATTTCGGTGGCCTTGGCATCCGCTTCACCCTGGATTTCTTGCACACGTTTGTAGGCGGTGGATTCGATTTCGTTGAGATCCCGGTCCCGATTACCGTTAATCCTGGCCGCTTCGCCCTCGCCTTCCGAACGAAAACGCTGGGCAATTTGCAAGCGTTCGCTGATCATCCGCTGATGGATCCGTTCCAACACCTGATGGTTATAATTGATGCGCTTGAAGCGTACATCCAGCAACTCGATACCAAATTCAGCCAATTTTGGGGCTGCGGCATCGAACACATCTTTTTCGATGGCCGCCCGGCCCACCCGGATTGGCCGCAATACGCCGATGGTGCCCTCGCCGGTTAATGGCCCCAAACTTTCATCCTGTAAAGGTTTACGATCCTTATCCGAGCGCACCACTTCAATCAATTCGTGACGAGCGATTGCTGTGCGGGTTTCGCTGCCCAAAATATCTTCCAAGCGCGATTGCGCGCTGCGTTCGTCGCGCAAGCGCAAGTAATATTGCATCGGCTGGGTTATGCGCCAGCGCGCGAAGGTGTCGACCTGTACGTAAGTCTTGTCTTTGGTGGACATCTCCACCATCGGCCCATCCCAGGCCAGATAGCGCTTATCGAAGCTATTGATCTGCTGGGTAAATGGGACCTTGAAATGCAAACCGGGACTGGTAATCGGCTCGCCGACCGGTTTGCCGAATTGGGTGATGATGACTTGCTCGGTTTGATCGACGGTAAACACCGATTGCAGCAGCAAAAACGCCGAGACGACAAGTAACAACCAGGTTCTTATGGATAAACTCATTTCACCACTCCCGCAGTTTGCCCTGGAAACGGCAGCATCGGCAAGATTTGCTGCACAGTATCGTCGACGATAATCTGCTGGCGGGCTTGCGGTAATACCTCGCCCATCGTTTCCAGATAAATCCGCGCACGCGTCACGTCCGGCGCTTTCAGGTATTGTTCCAACACCTGATTGAAAGCGGTCACATCCCCTTCCGCTTCGTTAATCCGCTTGAAGCGATAACCCTCGGCAGCGCGAATTTTCTGGTCCGCTTCGCCACGCGCGCGCGGCACTGCTTTGTTGTACTCGCCATTCGCCAGGTTGATGACATTCTCTCGGTCTTGCTGAGCACGATTCACTTCATTAAACGAGGACTGTACCGGTTCCGGCGGATTGACGTTTTTCAGCTGTACTTGATTGATCGACACCCCTAACTGGTAGCGCTCCGCGAGTAAGCGGGCACGTGCTAAAACTGTATCCTCAATCTCCTGCCGACCGATGGTAATAATTTCATCAACGGTGCGATCACCCACCACTTCCCGCATCACCGCCTCGGAAATATCCCGCAAGGTCACCCCGGGATCGCGGACCACAAATAGATATTTTTCCGGATCGGTGATCCGGTATTGCACGATCCACTCCACCAGCGCCGAGTTCAGATCGCCGGTCACCATGGTTTTTTCCAACGCCGGCTCTTCGCCGGTTTGATCCGGGTTGGTAAAGCCTGGGGTAGCAAAGCCAAACTCCAGCTTCTGCTGACGCTGAGTCGGCACGGTAACCACGCTGTCCACCCCAAACGGCAGTTTAAAATGCAAGCCGGACGGCACTTTTTCGATGTACTCGCCAAAGCGCAACACAATGCCTTCAGACTCGGCGGGGATGGTGTAAAACGACATGGTCGCGCCTACCAGCACGGTGACGACAATCAGTATCGCCAATGGCGAAATCGGCAGCGAATCGGGCAGGTTTTTAAAAATAGGATTGACGTCGTTCAAGGACTGGCTCCGGTTAAGTCGGCGAAAAACCAAGATGAGTGGAATCACAAATCACAAGCGCCGCATTCGTTAAGCAAGCATGCACGCAGTGGACTGTTTCGTCAATTTGTCCGCTGCGCTTAACTCGGCCGCAAGCCCGGAAATATCCTTCAAGACGCATTAGTCGAATCGACGAGGCTTTGCCGCAAAAACAGCTCAAATTGGTCGCTGGGCATCGGCTTACCGAATAAATAGCCTTGAATCTCCTGGCAGCCCTGTTCGCGCAGAAACTCCCGCTGCTCGACCGTTTCCACACCTTCGGCTATGGTCCGCAAACCCAGGCTGCCGGCCAGACTGATCACCGCACTGACGATGGCTTTATCCTCCGAATCGGTACTGATGTCGCGAACAAAAGATTGGTCGATCTTCAATTTGTATACTTTAAATTTCTTCAGATAACTTAACGACGAATAACCGGTGCCAAAATCGTCGATAGACATGCGCACCCCGCGTTGATGCAAATTATTCATCACCGCCACCGCCGCTTCGGGGTTTTGCATCGACACCCCTTCGGTCAATTCCAACTCCAAATACTCGGGCGGCAAACCTTCTTCTTCCAGTATGCGTGACACCAACTCCGGCAAGGCCGGATGACTAAATTGAGCCGCAGATAGATTAACCGCCATGATTAAAGGCCCCAGCCCCTGCTCCAGGCAGGTTTTTGCTTGCCGCACCGCAGTTTGCAACACCCATTCGCCTATTGGCAGTATCAGCCCGCTGTCTTCCGCTACCGGAATAAATTCGGCCGGCGAAACCATGCCAAACTCGGGATGCCGCCAGCGTAACAAGGCTTCCGCACCGATCACGCGTCCACTCTGAATATCCGCCTGCGGTTGATAATAGACATGCAGTTGTTGGCGATCCAAGGCATGGCATAAGGCATTGACGAGTTGCAGATTGCGCTGGGCGCGAGCTTGCATTTCCGGCGTAAAAAAGCGGTAACCGTGCCGGCCATCGGTTTTGACGCGGTACATCGCGACATCGGCACTTTTGGACAGGCTTTCCAAATCCTCGCCATCATCCGGATACAAGGCTATGCCAATCGATGCGCTCATCGTCAAATCGAAGTCCTCAATCCGGTAAGGTTCGGCTATCGCATCAAGCAGTTTCTGGGCAACATTCGCCGCCCCATCGGCATCGGTGCCCGGTAACAGGAAAATAAATTCGTCGCCGCCCAAACGCGTCACGGTATCTTCCTCGCGCAGCACCGCACAGAGCCGATTGGCTAATTCCACCAACAGCGCGTCGCCGACGCTATGCCCCAAGGTATCGTTAACATTTTTGAAATGATCGAGATCAAGAAACATTAGCGCTAAGTGGCCGTTACTCCGTTTGGCCAAACTCAATGCATACTTCAAGTGATCGTCCAATTGACTGCGATTCGGCAAGCCGGTGAGCGAATCGTAATTGGCCAAGTAATAAATGTGTTCCTCCGCCTGCTTGCGTTCGATAGCCAGGGCTACGAAATGCGCCACCATTTCCAGCAAGCGCAATTCATGTTTGTTAGGAACAGCGGGATGGCGATGATAGATCGCAAACGTGCCCAGCACTTTTTTGCCGGCAGAGAGTACGGGTTCCGACCAGCATGCCGCCAAGCCCGCTCGTTCGGCCAGCGGCAGAAAAGGCTGCCAATATGGATGCTCGGCAAGATTTTCAGCGATAGTTCTTTGCCCGGTGTATGCGGTATTGCCGCACGATCCAAGCCCGGCGCCTATTTTTAGACCATCGATCGCCTGATTGTAAAAATCCGGGAGACTAGGCGCGGCGCCTATCCGTAAACGCTGCTCCTCATCTACGAGTAAAATGGAACAAAGACTGCCTACCAGCAAGGTTTCAAGTTCTGTAACCACATCCTGCAAAATATCCATCAGTTGCACGTTACCGTTGAGTCGTTCAAGCATAAACACCCGCAAACTTTCCATCTGCTGAGCTTGCCGGCGTTCGGCCTCACGCTCGAAGCCGCCGATGGCATGATCGATGTCCATGGCCATTTCCAACAACAGATTACGCGCGGCATCGTCAAACACATTTATTTCATCGCCGTACAACATAAACGCGCCAGCGGGCTTACCATTTCGATGCAAAGGTAAGGCAGCTGAAGCCTGCCAATTGAATTTCGCACCACGCGCGTGCCAGGCTATGGTGGCCGGGTCGTGTTGAAAATCAGGGCACCAGTATGGCCGGTCTTCCCTCACCGCTGTCCCGGTTGGTCCGCGTCCGGCCGGCAGATTTTCGTCTATCGTTATGTCAATCCCATCCAGATATTCAATGCCGCTGCCGTAACAGGCAACCGGCTTAATCGATTGACTGGTTTCGTCCAGCATACCGATCCAGGCCATTTTCATGCCGCCAAAGACCACCGCGTCGCGGCAGATTTGCGGGAACAATTCGGCTTCGCTGGTACAGCGAACGATGGCTTGATTACATTGACTTAACGCAGCATACAATTGTGTCAGTCGCAGATTTTTTGCCTCGGCACTGCGGCGAGCGGCTTCAACAGTTGCCAAACTTGACTGCGTTTCCGCCAGCCAGCCCAACACGCTATTGCGCATGCCCTCGCCAACCGAAATATTTTCGGAGAAATCACCGCTACCCAAACGGACTATCTGATCGTGCAATTCATCGACCGAAGCGCCCAATATCGCATGTAAAGTCCGATAGGCTCGCCAGAGCATCATTATTAACATTACCCCGAACAGCACGAACACCAACCGTAACCAAAAGGCAATACGCGCTCTGACAATGACGCTCTGTTGAGTGCGACTGTCCATCAAGTCGAAGGCTGCAATGATGGACTGCATGACTTTCGCTTTGGCCTGATGGTAAGCCGCATTGTGCAGCATTAGATTGGCCTGATGCCGGATCGCATCGGTCAGTAACTGATTCGCATCAATCATGTTCATCGCCGCGCGCTCTATTTGAATGAGCGCAGCGGAATCGGCGGTGGCTTCGGCCATTTTCGCCATTTCTTGCTCGGAAAACCCGGCTCGTCGCATCAACTCCAGCAAGGCAACTGCTTGACCGCTGGATGGCGGCGCAGCATGACCATTGGCAATCGCCAAGTCCCAATACATATCGTGATAATTTTCGGGCCTGGGCAATTTGCCGTCGCGAATGTCGATAATGTCTTGAAAATAGTGTTTGAAGATGGGATCGCCGGTGGCGACATAACTGCGCGCCACATGGGAGAGATCGTTGGAAGATTGCCGAAACTCGTCGGCCAGTAAATGTGACTCTAAGCGGATTTCGTTGGCGCGATCAATTTGCTTCTCCGCGCGCACGTAAATCGCGAATGCGATTGCGAAAATCACAAACACGGCCAGGTTCAGCCACAAAATTCGAGAAAACCGGGAAAAGTAATACGGACGCGTCATTTTGCTTATTCCGTTATTCGACTCCAAAATAGACACTAGCCTGTAAAAAAACTTAGATGCAACCGGCCAAAAACCACGAGCAATATAAGTGATATTTTAGGTAAACCATACCACTAAAGTTTTCCGGCCTTCGGTCCGGACATCCAAACCCTTGGAATTATCTGTTCAAAATGGATGTCGGGCAAATCCAAGCGAATCACCATGAATGTCTGTATCACCATTGTGTAACCGGCTTTTTGCGGAATACTGCGACGCTAATAAATACAAAAACATTCGGCACTTCATCATCGCATACCGCTTAAGGGAGATCATGTATGCCAAAATTCACTCTTACGTTCAGACTCTTGGTCTTCATGCTGTTCGCCTTGCTGACGTTTTCGCAGACGGCAAACGCGGCCCCTTTACAAGTCGGTCAATCGGCACCGTTATTTCAATTGCAAGCGCACGATGGCGACCCGATAAGTTTAGCTGCTCGGCGCGGTAAAGGTTGGACGGTATTATATTTTTATCCCAAAGCCGGCACACCCGGCTGTACCACGCAAGCCTGCGCTTTTCGCGACGCCATCAAACTGATCCGCGAGCAAAATGCCGAGGTTTACGGGATTAGCACCGATGACGTTAAGAATCTGTTGGCGTTTCATCAGCAACATAAACTCACATTCTCGCTGTTGTCCGATCAGGATGCCAAGGTCAGCGAAGCCTACGGCGTAAAAATGCCGATATTGAATATGGCCAAACGCTGGACCTTTATAGTCGATCCCAATTTAACCATACGGCGTATCGATGACGATGTAGATCCCGCATTGGATGCCAAACGCGTCGCGGAAATGCTGAAGCAGTTGCAGGCGGGATCAGCTCTTTAATAATTCTAGATTCCCGCTTTTGCGGGAATCACGGCCACAGGTAATTTAAGGGCTGGGTTAACAACAGACCGGTCACAACCACCCGGACCGCTTCAAACGTAAATACAAGGCCAGGCTGCACAGGACCACGCTGCCAACGACTAAGGGGTAGCTGTACACCCAATCCAGCTCCGGCATGTGCCGGAAGTTCATACCGTACAAACTGAATACCATGGTCGGTATCGCCAAAATCGCCCCCCAGCCGGCCAGACGTTTGACTACTTCATTTTGGCGCACGGTTTCGAAGGTCAAATGCACTTGCATCGCCGCCAGCAGCATCTCGCGCATGCCATGGATAGCCTGATCGACGCGTTTGATATGATCGGCAATGTCGCGAAAATACACTCTGACATCCTTGTGTATCAGGCCGCCATGAAAGCGCATCAATTCGTTGCAAATGTCTATCACCGGATTGATAGCGCCTTCCAACAGCAATAACTCGCGCTTTAATTCGTATAGGTCTTCCATGGTTTGCCGGCTGGGCCGATATTGAAATATCGCCGATTCCAACACATCGAAGCGGTCTTGCAAGCCTGCAATCGCCACCATGTAATTATCGACGATGAAATCCATAATCGAGTACAAGGCAAAGCCCGGTCCCTTGCTGAGTTGGTGCGGCATGGCCTGACAGCGCTCGCGCACCTTGCTCAGACTCTGCGATGCTCCGTGGCGTACGGTGACCACAAAACGCGGCCCCATAAAAATATGGGTCTCGCCGAATTCCACTTTTTTCTCGATCAATTCCGCAGTATGCAGCACGATAAACAGCGAATCGCCATATTCCTCGATCTTCGGCCGTTGGTGCGCGGCACAGGCATCTTCGATCGCCAATTCGTGCAAGCCGAATTCCAACTGAATTTTTCTCAAAATCTCGGTGTTAGCCTCGCGCAAGCCCAGCCAAATAAAGGTGTCGTCTTTGAGTAAAACTTCGCTAATGTCTTCTATGGTGACGTCGCCAATGCCCACGCCTTTATGGTAGGCCACGCAGCGCATTACCATGTTTTTATCAATTGTTTCAGTCAAAAATATCTCCGTCTTGCTGGTTGGCGACCGGTTAAATCAAGTGGGCGGATTATAGCCCGCAACTCGACTACATCGCTCAATCGCGCATGCGTAGAGAACCCCGTCGTCCGTAATTTCCGGAAAAATTAAGCCTAGCCTTCGCCGAGTCCATTCAATGGGTTTACACTGCAAACCCCGGCTTTTCGTTCTTCCGCAATCATGAAAATCCATCATCTCACCCCCGCAGAAGCCCTGGACAGTTTAGGCTCCAGCATGGACGGCCTGGCCGATGCCGCTATTGAAGGCCGCCTGCATGAGTTCGGTTTTAACCGTATCGAAGAAAGCCAAAAGACCTCCGCACTACTAGCGTTTGTCCAAGAATTCCTGCACTTTTTTGCCTTGATTTTATGGCTGGCGGCAGGATTGGCATTTTTCGCCGAATCTCAGCAACCCGGCGAAGGTATGGCGACCTTGGGTTATGCCGTGCTCGGTGTGATTGCAATCAATGGCTGTTTCTCCTTCTGGCAGCGGCATCAGGCCGAACAGGCGATTGCAGCCTTGCAAAAGTTGCTGCCGCATCAAGTCAAAGTGATCCGCGACGGCGAGCTGAGTTTGGTATTTGCCGACGAACTGGTGCCTGGCGATTTGCTGGTATTGCAGGAAGGCGATAACGTGCCGGCCGACTGCCGATTGCTAGAAGCGTTTAACCTACGTGTCAATAACGCCACCATCACCGGCGAATCGCTGCCCAAGGGCCGCGACGCACAAGCATCGGACATTGAGGACATTAGTCAAAGCCGGAATATTCTACTGGCCGGCACCTCGGTGGTGTCCGGCGAAGGCAAGGCGCTGGTGTTTGCTACCGGTATGCATACCGAGTTCGGCAAAATCGCCCACACCCTAAAAACCACCGTGAAAAACCAGTCGCCTTTGCAATTGCAAATCAGCCGGCTGAGCCGATTTGTGGCTTTGCTGGCCCTGCTGTTGGGCGTGGTGTTTTTCGGTATAGGCCAAATCATCGGCCTGACGTTTTGGGAAAACTTTATGTTTGCGATCGGCATCATCGTCGCCAACGTCCCGGAAGGCCTGCTACCCACAGTCACGCTGTCGCTGGCGATGGCGACCCAGCGCATGGCCAAGCGCAATGCGCTGATCCGCAATCTGCCGTCGGTGGAAACCTTGGGTTCCACAACAGTCATTTGCACCGACAAGACCGGTACGCTAACGCAAAACCGTATGGCGGTTAAGCAACTGTTTCTTGACAACAATTACTGGCAACCCGAGCAATTGGGCAGCGATAGCCTGCAACATCACAGCGCTTTTCTGGCGAATGCCGCTTTATCTCATAACCTGAAGCGGGTAGAAGGCAAGAATTTACTGGGCGACCCGATGGAAGTGGCACTGGTGTCCATGGCGTACGAGCAAGGTATGCGCGTCGATTACCCGAAAATTGGCGAAGTGCCGTTCGATACCGACCGCAAGCGCATGTCCACCATCCACAACACGCCATCAGGCAAGATGTTGTTTTGCAAAGGCGCGTTGGAGATGGTGCTGCCGCTGTGCCAGCACATTTTGATTCGCGACAAAATAGAAACGCTAGACGACGCCGGCCGTCAACAGCTGTTGAATGCGCTAAAAACCATGGCAGACCAGGGTTTACGCGTGTTGGCCTTTGCCTATCGGCCGTTATCGGACTCAGTCGAAGGCCAGCCGGAACAAGCCTTGATTTTCAGCGGCCTGGTAGGTTTGGAAGACCCAGCCCGTCCGGAAGTGGCGGATGCCATTGCCCAATGCCATATCGCCGGTATTAAAGTCATCATGATCACCGGCGACCACCCGCATACCGCCGTGGCGATTGCCCGGCAGATCAAACTGGTGCAATCCGACAATCCCAAGGTGATTACCGGCGACAGACTGAAAAAACTCACGCCCAGCCAGTTGCAGGTAGCATTGGATGCGCCGGAAATCATTTTCGCCAGGGTCGGCGCCGACCAGAAAATGCACATCGTCGATGCCTTGCAACGCAAGAAGCATGTGGTCGCGGTGACCGGCGACGGCGTCAACGATGCACCTGCCTTGAAAAAAGCCGACATTGGCATCGCCATGGGCATCGCCGGCACCGACGTGGCCAAGGAAGCGGCCGACATGATTTTGCTGGACGACAACTTCGCCAGCATCGTCGCCGCCATTGAGGAAGGCCGCGCGGTGTTCGACAACATCCGTAAATTCCTCACCTATATCCTCAGCTCCAATATTCCGGAACTGATTCCTTACCTGGCCTTTGTGTTATTCAAAATTCCGCTGCCGCTGACCATCATCCAGATTCTGGCGGTGGATTTGGGCACTGACATGCTGCCGGCTCTGGGCCTGGGCGTGGAAAAACCTGATGCATCAGCAATGAACAAACCCCCGCGCTCTTACAAGGAAACCTTGATCGACTGGCGCTTGTTGGCCAGAGCTTACGGCTTTCTCGGGCTGCTGGAAGCCGTCGCGGCGATGGCCGCCTTTTTCTTCGTGTTGCATCGCGGCGGCTGGGACTATGGCGATATATTGTCCCGCCATAACCCGCTCTACCTGCAAGCCACTACCGCCTGCCTGACCGCCATCATCATGATGCAGATCGTCAATGTCTTTATCTGCAAACAGCGGCAACGCGGCCTGTTAGCCACATCGTTCCTGGACAATAAACTAATCCTGTCCGGCATTGTTCTGGAAATTGCGTTGATTCTGGCGATTGTCTACACGCCATGGGGCAACGAGCTGCTCGGCACCGCGCCGATAGACACCACTGTTTGGCTGTTTACCTTGCCGTTCGTGCTCGGCATGTTGCTGCTGGAAGAATTCAGAAAATGGCTGGTGCGGCGCTTTGCCCTTTTCCCAATCCGAATAAAACCGCTCAAGTTGCGTAAGCGATTGCTGAAAAGCTAAACCCAAATGGTGTTTTATGATTCGCAGCCAGCGTGGCGCTCATTTATTGATCTTCGTCGGTCCGGTGAAAACGGGAACCCCGGAAAATTCAAAGTGTTGGATTGCCAATTTCGCGGCGACGACGATTTAATCAGCATTTCCCTAATTCTACCTTGTCAGAATGCAACAAGAGCATCGTCATTCCGGCACGGATTGCCGGAATCCAGGCCCCATGGACGGATTTGAGCCTACCATCCCTGATACTAGATGTCCGCTCCCGGCGGACATGACGGCCTAGGGCAAATCTGACAAAGTAGAACTAAGCGTGCCGAATACGTAACTGCCTTTTAAATCTCATGCATTCGGTTCTGGCGGAGATATCCAGCAAATCAAAAACCGGCGCTCCGCCCGGCCTTAGTTAGACGCCCGTTAACAGCGCCGATGCCGCTTTTTGATTGTCTTGATATAGCTTAAGCGCATAGTTAGCCACCTGGTTTTGCACTTTTGCCTTGTTCAAGTCGGCAGCCGTTTGCGCGTAGTCGGTATCTTGAATTCGGCTGCGAGTTTCGGCCAGATTCTGGTAGCTGCTGTTCAGATTGGCTAGGTTTGAATTCAAGCCCGCAGCGGTGCTCGCCAAAGTACTCTGCTCATTCCCGACATTGTTAATCGCGCTGTCTATCGTATCCAGCGCATTGGCCGCATTCGTCGCGCTGGATACATCCAATCCCGACACACCCAAAGCGGCGCTGGATACATTCCCCAAGCTTAAGCCGAGCGTATCTCCGGCATTGGGGCCGATTTGCAATTGGCCGGAGAAACTGCCGTCCAACAGTTTTTGATCGTTGAACTGGGTGTTGCCGGCAATCCCATCGATGCTTTTGCCCAATCCGTTTATCTCGTCCTGAATACTTTGCCTATCAGAGGCCGACAAAGAGCCATTACCGGCTTGCACCGTCAATTCGCGGATGCGTTGCAGATTGTCGGTTACCTGAGTTAACGCGCTACCGGCTGTTTCCGTGAGCGACAGACCGTTGCTGATATTGCCGATTGCTTGATTTTGACCACCCAAGCGGCTGCTTATCGCGTCGGCAATTGCCAGCCCAGCCGGATTGTCGGCGGCCGAATTGACCCGCTTCGCGGAACTAAGGCGCTGGATGTTGGTTTGGAGCAGACTTTGGGATTTATCCAGGTTGGTACTATTGATTGACGACAACATGATGTCACCTCGCTTACAATTTTTTGACTAACTCATACGGCTTATCTGTCCCAGAAGATAAACAGGCTAAGCAACGATGTCTATAGTGGTCCCCACGGCCTTATTGTCATCGGTCGCGGACGATGTGCTTATACCCGCCACTACTTGCGAATAGGTAGACGGTCTTACCTCGGCGTTCTGAATGGTGTTAGTTAACTGTGTGCCCGCTTCTTGAAAAGCGTTGGACAGATTCAATCTCAAGTGTGCGGCATCGGAGTTGACCTGTGCTTTACTGGCTTGAGAATCGAGATCCTGAGCTTTGGCTGCGTATTGGTCGGCCTGCGCTTGCACGGCATCCGCCTGCTTTCGCAACGCTTGCGCCATTTGCTCGGCCTGATCCGCATTTCTCTTGGCCGTCAGCGCGCTCAACTGTTGAAAGCCGGATTGATTAACACTGGATACAGATAGGGAAGACATAGCAATCTAAACTCCCTTAATACACCGCAGGCCTGCGGCAGGCTTCGGAATGAACATGCGGGCTCACCCCTGCTAGGCACCGTATTACTCCCGGTTGGAGAAAATGTCAAACGCTATTTTTTAAGTGCGAAACGCACGCCGCCCGGCAAAAAAACCTCAGTCCGATAACACCAGCGATTGCCGAAAATCTTCACCAACATTCGCTACCCCCACCCGCTGACAAGTCCGTCGAAACTCACTAAAATGCTGGCAATTTTCTACTTAGCCGCCGGTAAATCCGGGTAAGACTAATCCACCATAAACGCCCGCAATCCATATGAATCACGAAGTTGTTGCCGCCAGGGTAGAACATATCGCCATGGCGACGGGCATCATCGCCGGCCTATCCGCTGTCGCGGCAACCATTGCCACACCGACGGGCCTTACGGCTTTTGGCGTCTGGTTGGGATTGGTGGACGAACCGCTGATCGTAACCGTGGCGCCTATCATGGATAAATTAGCAACAGTCTGCGGCACCATTTCCGGCATGACTTACTTCTATGCTGTCAGAAAAAAACGGCGAACGGCAAAGCAATCGGCGCCAGATAGTTCCGGGCCCTCCGAGTAAATTGCCGAACAATCTGCTGACAATTGTAACGATTGCAGATGCGGAATACATTTTAAGCTCACCGCCATAGCGTTACGTATCTTTAAAACCCCACTTTCCTCTCTAGCCGCCCATGTCGAAATAACCGGCGCCCTGGTTTTTTCCGGGTTTTTTGTTCGAAATCAGATGCCCTTGACGCTGGAAGGCGTTCAAGCTGGGTTTCCGCTATCGCTTCTACCCAGCCTACGCAATATAAATTTGGGGACGGTTTTATCCCGTATGCCGCGCCGAGTACCGGAGCTTTTGATAGGAATAGCCCGGAGGGGCAGGAAGCCCCTTTCGGCAACCCCTAGCAAAAGCGAGGAACGCAGGGAAGAAGCGGCATCCGGGCCGCTTTTTCTTTGGATACTTTCTTTTGGCGGCGCAAAAGAAAGTATCTCGCCCGCCGGTGCGAGAACCGGCATTTAATTAAGCTTCGCGGTAGCGAATCATTGTTTATGCAACCAGAAATTCAACGTGGGCACAAAATACGCGCTAACCCTATGAAACTAGGCTCCACAACAACGCTTGTATTTCTTTCCGCTACCACAAGTACATTTTGAGTTTTTCGATATTTTTGGCGTGCTTCTGCGATAAGGCTGGGAATTCAAAACTCCTTGCTTCGAACTTTGTAACTCCCTATTTTCTTGCAAAAGATGTTCAATAAATTTCTTCTCAATCTTATCGCTATCGGCTTTAAAGTATGTCGTTTGAATTGCAATCGCGAGTGTCACAAAGGCTATAAGTATTTGAATCCATTGCTGTGTCACACCTACTGTAGGAGCGGTCTCCATCACTCCGGCGACCTGTGGAGCAATCGCTCGAACTTGGTTCAGTACCTCATCCCTTGTCAGGGGTTGATTACGAAAACTCCTCAGTAAGGCTTCTATTTTTCGCAAAGCTGTCAATGACTCTTGGGGACCAGTTAAAAACTGTACGACATTATTAGAATAGGTATAAACCCCATCCGGTATTTGCCCCCAACTACCGCAACTGGGACATGAACCTGAGCGACACCCCGTCATCTCAATTTTTGCTACAGTCCCAGATCCACCGATGATATTTGTAACAGGGAAAATTGCACCACATGATGCATTCTCACAAAAGGCAACAAATGTACTCAAGGTTCCTCCTTTGGATATAGGCAATCAGCCTTGATATTAGATGAGTACATGAATTATGCGCTCATAAGAATTTTCAAATCTTAAACTGTCACAACCCCACAAACTCCATCAACCCCTGCAATTCCTTAGCCTCAAGCTCATAAAACGAATGCGCCCTAACCCGCTCCGGCAAGCCGACATCGCCATAACGAACCCGAATCAAGCGGCTGACTTTGACGCCTTGCGATTCCCATAAACGCCGCACCAAACGATTACGCCCCTGCTTCACGGTGGCGTAAAACCATTTGTTGGCACCTTCGCCAGCGTAAAAGCTGACGTCTTCGAAATGCGCCGGGCCGTCCTCCAGTTCCACGCCTTGTTTCAGGCGGGCCAGCATCGCGTCGTCGACTTCTCCCAATATCCGCACCGCGTATTCGCGTTCCACTTCCCGCGAAGGGTGCATCAAGCGGTTGGCCAGTTCGCCGTTATTGGTGACTAAAATCAAGCCGGAAGTATTGATGTCCAGGCGACCGACCGCGATCCAGCGGCCGACTTGCAAGCGCGGCAATTGGGTAAAGATTACCGGGCGGCCTTCCGGGTCGCGGCGGGTGACCAGTTCGCCGACCGGCTTGTGGTACACCAATACGCGGGTCGGTTGCTCGGCGTATTTTTCCCATTTGACAACCCTGCCATTGATTTGCAAATGATCGTCAGGCTTTAAGTGATAGCCCGGTTGCACCGGATTGCCGTTGACGGTGAGTTTGCCTTCTTCTATCCAGCGCTCGATTTCCCGGCGCGAACCCACACCGGCCCGAGCCAGCAGTTTCTGGATGCGCTCGCCGCCGGCGGGCGCGGCTTTAGTGGAGGGTGAGGTTTTCGGCGCCGAGGCCGGCTTCGGTTTGGGCGTCGAACTCGGTTTCCGAGCCTGCGGTTTCTGAGTCCGTTTGTCCTGCGGGGCTGACGGGTTGTTCGATCTCGGCGGTTTGCGGTCTTTCACTGTGGTCCTGCTCGGGTTGCGGTTGAGGCGAGTTGCCGAAATCGAAATTGACGATTTCTTCCAGCGTCGGTAATTCGCTCAATGAGGTTAAATTGAAATAATCCAGAAATTGTTTGGTGGTGCCGAACAAAGCCGGCCGGCCCGGGACTTCCTTATGGGCGATGACGCGAATCCACTCGCGCTCCAATAGGGTTTGAATGATGGAACTGCTGACGCTGACGCCGCGAATATCCTCGATTTCGCCGCGCGTCACCGGCTGACGGTAGGCGATGATGGCCAGGGTTTCGAGCAGCGCCCGCGAATAACGAGCGGGTTTTTCCTCGAACAAGCGGGTGACGTAAGGCGACAGACCTTCGCGCACCTGAAACCGGTAACCGCTGGCCAATTGCCGCAAACCAATGGGCCGATCGGCATAGTCACGGGCAATGTCGTCCAAGGCCATTTGCACCGACAAGGTATCGGGTTTTTCCAGTTCCGGAAAGGTTTCCTGAATCTGCCGGATCGTCATGGGTCGGTTGGCGGCAAATAAAATAGCTTCCACAATGCGCTTGGTGTTCATGTCGCACTCTTTAGTTCTTTCGGGCAGTAAGCGATGGCGTTCGACCACGATGGGTTCGTAAGTGCTGGCGCGAATAATCTCGGACCAGCGCTGCGGCAAACGGGTTGCGCGCCTAGCCTCGCTAACGGCCGCAGCCTCCGGCGCAGCCTGCTGCCGG
>NZ_JANIBL010000009.1 GCF_024505055.1 Methylomonas rosea
AGTAGTTTCAATATTCGGCTTTACCACGTTTAAAGTCAAAATTTACATCCGAATTTTTACGTAAGATACCGAAAACTTAGTCAAGGGAACTTCTAAAGACTAAAGGCAACGCTTTTTCCAAGAAACCTGAAGGCCAGAGACTTCTTGGTGACTATGGCATAATTTGGCAGCGATGGCTTCTCGTCGCGACAAACAGGAAATACAAATGTATTCGTCAGACGATGAAATCGGCATTATTACTGCCTTTGTAGAGCAATTGGAAGAGCAGTCCATCCCGCGCGCGTTGGCCGTTAAAAAAAGAGTGGAAGACGGGGATACGCTGAACGAGATTGAAATCATGCATTTTGAACACATGCTTTCGGAAGCCAGCACCATGATGCCGCTCCTAAAGCATCACCCCGAATACCAAAAATTGATCGCTGAATTAGCCAATCTGTACAACGAAATTTCGGAACGTGCCTTAAATAACCAGATAAATGTCAAAACTTAAAAGCCCACACTCTAAGTCTGGATAAGGTGTCATTTAGGCGCCGGTTGTAGGCACAAAAAAGCCGGGCGTACCCGGCTTTATGGAATTGCAACGCTACAAATAGCTGCTATTCGAAAGAAATTTCTTCCAGGCTGGCTAAACAGCCTAGCCCTCTGGCAAATTCCTGTAATTCACTGGCCATATGAAAGTTGAGGATGGAGTTTGTCTTCAAATCGACAATCGCGTACTCGACAATCGGGTCGTTGCTCTGCAATCTGGGCTTGTACTTTAATAGTTTTTTTGACTCTTTAGCCAGCTTACGGTTAAGCCGAGCCGTTAGCGCGCGAATTGATACCAACTTTTTCATATCTAATCTCCATGCGTGAAAACAGAACTCGCAGTATAAGTGATTTTGACGGTTTTATGACAATGGCCGACAAAAACCCTGAGACTCTATGCACAATGTTTTGCCTTGTTCAATTTTACCAATGACAAGAATCCGGGGTGAAGATTAAACTGGCTAGCTTGAGCGCAGCATCGATAATATAAGTGCGATATCGTTAGTATTAAATTTGGCGGATTTGCTTCCGCGTTAACCATGAGGGCTGTCATGTCAGAGCAAACCAATGCCTATCAAACACCATCTACGCAAGGCGAGGCGAGAGCGTCTGTTCAGGTTTGGCTGACGAGCGCAGATCAGCAGGCGTTGTTTGACCGACAAGCCAGCTCTTTTGGTTTTACCGACAATACCGGCGATATGCCTGTAATAGCGATCAGTACCGAAGAAAGTTATCAACCCATCGAAGGCTTCGGCTTCTCCTTGACCGGCGGCAGCGCCATGCTGATTGCTGCGCTTCCCGACGCCGAAAGGCTGGCTTTATTGCGAGAATTATTTTTGCCGGAGGGCGACGGCATAGGTGTGAGCTGTTTACGCCTCAGCATTGGTGCGTCTGATTTGAGCGAGCGTTGCTTTAGTTATGACGATGTGCCGGATGGTCAGACGGACTTGGAGCTTGCGCAGTTTGATTTGAACGCCGGCGATATCGAGCTTATTCCGCTGCTGAAAGACATTCTGGCGCTCAACCCCACGCTCAAAATTATCGCTACCGCCTGGTCGGCACCGCGTTGGATGAAAACCAACCAAGCGTTTATCGGCGGCAAACTCAAGCCCGAATGTTATGCAGTCTACGCCGCTTACTTGGTCAAATACCTGCAAGCCATCCGCGATCGCGGCATCGTGATCCATGCTATCACCCCGCAAAACGAGCCGCTCAATCAAAAAAACGAACCCAGCATGGTGATGGAAGCGCCGGAGCAGGCCGCGTTTATTAAAAATCATCTCGGGCCGGCCTTGCGCGACGCGGGCTTGACCGACGTCGAGTTATTTTGTTGGGATCACAATTGCGATGTGCCGGAATACCCATTGGCGGTGTTCGCGGACGCCGACGCGCGTCAGTATCTCAGCGGCTCGGCCTGGCATCTGTACGGCGGCGATATTTCGGTGTTATCCAAAATGCATCAGGCGTACCCGGACATGAAACTGTATTTCACCGAACAATGGGTAGGCTCGGACGGCGAATTTGGCGGGGATTTAATGTGGCACGTGCGCCATGTGTTGATCGGCTCATTGCGAAACTGGAGCAGGGCGGTGCTGGAATGGAATTTGGCTTCGGACCCGTTTTGCGGGCCGCACACGCCGGGTGGCGAGGCCCGCTGCGTAGGCGCGTTGACGATAGCCGGCGATCAGGTTACGCGCAATGTTGCCTACTACGTGATTGCTCACGCCACGAAATTCGTCCGGCCCGGTTCTGTGAGAATTCACTCCAGCGATCCAAACGTTTTATCCAACGTGGCCTTTCTCACGCCCGCGGGTTCTATCGTGCTGATCGTGCTAAACGACACAGCCGAACCGCAAGCCTTTGCCATTCAATATCAAAATAAAAACGCGGTAGCCACTTTGCCGGCAAGGGCTGTGGCGACTTATGTTTGGGAAGCCTAACGAACCGTCATCCAAGCAACACATCGATCCGGCGATATTGATTTGATCGTAAGGCTTCTGCGGTCGCTCCCGAAATACTTGCGGTACTTACCGACTGCTTAGTGCCGTCCAGGCCGTATAACTGGTATTGAATCGGTTTGACCGCCTCCGGACCGAACGTGTCCCGGCGCTGGGGATTGAGGTAAACCAGCAAGGTCGAGCCGAACAGTGTGCAGGTCGCGCTACCGACGGGCAAATTCTCCTCCTGGGCAAACGGCGTGACGGATTGCTCGTCGGTGGTAAAAAACGCTGCAGCCAATACCGGTAACGGTTTAAATGCCAAGATGCCCGCTTCCAAAACAAACGGTGTCGGCCCCAGGAAGAGATGCGTCCACAGGTGCAAAAATTCCACGGTAGCGCCCGATAATCGGGCCACGCAGCCGCGTCCATGCTGGCGCGCGTCGATGGTAAAACCGCTGCTGACCAGAAAGCTGGAGTTTTCGATAGGGTTGCGTTTGTATTCGCTGGGCTCGTGAAAAGGCACGAGTAAGGTTTCGATGTGGGCATAAAATTCATCGATCAAACCAGCCCGGACCATCTCCAATACAAACTTATAGTGCATGTGTAAAAAGATCGAACCGTTCTCCAGCCAACCGTAGTTAAAAACCCCGATGCGGCCTAAGTCCAACGCATTGTCGCCCAAGGGTTCGTTGACCCGATACATACCCAGTTTGCCGTCGAACAATTCCGAGTTTCGCACGGCTTGATAAAGTGCTTGCGCCCGCACTGGATCGGCGATGCGCAAGGCATGGACAAAGCCTTCCAGGAATAAAGGCAGCTGTTTTTGCCGAAAATGGGTCACTTCCAAGCCACCGGTCTCCAGTGCCTGATACTGCTCAGCTTCATAAGCAAAATAGGTGACTATGCCTTTAGGTGTGCGGGCTTTGTCTATTGCGGTATGCAGATAATTTGTCACCAAGCCGAGGAAGCTTTGGATGTCGCCAAGCGGGAGTTCCTGTTCGGTACCGGCAAAGCCCATGAATACCTGTTCCCGATACGCTTCTTTCAGCGCGCCGCTTTCCTGCCAGAACAACTGTGGCGTCAAATCGGCGCGGCTTAACAGAACGTGTAACGAAGTCACAAACTGCGCTAACTCAACCGGTAACACGCAGGGGGCATCGACTTGGCTGAGCACTGAGCGAGTGAAATCCACCAAACGCTTCAGCTCTATGGTTTCGTTCACCGACGAGCCTAAAATGCCGGGCAAGCCGTTCAAGGCATCGCACCAGCCGGGTCGGTCCGCTTCCATTTCGATGCCCACACCGGCAGGATCGAGCGTAGCCAGTTTGTTGGCCACCAGCGTCAGAATCTTACCCAACAAACTGGTGTAAACAATCTCGCCGTGGCCGGCTTGCGAACGCACTTGATAGCGGCGCTGCTGGCGTGCGTCGATAAGGGCTTTTTTCTCAGGGCGATATTGCACCGCGTTGTATTGGCGCACGCCGTTTGCGGTAAGCACATACTTTTGCGCGCGTGGTGCCACAATGTGGGTGGGGTCAAAAAAGCTGTAGGTTTTGTCCTGAAATAAACCCGCCAGCCGATCCGGAAAAATCGCCGCGTAACTAAGCAATAAATCCACCAGATAGGTCCAATGATCCGACCAATAGCCACGGTCGAATTCGGCATCCTCTACTTCCTGGGCTTGGGTCAAAATTGCGGTCAGCATGGCTTCGGCATCGCTCGTCGTTCCGAGTGCTTCCACCAGTTCCGCATACTTAAATTCTCTGCGTAGCAAGGATTCCAGCGCTGGAAAATGCCGATAAAAATGCGCAAAATTGTCGGGCGCAGCCAAGGCAAACCGCGAGTTGCGCAAGGAGCAAGGGTTATAGCCGTCCGGCTGAATCAAATTGAAGAAATAGCGAATGTTTTTTGCATCCAGGGCCGGGTCGAAGAACAGGTCCATGCGCCGGTTTTGCAGCACATCGCGAAAGTCGCCGTTGCCTTCGGAATACGGTGTGTCTTGCAGTAAAAAATCGTTGTAATCCCGCTCCAGATCGCCGTGCTTGCGGCCAAACAAATATAAATACGCGCCGCCGGGGACTGGCATGGAAAATCCGCCGCGCAAGCCATTGTCCAGATAACACTGCCGGGCATGGGCATCAAACAGCGGTTTGGCGGTGGCGGTGAAGGCGCGTTGGCTGATGTTTGCCACCAAACGCCGATTGGCTTCACGTTTTGCTTCAAAATAGTCCGGTTGAGCGGCTTCGATGAGGAATTGTTCCAGAATCTCGCGTGAGCCGGCATGACCGTAAACGCCATAAAACACCCGGCTTTCGCCAGGTTGCAGTGTTAGCTTTAGATATTGAAATGCCGCCGGCGTCTGATTGCCTGTTACCTGATCAGCAAAGTCCAGCGGCTGTTCTGAAAAAAATTGTTCCGGTGCAGAAAAATCGCCGGCCAACCCAAAAATCCGTTCCGGATCGACGATGGCCTGATTGTATTCACCATCCAACACGCCGACGAAGAAATTGCCAGCAATCACCGGCTCAACTTGCGGGCTGTCAGTGGGCCAGACTTTCAAGCGGTAAAACGGTAGATTGTCCGTCACGCCCTCCACCCGCATAAACGCTTCCGAAGTGCGGCTCATGAATTTGAGTATCCATTGATTCATCGCATAAGGCAGCACTTGCGGCAAACCGTCGACGATCTCGATCTGTCTGGCTGTATCGGCGGTGTTTACGATCTCCACCCGACGCAGCAAACCGGCCACTGGCGCTTCAGCTAAGGTGAAGACATCGGCGCGCAAGCGCAAGCCGAGCTTGGGATTAATTTCCTCCACACCCACTTCGTGCGGCGTGACAAAAAGGCGCTGAGTAACCTCTGGCCCGGCACCGCGTTGAAACGGTTCATAATTGTGAGTTTGCTGACCAGAGGCAACTTTTAGAAAGGTGCGAAAACCCCGCGACGGCGTCAGTTGATAAGCCTTATCAGCCGGGAAAAACTCCAAAAACGCGCCGTCCTTATTCCGCACCCCAAAACTGGCGATAGCCTGCCCGCGATTCACATAAAACACCCAGGCCGGACGTCCGCGCGTGCCGGCAATCCCCGGCAGAAAACTGGCGAAAGGCGCACAGTCGTTGTATTGCTCAATGACGAAACAGTTTTCGCCGGCGTGGAAATAGTTAGGTTGGGTCAAGGTGGCGTCACCGAAGTCAAATTAAAAAGACTGCATATCCTGTGTTAGGTCGCTGGTTTGGAGCCGCATCATAGACAACAAATCATGTTTTCAGGAACCAAAAACACATGAAAAGAATAGGCTGGTTTGTGCAGATTGGCGTATGGTTTTGTTATAGGGCGTTTATTTGGGTCGGTCGAATTTTGTTTAGCGAAGGGTGTCCGGAGTTTTGACGGGCGCTATCATATGGGTCCGGTTGTAAGACTCGGTAACACAAGGCTGCTAAACGTGTTTCTAAAGTAGTGTTAAGCGCTTAGCAAAAAGTTATCGTGTAATGTGAGCCAAATCTACGGCCAATTTCACCGATGGCCTGTTTCAGTTCATCCGGCGTATAGGTTTTGAAAGGCAGCCATTCATATTTCATCTTATGCTACAGCAATTCGATTCGGTTCAACTCAGGACTGTAGGGAGGCAGAAAATAAAATCGCATGCCTTTCTCTTCCAAATAAATCCCAATTGCGAAAACCCGCCCGGCGCTAAGGCTATCGGGGACTAAAAATCTTCACTTCGCTAACGCTCCGTTTCCAAGATTTTCAGCCGTAGAAAATAATTTTAAATACAAAATGGCAGTGAGGGCTGGCTAGAGCAACGCGAAACCGAGCACTTGCAGTGAAATATCCAGGTTTCTTTACATTGAAACGGCTCGTTGGATTAGAAAATTTAAGCGCTTCCTAGCTGGGTTGCATTGTCATTCAATCCAGCCTACCACTGCAAGCCCATCTCCTGACTTGTTTGCGATTGAAGTCGATGGGTTTCGCGTTGCTCTACCGATCCTACAGTCCTAAATATACCCGTTCATGTAAATCGGCAAAATACCGGCCATCATCGTCTGAATGTCACGAGCCGCTATTGGCCAAGACTGATCTCAAGCTTATCCGCTGTCTCGGATGATTCCACCCAACCACCTCCCAAAGCCTTATAGACAGCGGTCAAGGCGGTAGCCGTGGCAGTTTCGCTTTGCGCCAGTTGGCTTTGATCCTGCAACAGGCGCAATTCGCTATCCAGCACGGTCAGAAAATCCGCGATGCCTTCTTGATAGCGCAGATGAGCCAGTTCCGAGGCTTTCTCGCTGGCCTGAGCCGCCGCCTGCAAAGAGCCGCGGCGGACGCGCTCTTGGCGGTAGTTGATCAGCGCGTTTTCGGTTTCTTCCAGGGCGTTGAGGACGGTTTGTTCATACTGCGCCAGACTGGCTTCGGCGCGGGCGTCAGCGGCTTTGATGCGGGCGTAAACCCGGCCTAAATCAAACGCCGCCCAGCTGATTTTCGGGCCAACCGAGTATGTTTCCGATCCCGGTGCGACTAGGCCGGACAGGGTGCTGGCTTCCAATGACAGACTGCCAACAAAGGTGACGCGAGGAAAAAGATCGGCGGTCGCCACGCCGATTCTGGCGGTCGCAGCGGCTAAGCTACGTTCGGCGATGCGAATATCCGGCCGGCGGCGCAACAGTTGTTCCGGGTTGCCGATCTGGATGGCATCCGGCGCTTTCGGTAAGGGTGCTGACTGCACCAAGGTTGTGGTCAAGGCGTTCGGCATTTGCCCGGTCAATACGCTGAGGCGATGGATGGCTTGCGCGATGGCGCTTTCCAGACGCGGAATCCCTGCTTTGGTGTTTTCCAACTGGGCCAGGGCTCTGGAGGTGTCCAGTTCTGTGCCGCGCCCGTTTTCCAGTTTGACTTGGGTCAGTTCCAGGGTTTGGGCCTGGTTGTCGGCATTCTTGCGGGCCACCGTCAGCTGGTTTTGCAGGCCGCGCAATTCAAAATAGTTCCGGGCCGCCTCGGCAATCAGGCTGATGCCGATGTCGCGCAGACTGGCTTCCTGCGCTTCGACTTCGTCGTTGCTCGCTTCAACATTGCGGCGCACCCTCCCGAAGAAATCGATTTCCCAGGAGGCATCGAAGCCGGTGTTATAGAGCTTCAATTCACGCGGAAACACTCCGGTGCGGTTATTAAATGCGCCGACGCTGCGTTTTTGTTCGGTGTAATTGGCATGCGAGGTGACGGTGGGTAACAGGTTTAGGCCGGTTTCCAAATACAAGGCGCGGGCTTCGGCCAGATTGGCGCGGGCGGCTTTCAGCTCGTAGTTGTGGTTTATGGTTTTGTCGATCAAAGCGGATAATTCTGGATCGTTAAATAACTTCCACCATTGCTCCTCGATGCCGCGCTCGGAGAATTCTGCAGGTTGGGCGTTGGCAAAACTCGCTGGCAAATCGGCAGTGGCCGGCAGTTCATAATCCGGGCCCACCGCGCAACCGCTTAATAGGAAACCGATCAAACCAAGCGCACCGAGGGAGGTGTACAGTTGTTTAAATTCGCGCTGACTCATTTGGGTGTGTCCATTGCAGATTGATGAGTAGTTAAATCGGTGGCTGTGGGTCGCAGGCGCTGGGCGATGGCTTGTACCACCACATAAAACACCGGCGTTAATAACAAGCCGAACAGCGTGACGCCGATCATGCCGCTGAACACCGCCGTACCTAGCAGACGCCGGGATTCGGCGCCGGCGCCTTGGGCAATCACCAAGGGGAATACGCCCATGATGAAGGCAAACGAGGTCATCAGAATCGGCCGCAAGCGAATCCGCGAGGCTTCCACCGCCGCTTCGAAGCGATTTAAGCCACTTTCCTGACGTTGCTTGGCAAATTCGACGATCAAAATCGCGTTCTTACTGGCTAATCCCACCAAGACGATGAAGCCGATTTGGGTGAAGATGTTGTTGTCCATATTGCTTAGCCACACCCCGGTCATCGACGACAAAATACACATCGGCACGATCAGGATCACCGCGAACGGCAGCGACCAGCTCTCGTATTGCGCGGCCAGGGCCAGGAACACGAAGATCACGCTGAGCGGAAACACCAGCATCGCCACGTTACCCGCCAAGACTTGCTGCAAACTCAATTCGGTCCATTCGAAATCAAAGCCCGGTGGCAATTCGGCGGACAGCAGCTTGCTCATGGTATCGATGGCTTGCCCGGAGCTGATGCCGGGTAGGGTGCTGCCGTTGATTTCCGCCGCCGGATACATGTTGTAGCGGGTGACTTTGTCGGGGCCGGCGATTTCTTTAACGTCACTGACTGCGCCCAGCGGCACCATCCCGCCTTGGCGGTTTTTGGTTTTCAGCTCGCTAATATCGCCCGGCAACATCCTGAATTGGGCGTCGGATTGTGCCACCACTTGGTAGGTACGGCCAAAGGCGTTGAAGTCGTTGACGTACAAAGAGCCTAGATAAATCTGCAAGGTATCGAACACGTCTTTCAACGGCACGTCCATAGCTTTAACCCGGGTTCTATCCACGTCCACAAACAGTTGCGGCACGCCGGATCTAAAGGTGCTGAACAAACCGACCAAGCCGGGTTCTTGATTGCCTTTACCCAGCATCTCATTGGCGACCCGCTGCAATTCGTCGATCCCGGCGTTGTTTCTATCTTCAATCTGCAATTTAAAGCCGCCCACCGAACTCATGCCGCGAATTGGTGGCGGTGCAAATACCGCGATGCGGGCATTGGGGATGATGCTCAGGCGTTGGGTGAGGTCTTTAACGATTTGGTCGGCATGTAGTTCAGGGTGACCAGCGCGCTCGTCAAATGCGCCTAAGCGGGCGAACATAGTGGCGACATTGGATTGGTTGGCACCGCTTAACACCGACCAGCCGGCGTAGGCGTTCACGTGCTGCACGCCTTTGGTATCCAGAATGATCTTGCTGGCTTGCTGCACCACATCCTGGGTGCGGGCCAGCGAGGCGGCATCGGGCAATTGCGCGTACAGGACCAGGTAGCCTTGATCCTGTTGCGGAATGAAACCGGTCGGTACTTTCTCGAAGGCCAGGAGATTCAAGCCGTTCAGGCCGACATACAGTACCAGCACCAAGGCGGTCATCCGGATCATGCGGCCGACCAAGCGCGAGTAGCCGATGCTGAAACGCTCGAAAAAGCGGTTAAACGCGCCGAAAAACCAACCAAACAGCTTGTCGAATACTTTGGTAAAGGCGTCTTTATTATCGTGAGCGCGATCCAGCAGCAAGGCGCATAAAGCTGGACTGAGGGTCAAGGAGTTAAACGCCGAAATGACCGTGGATACGGCAATGGTCAAGGCAAATTGTTTGTAAAACGCGCCGGACACGCCAGTGATAAAAGCCGTGGGTACGAATACCGCTACCAACACCAATGCGGTCGCGACCACCGGGCCCACCACTTCGGACATGGCCAGTCGTGTGGCTTCGCGGGCATGCATGCCTTCGGCGATATGCCGCTCGACGTTTTCCACCACGACGATGGCGTCGTCCACTACGATACCGATAGCCAATACCAAACCGAATAACGAGAGCGTGTTTAACGAGATGCCTAAGGCCGACATCACCGCAAAGGTGCCGATCAAGGACACCGGCACCGCCAGCAAAGGAATCACCGCTGCCCGCCAGTTTTGCAGGAACACGATCACGACCAATACCACCAGCAATAAGGCTTCGAACAGGGTTTCAACGACCGCATCGATGGATTGTTGTACGAACACCACGGTATCGTAAACCAATACGTAATCCAGGCCTTCCGGGAAGCGGGTCTTCAGTTTCTCCATCGCCTCGACCACGGCTTTTTTGGTGTCGATGGCATTGGAACCGGGTAGTTGGAAGATCGCCAGACCGACCGTCTGATCGCCGTCCAGATATAAGCCGGAGTTGTAATCTTTAGCGCCAAGTTCGATTCGCGCCACGTCTTTCAGGCGGGTAACTTGAGCGTTCTCGCCTTGCTTAATGACGATTTCGCCGAATTGCTCGGGCTCGGTCAAGCGACCCAGCGTACTGACGGTGTATTGATATTCGGCATTATTAGGCGAAGGTTGCTGGCCAACCACGCCGGCGGCGACTTGCACGTTTTGTTCGCGCACCGCGTTCACTACCTCGGCGGCGGTCAGATTGCGGGCGGCGATGGCTTCCGGGTTCAACCATAAGCGCATGCTGTAATCGCGGGCACCGAATAGCAGAATATCGCCGACGCCCGGTAAACGCGCCAAGGTGTCGCGGATTTGCAGCAAGGCATAGTTACTCATGTAAACGCTGTCGTAGCGTTTGTCCGGCGACACCAGGTTAACCACCAGGCTTAAATCCGGGCTGCGTTTTTTCACGCTCAGGCCTTGGCGACGCACTTCTTCCGGCAATTTCGGTTCGGCCAGTGCTACCCGGTTTTGTACCAAGACTTGGGCTTTATCCAGATTAGTGCCGGGCTTGAAGGTCACGGTCAAGGACATCGCGCCGCTATTGGTGGACTGCGAAGACATATACAGCATGTCTTCCACACCGTTTACTTCCTGCTCAATCGGCGTTGCTACGGTTTCGGCAACGACGCTGGCGTTAGCACCGGGATAGTTGGTATTGACAACCACGGTGGGAGGCGCAATTTCCGGGTACTGGGCAATGGGCAGTCCGATCAAGGCCAGACCGCCGACCAGCACGATGACAATCGACAAGACCGCCGCGAATATCGGCCGATCGATAAAAAAATGGCTGAATTTATCCATGGTTTATTGCGCTCCCTGCGCGCCGAGCGAGGTGCGTTCCGGATTGACTTTGGCGCCGGGTTTAAGCTTTTGCAAACCTTCCAATACCACCCAATCGCCGGCCTGCAAGCCACTGCGGATTACCCGCAACTCACCTATCCGCGCGCCCGGCGTGACTTGCCGGTATTCTGCTTGATTGTCCTGATTGATCACCCAGACAAAGCGTTGGGCCTGATCGGTGGCGATGGCGCGGTCGGGCAATAGCAGCGCCGGGTAAGAGGCCGAGGCTTGCACCCGCAAACGCGCGAAGAAGCCGGGGCTGAGCAACTCGTCTGGATTGGCAAATACGCCGCGCAAGCTTAGCGTGCCGGTGGCAGCATCCTCGCGCGGGGCGATGTAATCCAGTTTACCTTGATGTGGAAAATCGGTTTCGTCGGCGACCGCCAGCTCTACGGGAGTGCCTTTCAAATCAGCCGACGCTTTGCCGTGCTGCTGGGCGTGGCGGCGGTATTTCAATACTGATTGTTCGTCGGCATCGACGTACACATACACCGGGTCGGTGGAAACGATGTTGGTCAGCAGGGTGTCGTCCGCTTTCACCAAGTTGCCGGCGGTGATCATTTCTCGGCCGACGCGGCCGCTGATCGGCGCGCGGATTTCGGTGTATTCCAAATTGAGTTTGGCGGTGTAGACACTGGCTTCCGCAGATTCGACAGCGGCAGCCGCTTCGCGCAGGCCTTTATTGCGCATGTCGTATTCTTCTGCGGAAATGGCTTTGGCTTTGAACAGGTTTTCGGCGCGGCTCAGGTCGTTTTTCGCCAGTTCGCGTTTGGTTTTGGCGCGCTCCAACTCGGCTACGGCATAGTTAAGCTGAGCTTTCAGCGGTTTGGGGTCGATCTGAAACAGCAGATCGCCTTTTTTAACTTTGGCGCCGGCGGTGAAATTGACGGTGTCCAAATAGCCGCCGACGCGAGCGCGGATGTCCACGGAGTTGACCGCTTCGACCCGGCCGGTGTATTCGTCCCATTCGGTGGTTTCCTGGCTTAGGGGTTGAGCGATTTTTACATTGGGCGGCGGTGGTGCGGGTTGCGCACCTTCTGGATTACTGGAGGAACCGCAACCGACTAGTGCCAGTTGCATGGCGGTAACGACAACGCTGAGGCGGAGCAGGCGGCTTGAATAACCCTGTCTAGGAAAGTCCTGAAGAGTTTGCTCCGAACGGGAGCTTCTCCTGTTAATCGCAATCGTCATGCACCTATTTTTTGCCATTTCCGTAGAGTCCCAAATGTCATGTGAATAAAAATGGTAATATCCATTACCGTTTAGTCTAGGTTATCATCTTTGTTCGAGTCAATTTATTTCGCGAGTACGGCAGCATGATCAAATGTGGGCGTCCCTGTAAGGGCGATGAACAGCAAAGTCGGGATCGATTACTCGATGCGGCCTTGCAGCTTTTCCTGGAAAACGGTTACGGAAACCTGAGTATGGAAACCATCGCCCGCGATGCGCGAGTTTCACTGCGCACGATCTATAGCCAATTCGGTGGCAAGGCCGGCTTGTTCGGCGCTTTGATCAGGCGGTGCAGCGACCAGTTTATCGGCAGCCTGTCCGACGATTGCGAATTGGAAGAGGCTTTGACAATTTTTGCCCGGCAATTTTTGTTTCGTATTACCCGGCCCGATGTGTTGCGGATGCGGGCGATATTGATCGGCGAATCGCCGCGTTTCCCTGATCTGGCGACACAGTTTTACGAGCAAGGACCGCGCCGGACGCTGGGTTTGTTAGCGCAGTTTTTTATGCGCCAGCAACAGGCCGGCCGAATAATCGACATGGATCCGTATTTCCTTGCCGACCAATTCATTAGCGCGGTGCGTGGCGAACGCTTACAAAGGCTACAACTGGGTTTGGAGCCGACTCCCGACGAAGCCGAGATCGAAAGTTGGGTACGGCAGTCCGTTGGTTTGTTTTTGCAGGGATGTCAGCCAAGCTAATCCCGAGGAGAATAGCCAGGTCATCGCGGTGTTGGCTGACGCAATATACCGGTTTAACGGGTAGCTAAATGAAGTTTCCCCGGATCAATTCGGGGTTTATTCCCAAGGAGGGCTGGCGCTGGGCCTGGATAATACCTGGTTTTTCACCAGCCTTCGGGATTGCCCATGCGACATATCATTTTTTCACTCGGCTTTTTACTGCTTTCCTGGCAAGTTCATGCCCACGGTCCAACGCCGCAAAAAGCCAAGGAATCTGTGACTATTCAAGTGCCGCTCGCCAAGGTTTGGACCGAGTTGAAAAATTTCGACGACATTGCCAACTGGCATAGCGACTTGAAAAAAAGCACAGGCGACGGCAAGAATCAGTCCGGCGGTCTGCGCACTTTGACTTTTCAGAACGATGAAACCATCACCGAAGAGCTGGATTATTACAGCGAGCCGGAACACGAATATAGCTATAGGCTGAAAGCCGAAAATACCAAAGCGTTTCCCACCAGTTCGCACACTGTCGATGTTAAAGTCGCAGCAGGCGAGACTGCCGATAGCAGTGTGGTGACCATCAAAAGCCGCTTCTACCGAGGCGATACCGGCAACACGCCGCCGGACAATTTGAACGACGAAGCGGCGGTTAAAGCGATGACAAGTTTTTTCAAGAATGGCTTGAACGGCTTGAAAGCGAAGCTGGAGAAATAAATCTAAATTGATGAGCGTAAAAAAATCGCCCCTTTCGGGGCGATCTGCTGTCTGAGGTTTTACGGATTGGGTCCGTTGTGACAGCTAAAACAACTCACCTGATACCCGGCCGGCCAATTTTTGATACCAAACTCATCGGCATCAATGGTTTTCGCAACCTTTACCGCACTCAGCGGTGTGCCGGCGCTGGTAGTGCCGTGGCAATAACTACAGCTTGGCGTGCTGGCGGTACCGTTTTTATTGGCGTCTTCGTGTTGCTTGACCCAGGCGTCGCCAGTGGTATGCATGCCGTGCGGGCCGCCGTTTACCGTATTCGGAACCGTGGTATGGCAAGCCTTACATTCGGCTACCGTACCGGCGTGTCCTTGCACGGCAATGCTTTGCAGGTTTTCGTCGGCGTGCGAGGAGGGATATTCCGCGTGCGTCGAACCGTGGCAAGCCTCGCATTGCAAGCCG
The DNA here is from genome assembly GCF_024505055.1 of Methylomonas rosea. GTDB lineage: Bacteria > Pseudomonadota > Gammaproteobacteria > Methylococcales > Methylomonadaceae > Methylomonas > Methylomonas rosea. The sequence continues at coordinate 14,312 of NZ_JANIBL010000009.1, forward strand.
CCGTGGCCTTTACTGAAGCGATACAAGTTCAGACCTGGAACCGGCGTATTGGCGTTAGTAGCAAAAGTGTGATCACTGGGAACAATGGCTTTGCCATTGGCGTCGATGCCGGAGATCGCGCGTTTGCCGGGCGCGGCACTGTTATGGCAAGACTCGCAGGTCGGCTCGTTGAACCAGCCTTGCCGGGTCGGGCTACCGACCGCTTTCATATTGCCGTGACAGCTTTGGCAGCTGATTGACGGGTCGCCGCTTGCATCCGTGGCTGTAGCCATCGCACCGCGCAGACATTGCGTCACCGACCCCGGATGACATTGGTAACAGGCGCTACGGTTGTCCAGGCTATCGAGCGTCAACTGCGTGGCCGGATCTTTCACCTCGGCATGTTTTAAATGCAATGACTGGGTAAATGGCGCAATGCCGGCCATGCCGCCCATCACCGTGGTTTTGTTCTCCTTATCGAAATAGGCGTTGCTGGCATGGCAAGCTACGCACAAAACCGGTTGGCCAGCGTCAGCCGTGGTCAGTAAACCGCCGGATTTGTACCCTTTAGTATTCAGAGTGGTAAGCGCGTCGTTAAAGACTTTATTGGCAGCCTGTTTTTCATCATGCAGACGCAAAATATTGCGTTTCCAATCCTTGTCAGGGTCAGTATCGAACACCCAGCCGGCCAGAGGTTTAGCAGCAGTTTGCGCGGCATTGTTATTGGCGTCGGTGGATGCGTGGCAGCCTTTGCACGTCATTTCGTCGCTAACAGGCAACACGGTGGTGGCGCTGGCTAGCACTTTACCGCTGAGCGCATCCTTGGCGACTACCTTAACCGTCGGATAAAAGTTTTTTTGGCCCTGATCATCAAAAGGTGTGATCGGAATCCCTTCGGCTTCGAACCAGCCAAAGGCGGTGTTATAGGTCATTGGCGCAGGCGTTAATGACGGCGTCTTGTTGCCGGGCATCGGCTTACCGCTGGCCAGTCCGTCCAAGTTAACGCCGACATCCGGGGCCGGATTCAGGCCCACCAGTTCACCCACCCAAGACCAGAAATTGGTTTTGTTGGCGCTGCTGGTATTGATAGAGCCGCTACTGTCGGCGACAGCTTCATAAGTCAGCAATACATTGCTAGTCACCAACTTGCCGTTTTTATCTTTTAATTGCGCATGCAAGGTGTTGTAGGGCGGCAAGATGGCGAACACGGAAAAATCCAGACCATCCATGCAGTGCATGCCTAAGTCATTCCAGGCCAGTAAGGTGTATTCGCCGATGGCCGTGGTATTTAATACCGTCACCGCTACCGTTTTGGACGTCTTACTATCGCGGATGGTCACTGTCGCCGAGCCGGCCTTAATGCCTTTTACCGTAGCGAGATTATTGGCATAGCCGACGGTGGCGACTGAGTTGTCCGACGATTGGACACTGACGGTCCCAGAGGCGTTAGTGACAGTAATATTCGCACTGCCACCGACATTAAGCGCCAGCAGGGCGGGCGAAATCGTTAATAAGGACGCGGGGGCGCTGAGCACTTTGACTTCTACGCGTTTTGAGCTGCGCCTATCTTTTACCGTGACAGTCGCCGAACCGGCTTTTACGCCTTTGATGCTGGCGATGCCGCTAGCGTAACTGACTGTCGCCACGCTAGTGTTACTGGATTTGACGCTTATGCTTCCGGATGATTGAGTTACCGTGACCTTGGCCACTTCACCCACTAAGATTTCGACGGAATTGGGTTTGAGTTCCAGGGCGTGTGCATTGCTAAACCCGGATAAGCCCAGGAAAATCAGCAAAAACCGAAATATAAATAGATGTGCATTCATACTATCTCCCATGAATACGTTTTGATCGGATGGGTAACTGTTAATGAATTGCCCATATAAATGGAAGCAAACGGTCAACATCCGATACCGCGTCGCTCCTCGGTGGTGCTTTATTACTTTTTTTAATAAGGTTATTCAGTTTTCAGATTAACCAACCAAGATGAATTGAAGATGAAAATATAATGAAGTAATGATTAAGATCGGCGCAGCTTTATGGCCAATAAGGCTTAAATCACGCGTCTATATGCGGTGGTTGGGAGGGGGTAGCGATGCAACCGGGACTGTCGGCCGCAAGCGCCTTCATACAGAATTAAGGATGGATGCTCTCTGTTCTGTCCGGCTCATACATGCCGTTGCCGGTTTTGACGATACCCTGGCGACCGGCCAGTAGAGTCAATTCCGACATGGTTTTGACGTTCAGCTTTTCCTTGATCGCAGTGCTGTGGTTACACACTGTTTTATAGCTCAAACATAATTTCTCCGCCGCTTGACGGGTACTCAAGCCATTGGCGAGCAAGCAAAAAATATCGAATTCACGCGGCGACAAGGATTTAACCTTATAAGCCTCGTCCTGACCAATGGCCATGTTGACCGCTAATTGCTGCGCCAAAGCCGGCTCGATATACGTGCCGCCCTCGGCGAGCGTGCAGACTGCCGTGACCAAGGTGTCGGGCTCGTTATTCTTGGTGATATAGCCTTTAGCGCCGGCTTTAATAGCTCTGGTCACATACACCAGCTCGTTATGAATGCTGAATACCAAAATCTTGCAGTGGGGATAGCGGACTAATAAACGCCGCACCGACTCCAAGCCGCCCAAGCCGGGCATCGATAAATCCATCACCACCACATCCGGCGTCTGCTTGTCATATACCTGGCACGCGGTCTCGCCCCTATCGGCTTCGTAGACGGCGCCTATCCGTTCCGACAACGATAGATAAGTCTTGTAACCGGCTCTGACTACCGCGTGGTCGTCTACCAATAAAACGCTGATTTTATTCGCCACTAAATACGTGTCCTGCTTTGTTGGGAGGAAGAGCAAGAAACGCCTCGGCAGAGCCGGTGCTATCCATGGCTGGCGTTTCTTGCCCTGCCATGATGCCGATTTTTATGCCGGGAAACCATGGGAGCTTTTCCCGTTTTGTCGAGGAGTGCGGCTGCGGCGTACCGGGAAAACTTCCAGCGCTTTTTTCGCTGAATTCCCAGGCTATTCGTGGATTATTCCGTAACGCCCGATAGGCCGCCTTCTTTACCATTTGCGCCAGCATGGCCCGGTAGGTCTAAGTCAATATTGTGTGCGACTTGATCGAGATTGCTGATGTGAAAAGTGAAGGAGATTTCTGCCACAAAGCAAAATCTCGCGTCACGGATTGACGCCAAAATTAAGCGCAGCGTGTGATTGATTTTGCCCGGAAATGCCGATGGCGTATCCGCTTTTAACGGAAGGCTCCCCTAACCAACCGATTTGCCGGGCCATGCAACCTAATAAACAACATAGGAGGATTCATGCAAATTTCACGGTTTGCCAAGCAGGTATCGACCACGGCATTAGTAACGGCCGCGGCCTTGGCCGTGTCGCAATCGGCGCAAGCGAATAAAGAATTGGAACAGATGTCCAAGCAAAACACCAACTGGGTGATGCAGACCAAGGATTATGGTTCAACTCACTTTAGCGAAATGATCGACATCAACGCGAATAACGTCAAAAACCTGAAAGTGGCCTGGTCGTTTTCGACCGGCGTTCTGAACGGTCACGAGGGTGGCCCGTTGGTGGTAGACGGCATCATGTATGTGCATACCCCTTATCCTAACAACGTGTTCGCGATTAGCCTGGACGAGCCGGACAAAATCTTGTGGCAGTTCAAGCCCAAGCAAAATCCGGCAGCCCGGGCGGTAGCTTGCTGTGATGTGGTTAACCGCGGTTTGGCCTATGCACCGGCCGGCAAAGATTATCCGGCTACCATTTTCTTGAACCAGTTGGATGGCCATGTGGTGGCGATCAACGCCAAGACTGGGGAAGTGCTGTGGAAAATGGAAAACTCCGACATTGCCATGGGCTCCACTTTGACTATCGCCCCGTTCGTGGTGAAGGACAAAGTTATCGTCGGTACCTCCGGTGCCGAGCTGGGGGTGCGCGGTTACGCCACAGCCTACAACATCAAAGACGGCAAGCAGGCCTGGCGCGTGTATGCCACCGGTCCTGATGAAGACATCAAATTGTCTAAAGACTTTAATAGTGCCAACCCGCATTACGGCCAGTTCGGTCTGGGTCTGAAAACCTGGGAAGGCGACGCCTGGAAAATCGGCGGTGGCACCAACTGGGGTTGGTATGCTTACGATAGCGATTTAGAAATGTTGTACTACGGTTCCGGTAACCCGGCACCTTGGAACGAAACCATGCGTCCCGGCGACAACAAATGGACCATGACCATTTGGGGCCGCGACGTCAACACCGGTGAAGCCAAATTCGGTTACCAAAAAACCCCGCACGACGAATGGGACTACGCCGGCGTCAACTACATGGGTCTGTCCGAGCAAATGGTCGATGGCAAAATGACCAAACTGCTGACCCATCCGGACCGCAACGGCTTGGTATACACCTTGAACCGCGAAAACGGCAGTCTGGTTAACGCCTTCAAAATCGACGATACCGTCAACTGGGTGAAAAAGGTCGATCTGAAAACCGGTCTGCCAATCCGCGATCCGGAATATTCGACACACATGGATCATCAAGCCACCGGCATCTGTCCGTCGGCGATGGGCTACCACAACCAGGGTATCGAGTCTTACGACCCGAACAAAAAACTGTTTTTCATGGGCACCAACCATATCTGCATGGACTGGGAACCGTTTATGTTGCCCTACCGCGCAGGTCAGTTCTTCGTGGGCGCGACTTTAAACATGTATCCGGGGCCGAAAGGCACTTTGGGTCAGGTTAAAGCCATGAACTCGGTGACCGGCAAAATGGAATGGGAAGTTCAGGAGAAATTCGCGGTGTGGGGCGGTACTACCGCTACTGCCGGCGACCTGGTGTTCTACGGCACCCTGGACGGCTACATCAAAGCCCGGCATTCCAAAACCGGCGAAGAGCTGTGGAAGTTCAAACTGCCTTCCGGCGTTATCGGTCACCCGATCACCTATAAACACAACAACAAACAGTACGTGGCGATTTATTACGGTGTTGGCGGCTGGCCTGGCGTTGGTCTGGTATTTGACCTGGCTGATCCGACAGCCGGTCTGGGTGCGGTGGGTGCGTTCAAGGAATTGGCGCATTACACCCAAATGGGCGGCGGCGTGATGGTGTTCGCGCTGTAAGCGGAACTGGCGCGAAACTTCCTGGTTCCCACGCGCCGCGTGGGAACCCAGGTTAGCCGCGCTGCGGTGACGATGATCTGCCGCAGCGCGGCTACTACGGCGTTCCCACGCAGCGCCTGGGAACGAGGCAACTTTATTCTAATAATCACCATGAAAACAACGACACGAATTATCACCGCGTTGGCAATCGGCTTGGGTATGGTTTCCGTGCATGCCGAACAACCCACTTTGAAAGTCTGCACGGCCGAAAACGAGATGCCTTACTCCAATAAAAACGGCGAGGGCTTTGAAAACAAATTGGCGCAATACGTCGCCGAACAATTGGGTCGCAAACTGGAGACCGTGACCTGGACCGATCCGCGCTATTTCATTCGCGATTATGTCGATAAGGGCTTGTGCGATGTGGTGATGGGCGTCGATCAGGGCGATCCGCGCTTGGCTACCACCGCGCCTTATTATCGCTCGGGCTATGTTTTTATCAGCCGCAGCGACGACAAGTTGGACTTGCAGAACTGGGATAGCGAAGCGCTACGCAAAGCCAAACGGATTGCTTTTATACCGGGCACGCCCGCCGAAACCATGCTGCGGGCAATAGGCCGTTACAACGATATGTTCAATTATCAGCAAGAGCTGGCCGGTTTTAAATCCAAACGCAATCAATACGTCAAATACGAGAACGACAAGCTGGTTAACGAAGTGGCAACCGGTAAGGCCGAGATAGCGATCTTGTGGGGGCCGGCGGCGGCGAGGTACGTCAAGGCGTCCAGCACACCGTTGACCATGTCTGTGATCCCGGACAACAACAAGCGGGCCGATGGCGAGAAAGTCGGGTTTCACTACAGTACGTCGATTGGCGTGCGTAAGGGCGATACCGCTTTGCTGACCAAGTTGAACAAACTTATCAAAGACCAACAGGACGAAATCGAGGAGTTGCTGGAAGCGGACGGCATTCCGCTTTTGGATCAACCCGATACTGCTCTGTCCATGAACTAACAGGAAACATTCGAGAATGAAATTTACAACAGTTTTGAGCGGCGCGGTGCTGACGCTGGCAGTGTTGGCAGTGCCGACGGCCCAAGCCGATATTACGCTACGCCATGCCTTGACCGGCGAGACGCTAGATTTGAGTTTTGCCAAGAAAGGCGGCAACACCGATAAATTCAAGCAATTTATGCAGACCGGCAAAAACCCGTACAACGGCGATGCCGAAGCGGCGAAAAAAGGCGAAAGCCTGTATATGACTGGCTGCTCCGGCTGTCACGGTCATGAAGCGGAAGGTAAATTGGGGCCCGGTTTGGCCGACGACTACTGGACCTATCCGCGCGGCTTAACCGATCAAGGCTTGTTCGAAATCTTGTTCGGCGGCGCGAACGGCATGATGGGGCCGCAATACGTCAATTTCAGTACCGACGACATGCTGCACATTATGTCTTTCTTGCGCAGCATTTATAAAGGCGATCCGAAAAAAGCGGATTGGTTGAAATAACTTATGTCATTTGCATCCCTCTTTGAAAAAGAGGGGCAGGGGGAGATTTATAAAAAAATCCCCCTCTATCCCCCTTTGTTAAAGGGGGAAGAATAAGGTTACCCAATAATTATGAGGAGATCAACATGAACAAACTAATAATGTTAGGCGCAGTATTACTGGCTTTAGGACTGTCCGGCGCGGCAAAAGCCTACGACGGCACCAAATGCAAAGAAGCGGGTAACTGCTGGGAGCCGAAACCAGGCTATCCGGCGCAAGTGGCCGGCAGCAAATACGACCCTAAACACGATCCAAACGAATTGAACAAACAGGCCCAGTCGATCAAGGAAATGGAAGCGCGCAATGCCAAGCGCACCGAGATCATGGCGAAAACCGGCAAGTTTGTTTACGACGTGGAAGGTCAATAATCCATGGGTAGGCCAGGGTGCGCGCAGCGTTCCCTGGCAATTTCCCAGCAAAGCGAACCCTTAGGACGCCGCCAGGGACGGCGGTAACCTTTCTGTGGCTTCGATAACAGCTCTCAAGTTCACGACTCCGCTGAATCCGCGGAGATTTTTAAATATCTTCTCTTAATCACCGGCATTTAAGCAGCCATGACAAGCACGCAAACCCTCAGCGATTGGCGCACCAGTGCCTTGCAGTTGGAACAACAAATCAACCAGGTCGTCGTCGGCCAACAGGCTGCGGTGCGCAATCTTTTGATAGCGGTATTCGCCCGCGGCCATGTGTTGTTAGAAGGCCAGGTCGGGGTCGGTAAAACTACCTTATTACGGGCCGTCGCCCAAGGTTTAGGTGGCAAATACCAACGCATCGAAGGCACCATCGACCTGATGCCGGCTGATCTGATTTATTACACCTATCTGAACAGTGAGGGTCGCCCATGCGTCGATCCCGGTCCGCTAGTAAAGCAGGGCGAGCAATTGTCGGTATTTTTCTTTAACGAAATTAACCGCGCAAGGCCGCAAGTACACTCGCTGTTGCTACGGGTGATGGCCGAGCGCAGTATCGGCGCATTCAACCGCGAATACCGGATGCCGCATATCCAGGTGTTTGCCGATCGTAACCGGGTGGAAAAAGAAGAAACCTTCGAACTGCCGGCCGCCGCCCGCGACCGGTTTTTCATGGAGATCACTATCGACACGCCCAGTGACGACGCGGTGCTGGACGATCTGATGTTCAATCCGCGATACCACGATGTCGATGCCTTGATCGGCGAAATGTCCGCCAGCCAGATTCCTTATTATCAGCTCAACGACTGGGCCACCGCGATTCAGCAAAGCATCCAGCCAACAGCGGCTCTGCGCAAATATGCGCTGGATTTGTGGAAGGCCAGCGCCGATCCGCGCGCCTTCGGTATCAAGTTGCACGAGGTGGAAATGGATCAAATGCTACAAGCCGGTGCCAGTCCGCGCGGCATCGGCTACATGATCCGCGCCGCCAAAGTGCGGGCTTGGCTGGAAAACCGCGACAGCCTGTTGCCGGAAGATCTCCAGGCGGTCTACGCGGTGACGATGTCGCACCGGATATTTCTGAATTCGATGTACGGTTATCGTAAAGACGAACTGATTCCCACCCTGATAGACAGCATCCTCAACCAAATCGCCGCACCGTAACACCCATGAATATTAAAGCGACTCTGCACGCCATGCTGCCGCATGCCGGCCTTGGCCATTTATTGGAAACCTATTTAACTTGGTCTGGCGTCGGCTTTATCTGCTCGTTTATCGCCAGCAGTCTGGATAAACATGCTGAGGTGGCTTACGCCGCTTACTACACCAGCGCCTTGAACGATGCGGTGGGTTTTAAGTTCTGGATCTTATTGGCGGTGGTCGGCACTTTACTGTTTTGTCTGAGCCTGCCGGTGTTATATCTATCGTTGCATTTTCCGGCTTTAAGCGATTTCAGCCGGCGTTTGCGACGGTTTACCTACACCTTCTTTCTGGTGGCCTTCGACGAGGGCGGCTTAATGATCGGTATTCTGACCGCCAATTTTATCGACACCAGTGAGCGCATCTCGCTGTTGGCTAACAAATCGTTTTTGTTCAGCGATGTCGGTTTTTTTACAATTCTGGCTTTATGCCTACTCAACTCCCTGCTGTGGCTGTTCGGCGAAGCCATCCATAGTCGAAATCCGCAAACATATTCGGGCGTAGTAGCGTTGCTAATGAAGGTGCCGCTGAGATTTTCCATTCCTGGGTACATCGTGGTCACGGCCGTACTGGCTAACTTGGTCGTCAGTCAATAGACAATGGCACGCTAAGACCATGTCGGCTCACACCCAACCCTTCCAATACCGACTGCCGCGTCCGGTAGTTGGCGTGTTTCCCGGCGCGCATCCCGGACAAATGGTCGGCAACGGCCAGTTGTTCAAGCGCCATGACACCTTGATCGCCCGCCCGGACCCCAGACGCATCGATTTGCGCGCCAGTTTGCTCGACCCGTTCGGCAATTATCAAGTGCGGGTGCAGCAGCAACACAGCGCGGTCGATGTGTTTTTGCTGGCTGATTTGTCGGCTTCCATGGGTTTCGTCGGCAACCACGACAAGCGCCGGGTGGTGGCCGATATGTTGTTGTCCATTGCCGCGTCGGCCTTGGAGTACGGCGATAATGTGGGCTTTATCGCTTGTAACCAGCAGGTTTTAACCGATTGTTATTTGCCTGCCGGTAAACATATGGGCCGAATTCAAGCCCTGGCCAAACGCCTGGAACAACTTGCGTCGCAGCCGGGGGCGACCGGTTTGTTGCAAGCCCAACGCTATTTGCCCAATCATCGGGCCTTGGTGTTTTTGGTCTCGGACTTTCATGTTCCGCTGCCGCAGTTACAGGCTGTTTTACAACGCTTGAGTCGACACGATGTGATCCCGCTGGTGTTGTGGGATCAAGCCGAATACAGCCGCTTGCCGAATTGGGGGCTGTTCCAAGTTCAGGACCTGGAAACCGGCAAGCGCCGCACCTTGTGGTTGCGTCCGAGCTTGAAGCGCAAGATAGAACAGGCTTTTGCCCAGCGCCATAGCCAATTGCAACATCATTTTCGGGCATTTGGCTGCGAGCCGTTGTTTATCGAAAACGGCTACCGTTCTGAACAGCTAGCACAATATTTTTTAAAGAGGGCAGGGTGATGCAGGCGTTGCAGCGGACTCGCATTTGTGTGGCATCGGCAATGGTGGTGATACTGTTGTCAGCCTGTTCCGGCACGTCCAACCAGGCGTTACGCGATTTTCAACTGCAAACGCCGCGTCCGTTCGGTTATGTGATCGGCGATACCATACGCCACCGCATCTTGATCCAAATTCGCTCGGGCATGGCGCTAGAACGCAGCAGCCTACCGGGGCAAGGCCGACTCAATCGCTGGTTACAACTCAACGAAGTCAGCGTCACGGAACAGGACGGCAGCGACGGTAAGAAATACCAAATCGATTTTCTGTATCAACAATTTTACGCGCCGCTGGAGGTGAAGGAACTGAGCATACCTGGTTTTATGTTGCGTTTTCAGCAACACGGGCAAACTCTGGAGCAGCCGGTCGCGCCCTGGCCGTTTACCGTGGCGCCGCTGCGGGAATTAGTGGTCAGGCAGGATCAGCACGGCGAATATATGCGCCCGGATCAAGCGCCAACCTTGCTGGACGACAAGGAAATTGTCCAACGCTTATTGATGGCCTTGACCGTGGCTACGGGCATCGCGGTACGGCTAGCCTGGCTCTATGGCTACTTGCCCGGATTGCCGCAACGTAGCGTGTTCAAGCGCGCGCAGCGCAAGTTGCAAAATCTTGGCCTACAACAACTGCCGCAAGCGCTCGGCGCGCTACACGCCGCGTTTAACGGTTTGCACGGTAAACCGGTGTTTTTGCATAAACTGGCCGAGTTTTATCAAAGCCACCCGGAATATCGCAGTGTCGCCGAGGAATTGGCCTGGTTTTTCGATTACTCCAACTGTTATTTTTTCGGTGACGCTTCGACAATGCCGCAAGAAAACGATCTGCAAAAAATTAAGACGCTGTGCCTGCATTGCCGGGAAATCGAGCGAGGCAGCCGATGAATCTGGGTTTGGAGTATCCCTGGGTCTTGGCGGGTTTATTGCTCTGTTTGTTGCCGATATTTAGGCTGGGAGCGGTTGCCAATCCCTATCCCTGGCAGGCTATCCTGCCGCCCGATCCTTTATCGCAAGCCATAAGCGGTTTGATTCGCTTGCTCGGCGTGCTGGCGATAGGCGGCTTAACCCTGGGTCTGGCCGGCGCGTATTTGCAAGAACAACAAGTCGAGCGCATCGGCCATGGTGCGCATATCGTCATGCTGTTGGATCGCAGTAACAGCATGGACAACACCTTCGCCGGCAAGGCGCCGGATGCTCAGGGCGAGGAATCCAAAGCCAATGCTGCTCGCCGCCTATTAAATCAGTTTGTCGATCACCGCCAGCATGATCTGATCGGTGTCGCCGAATACAGCACGTCGCCGCTATTCGTGCTGCCGCTCACCGAAAATAAAGCCGCCATTCATGCCGCGATAGACGCCACCGCCTTGCCGGCCTTGGCCTATACCAACGTCAGCAAGGGCTTGAGCATGGCTTTGGAGTTCTTCGATAGCCGGCCGGTGACCGGTTCGCGCATCGTGTTGTTGGTGTCGGACGGCGCGGCGGTGATCGATCCCGACAGCGAAGCCGCGTTGCGCGAGTTGTTCAAACAACGCCAAGTCAGTTTGTATTGGGTGTTTCTCCGCACCGCCAATAGCCCCGGTCTGTTCGAAATCCCGGACGATCCGCGCGACGACAATGCCCAGGCCATGCCGGAGCGTTATCTACATCTGTTTTTCAACAGTCTGCATATTCCCTACAAAGCCTACGAAGCCGAAACGCCCGGCGCGCTGCAACAGGCGGTAGACGACATCAACCGCCTGGAAAACCGGCCCTTGCATTATTTCGAACGGATTCCCAAACAGGATTTATCGACGCGCTGTTATGCCTTTGCGGCTGTCATGTTGCTGTTATTGCTGGGCGTGAAACTCTGCGAGGCCAGACCGTGATCCGCAAACTAAAACATTGGCTGCTATGGGCCACATTGGCGATAGCCTTATTGGTGACACTGACGCAATTGCTGCAACTGTATGGGCTTGCCGGTCAAAATCGGTTGATCGGCCAATTGCTGGCCGGCAAGGATGTTAGTGGCGACGATTTAGCGACTTCGGCCCCGGAAGTGCGCATGGCTAGGGCGGTATATTTAAGCCAACACCAGCGCTATGACGAAGCCTTGGCGACGCTGAACCTGTTATTGCAGCAATCCGGATCCGTGGCTCAGGCGCAAACCCGTTATAACCTAGGCAATCTGTATCTGCGGCAAGCCATGGAAAAAGCCCAGGCCGGCAATATCAACGAAGCGATGCCCCTGCTCGGTCTGGTCAAGCAAGCCTATCGAGAAGCCTTGACGTTGGACAGTGACTTCTGGGACGCCAAGTACAATTTGGAAGTGGCGATGCGGCTGTTGCCGGAGATGGACAGAATCACTAGCGGCGACGGGCAGGACGATCTGAATCAAAAGACCCAACTGTGGACCACCTTGCCGGGCTTCCCGCGTGGCTTGCCTTAACACCGTGGTAGGGTCGAATTTATTCGACCGAAGACTTCGACACAAGCCAACAGGCCGAATGAATTCGGCCCTACAAGCGCCATTCTCCCGGACCTACGAGCTCCCTAAATGACCATCACCCCCAATCTGAGGGATTACCGTTTCTGGCTGCTGGCGGCGGCGCTGCTGATCTTGTCGGCGGTGTTTTTCCATCCGCAAACCAGCGCGCAAGCGTCACTATATCGGCTGACATTCATTGTCGATATTACCCGCAGTATGAACACCGAGGATTACCAACTGGATCAGCAGCCGCTCGGCCGCTTGCAGTTTGTCAAACAGGCGCTGCGGCGGGAATTGCTGAAACTGCCTTGCGGGTCGCAAGTGGGCTTGGGCGTGTTCACCGAACGCCGTTCGACGCTGTTGTTCGAACCGATAGAAGTCTGCTCGGGTTTTGCCGAGATAGACGCGGCGATTGCGGCGCTGGACTGGCGCATGGCCTGGGCCGCCGATAGCCGCATCGCCAGCGGCTTATTAAGTACGCTGGAGATGTTGAAAGACAAAGACCAGACCCTGGTGTTTTTCAGCGACGGTCAGGAAGCGCCGCCGCCCAATCCGCGCTATAAGCTCGACCTGTCGGCAGTCAAGGATCAGGTAAAGGGAGTCATCGTCGGCGTCGGCGGCGAGCAACTGTCGCCTATCCCCAAGTTCGATGCTAAAGGCCAACGCCAGGGTTTTTATAAACCCGAAGATGTCCCACACCGCTCGTCCTTTGGCGAATCCGACTTGAATCCCGAAAAAATCCAGGGCTACAACGCCCGTAACGCGCCGTTCGGCAGCGACGCGGCGACCGGCGACGAACATATGAGCCGGCTGCACGAAAGCTATCTGCGCCAGCTGGCCGCCGAGAGCGGTTTGCAGTATCGGCGCTTGACCGATACCGACAGTCTCGATAATGCGCTGCAACAAGCCGAGTTCGCCAAGCCCGGTATACAAAATATCGATAGCAGTTGGCGATTTGCCGGCTTGGCTTTGCTGCTGTTGGCGGCCATCTACATCAGATAAATCAATCGCCGGCGACGGTGTCCACCAACAAAATCCGCTCGCTATCCAGGCGTAAAGACAGGGTTTTACAGAGCAAACTGGTCTCAAAATCCATGTAACGCTCAGACGTAACGATGCGGCCGCGATCATCGCAGTTTTCCAGCGCCAGCAATTGAAAGAAATACGGGCGCCAAGACCAGTTAAAGCCGATTTTGCGCGGATCGGTAAACCATTGGTTTTCCTTGAAATTAAAGTCCGGCGAAATCTGGTCGCCCTGGTTGTTGCACAGATAAAAACGAATCACGCCGCTATCGGTAAAGTTCCAGCTGACCAGTTCGTTCAGGTTGAAATCGTCCTGCAAGGTTTCGGCCAGCTTGTAAATCAGGGTTTTGGTGGTGTTGATGGCGCTGACTTTCTTTTGCACCTTGGCCAGAGTATTTTTCAAAAACTTACTGCGTAACGAAGCAATATGCTGTTCGTACAGCTCAGCCGGCTGAAAATCAGCTTCGGCTTTGGCAAACAAAAAACCCTGCATGAATTGCGCGCCGCAGTTCAAACTGAATAAAAACGCTTCGTCTGACTCTACGCCTTCGCAAATAATCCGGCAGCCGGTGCGTTTCCCCAAGCGCGAAATCATATGAATGATATCGCCGGCGATTCCACCCTTGGTCGCCAGCTTGAACAGCCGCATGTCGATTTTGATGATGTCGGGCTGAATGGCGATCACCCGTTCCAGCTGCGAGGAGCCGGCGCCGAAATCGCCGATAGCCACGCTCAAGCCGTGTTTGCGGTAGCGCTGCACGATTTGTTTTAACTTTTGCGGATCGACATGCGCGTTGGAAATTTCCACGATGATGCGCCGCCTGTCGATGTTCAGCTCGTCCAACATCCGTAGTGTGGGCAGGGTGCTCAACTGGCGCAGATTTTCTATCCAGGCCGCGGAAATATTCAGCGCCAGATAGCTTTGCGTATCGGCTAATGCCGAGAACTTTTCCAGGGCTTGCCACCGCACCTGCCTGTCCAGTTCTATACGGGTTTTGGCATCGACATCGGCCGAAGAGAATAGGGCGCCGGCGGAAACGACTTTGCCTTTGCCGTCGTATTGGCGGGCCAGGGCTTCGTAGCCGACGATTTTGCCGCTAGCCACCGAAATGATGGGTTGAAAGTATGGAAATAACTGTGTTTTAGCTTGCATCGTCCCTTGGGCTATCAATTTAACTGGGTTTGGGTAAAAACTCCTTCAGCTCCGCGACACAGGAACCGCAACCGCTGCCGGCGCTTAAACAGGCGCTGATGCCGGCGACGCTTTGGATTTGCTGGGCTTGCACCGCGTGTCTGATGGTTTTTTCGCCGACATTGAAACACGAACAGACGATTCGGCCAATATCGGCTTCACCTTTCGGCGGCTGGCCGCTCAGCAAACTCAAGCGCTCGGCTCTGCTTAGCTCTTTTTTTCCAAATAAACTGCCCAGCCAGCCCGGCTCCGGCAATTCGCAATCCGGGCCGATCAACAGGCAGGCTTGCAATTCGTGGTCCGGTAAATAAGCTGTGCGGTAATGGCCCGCTTGCTGATCGCTGTACTCCAGCCAGCAGTGGTCGTCTTCACGATGCTCGACGGCGGCGAGTAGATTGCGGCTCCATGCCCGCCAGTCTTTTCCGCGCTCGGTAGAAGCCAATTCGTAGCGAAAGTAGCGGTCGCCGCGCACGCTGACCTGATACTCGGCACCGGTGATTTGCAAGGGGCGACGCGACAAAATTGTGGCATACCATTGTGCCGGCCACGCTTTGATTTTCACCGGCGTTTGCTTGCTCTCCGGTTGCCCGGACTGCGGATCGACCACCGGATTGACCAGGGCGCCCATGCGGCCGTGACTGCTGAGTTGTGCGGTCCAGTGCATAGGCACGAACAGACTGCCCATTTGCTGACCGGAATTGAGCTCGACGCGCGCCAGCATACTGCCCCAAAGGCTTTGCACCTGCGCCAGACTGCGCGCGGCTAAACCTAAGCGTTCGGCATCGGCGGGGTGTATCTCCACGAAGGGTTCCGGGCGATGCGCGTTCAATTTGGCGGCAAGGCTGGTGCGGGTCATCGTGTGCCATTGGTCGCGCAAGCGGCCGGTATTCAGCGTAAACGGATAATCTGTATCCGGCGCATTCACCGGCGGACGCGGGATAATCGGGATGAAGCGGGCTTTACGATTGGCGGTGAAATATTGGCCGTCCGCGAACATTCTGGCCGTACCCGCGGTTTGCTGGTTTGTGACCGGCCACTGCACCGGTTGCAGTGCGTTATAGCTTGGCCCATCCAACTCGGCAAAGGCCGATAAATTGAAATCGCGTTGCTGATGCTCGGCATCGTTTTCGAAGGCCGACAGCGCGGCATGTTCGCGAAATACATCGGCACTGGATTGGTAATTAAAAGCGTCCTTAAACCCCATCCTTTGCCCGACTTGGCTGATGATCCACCAATCGTGTTTGGCCTCGCCGGATGCCGGAAATAAGGGACGTTGCCGGGAAATACGTCGTTCCAGATTAGTCACGGTGCCGTCTTTCTCGCTCCAGCCGGTGGCCGGCAACAGCACATGCGCCAGTTGGCTGGTATCGGTATTGGCGATGCAATCGGAAACCACCACCAGCTCGCAGTGCTGCAAGGCGCGTTTGACCTTGTCGGCATCCGGCATCGATACCACCGGATTAGTGGCCATGATCCACACCGCCTTGATTTGGCCGGCGGCGATGGCGTCGAACATGGCCACGGCTTTTAAGCCTTGTTTGTCGGCAATATTCGCGCTGCCCCAAAAACGGCCGACTCTATCGACGTGTTCCGGATTTTCCAGGTCCATGTGTGCGGCCAGTGTGTTCGCCAAACCGCCCACTTCCCGGCCACCCATCGCGTTGGGTTGGCCGGTGAAGGAAAAAGGCCCCATGCCGGGCTTGCCGATCCGGCCGGTAGCCAGGTGACAATTGATGATCGCATTGCATTTATCCGAGCCGGAGCTGGATTGATTGATGCCTTGCGAATAAACGGTGACGGTTTTTTCCGTGCTGGCAAACCAGTCGAACAGCGTGCTGACTGCTTCGGTAGTCAAGCCGCAGCCGGCGGCGACTTGTTCGATGCTGCCGGCGGTTGTCATCGCTTCGCTTAACGCCAGTTCGAAACCATCGGTATGCGTATCGACATAAGTTCGATCAATCCGGCTGTTTTGCTGTAAATAAGTCAGAATGCCGTTGAACAATAGCCCGTCCATGCCTGGCTTGACCGGCAGGTGTAAATCGGCAATGTCACAACTGGCGGTGGCGCGCGGATCGATCACCACGATTTTTAAATTCGGATTGTTTTCCTTGGCCTTGCGGATGCGCTGGAAGGCAATCGGATGGCACCAGGCGGCATTGGACCCGACCAGTAAAATCAATTCGGCCAGTTCCAGGTCTTCGTAATTGCAGGGCACGGTGTCGGCGCCGAAGGCCCGCTTGTATCCAACTACCGCCGACGACATGCACAAGCGGGAATTGGTGTCGATATTTGCAGTGCCGATGAAGCCTTTCATCAGCTTGTTGGCGACATAGTAATCCTCGGTCAGCAATTGGCCCGAGACATAAAATGCCACGGCTTCCGGTCCGTGTTGCGCGATAATTGCGTTAAAGCGTTCTGCGACATGGTTCAGCGCGCTATCCCAATTCACACGTTGGCCGTGGATGCTGGGGTACAGTAGGCGGTTTTCCAGAGACACGGTGTCGCCCAGCGTCGCGCCTTTTGAGCAAAGTTTGCCGAAATTGGCCGGGTGATTGCTGTCGCCCTTGATGCTGACACGGTGCGCCGAGCGGTCTTCAACCGTGGCTTCGATGCCGCAGCCGACGCCGCAATAAGGACAAGTGGTTTTGATGGTGTTCATGTGTCGATGAATTTAAGCCGCGCGTGCTAACGGGATTCGGCCGAACATCAAGCGGTCGCGGATCGCCGCAATCGGCGTGCTCTCTTTAACCAAATTCAGATACCAGGCGCTGTCGCTGGTGTCGCCGTATAAAATAACGCCGACGACGATGTCGCCGCGCAGCACGATTTTTTTATAGATGCCCAGCCCATGATCGATCAGCTGCAAAATCTGGCATTCGCTGTCGCCTTCGAAATCGCCTACCGAAAATAAGTCGATGCCGGTCACTTTCAACATCGTCGCGGATGACAAGGTTTTAAATTGGCTGTCGGCCTGGCCCGCCAGTTGTTGCGCGCAGACTTTGGCTTGTTCGTAGACCGGCGCGACCAAACCGAACAATTCGCCCCGGTGTTGCACGCATTCGCCGACTGAGAATATCGCCGGGTCGCTAGTGCGCATGCGGTCGTCCACTACGATGCCGTGCTGGCAATCCAGACCAATGCGTTTAGCCAGACTGATATTGGGCTTGATACCGGTGGACATAATCAGCATGTCGGCCGGTAAAACCTGGCCGTTACTCAGTTCTACCGCGCTGATATGCCGATCCCTGCTGTCTATGCGTTGGATAGTGGTGCCGAGATGAAACTGAATGCCTTTATCCGCCAATTGCCGCTGTAAAAACGCCGCAGCCTTGTGGTCCAATTGCCGGTTCAGCAAATGGTCGGCGCGATTGATCACGCTGACTTGCATACCGCGCTGCAATAAGCCGTTGGCGGCTTCGAGACCCAGTAAGCCGCCGCCCAGAATCACCGCATGGCGTTTGCTGGCGGCTTTTTTTATCATGGTCTCGACGTCGGCGATGTCTCTAAAGCCCAATACGCCCTCGACGTCACGGCCCGGTATATCCAGCATCAGCGGCAAGGAGCCGGTGGCGATCAACAGTTTGTCGTAAAACGCACAGGTGCCGTCGTGGGCAATCACGCAACGGCGTTCGCGATCTACATCGACAACCGCTTTGTCCGGTCCGCAATACAAGGTCACCCGATTTTTCAGATACCAGTCAAAATCGTGAATCATGATGTCGGCAACGCTTTTGGCGCCGAACAATACCGGCGTCAGCATGATCCGATTGTAATTGCCGTGCGGTTCGGCGCCGAACACGGTGATGTCGTAGCGGTCCGGCGCGGTTTGAATCAATTCGTCAACGGTGCGCATGCCGGCCATGCCGTTGCCTATCACTACCAGTTTGAGTTTCATGATGTTGTCGGTGGTTTTTGCGAAGATCGGTGGGAAATCAGACGCAAACTGTTCAAAACAGTTTGCGTCGCTGTTGCCTAGAAGCTGACGTTGCCTTGCATCCAAATCACTTGGGTGTCGGGGAACGCCGGGCTATCGCTATTAAAGTTCGCGTACTTGGCCAACAGTGAGTAGTGTTTGCCAAATTTCTTCACGGCCTGGAAATCCCATTCCTTACCGTATTCTATTTTGCCGGTATCGTCTTTAAAGTCGTGGTAGACGCCGGTAATGATCAAGCTGTCATTCATCGCTTTGTAGCTGGCGGTGGCGAATACGTCGCGGATACCATTAGCCGGCGTGGTTAGAAATAAATCGGCCCAACCCTGGAAAGCGTGATTGGTGCCCAACGGGGTTTGAAAAGCCTTGCCGGCGCCGTAGCCATTTAGCTGCTCCACGGCACCTGATACGGTCAGATTGTAAGCACTGGCCCCGGCCATCAGGTTTATGCGGTCAGCCTGATAGTGGTTGGGGTTGTCTCCGTAGTCCGATTGTTTGCTCCATTCGGCGGTGTAGATGGCGTTTACAGTGTCAAAAAACTGCGGCGATTTGCCGTCGAAGCGCAGACCGTAAGTTTGCGAGGAGTTAGCGTAGTTAGCGCGTTCGCGGTAATCCAGCCAATATCCGTAACCGATTAGGTTACCCCAGTCATTGATCTTGTAATTCAGATTTAAGAATGGAGCGTTTATTGAATGAGTTTCGCCGAATATGTTTTGGATGTGGTCGATATAGCCGACGTTTGCCGTCAGCCCGAACAAGGTCTGATTATTGTGGGTGATAAGAATCGAATCATAGGTCATTTCCATCTGCCGCCAGCCGACGTTGCCGATGAAGCGGTCGTCGTCCAGTTTGATGCGTTGCCGGCCGACTTTAATTAGGGTATCGGCAATCCCTTTGTAGCTTAACCAGAATTGATTAAGCTCGTTGCGCGACGGATCGGCAATCACGGCATAGTTACGGTCGCGGTTAGTGGTAGTGCCGCCGCGGTCGTAGTCGGCTTGTGCCGCATAGAGGCCTTCGTATTCCGCGTAACCTTGAAAATCATGGAAAACCGGGGTCAGGAAACCCAGCCGCAGACGCACAGTATTGGCGTTGGCGGTTTCCAGTGGTTGGCCGCCCAGGTTAGCGGGTTTGCGGGCTAAGGCGACGTTGGCGTCCTTATCCACATTCTCCCAGCGGTAGTTCAAATCCATTTTTACCGCGCCGTTGCTGCCGTAATGGTAGAAATTTAGCGCATCTTCCACCTCTTTGGTGATGTCGGCGGCGGCAGGCAGGCTGGCGAAGGTCAGCGATAATAGCGTTGCCGGCAACTTGCCGGATGGACGTTTGAGTTTTTGCGGCATAAGGCCCCCCTAGGGAAATAAGCGGTTTTAAATTAATGGGTGTGATCGCATTCGGACAGGAAGCTCAGCAGGCTTTCCCGGTATTTGTAGTAATCGGGATGCTCCAGCAGGGCTTTGCGGGTGCGCGGCCGGGGCAGGTCTATCTCCTGAATCTTGCCGATTTTGGCATGCGGGCCGTTGGTCATCATCACGACTCTGTCCGCCAGCAAAATTGCTTCGTCGACATCGTGCGTGACCACAATCGCGGTCACGTGGGTGCGTTCCCAGACTTCCATCAATACTTCCTGCAACTCCCAGCGTGTCAACGAATCCAGCATGCCGAACGGTTCGTCTAGCAACAGTAATTTGGGCGATAGGGCAAAGGCGCGGGCTATACCGACGCGTTGGCGCATGCCGTTGGACATGTCGGCGGCTTTTTTGAACATTGCGTCGGCCAGACCGACGCGAGTGAGATAATATTCAACGATGTCGTCGCGTTCATCTTGGCTGGCATGCGGATAGACTTTATCGACACCCAGCATCACGTTTTCGAAGGCGGTCAGCCAGGGAAACAGGCTGGGGGCTTGAAACACCACGCCGCGATCCGGGCCGGCGCCGTCGATTTCCCGGTTATCCAAGACAATGCCGCCTTCGGAAATCTCATTCAGACCTGCGGTCATCGACAACACCGTGGATTTACCGCAACCGGAGTGGCCGATAATGGAAATGAATTCGCCTTTCTTCATTTTCAAATCAAAGCCGTCTACCACTTTGACGGTGCTGTTGCCATCCGGAGTGGGGTAGATTTTCGACAGACCGGCAAATTCCAGGTAACGGGCTTTGCCCAGATCGCGGGCACTGGGTTTCAGTGCGGACGTATCCAATTTCCAATCGTTGCTGGTATTGGGACGTACATCCGGCAGTTTCAGTTTGTCGCCGGTGTCGGCTTGCGCTTTTTCCATGCCGATATTCATTAGATAGCGGGTGATTTCGGCGCGCAGGCGTTTAAATTCTTCGTTATGGTTCAGCGCGGTGCGGTCGCGCGGCCGTTCCAGATTGATCGTAAAGGCCGGGCCGAAGCTAGCGTCCGGACCGGGGTTGAGCGGAATCACCCGGTCGGCCATGTAAATGGCTTCGTCCACGTCGTTGGTAATCAGGATGACGGTCTTTTTATCCTGTTCCCAGATTTGCAGGATTTCATCTTGCAGATTGCCCCTGGTCAGTGCATCCAGGGCGCTTAGCGGTTCGTCCAGCAGCAAAATATCCGGATTGGCGGCCAGCGCGCGGGCCACGTTGACGCGTTGGCGCATGCCGCCGGACAGTTCGCCCGGCTTTTTGTCCATCGCCCGGCCCAGGTTCACCATTTTTACGTATTTCTCGGTGTGCGCGCGGCGTTGTTCCGGCGACCAGTCCTTGAAGATGGTATCCACCGCCAGCGCCACGTTTTGATAAACAGTCAACCAGGGCATCAAGGAATAGTTTTGAAATACCACGCCGCGATCCGGTCCGGGTTCGGTGATGGGCTGGCCCTGTTTTAATAGTTCGCCGCTATCGGCATGGATTAAACCGGCGATCATCGATACCAAGGTAGTTTTGCCGCTGCCGGAAAAACCGACGATGGCGATAAACTCGCCTTCGCGAATATCCAGATTAATGTCTCTCAGGATGGAGGTTTTATCTTTGCCTTCTCCGTAGGACTTAGAGACATTTTTTAACTCTACTAGCGGCTTATAGGCATCGTTGGCGGGAGCGGAAGACATGGCGGATTGTTTGTGCATGGAAAGTTCGATGATTTTTGCTTGGGCGGCGCTCATGACGGTATCCTCAGATTTTTTGGAACGAGAACAGGTTTTGTAAAGAGTGCATTACCCGGTCGAGAATGAAACCGATAATACCGATGGTAAATACCGCCACCATGATTCTGCTCAAGGAGTTGGAGCTGCCGTTCTGGAATTCGTCCCAGACGAATTTGCCTAAACCGGGGTTTTGCGCCAGCATCTCGGCAGCGATCAAGACCATCCAACCCACGCCCAAGGATAGGCGCATGCCGGTAAAGATATAAGGTAAAGCCGAGGGCAGAATGATGCGTTTGATTTGCGTGGCCCAATCCAGCCTTAGTACTTTGCCGACATTTACCAGGTCGCGGTCAATGGAGGACACGCCCACGGCGGTGTTGATCAGTGTTGGCCACAAGGAACATAAGGTCACGGTAATCGCCGAGGTGACGAAGGATTTGGCAAACCAGGAATCGTCGTCGGTAACATACATCGCACTCACCACCAGGGTGACGATGGGCAGCCAGGCCAGAGGCGATACCGGTTTGAAGATTTGGATCAGCGGATTGAACGCTGTATTCAGCACCGGACTCATTCCGCAAACGATGCCCAATGGCACGGCGATCAGCGTGGCGATGATAAAGCCGGCAAACACGGTACGCAGGCTGGTAAAAATTTGGTCCAGATAAGTCGGTTTGCCGGTGTAGGGGCGCGGCTTGATTTCGGCTTTGGGGTCTTCGGCCAGTTTTTCCTTATTGCGCAGTTCCTGACGTTGATAAAACTCGGCCATTTTGGTTTTTTCGGCATAGTGTTCGGTCACCAGGCCGCTCACTTCCGACCAGACCGCGACCGGACCGGGAATGGCGCCCAAGCTGGTATTGATGCGCGCGGCTGTTACACTCCAAAATCCCAGAAATAAGATGAAAGCGATGATGGGGACGCCCATGACCAGCCATAACTGGCGCATTTGTTGGGCAGGATTTTCACCGGCGGCTATTTTCACCAGGGGTACGAACCAGGTCAGGCCGGTGATGTTGAAGAATTTGATCAGTGTATTAGTCATGTCTTTACTCGCTTGTCTTAATGGTGTCGGTAAAAAAGATGCGTCCGTGCATCAACATACGATCCTTGTGTAGAGCACCCACCAGAGTTTCTTAGTCGACAATCTTGCCGCCGGAGACGGTTTGTTTGCCTTTCAAGCCAATCGGAAATTTGGCCAGATAATCGTTAGGTTTGTTGGCATCGAAGGGGATTTTGTCGATGAAAAAGTTTTGTGATGGCTTAATACCGGTATCGGCTGGAAAGTCTTCCGCTTTGGCTTTGCCTTCGGCGACCAATTCTTTCGCAGCAGCCAGATAGATGTCAGGGCGATAAACTTTTTTCGCGGTTTCCAGATACCAGTTGTCGGGTTTGTATTCGTTGATCATGCCCCAGCGGCGCAGCTGCGTTAGGTACCAGACCGCGCTGCTGTAAGAAGGGTAGCTGGCGCCGTGGCGGAAGAAGGTGTTGAAGTCGGGCAAGGCGCGTTTGTCGCCTTTTTCGTATTCAAAAGTACCGTTCATGCTGGCGGCCAATACATCGACATCTGCGCCTACATATTGTTTTTGCGAGAGCATTTCGATGGCTTCTTTACGATTTTTATTGTTTTCGGCGTCCAACCACATGGCGGCGCGAATCAAGGCTTTGGTGACAGCTAAGTGAGTATTGGGATACTTGTCTGCCCAGGCTTGGGTGACACCAAACACTTTTTCCGGGGTGTCTTTCCAGAGTTCTTCGTCCGTGATGACCGGCACGCCGATGCCTTTAAAGACGGCTTGTTGGTTCCAAGGCTCGCCCACGCAGTAGCCGTAAATAGTACCGGATTCCAATGTAGCCGGCATTTGCGGCGGCGGCGTTACAGCCAATAGTGCCTCGGCGTTGATTTGCCCGGACGTGTCTTGCGGCGGCGCGTAAAAACCGGGATTAATGCCGCCGGCGGCCAGCCAGTAACGCAGTTTCACGTTGTGGCTGCCGGGTGGAAAAGTCATGGCCATGTTGAACGGCTTGCCTTCCGCTTTAAACTTATCGACAACCGGTTTCAATGCATCCGCTTTAATCGGATGCACGGGCTTGCCGCCTTCCATGGCCACGTTGGCTTTCATTTGCTTCCAGATGTCGTTGGACACAGTAATGGCGTTGCCGTTAAAGCCCATGCTGAATGCAGAGACAATATCCGCCTTGGTGCCGTAGCCGGCGCTGTAACCCAAGGGTGCGGCTGCCAGCATGTGCGAGCCGTCCAGTTCGCCATTGATTACCCGGTCCATCACTACCTTCCAATTGGCTTGCGCCTCCAATTGGACGAACAGGCCTTCTTCCTCGAAAAAGCCTTTTTCAGCTGCCACCGCCAGCGGTGCCATGTCGGTCAGTTTAATAAAGCCGAATTTCAAGTCCTCTTTTTCCAGTTTGCCGGCGGCGTAACTGTGGTTGGAAAAGCCCAATACCGCCAGTGCGACGACCGAGCTTAGCGCGGCGGCTAGTGTCTTTGGGGTGAATATGCTGTTCTGTTTCATATCGTTTCCTGTCAATTGAGAAAAATTGGCCAAAAAAAAGGCGTCTATGTCCGACTTGCTTGCAAGCCGGACAGTAGACGCCTTTGTCTTTAGTGCTCAACAGTGAGCGGGGTTTTGGTTTACCACTCCTACACTGGAGTATTGCTTGTTACTTAGCAATGCTGATGCCAGTTTGATAATTTTTGTGATAGTTATTTATAAAAAACATTTATAAACAGTATGTTACGGCTATTTTTACTTGCACCTGTTTTTGGGGGACTTGGCGAGTGCATCTCGGCTAGGAAAAAAAGATGCACTCTATTGATTCGGAGGTGCTTTTTTTGCACATGCGTGGTGCATGGGGACTGGGGAGTTCTCTCGGCAGTGTGGTGAACGCCTTGGCTGTTGCCGGGAGTGCGCACATAGCCATTTTATGCGGCATAAATGCGCTGAAAAATCTCAATATGCCGATTGGCTGCACCATCAAGACAAACTTGTATAGCCCAAAGCGAATCATTCACGCCGGGTGCGAAACAGAGTACGATGCAGCGAGTTTTATGTTGACGGGTCAATCGAATTTACGCCGGGGCGGATTATGAAATACATCGTAAAACAAATTGCCGATGACTTTATCTTTGATGAAATGGAGCAGGCTAGGAAGCAGTTTGTCGAGGCGCTGAATTACACCATGGAAAGCGCCACGATTTTCTTCGATAAAAATCCTACCAACCCGCTGGATTTTTTTATTGCCTACGATTTTCAGCAAAAGCACGGCGACCCGGTGGTATACGGTTTCAATTTGCGGGATGAAATGATCCGGATTTTCAATTTGGACGACAACAAAACCCATTCGTCGCCATTGGCGTTGGCAATCAGCCAGCAGTTGAAAAAACTGGCTGAGGAACTTGAAGAACGTTACGACCCGGAACCGACCAAGACCATCGCCGAAACGCAAGAAAAAAAAAGACACGCAATATGCCAGTAGCATCAATCGGTCTTATCGCGATGTGCTTAGAGAAGCCATAGAAAAAGACCGGGCCGAGCAATTGCGGAAAACCGAGGCAGAGGCTTCCGCAACAGACGACGGCTACCAACGCCATACCATTTTATTGGGCAGCAAAAGCGCGGCCAAATCCTGAACTTAGCTAAGCCTATCGACGAAGTTATTCACTCCGCCCTTAAAGCCTCATTCCCGCGAAAGCGGAGTCTGTTAGGCCGAGCAGCGAATCCAATATAGCCGCTTGGCTCCTACGTTCGTGGGAGCGATGAAATTTAAGGGCCGAGTTAATAAAGTCGGCGGCTAAACATCCTGCTTGGATTCAAGACCGAATCGGCAGTTTGTAAACGGCTGAAAAACTCATTGCGGATGCGCCAATAGAGACGTACCCGCAGGATTAATGTCGGAATTGAAAGGTGTTTAAGCAAGCGTTTTGCGCTTTTGCATACCCAGTGCGCCCATCAAACCCGACAGGAATAGCCAAACCGCTGTGGGCACCGGCACCGCGTTTACTGTGTAACTATCCACGGTGAAACGAATTTGATCGTCGGCAAAATTAGCCAAACCGGGTACGTTAAAGTCCAACCAGCGCCAGTCGGGGCCGTTGATGGCGGATAAGGTAATAGCTGTCCAAGCATTTAAATCCGGCGGTGCGGTACCGTTCCACAATTGCCCGTCGGCATTGTCCTGTCTCAATCCGAATTGCATGTCGGGGTTCAGAAAGCCGTTCCAGTTGGTATTGGATGTACTTGCGCCGGTCACGGTAAAACCGTCGCCGGGTAAAGTGGCCAAGCCATTTTGTTGATCATCCTGTACCAACATGTTGACCGGAGACGACAGCGTTGCGCTAAAGCCGTTGCTGAAAGTATTTGCAAATTCAGTGACGACACCAGTGCCGACATCGTAAATGAAATAACCCGACATAGCGCTGCCGACCGCAACACCGTTTCCGGCCAATACGATCCCGATATCTGTGACCGAGCCGTTATAGTCGATACGAATTTCTTCGGCCTGGCTGGATAGCGGCAGCAAACCGGCGCTTGCCAGCAAAACATGGGCTAGTTTTGTTTTCATGATAACTCCTGAATAAAAAGTAGATTAGCTAAAGCCTTGTGGTACGGCCGGCTTTAAATGTTACCCACCTGTAGGTTGGTGGCTTGGTGGGTAACGACAATCTATCGGGAGTTGGCAAGACTGGCTGTGACAAATTCCACTGGCGGCGTGTGGACTTATCCTCATCTGAATGAGTGTTCGGAGTCCAATGATGTGTTGAACTTATACTGCCAACATCCAGCCGTTGGCATAAAAAACTTCAAACTCATTGAACATCACAAAGAATCTGCCGAATTTGATTTTGCCCGCCCCGGTTTCATTAAAGTCGGTTACGGTGCCGTCGCCATACCAATTACTGTGGATGACATCGCCGATTTGTATTTTTTCGTAGGTTTTCATAACACACCCCTTGTTATTTAATGACAAAGTTTAAGCAGCATAAAAAGTGCCAAAGCTGTTGAATTAAATTGGGTTTGTCCTATGTGGCCGCTAAGCCTTGTGGAATAAGGTGTGAGTGCTTAAAGGCCAATACTGGCAAAAACAGAAAGGCCGAATTCCCAGTTGAATCGTTACGGAAATTCGTCACCAATACGATATTTAGTAAATCCCGGGCGATTATTGGCCCCATGCCGCTTTCAAGCGCAGGATTTCCGGCATTATTTCCATAAACAAGGCCAGCAGGCGCGGATCGAAATGGCTGCCGGCCATGTTTTGCATGGATTTTAACGTCTCTTCCAGCGGCCACGGTTCTTTGTAGGGACGTTTCGTGGTCAACGCGTCGAACACATCGGCAATCGCCACTATTCTGGCCGACTCCGGAATCGCTTCGCCGGCCAAGCCCAAAGGGTAACCGCTGCCGTCCCATTTTTCGTGGTGATGACGAGCAATTTCCGCGGCCATTTTAAACACCGGATTGTCGCTTTTATTCAAGATGTCGTAGCCGATTTGCGAATGCGACTGCATGATGGGCCATTCCTCTTCGTTCAACGCCCGCGCCGCTTTCAGAATACCGTGCGGAATGCCGATTTTACCGGTGTCGTGCGTGGGGGAGGCCAATTCCATCATCGCCACTTGCGACGGCGACCAGCCGGCGGCGCGGGCCAGCGCCGCCGAATACGCAGCCATCCGCCAGATGTGGTCGCCAGTGTAAGGGTCATTATAGTGGCCCGCATCGCCTAGCATTTCGATGGCGGCGCGGGCAAGTTGGTCCAACTCGTCCACCCGTACCAGCGATAGATGAGTTTGCACCCGGCGCAGCACGATGGGGCCGGAGACCGGTTTTTGAATGTAATCGACCGCACCGACATCGAAACCGCGCGCCTCGTTTTCCATTTCTCCCATGGCGGTGACGAAAATTACCGGGATTTTCGCGGTCAGCGGATCGGCTTTTAAATGCGTACACACTTGGTAGCCATCCATGTTCGGCATCATGATGTCAAGCAGAATAATGTCCGGTTGATGCTCTTTGGCTGCCGCCAGGGCTTTTTCGCCGTTGATGGCAAACAGCAGTTGAAAGCGATCTTTGAGGATCTGCTGGAGTACCTTTAAATTATTCGGTTCGTCGTCTACCAGCAGCACTTTATAGCTGTCTTTCAT
This sequence comes from Methylomonas rosea, assembly GCF_024505055.1. GTDB lineage: Bacteria > Pseudomonadota > Gammaproteobacteria > Methylococcales > Methylomonadaceae > Methylomonas > Methylomonas rosea. The sequence continues at coordinate 41,947 of NZ_JANIBL010000009.1, forward strand.
TGGGGCACTTCCTTAAGCGTGATCGCTAATTTATCCAATAAGAGTTTAACTTGAGTTTTCGCGGCATCGAAATCGAAACTATCGACCTCGAAGCGGACGGCTTTCAGCTCTGTTTCGTCGAGAAACGCGCTAAGCTGCTGTAAAATCGGTTCGACGTGGTCAGGATTCAATGCGTCCAGCGCGGTGTTCAATTGCTGTAACAGACTGCCGACCTGCTCGGCATCGAAGACTATTGCTGCGACAGCTACCGGTTTAGTCGGCAGTTTTAGCCGGCGTATCGCTTGGGAGGCGGCGTTTAACGCAGCGTCCAGCGTTTCGATCAGTTGCACAATATTTTGCGGATCGCCGGTTTTGAATTGCGCGTCGATGTCAGTGGCCAGACTGGCTATGGTAGAGAGCGCCAGATTACCGGCCACGCCCTTTAAAGCATGGGCGATGCGCCTGACCGCTTCCGGATTTTCCGGATGTTCTTGCAGATTGCGCAGCAATTTGACGCCGTCCGCGCCATGTTGTTCGGCGAAGTTTAATAAGGCATCGGCGTAAATCAAGGGGTCCAGCCAGGTTGCCAAGCCTTTTTCGTAATCCGCGACGCTGGCCAAGGGAGTAAAGTCCACGGCAATTTTGGGCGGTTCGGCGATGCTGAGGCCGGTATTGGCGATACCGTGGCCTTTGGGTACCAGTCTTTCCATCTGCGTCAATAAATCGTCGACATCGATAGGTTTGCCGACAATCGTGTCTATGCCGGCGTCCAGCGACTCACGGCGTTCGTGGCTTAGTACGCTGGCGGTCAAAGCCAGAATCGGGATATGGCCGCAGGGTTTTTCCAGTTCGCGAATTTGCCGGGTAGCGGCGATGCCGTCCAGCACCGGCATTTGCAGGTCCATCAGGATCAGGTCGTAGTCGCCGCTGCGAAAGGCATCCACCGCTTCCTGGCCGTTTTTGACCCAACTGACTTGATGGCCCTGCTGCTCCAGGCGCAGGCGCGCCAGCGTGGCATTGGCTTCTATGTCTTCGGCCAGCAATACCTTAAACCGGCGCGGCGAAAAATAGGCCACGGTGTGCACGGAGCTAACATCGTACAGGCAGTTTTCCGCGCTGGCCGATTCGGGCATATGCACGGTGAAATGAAACACCGAGCCGACACCTGCCTGGCTTTCCACCCAGATCCGGCCACCCATCATTTCGACAATTTGTTTGCTGATGGTGGTGCCCAGGCCGGTGCCGCCGAAGCGGCGGCTGGTGGTGGCATCGGCTTGCGAGAACGATTCGAAGATGTGTTCGGTTTGTTCCGGGGTCATGCCGATGCCGGTGTCGCTGATGGCAAAATGCAACATTTCGACGCCTTCCGCTCGCGTGATGGTAACCCCAATGCTGCCGGTATCGGTGAACTTTACCGAATTGCCGACCAGATTCAAAATCACTTGCCGCAAGCGGTTCGGGTCGCCGACGAAATGGGTGGGCAAGCCGGCTTCTATTGCCAAATCGATGCGCAAGCCTTTTTCGGCGGCGCGTAAACCCATGATCTGCAATGCCTCTTGCACCGCAAACGGCAGATTGAAGCACACCGACTCCAACTCCACCTTACCGGCTTCGATTTTAGAAAAGTCCAAAATATCGTTGATCACGCTCAGCAGATGCCGACCGGAACTGAGGATGGTCTTTATGTGGCCGCGCGTATCGCCCGCCAGGTTTTGATCTTGCAAGGCCACTTCGGCAAAGCCGATGACGGTATTCATAGGTGTACGGATTTCGTGGCTCATATTGGCCAGGAAATTGGCCTTGGCTTTGGCGGCCGCTTCCGCTGCTTCCTTGGCTAGTCTCAGTTCCTGTTCGGCTTGTTTTTGCAGGCTAATGTCGGAAATAAAGCCGACAAACATATGCCGACCCTCCGAGATGATGCCGTGGCCCACAGCTAGATTGGCCGGAAAGCGGCTGCCGTCCTTGCGTTGGGCGATGACTTCCCGCTCGATACCGAGAATTTTGGCCTGATTGGTAGCCAAAAAATGCTGGATGTAACTGTCGTGCGCCGAGGCATCCGGCTCCGGCATCAGTAGCGAGACATTTTTGCCGACGATTTCGGCGCTGCTCCAGCCGAACAGTTTTTCGGCGGCGGGATTGAACATCCGAATCAGACCGTAGCTGTCGATGGAAATCACGCCGTTTACCGCGGTTTGCACGATGGCTTTGACTTCCGTGGTGGCCATCGCCACCAGTTCTTCCAGATGCTCGCGGTATTTCAGCAACTCGGCTTCCGCCGCTTTGCGTTCGGTGATGTCGGTGATGGAACCGACCATCCGCACCGGCTTGCCGTCGGCATCGCGCAATGCGTCCCCGCGATCCAACACCCAGCGATAGCTGCCGTCTTTATGCCGCAAGCGCAGCTCGGTGGTGTAGCGCTCGTTATGCTCCAGATGTTTGCGAAACGCTTCGCTGGCGCGCGGTTTGTCCTCCGGGTGAATCAATTCGAAGAAAATGGATTCCACATTGGGTAATTCACCGTCGGCATAACCCAAGATTTTGTTCCAGCGCGGCGATAGATAATATTCGTGATGCACAATGTCCCAATCCCAAATGCCGTCGTTAACGGCACGCTCGGCCAGCATATACCGTTCCTCGCTGGTGCGCAGGGCTTGGGTACGTTCGGCAATTTTTGCTTCCAGATTGTGCTGGGCGTCTGCCAGCGCGTCGGTCATATGATTGAAGGAACTGGCCAATTCGGCAATTTCGTCGAGACCGCTGACGTCGGCGCGTACCGACAAATCGCCGTCGCGGATGCGTCTGGCGGTGCCGGTCAGTCGCGAAATAGGCCTGACGATACGTCTGGACAAGATGCTGGCAATGATCGTCGTCAGTACCACAAATACTAGAACGGTAATCAACATTTGTTTTTCCAGCGTCTGAATCGGGGCCAGCGCCTCGGCCTGTTCTATATGCGCCATGATGCAGCCGCCGCCGGTTTCCGGGATATAGCGAAAGCCATGAATAACCGGCCGCTCCCGGTAATCGCTGTCCATCATTTCTGCGTTTTGCCGGGCCAGGCAGCTTTGCATCGGTTGCGCAGAGATCGGATGACTATTGCCTTGCCGGCTGGCATACCGCGACGTGGTAACGAAAAATCCGGTAGCATCGGCCAGAAACGATTCGCCGGATTTACCCAGATCGGGGTGGGCCGCAAAAATGCTTTGAATCAGGCTAACCGGATAGCTAACCAACAATTGCCAAGGCAGTTTGGCATCTTTGGCAAGCACATAAAAAAAACGTGGCTGTTCCGGCACAGGTTTGCTGAAATCGGCTAATTGTCCGGGTTGAAAATCTTTTAGATTGGTCAGAGTTACGGGTTGCTCGCCGACGCTGACCGTGCCGGAGGTGGCGTCGCGCCGGAAAAAAACCGCACCGGCAGCGCCTTCGGTGAGTAAGTAATCGTTTAAAAAATCGGTGGCGCAAGCGTGGTTTAATTGATCGGCAGCCACGCATTTCATTAACACTTCGGCCAGGAAGGCGTGAGCGCGGGTGTCGGCACGTTCCAGTACCAGTTTAAGTTGTTCGTGGCGGCTTTCCGCCACGCGGCCGACAATCTTAAATCGATCTGTGCGGATATTGTCGATGGCAAACCGATAGGCCATATAACCGACCGATAAAGTCGGCAACAGGATCAACAGCAACAGTAGAGCAATCAGGCGTTTTTGCAGCATGTTGGGCCTCAAGGTTGGCAAGAAGGTCAGCCGACGTTATGCCATGGATGGTGGCGATGCGGCAATACCTCACGTCAATCGACACCTTCATGCAGCTAAGATTCCTTGGCGCAGGGAATTGTCAAACGGTGGAGGGAGGGAAGTCTGCGAACCGAAGAGCCAATTGTGATTAACCCTAAGCTCAAACCTCTTTTCCCCAAGGTGGTTGTCGTAAAAGCCAACACAGAACCCTCTACCTTTGGGAGAGGGCAGGGTGAGGGTATGCAGATCAATGCTTTATATCCCCTCACCCCAACCCTCTCCCGCGAGGAGAGGGAGATTTTACGACTGCCGATGCAGGTGGGAGACCTGTTGCCTGGATTCGCTCGGTGGTCTACCGGCGCTCACTTTGGTGGAAATGACAGCTTCAGGGAGTCTAAGAGTCAGGTGAAGCAGTCAAACTTATTTGCGTAAAGCATTAAAAAAACTACACTCGGGCGCGCCGCCGTTGTTCTCGAAAAACACAAAACAATCGTTAAACCATTTGACAAAGCGGTCGGCGTGTTCGGCGCTGCCGATCGGATATTGGCGCATTTTCCAGCGATTGCGGGCCGAGTCGTTACGATAGATGCCGCCGGCGTTGTAAGCGCATGCCACTTTCGGTGGATCGAAATGGGTTTGTTTCCATTGCCCGGCGATGTAGGCGGTGCCGGCCTGAATCGAATTGCTGGGGATTAATAACCAGGCTTTGTCGATGTCGTCTTTATTCAAGGCCGCCCGTGCGGTTGAAATTAAAGTTTGCATCAAGCCCGGCGAGATCCTATGCGGCGTGCGCACTTCGTCGATAAAGCCGGGTTCTTCGCGTACCGCGTTTTGATTGCCGGACGACTCGGTACAGATGGTGGCGATGATGAGTTCGACCGGCACATTCAGCTCTGTGGACCAATGCGTCAACGGGCTGTTGTACTGACTCCAGACTTTGGCAACTGTTTTCGGCTCACCGCCGCTACCTAATGGCGCAGTGTCGTTACCTATCAGTAAGCCGTTTGCGCTTAATTGCCAGGAGACACTGTCTTGATAGGCATGCCTGGCTTTTAATTTGTCGAGTAAATCTTGACCGATGATGGTACTGCCGGCGTCGTTGGCGGCGGGACGTTGGGTATTCGGGAAGCTGTCGTCCTGGAACAAACTACTCCAGGTTAACGGGCCAACGATGCCGTCGCTGTCCAAACCTCGACTGGATTGAAACGCCACGACAGCTGCGGAGGTTTTCGCACCGAATAGCCCGTCGGGCTGGCCGACACCGTTGATCTGCAAGCTTTTTAACCGCGTTTGTACTTCAAGAACATCGCGGCCGCGCAGCATAGGCAGTTGAAATTTAAGAGGGCGACTAAAGGCCATGTCCTGCTCCTATCTGCTAAAGGCTTATGGGCAGCCGGGAATTGACGCTTTGATCCCGGCGATGTCGTTTAACAAGCGCCGATGATGGTCGGCGTAGCGGCTTTGGGCGGCCTGCGCGGCGGCTTGGCTTTCATTTTGTTGTAAGTGCTTCAGCGCCTGGCAACTGCCTGTATCGTTGATTTGAAAACGAATCGCGGCCAGTTCGGCGTTGTGCAGAAAAAAGGTGGCGGCCGGTTTTAAATCGCCGGGGGCTTGCAGAAACTCGCGGGCACAAGTGTGCAGCTTTTGATTGTAAGGCGTGGCGGCAGCGGTGCTGGTTTGTTCGCTACGCAGTAAGCGCAACGACTCGCACCAGTTTTCGAAATACTGGGCACGTTTGCCGACTACGGCCTCGGCGTTGGCCCAGTCGCTTGTCAGGTGAATGCCTTGTTCGAGTTGCTCGGCGGCGCATTGGTAGTTTTTGACGCTGTCGGTGTTTTGTTTGGCTAGCCGGTAACAGGCATCGCCTTTTAACAAATGCAGCTGGTTACAGGCTGCGTCGTCGGCTTTGCAATCAACTTCTGCTGCGGCGATTTCCTGCCAATTGTTTGCAGCGGCAGCTTCTTTAAAGTTTTTCAATTGCCGGGTAGCGCAGCCGGAGACTGACAAAACCGTTATTAGCAAGGGCATGACGATTTTAAAGTTCGGCTTCATGATGCGTGGCCCTCCAGAATTTTGTTGATCATGCCGGCAACCGGCTTGTCCTCGGCTTGCAGCTTTTCCGTCACCACGATCAAACTATCCAGGTCTTTTAATGCATCCTGGTTTTGGTGCAGTTTGTCGACGGCTTGCAACACCGACTCGTAACCGCCGGTGTTACCGAACATGGCCGGGTCACGGGCCAGGATCAAGGATTTCAATTCGCGGTCGGCGGCGGCGCGATGGAATTCGTCCAGGCCTTCTTCAAATTGCGCTAAGGTTTTAAAGCCGCCCAGTTCGGCATATTTTTCGAATAATTCAGCCGAATCGGCATTGCCGATGAAATCGTTAACCGCGTCTTTCAGAAACTTGGGGTTTTCCATGTGCGCCTGGAAAGCGTCACGAAATGACGGACTTTGCCGCAACAACATGAAGCCGGTGTTATCGTCGACCGGTTCCAGCGTCAAACCGGCCGCCGGCGAGAAGGGCATGTGCAAAATCCGGGCTTTCCATTTTTGATAATAAATGCCGGTCAGTTTGACGGTACCGGCCACCACGGCCGCGATCAAGGCCGCCGGCGGCATGAAGGTGCCCAGCGTAGCACCGAAGGTTTTCACCGCGCTGCCGAGGATGTCTGTCAACGGTCCATCCTGTTCCAGCGTGTTTTGCGTGTCGGTGACCGCGTGCAGTGCATCTTCGATTTTGCCTTCGCCCATCAGGCCTTTGGCGACATTCACGCCTTTTTCGACTTTATTCGCCAGATCGACATATTTGCCGCCAATTTCCTTGGGCAGTAGACCGGCTACGCTACGGGCCATGTCGATGCCGGTACTGACGGTTTCCAGCATGGAACCGGTTTTGGATTGTTGTTGCTGACTGACGGCTTCATCGCGTTGGGTCGTGGCTTCGTGGGCTTGCTGCAAGGCGGCGCTTTCCGAATCGCGATTTTGCCCGCGGGCGCCGAAATAAAACCCGATGATGGTGCCGAGGATGCCGCCCAATACGTCCGGAAACTGGTTGTTGGGTAAGGCCAAAAATAGCATCGAAGCGGTGACGATCAACATCGCAATCACGCCGCGTATCGTCCCTTCCGGCAGACCGGCCGGGCTTTGGAAGAACAGCGCGAGTTGCTTTTCGCGGGTGCAGGTTTCCAAAAAGGTTTTTTGCAGATGCCGCAAATACAGTAAAAAGGCCAGTACAACCACCGCCAGGATGCCCAGCGTTATTAAAAAGTGAATGGACAGGGCGATGGGTTTGTCTTCGCCGTTAACGGCCGCGGTTTGCGCGGCAACGGTGAGCGGGAGCAGGCTCAGCCCGGCGTAAACCAGGGCTTTAAGTCGATACGTGGGTTTATGCATAAGTCCGCCTTTTTGGTAACGATCTGGTTGATCGATTAAGGTCTCTAGTTAGGCTTGCCGGGCGGATAATATACCCGCTATATCTGCCGGTCTAGTATTCGTTCTCTGCGACTACGGGCCGGTATTTTCGATCTGCGAATTATTCTATAGCTTCGGTCTCGCATGACTGTTGTACCGGTTTGTTGATACGAATCATCGGCGAAGTCCATATCGGATGTCGGCGTTCCTGGCGGTAATAGGTTTCGTAAAGCGCTTGATAAACCATTTCGGATGCGGCCCACCGTTCCTTGCAAAAACTGGCTAGCATTAATCCTGAAACACCGCCGCAGACCAAGCCCAGTAACATCAACTTTTCAATTAACAATACCAACGTAAAGATCGCCAATATCAAGGTCAAGCTGCGCGCCAGTTTGGATTGAATTTGCAGGGCTTCCACCTTGGCGACCACCGGATTATCGTTGTCCCGGAGCCTATCCAAGGCTTCGTGATATTTACTCAGCAAGGGGTCGTTCGTGGATAAAGCCAGATTTTGCGCGCGCCGGTACCAACTATCCGACTTCAGACGTTTGCGGTCTCGGTATAAATAATCGTAAGTGGTATTGAGTAAGTCGTGCGACAGGCGCTTGACGACGAGGGAGACTGCCAGCGTCAATACCAGAAAAATCAGTGCGCCGGCCGTGCTGGCAGCGAAAGGGTCGGGTAGACGAAGCAGGGCAGGATGAATTTGCTCTCGATAATTAAAAAACACTGCTACCAAAGCAGCGGATGGCAGAGCGATGCCGACTTGTTCGACCGGGTCTGTGAATAACTTGCCGATCAGTTCACTAAGCGGGTTTGACATTTTGTCCCTCCTTCTAAGTTGGGAAAAATGAGTTGCGGGACGCCGTGCGCCCGGGTTGCTTTGACCGTTGGTCATTAAATAGCAAACGCGACGAAACAGCAACTCAATTGATGAGGTGATTATGCCGAAATTCGGTTGTGTAGAGATGTACGAAAATACCGAAGGTTTGGATGCATTCTTCACTTGCTGAATACCAAAAAGTACTTGGATTTAGTAGGACTGACCTTAAATCTATTTTGGGAATGCTTCATTGTTACAGATACCTAAATTCTCGTCGCTCCCGCGAAAGCGGGGGCCTAGGGATAGTTAAAAAACTAGATTTGCAACCGAGGAATGACGAATTTTAAAAACGTTCCTGATTAGCAAACTGCTTCAGCTAATTCAAAGGCACGTCGCGTAAGTCGTCATTTCGGCAGGGATTGCCGAAATCCAGATTGCATGTATAGCTCGAAGCTCTCCATCCGTGGCGCTGGATGCCCGATCTTTTGCTCTGTGGGTATTCCGGCGAGCATGAAGGACTTTTTTGGTTTAGCTGAAGCGTTTTGCTAATCAGGAAAATGTTTCCGGCTCGATACATTTGATTGTGCGATAAAAGCAGGTAAAACTGGAGTACAGTAAATGAACAAAGGAACCTCAAAAAATGCGTTATGCCTGCCTTTGATGGCAAGCCGAAGTAACGGTTTTTGGAGTATCCCGATAACTACAAAAGGGGAGTGCGTCATGATAGACAAGCAAAAACTAACCGAACTTTATCAGGCTTTTGTCAAATTCTTATGCGTGGTTGGGGCCTGGCTTAAATCGACCTGGCAAGCGCAAGCCAAACCTAAACCGGGTGCCGACCAGCCCGACGGCAGCGAGCCGAAGCGTTCGCCGATATGGTTATACGTGCTTTTGGGGATTTTCGTACTGTCGCTATTCGCCGGCGGCGAACGCATCCAGGGCCAGGAAATACCCTATAGCCAGTTTCTTACCCTGGTTAACGACAATAAAGTCGAAAACGCCGTCGTCACTCAGCGTTTCATCAACGGCACATTAAAAGAAGAAGACAAGAAAATCGGCAAGCATTTCTTCACCGTGCCCTTGTGGGACGAGTCGTTGGTTAAAAACCTGCAAGAGCATAAAGTCGAATATGTGGTAAGAAGCGGCGACAACTGGCTGAGTAATTTACTGTTTAACTGGGTGATTCCCGTCGCGATCTTTGCCGGGCTGTGGATGTGGTTGCTGCCGAAAATGACCGGCGGCGCAGGTCGCGGCTTTTTGAACTTGGGTAATAAAATCCGTATCCAGCAGGAAACCTCCAAAACCACCTTCGACGACGTGGCTGGCGCGGAAAGCGCGAAGCAGGAATTGAAGGAAACCATCGAGTTTTTAAAATCCCCGGAAAAACTGCAAAAACTGGGCGGCCGCATGCCTAAAGGCGTGTTGCTAGTCGGCTCGCCGGGTACCGGTAAAACGCTGTTGGCCCGCGCGGTGTCTGGCGAAGCCGGGGTGCCGTTTTTTAACATCAGCGCCTCGGAATTTATCGAACTATTTGTCGGTATCGGCGCGGCGCGGGTGCGGGATTTGTTCGAGCAGGCCCGGCAAAAAGCCCCGTGCATTATCTTCATCGACGAACTGGATGCGATCGGCCGTTCTCGCGGCGGCCCGGCGATCATGGGCGGTAACGACGAGCGCGAGCAAACCCTGAATCAACTGCTCACCGAAATGGACGGCTTCGACGCCACCTCCGGCGTGGTGGTGATGGCCGCGACCAACCGTCCGGAAATCTTGGATAAGGCTTTGCTGCGCGCCGGTCGCTTCGATAGGCAAATCGTCGTCGACAAACCCGACCTGATCGACCGCGTGGCTATTCTGAAACTGCACAGCAAAGCCATGCAATTGGACAAAGACATAGACTTAAACACGGTTGCTAAACGCACCCCCGGTTTCGTTGGCGCCGATTTGTCCAACATCGCCAACGAAGCGGCGATTATGGCCGCGCGCAGCGGCCGCGACACCGTCAACATGGCCGATTTTGAAGCCGCCATCGACAGAGTGATGGCCGGTCCGGAAAAGAAAAACCGTATCCTCGGCCCGGACGAAAAGCGCCGGGTGGCTTATCACGAAGCCGGTCACGCCTTGGTTGCCGAAAACGTGCCGACCGGCCAACCGGTGCATAAAATCTCGATAATTCCGCGTGGCGTCTCCGCTCTGGGTTTTACCTTGCAGCTCCCGGTCGAGGAAAAATACCTGTCTACCGAAAACGAGCTGAAAGACCAGTTGGCTATTCTGCTCGGCGGTCGCGTCGCCGAACAACTGGCGCTGCAAAGCGTCTCCACCGGCGCCCAAAATGATCTTGAAAAAGCCAGCGAAATCGCCCGCAACATGGTCTGCTATTTGGGCATGAGCAAAAAGCTGGGTCCGCAAATCTACGGCCAACGCCAGCAACTGCAATTCCTGCCCGGCGATATGTCCGAACAACGCAACTACAGCGAAGAAACCGCGCGTGTCGTCGATGCGGAAATTAAGGGTTTAATCGAAGACGCCGAACGCCGCGCGCAAAAGATATTGAGCGAGAAACGCGGTTATCTGGATAAGTTGGCTGAGCTGTTGCAAGAGAAAGAGGTGATTCAGCGGGAGGAGATGGTAGCGTTGATTGGCGGTGGGAAGTAACCCCTAGTACTTGGCACCAGTGCTGTAACTAATAGATAGTCTTAAAGTCGACAATCCCTTCTCCCTCCGGGAGAAGGTTAGGATGAGGGTATATAAAACAAACTGCTCTGAGGGAGAGGAAATATTTTGGCAAGCCCTAAAACAAAAACGGTTGGGAATATTGACGAAACAGTTGACCCTTCCGATCAAAAATCTCCGCACTACACCAAGGCCTGCCCTTACCAATGTCTACCGACACTCGGGTAAAGCTCTCGTCGCCAATGAAGCCTTCGCCTTCGTAGCGGTATTCGATGCGGTCGCGGAGTCGGCGGCTACTGTCAGACCACTGCATAAATTCAAGCGTCTTGTCGCCATAAAAGTCGCTTTTGCTTTCGTGCGGGTAGGGCCAATAAAACGGTGATGATACCAGCGAGGTCAACAGAAATTGCTGATCCTGGTAGCAACGCATCCGCGCGAAACTGGAGTTGTGCACGTCGCCGGATAAAAACACCACGTCGCTAATGCCTTCCACTCGGATGAATTCCAGGATCATACTGCGTTCGTCGTCAAAGCCGGCCCATTTGTCCTCGCTGCCTTTGGCCGGCTTTGGGTCGGGGAAGAACGGTACGCTGGATACTACAAATTTCACCGGCGCATTGCGGTGTTGATGTAACCATTCCAAAAACGCATTGAGCTGCTCGCGGCCGAGCATGGTTTTACCTTCGATACTGGTGGCTTCACTAATCCGCAAGGTGCGGGTATCCATTACAAAAAACGGAAAGGGTCCCTTCTCGAAGTGATACCAAAACTGGCCATTGGGCGTGTCCGGGTTATGTAGGTGCTGATATGACGCATAGGCCCGCATCCGCGTCGCGAAAAAACCGCTGTTCTCGTCGCGCATCTGGTTTTTCGACCAGTCGTTACGAATTTCGTGATCGTCCAGGATCATGTAGGTCGGCACGCTGCTCATCAACTCGCGGATATTTGGCAGCTTGAACGACTTGCGATAAATCTCGCATAGCTCGTCGAAATTGGAATATTCGTGCAACTTATTCAACGGATCGGCATACACCTGATCGCCGACCGCCAAGAAGAAATCCAGTGGGTTCTGTTGATGCTGAGTGAAAATGGAACGGAAAGTCTTGTCGCCTTTTTCGGCATCGTTCAAAAACACGTTATCCCAATACAAATAGCGACAGGAACCGAACACAAAATTTAGCGTGGTATCGTCGCTGGGCCGGTGGGTTTTAAAAGTCGTGCCGACTTTTTCGGTGCTATTCACGACTGGTCCCTGCACCAAAACATCGGTAGCCGGCGCTTGTGCGTCACGCTTATAAACCAGCCCGCATTCCAATCGATAAACTGTATCGGCTTTTAAGCCATCGAATTTCACTACTCCGGTAAAATCGTAATAGTCCTTTAAAAAGCAATATTTCGACGCGACCAATTTGGCACCGTCGTACAGATCAAAAGCACCGTAACAAAACTCGCGACTGGCATGATTAGGGCCTTTCGCGCCGCGTATCCAGATTTTTACGGAAGTGTCGGTGGTGTGACCAATGATGGGGCCTAGGGTGATAGACATGCTGTTGCCTTACATTTTTTCGATTGGGACTGAACAGTCGGATATCCCTTCTGGCTCCAACAATTTTGAATTCGGGCCAACACGCAATATTCTAACTGCTCTGAGTGTTCCCAAAGTTTACCGTAGGAAATAGGAAACTCGCAGCGTTACATCTACGGATATTTGGTTTTTGGCAATTCGAAATGTGGGCCATCAATAAACGCTTTTTTCCCGGCTTTCTTCCGTCGAGCAACATAATCTGCTACTAAATCCGCCGGCGAGTCGGTTGTTTCTGTAAATGTAACATCCCAAGCGCCTCCCCAGCGTAACGGAATACCTAACTCGCTGGCGGCGATCCTAACTGCATCGGCAATTTTATAAATAGGTTCCCATTCCCAGCGTAACTTACCGTTTATATATGGCACTAAATCGACAGCATGTCCGGTGATATGTCTGGAATCCAATGTTTGAGATGCGCCCTGTCTGACCAACTCCTTTTGCTCCTCTAAGGTGCGAATACCATCGTGAACAGAAAAGTCTTGTACTGATAGTTCGATGGCTCGTTTTACAACCGCTACTAAATCTGTATGAACACCATCTAATTCTTTTAGCGATTTTTCACCCAATTTGAAACTACCCATTTTGTGGCTCCTTATTAAATCCGCAATTTTTGAAACGGTCATTTCCTATTTGTCAGGGTCATCAATTACATCGGTACCTGTAACGGTATCGTTTTTTGATTCAGTACTGACATCTGATTTGGTTGTTGAGCTTACTGAAGTTTTATCGTCCCATACTGCGCCAAATACATAGGACCCGATTACGCCTCCAGCAAGGAAAAAAGCAGATTCAGCGATTGTTTCCTGTAGTCTATTATCTCCTTTTCCGAAAAGTAGTAAATAAATTATACAAAACGCACAAAATGCGAGAGTCCAATAAATAATTCTTCTACGATGTGTCCAAGATCCGCCAAAATTGCGCGCTACTGCCCCGCCAATATTCAAATTCGACATTTTATTCTCCAATTTTTTAAGAGGCTACGGAATTCCAGAGCTCCGCTTCGGCAGTTCTTCTTCGTTTTAAACCAGCTAATTCTTTACCGCCAGATTTTGTCCAACGTAAAAGTTGAGAGGGTATTTGATTTGGTTCGCCCTGGTTTAATAGTTTCGTCAATGTTGAGTCTCTGAATGCGCCAATTCCAATATTGAATGCGAAGCTGACTAAGGCGCAGAAGCGTGTATCGCTAATCTGAACATGTATTGCGTCTTCAACGCCAGTAGAAAACTTTCTGACATCGTCTTGTAGCAAAATTTCTGCCTCGGCCTTTGTGATGCCATTGGGATAAATTGCACGGGCTATAGGTTTATTAGAAACACCTTTGACCATATTCCCGTTCGAGTCAATTACCACATGTCCCCAGCCAATCGTCCAGTAACCTGCCGGACATAGATAAGCATCTAAATTGACTGTTGATGGATCACCATCAGGTATGCCTTCAAACGATTTAATTAATTCAACTGCTTTGCTTATATCTCTAGCCATTTTTGCTCCTTAATATTTACAAGCGTAGGCCTACTGCTGGCGTCTTGGTTTGGCTTCCGACAAGCGAATACCACTAAAATATTCTTCAATTTTGATACCTCCATTCGCGCTAGATGACTTATTAGTCGTGAATGTATTGTGGTAGGTGGATACTCTATTTTTCTGCTCTAACTTCAAATAAATGATCTGACATGCGACCAAATCTCTGGGCAAAACTAAAGTTGGGTGCGCTCCCTTCTATTTCGTAGTATTTGCACTCGTCATATTGTTTTACTTGAATATTCTTGAAGTCACCTTTGGCGAACCAAGCCTTGGCAATTTCAGCTTCTTCGGTGCTGTCGCACACTATCACATATAGAGTTGTCATTATTTTTCCTTCTGATTGCTTCGTAAAGTGGCTATTTTTTTATATATATCATCAATATCTAGTTCATTTTTTTTTAAAATATCTATGAGTGTTTCAGCGGAATTTATCTTATCTATTTTATTTTCTATGCCAGTCCCAGATAACGCTGGTGCAAGTCTCTCTGTTTTCAGGGTTCCATCAGGAGCTAGGTAATCAATAATTTCCTTGCTTTTGAATTTGACATCGCCATCTTTTTGGATCACTGCTTTCATAGCTGAAGGGCTAACACTATTAACGGCCTTAGCTGCGCTGGAAGCAGTATTTTCGTTAGCTGCAGTAGCTATATACATGGCAACCGCGGCAGGACTATTTACAGCAGCCTTGCCAACCGCGAAGTTTTCTGAAACATTCATATCTAAAAATAAATTTTCAACTCCAGAACTCATTTTAATCCCACTTACTACTTCAGGAGTTATGTCTGCTTGATTTGACCTTTTATCGGTTTGGTCGGGAATGTTTTCATTTTTATCTTCGTTTTTCACTATTTTACCTGTAGGAATTGAATAGTATTGACTCCTGACATAACCAGCCTTAATTTCATATAGTTCTGTTTGAGGGTTTTCCGCAAGGAATAATCCGATACCAGTATTGATGCTGGAAACAATGTTTTCTCTATATACTGTTTGGCAAGCAGACCCTATGGTAAGTATAAAAAAGCAACATAGAAGTTGATTTGATATTTTTAAGTGTCTCATTTTGTATTCCTATTGGATGTATTTTTAATGATTGTGGTCTTTGATGTGTTTTATTTCCAGGCTAAATGGATCCGTCTTAATAGATGTTAAAATATTGATATCTAAACTTGGATCAATTTCCACTCGGTAACTCCTCACCAATCCGAGACTTATACCGTTGTCATATGTTAGGCCTGCCACAGCCAAATCGTTTGCTACCATGCCGTCTATTTTAGCCTCACTGAAATATCCCAAGCCTAATATTAAGTGATGTTTTGTTCCATTTTGGTCGATCCAAGCGCACCCAGTATCCAGAAAAATAAGAACACAGCAATATAATGCCCACCATATATCATTATATTTATGAATTATTTTAAACATAGAAGTTGTTGATTATATAGACACATTGGTATCCATCTCTCCACCTTAGGCAATGACTAAAAAACACTCAGTCATTCCATACAGGATATATTTATGAGGCTCCTTCCGTAGTCATTATCACTCCACGTTATTTCCCTGGAGTTTATTAAAAGCCCCTGCTCGCGAAATATTCGATCAGGCCGCCACCTGCATTGGCGGTGCATGAGCCTAAATCACCTTGATCTTCGATAGGCGAGCACCAAGACCGCAGGTCTACGGAAGCCGGTAATTGTTTGGGCGTGGCTTTTAAGGCTTCCGATTTGCTGAGTATTTTTTGGATCGTATCGCTTTCCGTTTGATAGTCGCGTATATCCGGTAAATCTGGCCGCCAGCCCAAGCTGTATCGATAGTTTCTGGCCATGGTTCGCATACTCATTGAATATTGAAATTCGCTGCTTTGACACCGCTTTTAGCTATGATCGGATTTTGCGGTAACTAACGGCTGTTATCCAGCTGCTTTCCGTACTAGTACAAACGTACTGTCTAATAACCCGGCTGTTTAGAGTTACAATCCAGCATCACGTTATCTTCGGTAAGCAATTAACAGATGAACGTCCTTCTTATAGACGACCACTTCTGCGCCCGCGAGGGTGTTGCGTTTTTGTTGAAACAAATCATTCCGGAATTGCAGGTATTCGAAGCGGAAAACTTTGACGATGGTTTGGCATTGGCAAAGCAAACACCGTTAAATCTGGTGATGCTGGATGTGCAGTTGCCTCGTAAAGATGGGTTGGCGGGTCTGGCGGAATTGAAGGCAGCCTTTCCGGATTTGTGTGTGGTGATGTTTTCCGGGTTGGGCGATAGGGAGTTGGTTTTTCATGCGCTGCGTTTGGGGGCGATGGGGTTTATCGTTAAGACAGTGTCTCGGCAGGTCTTTGTCGATGCGTTGCGAGATGTATTGGCCGGTAAAGTTTATTTGCCGGCATCGGCAGTAGGGCAACAACGTGCAACTAGTTTGGATGTCGGTAGCGTTACAGAGATACCCGAGGTGACCGACTCGGCCAGTTTAGGCCTGACACCGCGCGAGTTTGAAGTGTTGACTTGGTTGGTGCAAGGTATAGGCAATAAGCAGATTGCCCGGCAGTTGGGTATAGAAGAGCAAACGGTGCGCAATCACCTCCGGCCGATTTATCAAAAATTTGGGGTAGCAAAGCGCACTGAGTTGTTGGTGAAGGTGTTTGAGCGGGGGATTGTGTTTGGGAAGCCGGGGGTGGGGAATTGATGGCCACTCATCAATGAAACGCGGTTCGGAAGGGCTCTAGGCTGTGATGTAATCCATCTGTCGGAGCTGAAGCAAGGCTTTAGCCGTTTAAAAAAAGTGCCTGTGGGGCGCGTGAGTGAGAAGGGATTTGTTTAGAAAATCTCCCCTGACCCCTCTTTTTAAAAGAGGGGAATGACATTGCCAAAGCTTAACTTGTCGCCATAGGTTAAAAACCGAGTTTCCATTACCGATTTTCGTCCAAGGATTTGGTGGTCTTCATTGTTCTAGTCATGGCTTCCATGAGCACTTTCGCGCCGGCGGGTTTACGCAGGATGGCAGTGTGTTCCGGTAACAGCATTTTTTCTTGGTCCGAGATGGCGCGGGCAGATAGGATCATGGTCGGCACCGGCCCGCAGGCGGTGTGGACTGCGGCGATGATGTCGTGGGCGGTTTCCCGGTTACCCAGATAAAAGTCGGTGATCAATAAATCCGGGTCTCTATCGTTTTCGACTAGTAACTCTGCGGTTTCCGCCAATGACGACGCTTCATGCACTAGGCAGCCCCAAGCTCTGAGTTGCTTGGCGATGGCTTGTAATACCTCGGCGTCGTCGTCTACTACCATCACAAAGTAGCCGGAGAAGTCGCTGTCTTTATCCAATCCACAGTGAAGAGCCAGTGTCGGCCCGGCAATCGGTAGCTGGAGCTTAAAGTCGCAGCCAAAACGCGAGCCGCATATCAAGTTCAGACTATGTTCCGGTAAACATTTGACGGCGGCGGCGACGTAAGCCAAACCTATGCCCAAGCCGGGTACTTTGTTGTCATTCTGGCGACGCTGATTGCGGACAAATTCCTTGAACACTTCTTCGCGCATTTCCTCGGCAATCCCGGGACCGCTGTCGCAGACATGCAAGGTCAGATGTTGCTTGCCGGTTTTCACTGCTGATACCAATATCCAACCGCTCTCGGTGTATTTGATGGCGTTATCGAGCAAATTGCCGAGGATTTGCCGCAGGACGTTGCTGTCGCTGCATATGTTGTAAGGCTCTTGCCCGCGCAACACTACTTTAAGGCGGATGCCGCGTTTGGCGGCTTGCGGGGCGTATTGATTTTCCAAGCCGGTCAACAGCGTATTCAGATCGATACTAGACGGTTGTGGAATTTGCCGACCGGTTTCCAGGTTGGCTATATCTAACACGTGGTTAAAGGCGGCGTTCAATTCGTCTATCACCATGCCCATGCGATTGAGCATAAACGCCGCGCCATTGCTAGGGGGATTTGTCTGGGCGGTGTCCAATACGGCGGCATAGCAGGCCAAGGCTTGCAGAGGTTGGCGCAGATTGTGGCCCATTTGCTGTAAGAAGCGGGTTTTGTCGTCGGCACTGAGTTGGGCCTTGCGTTTTTCGCGGAAGGATTTGCGGGCGTAAGCCTCCAGTTGGCAGCGGGTGCAGACGCCAAAGATGTTGACGATGCAAAGATTCAGCATAGACGGGATCAAGTCAATCATGCTCAGTCCAAGCCAATAACCGGCCAGCGGCATGGTTAGCGCGGTGCTCCAGCCAAAGCCTATTGTTGCGCGCAGCGACATGAACATTTGCCCGTAACTGAAAAAATACATGGGCAGCAGGGCCGGCCAAGTTTCCGCGTAGTAGCGGGGGTTGCCGTCGTATAACAAGACGGCGATTAAATTGGCTGCGGACAGTCCGGCGCTGAGTTTGGCGATGGTGTTGATTTTGGCTACCGCTTCGACGCAGCCATGTAAATATCTGAATAAACCCACCAGCACCAGGACGATGGGTAGCCTTAACAACGCTTCGGTATTTGAGGTATTGCCAATCTGTAGATCCAGCAGGATGTAGGCCAGGAATGCGGCGGCGCCCAAGCCCAAGGCCCATTTCAGGGGGCTAAGCAACACCAGATAACGTTCTTCCCAAAATTGTCGTTCGGTGTCTTCGTCAAACTGGGGGATAGCAAATAGTTTGATGGGGCTGAGCGACAGCTTGGTATCGAGAAAACGTCCGAGTGGGCGACGGGCGGGTGCCCGAAAGAAAGCCTGGCTGGCAAGATGCTCGATGAATGGATTTGGTTTGCGCATGCCGCGGGTCCCGGTCGCAACCATCGTACTCGGTGCGGCGCAAAGGGCGCATCAGTTTTTCCGATAGCCAAGTTATTGTTGTTTTTGTAGCTTGGCTTTATTTTCTCTATTCTGGCGGGCTTAAGCAAGTTATGTGTGCTAACGCACAGACACGTTCTACATGCTTTAAATATTTCCTGATTAGCATGCTGCTTCAGCTGAGTTCCTCTCGCATCCTCAAAATCGTCATTTCGGCAGGGATTGCCGAAATCCAGGCAGCAGGGATAGCTCGAAGTTTGCCATCTATGGCACTGGATGCCCGCTCATGTGCCCTTTGGGTATCCCGGCGGGCATGACGGACTTTTTTAGCTTATTCTAATCAGGAAATATTTTGCCGCCAGCGTTGATAGAGCAGACGTAAAATCAGTACGCATTGCAAGACGGCAAAGACTAACGCGGCAATTGCCGAATCGGCCCACAGCGGAAAGAATACCGCCGAAATACCCGTCATGCCGATCATGCCAAACAGGCCGGGGAGAATGCCGTACAGCAGTGCGGCGCACAGTAAACTCAGGCTAAACGCGCGTTGCGGGTTTTTGCCGTAGCAAAAGAATAGGTAAATGGCACAATCGCGCAGTACTAATAGCGCGATAGCTAGTGGGTAGGCATGCAGGGAGATGTCCAGCCAGGCAAATCGTTGCTCCTGAAAGCTTAGAAATATTGCAAACGGCAGGCTTAGCGCAAAACTTAATGCGCTCAAGGGTAGTTCCTCGCCCACTCGGCGCCAGTTGGCTTGTCGGTAATAGTCCAGCAAGCGTTTGATACGCATTGGTTCGTGTCGTTCGACGATCACGCCGACGTAAGTCAGCACGCTGCAAACCGCAAAAGCAGCCAGGGAAAAGGAATAGCTGGAGCTGGGAATAAAGCCGCCCAAATAGACAATCAAAAACAGCGTAAAACCCAGCCATGCCCAAGGCAAATTGCGTAACCCCAGGTCTTGTGCCAGCAAGCGATAGTTGCCCATCATGCACCAGAATAAGGCAAAAATTAGGCTTATTTGGTGCAAAGTCTGCGCGTTAATAGTCAAGCTGTACCAGGAATTGCTTTGAAAATTACCGGGCAAATAATTTGCCGTATCGGTTAAATCGGTCAGTGACGGCATGAAAACAATGAAACCCACCAGCACCAAAATTAGTATCGACCCGGTTTTAAGCTGACCGCGTTGCACCGCCAATAAACCCAGTAAAAGACCGGTGCTTTGAACCAGTAATGCCGTGCCAATGGCGTAAAAAAACAGCAAGGGTAGGGAGGCCGGATTGTCGGTAGCTAGTGCATGGACCAACAAACAGATGCCGGCGCAGTACCAGGCCATGCTGGTGCTGCCCAGCAGTTTGCCCCATGTCATTTGCCACGGCCCGAGAGCTGACAGGCGTTGAGTATCCCAGGTGCGGTCGCGGTATTCCTCGACAATGCTATCAAGGCTTTGCCGTGTGCCCCAGAGCAGCGTGATTAGCATGAACAGCGTCAATGCGGCTTGCGCGCTTATGTTACCTAGGCGGTAGTCATCCAGGAAATAGGTTAAGGTAAAGACCGCGCTCAGCACCACAGGCGCACCTACCAGCCGGGCTAGCGAGCATTCCAAAATCAGCTGGCGTTCAAATTCGGGATTCAGATTCATGAGTTATGGCGGATGGTTTGTAGATAAGCGTCTTGCAGATTACTGGTAGCTGGAGCGAATTCGCAGACCGGTAAATTCAGCGAGATGAGGGCTTTCAATATCCGGTGTTGTTGTGCGGCGTCGGCGTCAATTTGCAATAGGGCTTGTTGTTTATCGTCGCTATTCAACACCTTAATCTCAGGTAGAGATTGCAGGAGGCGAAGCAGGTTATCTACCGGCTTTGCCAGCAGTAATTTAAACGGTTTGAGCAAGGATGGTACTTTCACAGCAACTTGCTCGACTATCCGCCCTTGGCGCAGCACCAGCATGTCGGTGCAGTAAGCTTCCAGTTCGGCGAGGATATGCGAGGACACCAGCAGCGTCATACCTTGGGCTTGCAAATCTAGAAACATTTCTGCCACTTCGTGGCGGGCTTCCGGGTCCAGGCCGGAGGCCGGTTCGTCCAGCAACACTACCGGCGGTTTGTGGATGATGGCTTGCGCAATGGCTACCCTTTGCCTCAAGCCGCGCGATAACTCGGCCGGGTTGTTTTCCAATCTATCCTGGATATGCAAACTTCGGCTGACATCGGCTATAGCGGCGGCGCAATCGCCTTCGAAAATGCCCTGGGCGCGAGCCACGTAATGCAGGCATTGGCGTACAGTTAAGCGTTGGTAAAGCCCGAAAAAATCGGATAAGTAGCCGATGATGCGATGACAATCCCGTGGCTGTTCCAACACGTCGATGCCGGAGATATTGATCGCGCCGCTAACCGGCTGATCCAAGGCAGCCATGCAGCGCAGCAGCGTGGTTTTGCCGGCACCGTTAGGGCCGACCAGCGCGGTAATGCTGCCGGCGGCGATTTTGAATGACACATCGTCCAATGCGCGCAGGCCGGGGTATTCGAAAATCAGCTTATCGACGGTGATCATGCTTAGTTTTAATCGGGACTATGGCGAAAATTGATGATACCGCTTTTTTGTTTGTCGGACGCCGATTATCGCCTTGCCGTACTTGGGTATGAATTTTGCTGGATTTATCGGGTGTGTTTGGTTGGGATAGCCCTAGGATGCCAAAAGTTAAGGCCGATTCGCTTGCTGTTTGCCCATGCGGCGGGCTAGGAAACTGTGTATTATTGCTCATTATGTCGGTGCTTTATCGTGAGGGCGAATTGATGCCAATTGCGATACAGCCAAGCGTGCCCAGTGAGTTGTTATTTTTAATTATCAAGTAGGAGAAATGAATGCATAACGTCACGTTGATTAAAGGTGATGGTATTGGCCCTTCGATCATGGACGCCGCCGTGGCAGTGATCAACGCTTCGGGTGCGAAAATTCATTGGCATGAGGCGGATGCCGGCATGTCGGCGTATGAAAGAACCGGTACGCCACTGCCGGATGCCACCATGGAATCCATCGCTCAAACCAGGGTAGCATTTAAAGGGCCGTTGACCACGATGGTTGGGGAAGGTTTTAGAAGCATCAACGTCGAACTGCGCAAACAATACGATCTTTACGCCAACGTGCGTCCAGCAAAAAGCTGGAAGGGTGTAAAAACCCGTTATGACGATGTCGATATTGTCATCGTCCGTGAGAACACCGAAGGCCTCTATGTGGGCTTGGAACATTATCTGACGCCGGCTAAAGACATCGCCGAAAGCTTGGCGGTAGTCACCAAGGCCGGTTCCGAACGCATCGTTGAATATGCCTTTAAATATGCTATCGATAACAATCGTAAGAAAGTTACTGTGTGCCACAAGGCCAATATTTTGAAATACACTCAAGGCTTATTCCTGAGAGCGGCGCGGGAAGTGGCGGCAAAATATCCCGATATCGAGTTCGACGAAAAAATCGTTGATGCGGCTTGTATGCATATGGTGATGAAGCCGGAACAATTCGACGTGGTCGTAACCACCAATATGTTTGGCGACATTTTGTCCGATTTGACCGCCGGTTTGGTCGGCGGTTTGGGCTTGATACCCGGCGCTAACATTGGCGTCGACGCCGCGTTGTTCGAAGCGGTACACGGCAGCGCGCCGGATATCGCCGGCAAAAATATTGCCAACCCTACGGCGGTGATGATGGGGGGAGTGATGATGCTGAATCATTTGGGCGAACATGAAGCGGCTATTCGCATGCAAAACGCAATTGAAAAAGTCGTGAACGGCGGTGTTTATGTAACCCCGGATTTGAACCCGGAAAGCAAATACGGTACCAAGGAAATGGGTCAAGCCATTGTCGATGCGATGGAGTGATTAATAAGCGGAGGAGGCGATTATGAGCGCGCAACCACAGTTTGAGCAAACCTGGATTTCTCTCGAAGACTATCTGGCGGCGGAACTACTGAGCGATACCAAGCACGAGTATGACGACGGTGAACTGGTATCGATGTCTGGAACCAGTAAAAATCACGAGCGCATTAAAGGCAATGTATCTGCCTCTTTGCATATGCACTTGCGAGGCAAACCATGTGAACCGTTCTCCTCCGACGTAAAACTCAAAATCGGTAGCTATTTGTTTTACCCCGATGCCATGGTGGTCTGTAACGACACATCCACCCATGACTATTATGCCGAGGCAGCAGTACTAGTCGTGGAAGTGCTGTCAAAACCCACCCGTCGCCGCGACGAGACGCTCAAACGCCGCTTGTATCAAACTATTCCAACGTTGCAGGAATACGTGCTGATCGAACAAGACATCGTCGACGTCGAAGTCTG
Source organism: Methylomonas rosea (assembly GCF_024505055.1). GTDB lineage: Bacteria > Pseudomonadota > Gammaproteobacteria > Methylococcales > Methylomonadaceae > Methylomonas > Methylomonas rosea. The sequence goes on from NZ_JANIBL010000009.1 coordinate 64,778, forward strand.
CCGGCGTAGCGAGGGCTGGGTCTCCAACCATTATTTTCTTGGCGACGACGTACCCTTCGAATCGGTTGGTTTGAGTATCAGTGTCGCTGATATTTACGCCAGAGTCGATAACGACGATATGCGCACATTTATCGCGGAACAAGCCACCGTCGAAGCCAACTCATCCCAAGCCTAATATCTTTTCACCGGAAATAATCATGCTAGAACAATACCGTAAACACGTAGCCGAACGCGCCGCCGAGGGCGTGGTGCCTAAACCCCTGGATGCCGAGCAGGTTGCGGCATTGGTCGAATTGTTGAAAAATCCGCCTGCGGGAGAGGACGCATTTTTGCTGGATTTACTGGCAAACCGGATTCCGGCCGGCGTCGACGAAGCGGCTTATGTCAAAGCCGGTTTCCTGACAGCCGTGGCGAAAGGCGAAGCGACATCGCCATTGCTGACACCGGAAAATGCCACTGAATTGTTGGGTACGATGCTCGGCGGTTACAACGTCGCGCCGCTGATCGAACTACTAGACAACGCCGCGTTAGCGCCGATTGCCGCGAAAGCGCTGTCGCAAATCCTGCTGATATTCGATGCCTTCCACGATGTGCAAGAAAAAGCCGCAGCCGGCAACGCTTTCGCCAAACAAGTGCTGCAATCCTGGGCCGATGCCGAGTGGTTTACTGCTAAGCCGGAAGTGCCGGAAAAACTGACCGTGACGGTGTTCAAGGTCACCGGCGAAACCAATACCGACGACCTGTCACCCGCGCCGGATGCCTGGTCCAGGCCGGATATTCCATTGCACGCCAAAGCGATGTTGAAAATGCCGCGCGACGGCATCACCAACGCCGAGCAGCAAATTACCGAACTGAAAGCCAAGAGTTTTCCGGTGGCCTACGTCGGTGACGTGGTCGGTACCGGTTCCTCGCGTAAATCCGCTACAAATTCGGTGCTGTGGTTCATGGGTGACGACATTCCGTTTATCCCCAACAAGCGCGGTGGCGGTGTCTGCATCGGCGGCAAGATCGCACCGATTTTCTTCAATACGATGGAAGATTCCGGCGCATTGCCGATCGAATGCGACGTCACCGGCATGGCGATGGGCGATGTGATCGACATTTACCCCTATCAAGGTATCGTCAAACGCCACGGCACGGATGAGGTGGTTTGCGAATTTAAGTTAAAAACCGAAGTTATTTTCGACGAAGTTCGCGCCGGTGGCCGGATTCCGTTGATCATCGGCCGCGGCTTGACCGACCGCGCCCGCCAATTCTTGGGCTTGCCGGCTTCCAAGGTGTTCCGCCGCTTGGGCGTGGCTCATGACAGCGGTAAGGGTTTTACCCTGGCGCAAAAAATCGTCGGTAAAGCTTGCGGCGTCGCCGGTGTTAGGCCGGGCAGTTATTGCGAACCGAAAATGACCACCGTAGGTTCGCAAGACACCACAGGACCGATGACCCGCGACGAATTGAAAGACTTGGCATGCCTGGGTTTCTCGGCCGACTTGGTGATGCAATCCTTCTGCCACACCGCTGCCTATCCGAAACCGGTCGACGTGCAAATGCAGCACACCTTGCCGGACTTTATTATGACGCGTGGCGGAGTGTCACTGCGTCCGGGCGATGGCGTGATTCACTCCTGGCTGAACCGGATGCTGTTGCCCGATACCGTCGGCACCGGCGGCGATTCGCACACCCGCTTCCCGATTGGCATCTCGTTTCCCGCGGGTTCCGGCTTGGTGGCATTCGCGGCCGCGACCGGCGTGATGCCGCTGGATATGCCGGAATCGGTTTTGGTGCGTTTTAAAGGCCAAATGCAGCCCGGTATCACCCTGCGCGACTTGGTTAATGCGATTCCTTATGCCGCATTAAAAAGCGGCTCGTTGACCGTGGCTAAACAAGGTAAGAAAAACGTATTCTCCGGACGTATCTTAGAAATCGAAGGCTTGCCTGATTTAAAAGTCGAGCAAGCGTTTGAATTATCCGATGCCTCGGCCGAACGCTCCGCAGGCGGTTGCACCATCAAGCTCAACGAAGCGCCGATTCGCGAATATCTGAACTCCAATATCACCTTATTGAAATGGATGATCGCCGAAGGCTACGGCGATGTCAGAACCATCCAACGCCGGATCAAAGCGATGCAGGATTGGCTGGCTAATCCGGTATTGATGGAAGCGGATCAGGATGCCGAGTATGCGGAAATCATTGAAATCGATTTGAACGAAATCACCGAGCCATTGCTGGCTTGCCCCAACGATCCGGACGACATCAAGCCCTTGTCGGAAGTGGCCGGCACCAAGATTGACGAGGTGTTCATCGGTTCCTGCATGACTAACATCGGCCACTTCCGCGCCGCCGGTAAATTGCTGGAAAAGGCCGGGGCCTTGCCGACCCGCTTGTGGGTGGCACCACCGACCAAAATGGACCAAAACCAATTGATCGAAGAGGGTTACTACGGTACTTTCGGCAAAGTCGGCGCTCGCACCGAAATGCCCGGATGTTCGTTATGCATGGGCAACCAGGCGCGGGTAGCGGAAGGTTCGACCGTGGTATCGACATCGACCCGTAACTTCCCCAACCGTTTAGGTAATGGCGCCAATGTCTATCTGTCTTCCGCGGAATTAGCGGCAGTGTGTTCATTATTGGGCAAGATTCCGACAGTTGCCGAGTATATGCAATATGCCGCCAGCATCGAACAAACCAGCGCGGATACCTACCGTTATCTTAACTTCGATCAAATCGACAGTTATCAGGATAAGGCCAAGGAAGTAGCTTAGCCCCGCGGCATTTTAGGCATCTTGCCGGAGCAGGCGGTAACTCAGTTTCAGCTGGGCTTCCGCACTGCTCCAGGCAGACAATACTTAAATATTTTTTTGAGGAAACGGTAAAGCCGATGGATTACCGGACAAAGTCGGTTTTCCCAAACTTACAGGCTATCGATGATCTCCAGGCAGCGTTGAAAAGCGCTGCGGACGATGAAGAAGGTCATTGCAATAGGATAGGATAGATAGTGCTCCGGTAATGCCAGACACACTAGTACCAAGCCAGCCACGACGCAAGTGTCGAAGCGGGACAAATATTTTTGCAAATAACGCAAGGATTCTTGCGATTCCCAATCAAACTGCGGACTTTTGTTAATTAAACCCAGCAGCATCCAACCGCTGAGCAAGGCAAAATAGACCGGAAACACGCTGAATTGAGGCGAGCCGTCGCTGAATTGGGGACTCCAGTAACCGTACCAAGTCCATAAGCCAGCGGTCGCAAAGCCGTCGTGCCATACTTTGCTGGGTGCAAATTTCAAACAACCGCTCAACAGGAACAGTAACGCAAGGCCGGCCCCGGAAACCCATACGGCCTCTATATTGAGTAAGGGTAAAAATGTATTTTGGGTTAGGGTGAGGGTACTTAATATTAAACAGCAGATGATGAAAATAGGCATGGTAGTAACAATGGCTTTTGAAGTTTTACACAGTCTGCCCTGATTTCGACGCATTCCCGCTCACGCTGGAGCTATGCGAATTTTCGGAAAATCTATCCTTATTTTGCGACCGTTTATCGATTGTGACGTGCTTTTATAGTGAGCGTCAATCACATAAAAACTAGGTTATTTCAGCTTATCGCTGCGCTATTATCTAGCTAAAGTACTTCCACGAGGATTTATTAACGCCTTGTGTTTAATGTTAGCCGTTGCGACACGCGAAGTAATCAGTAACGTAAAACATTAAATTTGATTATCAATTGATTAAATACTGGCTCAACGCCGAGCGGAGCTGGGTCATTCGTTGTTCCGGCTGGTCGCCCGCATAGGGCAGGCTGGCAAACTTTCCCCATACCGGCGCCGGCCAGGCTTTATCGGTTTGATAGCGCACCACATGATGCAGATGCAATTGCGGTACTAGATTGCCGATTGCGGCAATATTGAGCTTGTCGGGGCGATAAATGTCTGCAAGTGCCTCGGCAAGTAGACAAGACTCGGCTTGCAGAGCCTGTCTATCCGCCTGATCAAGCTGATAAATTTCTCTAATATTATGGCGCCTGGGTACCAGGATGAACCAGGGATACTGGCTATCATTCATCATTAACAATTCAGACAGGCTAAAACTCCCCACCTTGAAACAATCTTGCGCGAGTTGCTGATGAAGTAAGAAATCCGGCATGGCTATCTCAACTGAAGAATAAAGTTTCATTGTAACTATTTAGCTATCAGCGATGCCGACTTTCACGCTCACTTATTATCTTTCAGCTGCTGCAATTTCGCAGTAAGTATGTAGGTATTTTCGTTATCGTCTATGCTAAGAGCAAATTACCGGCCTGATATTTCGGTTTTTAAAGCACATAAACATTTTCATGGGGGGGAGAAATAATGATGACGATGCAAAATAAGACCGGAGTAATATCCGGCCATAGCTACCCGCTGGTACCGTTAAAACTCGGCGCGCTGCTGATAGGTTTCAGCTTTTCGGCTGCCACGGCAGCCGTATCGCCTATTGAGGGATTACTGCAAAATACCAACGGCATCAATTCCAGCCAGAGCAATATGGCTAATGTGATTGAAATTGCCTGTCCAGGCGGACGGGGGATTAACTCGGACGATTTTCAGAATCGCTGCGATGCGGTAGTGGGTTCCGCTCTTAACCAATCAATACCGCAGACATTTAACGCGCTACAACAAACCTCGCCTGAGCAGATACCTTCGCAAGGCGTTTCGGCTACGCGTACTTCTTTCAACGCGATTGCCGGACGCATGTCCGCGTTGCGAGCCGGTGCTCGCGGCTTTCAGGTTGCCGGCTTGGGTAGCGGTGCGGTGCCGATCAATTTGGCTTCACTGGCAAACCCGCTAGGCGGCGCCGCTGGCGATAGTGGCGGCGTTTGGGACCGGTTGGGCGGGTTCGTCAACGGCAATTACAACACCGGTAATGTCGATACTGATGTCAATCAACTGGGTTATAACTTAAATAGCGGCAGTATTAATGCCGGGATAGACTATCGGTTTGGTAGCGATTTGATCGTGGGGGCTGCGTTTACCTATACGCGCACCGAGTCCAGTTTCGACCGCAATGGTGGTACCTTGGATAGCGATGCTTACACCGGCGCGCTTTATAGTACCTACTACGCAACGGATAACTTGTATTTTGACGGTGTGGCGACCATGGGCGCCATCGATTATGCGTCGGTGCGGCACATCCAATACACGGTACCCAGTGAAACTGTGAATACGCTTGCCAAAGCTGCGCCTACCGGGAACCAATACTCGGTTAGCGTGGGCAGCGGCTATAACTTTGCGGTAAAACAATGGCTGTTTAATCCTTACGTAAAAGCCAATTACATCAAACTCGATGTCGACGGGTTTAGTGAATCAGGCGGCAGCGGCTGGGGCATGGCATTTGCCGATCAGGGCGTCGAGTCGGTCACCACCACAGTCGGCAATCAGATTTCGTATGCGGTTAGTACGGCATGGGGTGTGTTTACGCCCAATGTGCGCGGCGAATGGCATCATCAATATAAAGACGGCAGCCGCAATATTGCGGTACGCTTTTTAGGTGATAACAGCAGCGGTTTAGCCTTTAATACGGTGACTAACGCGCCGGACCGCAATTATTTTACGGTAGGTACGGGCGTATCGGGCACCTTTGCGCAAGGTTTTAGCGCGTTCTTGAACTACGACGCGCTAGTTGGATACCGGGACGTGGAAAGTCATTTATTTACAATGGGTGCTCGCCTGGAGTTTTAGCGCAACAAGACGAGACAGGCTTGAGGGAAGATCAGTCTGACCCGTTTCTGTAAAACCAGGTTCACCCTTGTAAATTTAGGGTCGGCGCAATAGCTGTTCGCATAATGCCGGTAACGGCGGTGGCGGCAGCGGTACGTTTTTTGACGGTGCTTTAGCTTCCGCGGAAAACCACCAAGCCAGGCTGGCGTCGCAACCGTCTCCAGCAGGCAATGGGTCTTGCGAGTCGCAATGCGGGTTATGCGGCGGGCATTTCAAGCGCACATGAAAATGATCGTCGTGTTTCCACCATGGGCGAATCTTGCGCAACCATTCACTGGCGCCGGCGCTTTTGTTTTTGCATAGCTCTTGTTTAATACTGGCATTGACGAAAATCCGGTCAACCTCCGGTTGGCGTGCGGCTGCTTCCAATACCTTTGCCAGATCCTGCGACCAATGCCGGTAATCGATAATGTCGTTTTGCATGTCCACGACAGACGGCGCGCTCCAGGTTTCGCGTTCGTTAGCCGTTAGTTGCCGACTACTGGCTTGTTCCGACAGTAAAAACCAAATATCCACATCCAGGCCGGACTGATGGCTGCGATGTCCGCTTAAGGTCGGGCCACCGCGCGGCTGGCCCAAGTCGCCAATCAACAACGAACCTAGTTTTTGTTCAGCACTAAATTGGCCTAGGTGCTGAATAAAGTCGATTAAATTAGGGTGCCCGTAATAGCGGTGCCGAGACAAGCGCATGACTTGATAGCCCTGGCCGTCCAGCGGCAAGGTAGCCGCGCCGCTGATACAGCCGCTGGTGTAGGTGCCGATGCTTTGGCTGGATTCTTGGGACGGTGTGGTGATCTTTGCCCAGTCGTGAGCAGTTGAGCCGGCCGTAACCTCGAAGCTAACGCTGAAAGCGGCAACGCTTAATAATAGTGTTGAAAGGGTAACAAGGCGCATGATGAAGTGGCTAGGAAATGGAGTGACTGGTTGGGATTATAACGTTGGCTTGCCGATGGCGGCTATTGCATCGGTCACGCGCCGCCCCAAGCGCATGCTGGGTATTTCCAACCAGTGATAGAACAACAAGGAAACGCCTTGTACGCAAGCGATTGTAATAAGCCAGCCGCCAAACCAAAGCGCCAACCGGTTTCCGGTAAATCCTTCCAGAAATTTTAAGACAAGCGGCGTCAGACAAATCAGGATAGCCATGTGGCTGAGATAAGCGCTGTAAGACACTTTGCCGATTTGCCTTAGCACCGGCTGCGACAGCAACCTTTGTGCATCTTTAGAACCTAATACGAACATCAAAATCAAGCCGGCGCCCAGACCGGAACCCAGCCAAATGGCTTTATCGCCAAATATCTCGGACGGTACAAATGTGGCGCAGGTATAAAATGCTAAGCCCGTTAGTAACAGCAAACGGCGTTGCCAGCGCCGACCTGATAAATAATGGGTTAGGTCGGTATAGTGTCTGGCAATGGTCATGCCCAATAGAAAATGCAGCAAAAAAATCGACACGCCTAACAAACTGGTTGCCAGCAAACCGAAAAATACCAGCCAAGAAGTGCCGCGTCCGGCCAGTAATAGGCCCACTGGCAGTAGCAAAGACAGCACCAGTTCGATACTTAAAGTCCACGCTTGCGGCAGCAGCACGATCAAGGCGGGCAATTTCAATAAAAAGCTTTCGCGCAGCATATCGGAAGGGGTAAGTGGAAATTTATGCCACATGCCGGTTATCCAATCAGTGGCAGGCAGGCTGGTCCTGAGTATCTCACTGTCGAAGGTGTTCACGAATAGGCCGGTGCTGATCAGCAAAACCAGTAAATACGGCAGCCAGATCCGGAACATCCGATTGATCAGGAAGCGGGCCAAATGAAATTCGCTAAGATCCGGTATATGTCCCGCGCGAAAATAGCGCAAAGACAGCACCACGCCGCTAAGTACGAAAAACATAGAAACCGCCGCCGAGCCGTCCCACCAAATGTGTAGCGGTGAGAAATCCAGCAATTGCTGACAGAGCGGCGTTTCGCAGGGCAGGCCGTAGGCGATAACAAAATGTTCGCTGATAACGGTCAAGGCCGCCAGACCACGAATAGTGTCCAGGTAACTGATATGAGTTTTAGGCGCCACGGGCTGAGTTTTTTATTAGAGTAGGGGATAAGGGCTGGCATAGGTATAGCAGGCTTTGGCGATTCGACTATCCGCGCACTATTTTATTTGCCGGGTTGCAAATAGATAGGCCCTAGCAAATGCGGCGCAAGGCGCCGCTGAGCCGATTGTGGCTACCTTCCCCGTGAAGGCAGGCATCCAGGGATGCTTTCAATCAACGCTTCAAAAATCAGCCTGGCCTCAGGCTAATTCCATTGCGATTTGCGCACGTTGAAATTGCGGCCTTTGATTTTGCCGGCCCGCAAGCAGGTCAGGGCTTTATCGGCGCTGCCGCGTTTCACCGCAACATAAGCGTGTTTATCGAAGATGTCGATCTTACCCACTTCGTCGCCGGTTATGCCGTTAGCACCGGTCAATGCTCCCAAAATATCGCCCGGTCGCATTTTGTCCTTGCGGCCGCCGTCTATCCACAGTGTGACCATGGGCGGCTCGAAGCGGTGTTCGCTGCTGAGTTTGAATGGCGCGATGTCGTCCCACTTTACGGAACCGGCAAGATATTCTTCAATGGCTTTGACCCGGTTCAACTCTGCTTCGCTGACCAAACTCAGCGCCAGGCCTTTCGCACCGGCCCGGCCGGTACGGCCTATTCTGTGCACATACACTTCCGGGTCCCAAGGTAATTCGTAATTGATCACCGCCTGCATGTCCTTGATGTCCAGGCCGCGCGCGGCGACATCGGTGGCGACCAGAATCGAACAACTTTTATTGGCAAAGCGCACCAATACCTGATCTCTATCCTTTTGCTCCAAATCGCCGTGCAGGGCTTGCACGGAAAAACCGCAATTGCTCAGCGTGTCCGCCACGTCCTGGCATTCGCGCTTGGTATTGCAAAACACCACCGTTGATTCCGGGCGATGATAGGCCAGCAAATAACCTAGCGCGTTCAAACGCTTGGCTTTGTCTACTTGATGAAAACGCTGTTCGATAGGGTTATCGTGATGGCTGGTTTCGACGCTGACCGACACTGGTTTGAATTGAAATTTCTGGCTTAAGGCTCGAATCGGCTCGGCGTAAGTTGCGGAGAACAGTAGCGTTTGCCGGTGTGTCGGCGCATAGGAAATCACGTCGGAGATGATATCGGCAAAGCCCATGTCCAGCATGCGGTCAGCTTCGTCCAGCACCAACACTTTTAAATGATCCAGGCGCAAGCTGGCTTTTTGCAGATGCTCCTGCAAACGGCCCGGCGTCCCCACCACCACATGCACACCATGTTCCAGCGAACTGCGCTGCGGCGCAAAGGGGGTGCCGCCGCACAAGGGCAAAACCTTAATGTTTTGGGTAAACCGCGCCAACTGGCGGATTTCCTTACACACCTGATCGGCCAGTTCACGGGTAGGGCAAATCACCATGGCTTGCACTTTAAAGCTGCTCAAATCCAGCCGCGACAACAAACCGATGCCAAACGCCGCGGTCTTGCCGCTGCCGGTCTTGGCTTGGGCGATCACATCCTTGCCTTCCAGTATATGCGGCAGGCTTTCGGCCTGGATGGGCGTCAGGTGGGTGTAACCCAGCGATTCGATGTTTTCCAGTAGGGCGGGTTTTAACGGCAGGGACGAAAATTCAGGTGTATTCACAAAGACTCTAATATCAAGGATATGCGGCGAAATAGCGCGCGCTTGGCAAGCCATAATACCAGAGTTAGGGAAATACCCCGGGATTGCCCAGCATTTTGGACTGATGTCGCGGATTAGCGCAGTGCTTACTGGCTAGCAGCTTTCATTCCGTTTTCTTGCCGTAATCGCCAACCAGGGCTGCTCGTGCCTCGGTTTGCCCGGCGGTCGGTAATAATGGTCCAATATTTCGAATTGCGCGTTCACTAAAAACTCCCGGCTGCTGTCGATTTCCATGAAATGGCCGTAGCGTTGCCCGGACCAGCCTTCGCCATTACCGCGCGGATTTGAGATAAACAAAACTCCTGCCGGTCTTAGTGCCGTGTAAAGATCGTTAAGTACTCTCGGTAATTCGCGGCTCGGTACATGAAATAAAGATGCATTGGCGAAGATGCCATCAAAGCCCTGTGGCGGCAGATCCAGGCTTAGTAGGCTTTGCTGTAATATCCGGCAGCCGCTGTGGGCGCGCGCCATCCGGCAAAATACCTCGCTGCCGTCAAGCCCGACCGGTCTGTGGCCCAAAGACTTGAAATAAAACACGTCTCTGCCGGGACCGCAGCCCAAATCTAAAATATCCAACACGTGCTCTTGCGGCAACGCGTCCAAGAAGGCCGTGTAGTTCTGTGTGACGTCGTGATCCTTGGTGCCCTGCCAATACGATTCGGCATTTTGGTTGTAATGATTCAGCGTTGCGGTTTCGATCTCTGCCAATGAGGGTGTCTGGATTTTCATATCGCTAGTTTTGGGGGTAAGCATCGATAAGTATCGCCCGCAAACGTGGGTGGCGGCAAATATTCGGTTTGCTTGATATTTGCGGGTTCTAAAGATGCCTTGCTCCTTTGAACCCTGAAAATAGCCGCAATAGAGCGGAAGCGGAAGAGGTATCTAAGACCTTAGCCCAATAGACAAACTTTAAGACTTACGTACACTTGACACGTTTTCGAGTACGAATTTGCATTAATTTTTACAGACTATGGCACTAAAGGTTTTGGAACTCGATAGATTAATCTTGGTTGCTGACCGCGAAGTCTCATCCTTTAAAGGTATCAATCGGGTCAGAGATAGTCTGCAAGCGAATGTAGATCACGTGGCTAGTCGTGATGAATTGTCTCGATGGCTAGTCGACAACAAAGCGAGTTTAACCAGCAAAAAAATTGCCTTTGTGATGGTGTTCGACCCCGAAGTGGTCGAAATATCGCCGTCCGGTTCCGAGTTTGGTTTATTACTGGAATATCCCCGGATTTGTATCACCCGATCAAGTGATCTATCGACAACCTTGCGTTCGATAAAAACCGGATTGTTTGATTTTATTGAAAAGCCCTTTAGTCTGGAACAGATACGCAAATGCCTTGAACTGGCTTTTTTCGAATATGAATTCGCTGTCACTATCAACAATCAATTCCGTAACCTGACGAAACGCGAAATTGAAACTTGCGAGTTGGTTGTGTTGGGCCATACCAATAAGGAAATATCCGAAAAACTGGATATTTCCGTAAAGACCGTAAAAGTGCATCGCGCGAATTTAATGCGTAAAACCGATGCCAAATCGGTTACCGATCTACTGAGATTGCACGATACATTCAAGTCAAATACCCGCCAAGGGCTTATTGATTCAGCCACTATACCCCCGCTGAAAATATTGAATACCCAACAAATTAATAAGCGCGAGAAACGCCAAAAATCCCCGGCTTAACACCACTTGCCAGGCAATAAAATTACTTTTCGGCAAGAATCAACCGCAAGGCATAGCCAAATTTGAGACGCTCGTGACTGAATTTACAATTTTTCCAACTGTGGGGTCGATAGCGCAAAAACAGCTTTTGCGAGCGACGTTAAATATGACTATTCGTTCGGTTTCGCAGCTGATAGATCACAATAATGTCAGCAGTGTAGTACTTGAGATTGGCGAGGAATATTTTGTATTTTCCGTTGAAGATTTGCTGAAGCATTTGCATGGTGGCGGCAGCAGTGAGGCTACCTTAGCTGAATTGGCATTACGCAAGATTACCTGCGTTTTCGAAAATGAACGAGTTCTGACCGCATTCGAAATCCTTGAGACCAGCGGCGATCGGTATTTAGGTGTCGTCGACGCCAAAGAGAGTCTTGTCGGGATATTAACGGATACCGACATTCTATCGGCGGTCGATCCCACCGTACTGGTGCAAAAAAAAACCATCGGCGACTTGGTGACCAGAGTAGAGCCCGTAACCTTCACTGCGGACTGGATTTTGGAAGATGTGCTGAGCCATCTCCAGAAAATGGAAGATTCTATTATTGTTGTCGAATCCAAAATACCGGTAGGCATCATTACCACCAAGGATATTTTTAAACTTATTTCCTCCGCTGATACTACCGACAGGCCTCTCAGGGATTATATGAACAGTCCGGTCATTACCACCAAGGTCAGCTCAACCATTCAAGACGCGCTCGCTCAGTTAAAAACCTTTCACATCAAACGGTCCATCGTGGTGAATGAAGAAAACCAGTTGGTGGGCGTGGTCACGCAGAGCGAACTGGTGGGTTTTGCCTACGGCACTTGGATAGATTTAATCAAACATCACGCCGGCGAGCTTAAAGAGCTTGTGGCTATTCTGGACGCCAAGGCCAAAGGCTTTGAAAAATCCTCGTTGACCGATCCCCTCACGGGACTCGGCAATAGGCGGATGCTGGATAAAAGGCTGATCGATGAAATTGGGCGGATGCGCCGCTACGACGCTCCGCCATTTTCCTTGCTATTACTGGACATCGATTTTTTCAAATTAATCAACGACGAGCACGGCCACTTGATTGGTGATGAAATCTTGAAAGCCATTAGCTTAAAAATTATGAGCTTGGTCAGATGCAGCGACGATGCCATCCGTTGGGGCGGCGAAGAATTTGCAATTTTGCTGCCGCATACACCGGTTGAGGATGCCCTTGAGTTTGCAAACCGCTTGCGAACCTCGATAGAAGACTTTTCCTTCATCGAGCGGATCAAAATCACTATCAGCATAGGTGTTGGACAGTTTTCAATTAGCGAACACGAAAGCGAATTTCTTGATCGCGTCGACAAGGCGCTATACCTTGCCAAGCATCAAGGCCGTAATCGGGTCGTGGCAGATACCTCAGCCGGTCCGGTCCAAAACTCGGTCATGCCTATATGAAACGCATAGATACTTATCTGGTGTGCCTGGCTATTGCCTTAAATATCGTTTGCTGGATTTTTAGTCGGCAAGCTCAACAGACACCGGTTGACTTTAGCTTGCTATCCGCTGCCTTATTAACGGGCTCGTTAGTTTTTTCCTATCGGGGCCGTAAACATTGGCAAGACCGGCAACAGGCGCGGGTGGACGAGCTTGAGTCGGTGATGACGGAGTACCAATTCCTGTCACATCGCGCCATGGACTATGCCGAAAATCGATTCAGTATTTTGGAACAAGACCTGGCGTTGGCCCGCGATACTATCCAAAGTTCGGCGCATAAACTATCCAATAGCTTGACGGGGCTGGAAAGGCAATCTACCAATCAACGTAAGGTGCTGACTGCCCTGGTCGATGAAATATTACAAATGACCGGCGCCGATGATGAGCAACAACGGCAGCAGGCTGGTTTACATAAATTTTTCGACGAAACGCATGCGCTGATTGATGAATTCGTAAAAAAAATACAAGAAGTCAGTGAGTCCAGTGTCGGCATAGCGGTGAGTTTTAATCAGATGCAGAGCAAGTTTTTACGCATCGAAGATTCGCTTGACGGCGTAACCAAGCTGACCAGGCAAACCGACACACTGGCACTGAATGCGGCAATTGAGGCGGCGCGAGCCAGTCGTGCCGGACGCGGTTTTGGTATTGTCGCCGATGAAGTCAGAAAACTTGCTGCCCAGACTCGTCAATTCAGTGATGAAATCCGCGCCACACTCGATGACATAATCCAATCGTTGCAAGAAGTGGATCAGCAGGTATCGCAAGCGGCGCAGACTGATCTAAGCCTGGCGGAACGTTCACGCGAAAACCTGGGCAGCCTAGGTCAGGAATTGATCCAAATGACATCCAAGGCTAATGGTCATTCAAGTAGCATCACACTGGCAACCGATGAAATCCAGAGACTGGCTCAGGAAGGGGTAATGGCGATGCAGTTTGAGGATATCGTTACCCAAATGATGGCAAAAATTGCCGTGGATACAAAAAATGTCGGCAATTACTTGCACGCGTTCTTGAGATTACATCACGACCGGGAAGAGCGCGACGGTTTAACGCGTTTCAAACAGCGAATTGCAGCCTTGAAATTATTACTGTCGGAAACGGAAAATCAGCCGCAAGTCGAACATTCAAAACCTGATCGGCATTCGACCGAGATTGAGTTGTTCTAAGTAATTTGCAAGGATTGGCATTCGCGGCGACAATCCCGTTCCGCCATGATTCCCTTACTTCCCCAACAAATCGCACCGGTTGACGCCCAACAGAGTGCATTGACCGACGCCTATCTGGCTGAACGGATCGCGGCATTGCAGTCTTATTTTCTGGGTCTGCGAGTTAAGGTCGATGCGCTGTTGGCGCCGCAACTTCCGGCTGCCGCAGGCAAGCCTTATCCCTATGGTCGCTGCGAGGAGATCACCCGCGAGATTTACGCTCTGCTCGCGACCCGCTTACGCCAACCGGAGATGCCGATCGAACAGGTGCTGCTCGACTTCATGTCCCAAGGCGGCATCGTGCGCTCTGTATGGGGCGTGTTGCGCGAACAATATTTCCAGAACGCGCTGCAATTCGGTGGCTTATATGTCGACGTCGCCAACGATACCGTCGACGTGAATAAACCAGCGGTCGAAATTCTGCCGCTTGCGGCCAGCGGTTTAGTCGCCGTGCGTGACTTGGCTCATTTCCGCCGGACTGCCGAATCGTATTGGGGTGCGACCATCTATCCCAATCACCTGTTGCCCTCACTGGCGCCGCTGCTACCCATGGTATCGGTCAGCCCCGGCCGGTTGCGCTCCGGACTGCAATCGGCCTGTGACTATATGATTGCGCTGATGTGCCGCGACAACTTTCAGCAGGCAGAAGCCTGGCTGCGTGACGGCCCGGTGCTGCCGGACAAAGAGACTGCCGCGCTGCTGGCCGACACACCAGCCGATCTAAGACCGTGGACAGCTAAAGGCCGCGACGAAGCGATCCTTGCTTGTCAACGCGCCCGGAACGCTGACTGTGCTGTCGATGAGCGTTGGCGGCAGGCGCGGGTTTTGGATTACCTGCGTTCCTTGCGAGGCCCCGCCGTGGCGAGTTGAAGGCTGTTGCAAGATGGCCGAGCATCAGAGCGCGTAGCGCAAAGCAAGACCGGGTAAATAGCTATCATTTGTTAAACAACTCCGCCATCGATATCACGTTCTTGGCCATTTCGCCGATGGCGATGTTGCGGTCCATCGCCAGTTTGCGTAAGGCGTGATAAGCCTGGTCTTCCGTGTAGCCTTGGGATTTGATCAAAATCGCCTTGGCGCGATCCATTAGCTTGCGGTCTTCTAATTGAGTCTTGGTTTTTTTCAATTCCTCTTTTAAGGCTTGTTGTTCCTTGAAACGCGCGATCGCGATATCGATGATGGACTTGATGCGTTTCGGATCCAGGCCATCAACTATATAGGCACTGACCCCGGCTTTGATGACCTTGTTGATAGTCTCGGTTTGCTGATCCTCGGCGAAGATAACGACCGGCAGTGAGCAGTTTTGGTTGATATCGACGATGGTCCGCAACACGGCTTCGTTAGGCGCATACAGATTCAAGACCACCACGTCGGGGTTTAGGGTCCGGACAATTTGCATCATGTCCAGTTCTTTAAGTTTTAGCGTTACCACCTCGCAGCCGTGTTGGCGCAAGCTGGTTTCCAGCAAGGGTTCGCTGTCGAATTCATCGACGACCAAGACGTTAAGCGCTGCCATGTTCAATCCAGGGCGATTTTCAGCAAGGAGCCGTCAGGCATGATTTCGGTGATGTAGTTTTTGGGTTCTTCCAGATAGTAAATCAAACCCAACAACAGGAAACAGGATAGGCCCAGGATTAAGAAAAATTGCCCGGTGGAGACGAAGGTCAGCAAAATCAAATAGACGATGGCGCCGGCGTTGCCGTAAGCGCCGACGATGCCGGCCACTTCGCCGGTGATGGCGCGTTTGATCAGGGGTACGAACGCGAATATCGCGCCTTCCGCTGCTTGCATGAATATCGAGCAAAGCAAAGTGACAGCCACTGTGGCGAGGATAGTCCATTGCGCGCAAATCATTGCCATTAAACAATAACCGCCGGCCAGGCCGGCCACGAATAAATACAGGGACAATTTGCGGCCAATCTTGTCGCTAAGCCAGCCGCCGGCGGGCCGGGCGATGACATTAGTCACCACGAAACTGGATGCTAAAAACCCCGCATCCAACATACTGGTGCCCTGGGTTTCGTTGAATGTTTTAAAGAAAAACATCGGCAGCATCGATAAAACGGCCAGTTTGGAGCCAAAGGTAACCAGATAGGCTATCGCCAGGATGAATACTTGCCGGTATTGATAATGATGGATGCTGGCGATGGGTTGGCTGAGGCGGTCGGCGTTGTTGTTGACCAATTGAAAGACGTGGATCAGGAACAGCAGCCAGACGACTGCATGAATAGTCAGATTCCAGCCGTCGGTTAGGACCGGCGTGGCCGGCGTGGACAGTTTCCAGGCCAATAAGGAGATGGTCGCGTACAAGGGCACCAGACTCAGCATGTATAAAAACAAATCGCGGATGCTGGTGACTTCCATCGCCATCGGCCGGCGGGTTTTCAGCGCGGCAATTTCCGGCGGCAGGTTTTCCACGCTGAAATAATAAATCACCGAATAGATCAAGGCGATGACGCCGGTCAAGGCAATCGCCGAGCGCCAACCGTGTTCGGCGCCGAAATAAAATGCCAGTCCCGGCAGGAAAATCGCCGCTACCGCCGAACCGAAATTGCCCCAGCCGGCGTAAATACCTTCCGCAGTGCCGACTTGGCTGGCCGGAAACCAATCGCCGATGATGCGCACACCCACCACAAAGCCGGCACCGATAAAGCCCAGTAAAAACCGCGACCAGGCCAGTTCGGTAAAATTTTCCGCCATCGCGAACATGAAGCAGGGGATGCTGCATACCGCCAATAACACGCTATAGCTGATTTTTGCGCCGAATCTATCTACCAGCATACCGGTGATGACACGGGCCGGTATGGTTAGCGCCACGTTCAGCAATAACAGAATTTCGATTTGGGTTTCGCTGATTCCCAGGTCTTGTTGGATCAGTACCAATAAAGAAGCATGATTGAACCAAATAACAAAGCTGATGAAAAACGCGATCCAGCTCATGTGCAGCACTTTGGCCTTGCCGCGCATGGAGAGTAATTTAAAAGGCGTAAAAGACATGGATGATCCGTGGTTGTCGTTCCTTGGTTTATATAAGCAGCTTATGTGCCAACGATACGGTCGCGACAAATCCGTCAATTCGCGGCAGCATGGCGCCATAGTGGTGCAAGAGACCGGTTTCTTTGCCTTATTTGGGTGCGAATTTTGCAAAAAAAACCTTACCTAGCTGCGGGAGCCGGCATTTTTAAAGGGTTTTGAATGTTGGCATCAATTTTGTTATAGATTTATCAAGTCTTGTCGTTAGACTTGCCCCCGTATTAAACCTGGACAAAGGCGTCCTGCTTGAATGAGTCATTCATTCAAACAGGATGCCTTTTTTTTTGGCTGTGAAAAAGGGCGGTAGCGACCAGGCAGTAGCTCCTTGAATCGCCTTACCGCCACTAGGCCAGGTAGCGCGTTTGCATAAATTCTGAGTAAACAGAGGCCCCTGATGAATATGAAACAAACCCTGGTTGTTATCGGCAACGGTATGGTAGGCCAGAATTTTCTGGCTGGATTGGTCGCCAGCAACGCGAAAGATCGCTATCGGATTGTCACATTCTGCGAAGAGCCCAGAGCCGCTTACGACAGGGTGCATTTGTCCGAATATTTTTCCGGGAAAACGGCCGCCGATTTGTCCTTGGTGGAAGACGGTTTCTTCGCTGAGCACGGCATCGAGATTTATTTAGGCGACAAGGCGGCCAGTATCGACCGGGAGCGCAAGCAAGTCACCTCTGCAAAAGGTGTGATAGTCGATTATGACAAACTGGTATTGGCAACCGGCTCTTATCCCTTCGTACCGCCGGTGCCAGGGCATGAAAGACCGCAGTGTCTGGTGTATCGGACCATCGAAGATTTGGAAGCGATGAAAACCGCGGCAGCGAAATCCAAAGTCGGTGTGGTCATCGGCGGTGGTTTGCTGGGCCTGGAAGCCGCCAAAGCGTTAAAGGATTTAGGGCTGGAAACGCATGTGGTCGAATTCGCGCCGAGATTAATGGCCGTGCAACTCGACGACGGCGGCGGGGCAATGCTGAAACGCAAGATCGAAGCACTGGACGTTAAAGTCCATTTAAACAAAAACACCACGCTGATCGACGACGGTGCGGAATGCCTGCACAAAATGAATTTTGCCGACGGCGAAACGCTGGAAACCGACATCGTTTTGTTCTCTGCCGGTATCAGACCACGCGATGACATTGCGCGTGGCTGCGGTTTGGAAGTGGGTCCGCGCGGCGGTATCGTCATCGACAATCAATGCCGCACCTCCGACGCGGATATATACGCGATTGGCGAATGCGCATTGTGGAACGGGCAGATTTTCGGGTTGGTAGCGCCCGGCTATGCGATGGCGCGTACCGTGGTCGCCGATTTGGCCGGCGAAGCGGGCAGTTTTACCGGTGCCGACATGAGCACCAAACTTAAACTGATGGGTGTCGATGTAGCCAGCATCGGCGATGCGCATGCCAAGACCCAAGGCGCCATGGTGTATACCTATCAAAACGGTGCCAGCGAAATCTATAAACGCCTGGTGGTCAGTCAAGACCAGAAACGCCTGTTGGGCGCGGTTTTGGTCGGCGAGGCGTCCGCTTATAGTACGTTGTTGCAATATTGTTTGAACGGCATCGAACTGCCGGAGCATCCGGATTCATTGATCTTGCCGCAACTCGCGGGCGAACCGGTGGGTCTGGGGCCGGATGCCTTACCCGCCTCGGCGCAGATTTGCTCCTGTTACGATGTCAGCAAGGGCCAGATTTGCGGCGCAATTGAAGCCGGTTGCACCACGCTGGGCGGCCTGAAAGCGGAAACCAAGGCCGGCACCGGTTGCGGCGGCTGTTCGGCTTTGTTGAAGTCAGTATTGGATTGCGAATTAACCAAACTGGGCGTGGAAGTCAGCACCGATATTTGCGAGCATTTTCCACATACCCGCCAGGATTTGTACAACCTGGTGATGGTCGAGGAAATCAAAACCTTCGACGAATTACTGGACAAACACGGCAAAGGCCTGGGCTGCGAAGTGTGCAAGCAGGCGGTCGGTTCTATCCTGGCTTCACATTGGAACGACTACATCCTGAAAACAGAACATATCGGTTTGCAGGATACCAACGACATCTTCCTGGCCAATATGCAAAAAGATGGGACTTATTCCGTGGTGCCGCGGGTTGCCGGCGGGGAAATTACGCCGGACATGTTGATCGCAATAGGTCAAGTCGGCAAAAAGTATCAGCTTTACACCAAAATCACCGGCGGCCAGCGCGTGGACTTGTTTGGTGCCCGCGTCGAGCAATTACCGGCGATTTGGCAAGAGCTAATCGACGCCGGTTTCGAGTCAGGTCATGCTTACGGCAAGTCCTTGCGCACGGTGAAATCCTGTGTCGGCAGTACCTGGTGCCGGTTCGGTGTCGATGACAGCGTGGGTTTGGCGATAGAGTTGGAAAACCGCTACAAAGGCCTGCGGGCGCCGCATAAAATCAAATTCGGCGTGTCGGGCTGCACCAGGGAATGCGCGGAAGCGCAAGGCAAGGACATCGGCGTAATTGCCACCGAGAACGGCTGGAATTTATATGTGTGCGGCAACGGCGGCATGAAACCGCGTCACGCCGATTTGTTTGCTACCAATCTGGATAAAGAGACACTAATCAAATACATCGACCGGGTGTTGATTTTTTATGTCCGTACCGCCAATCGTATGCAACGCACCTCGGTATGGATGGAAAACATGGAAGGCGGGTTGGACTATTTGAAATCGGTAGTCATAGAAGATCGGCTGGGTATAGGCGCGCAATTGGAAGGGCAGATGCAGCATGTTATCGATACCTATCAGTGCGAATGGAAAACTACGCTGGCGGACGAGCAACGTCTGAAACGTTTCCGGCATTTCGTCAACAGTGACCAAGCCGACGACAACGTGGTATTCGTGGAGGAGCGCGGTCAAGTTAGGCCCGCCAACGCGCAAGAACGTAAACATTTCAAATTGATCGAGGAGGCGGCATAATGAATACGTGGATAGAGGTGTGTGACATCGACGATTTGCAAGCCGATTCTGGCGTGTGTGCCCTACTAAAAGGCAAACAAATCGCGATTTTTTACTTGCAGCGTCGGCAGGAAGTCTATGCAATCGGTAACTTCGATCCGTTTAGCGAGGCTAATGTCCTGTCGCGAGGTATGATAGGCGACATCGGTGGCGAACCAATGGTCGCCTCGCCCATGTACAAGCAACATTTCAGTCTACGTACCGGTGTTTGCTTTGAAGATGCCGGTGTTAGTGTGCCCGCCTATCCGGTACGCTTGGAAAACGGCAGAGTCGCCGTCATGTTGGCGTCGCCGCCGGTGCAACAAAAATCGCCGTCTTTGGCTGTCTGTGAAATGGAGTAACGTGTGAACTACCAATATTTCATCGCTGATGTGTTTACCGACCAGATTTTCAACGGTGCGCAGATAGCGGTATTGCCGAAGGCTGACGGCTTGAATGCCGAAAAAATGGCCAAGATTGCCAAGGAATTGAATCTGTCGGAAACGGTATTTCTGTTTCACAAAGCCGATAGCGACAAGCACCGGCGGATGCGAATATTTTCCCCGTTGGGCGAAATCAATTTTGCCGGTCATCCGATTATTGCCGCAGCCTATGTATTGGCTATCTCCGGCGATGTGGGGTTAACCGAGCCGCTCACCAAACTTGAGTTCGAACAAAATATCGGCGTTATCCAAGTCAATCTGTCCAGTCAGGATGGCCAGCCAGGTTTGGTGCAATTTAGCCGTAGCGTCGATTCCATTGTCGACCGCTTCGCGCCCAGCGACGATGAAATTTGCAGTTTTTTAGGCTTGCAATTATCGGAGCTGGATCATAAAAAATACTCGCCGCGCTTGGTGTCTTGCGGGTTTCCTTATTTAGTGGTGCCGGTTTGGAATGTCGAATCGGTACGCAAGGCGCGTTTTAACTATGCGGCCTGGGCGCAATCGGCCGCCCCGCAAACCGCGGCGCAGGAAATCTTGCTGTTTTGTCCGAAATCGTCAAGCCCGGAAGCGGATTTCAATGCGCGCTTGCTCGGACCTAATATCGGCATTCATGCCGACCCGCCGGTCGGCAGCGCGATGCCGGCGTTTTGTTGCTACTTGTGTTCCTTCGAACACACCCAAAAAGGTACCCACACTTTCGCGGTCGAACGCGGCGAGCAAAGCACTCGCCGCAGCTTGATTCAATTGGAAATGGATAACAAAGGCCTGGAGAACTTGACCATCAGGGTCGGTGGGCAAGCCGTGTTGTTCGCGGAAGGCAAAATAATGTTGCCCGACTAGACCTCATTCCCTTCATCAGTAGCGCCGGGCCATGCACTGCTTTCGCCACAAATAGGCGGCCCAAAGGACAATCAAAATTTCCAGCGCAAACGATCTATGCAGCAGAAAATTTAGCCACCAATCCTGGTAGACACTGGGCACCGTAATTAAAGCAAACGGCCTGTTTACGAATGGCGCCAGCCAGTAAATATTGGTCGAGATATAGTCCAGCAACATATGCAACATCCCGTTGCAGGTAAAAATTAGCGCCAACAACGGCAGTTTCTTGTGCCTACAATGCTGAAAACCAAGTATTGCCAGTGTTAATAACAGCAGCCACACGCTCGGAAAGTGACTGAAATAGCTGTGATGCGGGTGAGCGCGGTGGTCGAAACCATAAAAATAAATCATATCCAGATCAGGGGCGATCCTGCCGAGTAAGCCGGCACGCAGAAAAATTAACCTTGGCACCCCATATTTCTCGAATCTGTGAAACATCAGTGTCGATACTATATAGCCGGCTGGGAGATGAGCAACAATCATAATTACCTCGATTTATTGCTCGGAACGATGCTTATAGCCGGCGTCCCGAGCCGATGGGATTTAAATGATTGCCGAGTTATCGGTACCGGATTGACTGAGTCCGTACCAATCCAGGCGCCGCGTGGTAACCATGGCCAGCGCCAACAATGCGAACATCAGTAAAGACCCCAGCATCAACGCGTTATCCTCTGATTCCAACAAGCCATACAAACTGCCGAACAAGCCGCCCAGTAAGGCGCCGGCGGTAATACCGCGTTTTACGCTACGCAGCACGGCGCTGAGATAGAAACCTATCAATATCACGCAAGCGGCGCTGGCGATTAGATAAGCCAGCACAAAATCCAAATGTTCCGATAAGCTCAACAGCAGCAGGAAAAACATCGCCAGTGCCAAACCGACCAAGGCGTATTGAGCGGGATGAATCGCCAGGTTTTTCAGGATTTCGAAGAGAAAGATGGCTGCAAAAGTCAGGCAGACGAACAAAAAACCGTATTTGCTGGCACGATCAGACAAGGAATAGACATTGATAGGCTCCATCAAGCGTATCCCAAAGCTGTCGTAGCAACTGATGGCCTGGCACTTGTATAGGTTTTCGGCGACATTCGATGCCAACGCATCGACCGACCATAGCGCATGAAAGCCCGCTGCGCCGACTTGCTGGGTTTGCGGATCGGGCAGAAAGCGGCCGTAAAAGCTCGGATGCTGCCAGGCGGAGGACAGTTCGACGCGGGTTTGCTTGCCGGCCGGAATAAAATCCAAGGATTCGATGCCGCGTATTTTTAGCGTAAACGCGAACGGCATGCTGATAGGGCCAAACTCGACTGGCGGTGCATCCAATGTCACGTGCATGCCGTTAGCTTGGGGCATGGGTAATTCCGCGCCTTGTTCGAATGCATACTGCTTGCCGCCCCATTCCACGCCCGGCGCTTCCAATACACCGCGCATATCCGCCAGCACGACGCTGGCATAAGGCGTAGCGAAACTGATTTGGCCGTTATGCAGCGGCTTGGGGTTGCCGTAACCGCCCGGCAATTTCATATCGCCCTTGATACTGACATTCAGCACGTAGGAGCGTACTTTGAACAGGCCGCGCTGCTTGGTTTCCGTGGCCAGTTCGCCGGTTATATTCAGGTGCTCGGGTAGAAAATACAGTAGGCGACTATCGACGCGTTCGATTTGTTCGCGCTTGGCTTGGCCGTCCTGTTTGGTTTCGATAATTTCGGTCCAGCGTTCGTTATAAGGCACCACCAGCAACGGGCCGAATAACTGTTGCGGCCCGGCCGAGCTGGCGGCAATGTCGCTCACTGCCTGTTGTTGGCGCTCGGCGCGTTCGCCCACCAGATTTTTTATCATGCCGATTGGTATCAGCAGCACCAAAGTCAGACCGAACATTATGCAGATCTTTTGCCAGAGTTTTTTTTGCATCGCGTTTATTCCGTGGAGTTAAAAGACGATGAACAGCATGCTCCGGCAAGGTGAGCGGATTATGTGGGGAATGTGAAGCGAGGGTGAAGTCGGTGGGTTGTCTTACGCGTTTACGGAAGGGTATGGCTAAGCCTTTAGCCATACCCTGAAGGGCTTAATCTATGGTTTCCACCCAATGACAACGTTCTTTGACGATAGGTGCGGTGTGCTCATTAGCGATGCCTTTAGCGATCAAGGCAATCACCCGGTCGTCGGTATCGTAGCCGATATGGGCGTCCATGGGATTAGCCAGCTTACCTAAGCCGAACGCATCATAGACTCTGGCCACGTTGATATTGATGTTGGTGACATTGACGCACAAGCGCGAATCCAGATATTTATTCACAAAATCGTGCGGGATGGCATAGCTGAGTAAATCGTTGGGGTCGCTAAACGCGATCACCGAAGTTTTCGCCATGATCCGTTCGTTGTATTTGGCGCCTGCGGCTTGGCAATAGGTGTCGGCATGATTGGCGACTTCCGGTAGCGCCCGCCCCAATTGCAGCATGGGCAATTGGTTGGACATCATATAGATAGGTATTTCCTTATTTTTCAAGACGTTGGTCAATGCCGCGTAATAGCTGGCTGTTTCGCCGTTGCTCAACTTCGCGGCAATCTGTTGCAGACCATCGATAGTAATGCGGCTGCCCAAACTATGCGAAATGAAAGCGTAACTGTCGTTATAAAACGGCGTGACGTTCTTGGTGGAACAGGTTTGTCTAGCGTCATCCGGCAGGCTGTTCCAGTCGCCGTGGATCATCCAGCAAAAGGATTGCGCGAATGCCGACAGAATATCTTCGCGCTTTTCGCCCAGGTAAATAATAGGGTCCGGTCCGGTATCGTTGGAGAACTTTTTTAACAGATCGTTGACTTCGGCGCGGCGAAACGACTGTTCTCCGGAGTTATCGTAAGACAGCACTTCTTTTTCCTTGGCGCTGATCTCCGACCAGGTCAACTCGTAAAACAGCATTTCCTGGGATTTGTTGGCATCCAGATAACGGTGGATACGCAAATTACCCAGTGGCCGCTCAAGGCCTTTTGCGTCAGACAAGCGGATATTTTTGACATTTCTGCTGGTGACGGTCAGATCAAGTTCCTTGGCCAGCTTTTCCATGAACTGCGTGGAGTAACCCGGCAAGTGGTTGCCGACACCGTGCACCATCAGCAGCTTCATTTTCCGATCATGCACTTCCAGTTGCGGTTTAATGCCTTCGAATTTGTCGCCTTTGATTTCGCAAATGCGGGTATCTTCCGCTTCCTGCTTTTCCAGAATGGCTTCGGTAATACCTTTGCCGAGGCTGGCGCAACCGTTTAACAGCAGGCTGATCGCCAGTATCAGCAGCTTGGTGTGGATTTTTTTCATGTCTTGGATAATGTTTATTGCTAAGGAGTGGTGTTCTTGAAGCGCAGCCTCCGCATTGGCGAATGGCTGCTTGATATCATGCGGAGATTTTATGATAAATCCCGGCTGCTCGGGAGGCTTAATCGGTGCGCGAATTGTATATCGCGGTAAAAATGGCGTGTTTGCAGCATAAACTGAATTTCGTGCATTGCTCCAGCGTAGCCAGCTTATTCTTTATCCAGTTTTTTCTTGGCTGCCTCGGCTTCCGCGCCGATTTTTTCCACAGTATCGCGATATTTGGCCTGCGCTTGATTGGCATGATCGGCGATGATGCCGTTATCGGTGTTAGCTTCTTTGATTAAGCATTCGAAATAATCGCGGGATTTTTGTTGCCAGGTGTTTATAGCCGCAATGCTTTTATTGTAGGCATCGATATTGCCGCCATCGATGGTAGGCGAGTCAGGCACTACGCCGCAGCCGCTGGGTTGCCAACTGCCGTTGTTCAGACTGCCGGCTTGCGCTGGGATTGCGAAAATGATGAACAGCAAGGCGGCGATTGTTAACGTGTGTTTCATTTAGCTCACTCCTTCTTTTGGAAAAAATCGTAACTATTCTTCGCCTGGCATTGCTGCTCGTCTCCATTAGGCGAGCGGGCATGCTATAAGCGTTTTGCCATTAACCCGGCCCCTGTATTAGTCATTCCCGCAAAGGCGGGAATCCATTTAAGCCGCTGGTCTCCGGTTTTCGCCGAAGCGACGACAAACAAGCGAAGACAAAATCAGGTAACGCAACACAGCGATTAATGATGCCAGGATTATTCCTCAACTTGCCGCTTATGCCAATGCCGACCGAATTCAGGTAGGCGGCATTTAACTCAACATTTGCCGGATATGCTCGATCTCGTCCTTGGCCTGGTCGAGAATATTAATACTTAAATCCGCGTCCAGATTACCTTTAGCCAATTTTTTATACGCCGGCAATTCGTCCAGCTTGGGCATTTGTTTGATATCTATCTTGCCGATGAAACTATGCAATTGCGAGATCATGACAATATCGCTGTAACTGGCGGTTTCGCCGCTGTCCCGGTGCCAGTTCTCGGCATGAATGATCACGTCTTCAAAGTCGCTGGGAAAATCCCATTTGCGGACGATTTGCACGCCTATCGGGCTGCGCAATTCCCTTACCGCTTCGGCCAGATCGCCAGGATTGGCCAAAATCTCGGGTTGCCGGTCGGCATAAGCCAGAATCGGCACTACGCCGATGTCGTGAATCAAGCCTGCCAACATGGCGCGGTCCGGATCGAAACCCGGCGTTTTGTGGGCAAACACCGCGCTGATCGCGGCCACATAACTGCTATGAGCCCAAAGATCTTGCATCTTGCGGCGAATCACCGGCGATTTGGCGTTAAACACCGCTTTTAACGCGAAGGCGGTAATGATGTCCTGCGCGGCTTTCAAACCCAAACGGGTCAAGGCCTCCGGGCAACTCTCGATCTTGCGCCGGCCTCGGTATAGCGGACTATTGGAGATTTTTACCAAGCGCGCGGTAATGCTGGGGTCGATTTGCACGACTCTGGCGATTTTATTGCTGTTGGCGTTGGGTTCGTTAATCGCACGGCGGATTTTTACCGATACATCCGGGATGGTCGGTAACGCCAAGGAATCGGATTGCATGTACTTAAAACAATCCTGATAAAGACGATTTTTTGCCAGTTTGGCGGACAGCGCTTGGGAATGGGCCTCGGTCATTAACTTTGCTTTATTCGGGCAAGCGGCGGGGGATTGGTTTAAAATCCGCTGCTGCATTTTTAAACGTATTTTTAAGTATAGACACGCTATGAATATAACTGACCCGGATGTTATCACAACCCTCAGCAGCATCAGAGACTATATTCGCTGGGCTGCCAGCCGTTTTACCGAGCACCAGGTTTTTCTAGGCCACGGCACCGTCACGCCTTTGGATGAAGCCGCAGCCATTGTGTTGCACACCTTGCATCAGCCTTACGATTTGGATCATGGCTATTTGGATTCGGTGTTGACTTTAGCCGAACGGCAGGCGGTGGCGGCATTGATCGAACGCCGCATCGTCGAACGTAAACCCTCCGCCTATTTAACCCACGAAGCGATTTTTGCCGGCCTGTCGTTTTATGTCGATGAACGGGTGTTGGTGCCGCGCTCGCCCATCGCCGAACTCATCGCCGAACGCTTCGAGCCATGGGTGGAAGAAACTCAGGTGTTCAACATCCTGGATTTATGCACCGGCAGCGCCTGTATCGCTATCGCTTGCGCTTATGCCTTCCCGGATGCACAAGTGGACGCGGTGGAACTGTCGGATGACGCCTTGGCGGTGGCGCAGATCAATATCGAAAAACATGAACTGGAAGAACAGGTCCAGCTTTATCAATCCGATTTATTCAACGAATTGCCGGCCAAGCCTTACGATATTATCGTCAGCAATCCGCCTTATGTCGCCATCGCCGAATGGGAAAGTCTGCCCGCTGAGTTTCACGCCGAACCCGAGATGGGTTTTACCGGCGGCGAACATGGCCTGGACCTGGTGTTGCGGATTTTGGTCGATGCTAAACGTTATCTGGCTGAGCAGGGCATTTTGATCATCGAAGTGGGCAGCAGCGCCGAAACCTTGCAGGAAATGTTTCCCGACGTGCCGTTCCAATGGCTGGAATTCGAACGCGGCGGCGACGGCGTGTTTTCACTGACCGCCGCACAAGTCACTCTTTATCACTCACACTTTGTCAGCGCTTTATAACCATGTCCGGAAACAGCATAGGAAAATTATTTACCGTCACCAGCTTCGGCGAAAGCCACGGCCCGGCAATAGGCGCCATTGTCGATGGTTGCCCTCCCGGACTGGAGTTGTCCGAGGCCGATTTGCAAATCGATCTGGATAGACGCAAGCCCGGTACTTCAAGGCATACCACGCAACGCCGGGAAGCCGATGAAGTGAAAATTCTATCCGGCGTATTCGAAGGCAAAACCACCGGTTGCCCAATTGGGCTGCTGATCGAAAACACCGATCAGCGCTCCAAGGATTATTCAAAAATCGCCGACAGTTTCCGCCCCGGCCACGCCGATTACACGTATCAGCACAAATACGGTCTACGCGATTATCGCGGCGGCGGCCGATCCTCGGCACGGGAAACCGCCACACGGGTCGCGGCAGGCGCGATTGCGAAGAAATATCTGTTCCAACAGCACGGCATCCTGGTGCGCGGTTATTTGTCGCAACTGGGACCGATCAAAATTGCCGCGTTCGATTGGAATGAAGTTCCGAATAATCCGTTCTTCTGCCCTGACGCCGGCAAGGTTGAAGAGATGGAAAAATACATGGATGCCTTGCGCAAAGAAGGCGAGTCCATCGGTGCCAAGATCGAAGTGATCGCCAGCAGCGTGCCGCCCGGCTTGGGCGAACCTATTTTCGACCGGCTGGATGCCGAATTGGCTTATGCCTTGATGAGCATCAATGCGGTAAAAGGTGTGGAGATTGGCGACGGCTTCGATTGCATCGACACCAAGGGCACTAAATTCCGCGATGAAATCACCCCGGAAGGCTTTTTAAGCAACCACGCCGGCGGTATTTTAGGCGGGATTTCCAGCGGCCAGGACATTGTGGCCCGGATTGCCTTGAAGCCGACCTCCAGCTTGCGCTTGCCGGGCCGCAGTATCAACAGCAAGGGCGAAGTCATAGAAGTAGTCACCGAAGGCCGCCACGATCCTTGCGTTGGTATCCGCGCCACGCCCATCGCCGAAGCGATGGTCGCCATCGTGTTGATGGATCATCTGTTACGGCACCGTGCGCAGAATTTGCATGTAAATTCCGGGTTGCCGATTCTGCGCTGAATGAGCGTACCTTACTGGCGCTTATCCGGCTTTTACTTCTGCTATTTCGCCACGCTGGGCGCTTTCCTGCCGTTTTGGAGTTTGTACCTGAAGCAAGTCGGCTTCGCCGCTACCGAAATCGGCGAGCTGACGGCGTTTCTGGTGGCTACCAAGATCGTCGCGCCGAATTACTGGGGTTGGTTGGCTGACAAAACCGGCCGTAATTTACGCCTGATTCGCATCACTTCTTTGCTGTCCGTGCTGTGTTTTGCCGGTTTTTTGTACCGTAGCGACTATCTTTGGTTTGCGGCGGTCACGGTGATTTTCAGCTTTTTCTGGAATGCCACCTTACCGCAGTTCGAAGCCGCGACCTTGTTTCATCTGCAAGCCGAACCGCAGCGTTACAGCCAAATCCGGCTGTGGGGGTCTATCGGCTTTATTGCGGCGGTATTGGGCATAGGCCGGTTTCTGGATCAGTTTAGCATCGCCTATTTGCCTTGGATTATCGGCAGTTTAATGCTGTTGAACTGGCTGATGGCGCTGATGACGCCGGAAGCGCGGCCGCGCCTGACACACAGCGACACTGGCGGCATCTGGCAAATTCTTCTCAAGCCGGAGCTACTGGCATTTTTGTTGGTTTATATGCTGCTGCAAGTTGCCCACGGCCCATACTACGTATTTTATTCGGTTTACTTAAAGCAGCACGGCTATTCGGCCACCGAAACCGGTTTATTGTGGGCCAGCGGCGTAGCGGCAGAGGTGTTGTTGTTCATGGCGATGCGCCAGTTATTGAAATGGCTCTCGCCGCGCACTCTACTACTTTTCGCTGTATTGCTTAGCGTAGTGCGTTGGCTATTAATCGCCGAAGGGGTGGATTCGCTGGTATTGACCATTAGTGCGCAAATTCTGCATGCGGCGACCTTTGGTGTGGCGCACGTGGTGGCGATGCAATTGCTTTATCAGTATTTTGGCGAGCGGCATCAAAGCAAAGGCCAGGCGCTGTATAGCAGTATCAGTTTTGGCTTGGGCGGGATGATAGGCAGTCTGTACAGCGGCTATTTCTGGGATATGCTGGGTGGGCGTCTGGTTTACATCATCGCCGCCTTGGTGTGTTGCGTGGCCTTACTGATTACCTATATCGGCGTAGCCCGGCAATCTCGCCCCGGATTGGGTTAAAATTGATCAGTTTCATGAAAGAGGGATAGACAACGTGTTTGAAGTAATCAAAAACGGCGGCTGGATGATGGCGCCGATCATTTTGTGTTCCATCGTGGCGATGGCGATCATCGGCGAACGCTTTTGGTCCTTGCAGCGCAAACGCATCATTCCCGCCGATTTGGTGCCGTACATTTGGCAATTGCATCGGGACAAAAAACTCGACGAACCGACCATCAGGCGCATTAAACTGAGTTCGCCGCTCGGGCGGATTCTGGCAGCTGGCTTGCTAAATCGCAAACATGGCCGGGAAATCATGAAATCCAGTATCGAAGAAGTCGGCCGGCAGGTGACTCACGAACTGGAGCGTTATTTGAATGCGCTGGGCAGCATCGCGTCGATCACGCCCTTATTAGGATTGCTGGGTACCGTGGACGGCATTATCCGGGTGTTTTCGGACATCGCGATTGGCGGCATGGGCGATCCGGCGGTGTTGAGTGGCGGTATTTCCGAAGCTTTGATTTGTACTGCTTCGGGCTTGACGGTGGCGATTCCTAGTCTGTTTTTTCATCGTTATTTCGAACGACTCGTGGATGATCACGTGGTGCGCATGGAAGAAGAATCGCTGCGTTTGATCGATATCATGCAAGGCGCGCGCGAGGATATTTAATGCAATTCCGCCGCAAACGCCGCACGCAGGTCGATATCGGTTTAATCCCGATGATAGACGTGTTGTTGGTTTTACTGTTTTTCTTCATGGTGGCCACCACCTTTCGCCACCATTCCGAACTGAAGATCAACCTGCCCGAAGCCCAAGGCAGCGACGCCACGGAGCAGGGTAAGACCATCAATTTATATGTCGATGCGAAAGGTACTTATGCCTTGGCCGGCGACGACAACCAGTTTCACGAGCTGGTGAATCAGAATCTGGAAGGTTTGAAAGCGGCTTTAGCGCAAACCGCCGGTGACTCCAGGCTGTTGCCCTTCATCATCAGCGCCGACGGCAAGGCCCCGCATCAAGCGGTAGTCAGCGCCTTGGATGTCGCGAATCAATTGGGCTTTCACCACATTACTTTCGCTATCAACAGACCGGAAAAACCGTGAATAAGAAACTAATCAAATGGTTTGAGGATGCCTGGTACAAGGAGATGTATATCTCGGCCTGGCTGATGCCGTGGTCCATGCTCTACGTCGATGCGATCCGCTTACGGCGCTTTTTGTACCGTATCGGCATCTTGAAAAAAACCCGGCTGCCGGTGCCGGTGATTATCGTCGGTAACATTTCCGTGGGCGGCACCGGCAAGACGCCGTTGGTGATCTGGATGGTCGAATTTCTGAAACAAAACGGCTACAAACCTGGCGTAATCAGTCGCGGTTATGCTGGCGCGGCCAGCGCCAGTCCGAAAGCTGTCACTGCCGATAGCGACCCGGCTCAAGTCGGTGACGAAGCGGTGTTATTAGCCAAACGCTGCGCTTGCCCGATTGTAGTCGGCGCCGAGCGGGTCGCGGCGGGCCGGCAATTGCTTTCAAGCAACGCCTGCGATGTGCTGATTTCAGACGACGGTTTACAGCACTATGCGCTGGAACGCGACATCGAGATCGTCGTGATCGACGGCCAGCGTCGTTTCGGTAATGGCTATTGTCTGCCGGTTGGCCCCTTGCGCGAGCCGCAGGAGCGCGTCAAACACGTCGATTTGGTGGTCGTCAACGGCCCTGACGAATTGCTGGAAGGTGAATTGCCGATGCATTGCAAAGGCCAGCAATTAATTAATTTGCAAACCGGCGAACGAAAACCGCTTGATGAATTCAAGGGTGTGGCGTGTCACGCAGTCGCGGCGATAGGTAACCCGGCACGCTTCTTTGCGCAATTGGCCGCCGCCGGTCTGAATTGTCAAACCCACGCCTTGCCCGATCATCACCCGTTTACTGCCGAAGACTTGCAATTTAAAGAGCCGCGCCCGGTGCTTATGACCGAAAAAGACGCGGTCAAATGCGCCCGCTTCGCTACCGACCAGTACTGGTATTTACCTATCGATGCCGAACTGCCCGAGGCATTTTCCCAACAACTCTTAAAACTACTCAAAGACAAAGCTCATGGATAAAAAACTACTCGATATTCTGGCCTGCCCGCTATGCAAAAGCTCCTTGATTTACGACAAAGACAAACAGGAGTTGATTTGCAAGGCCGACAATTTAGCCTTCCCGATCCGCGATGATATTCCGGTGATGCTGGAAGACGAAGCCCGCGAACTGAGTTTTGAAGAAGCAGACGCGCTACGCAAATGAGTGCCGGTTTTAAAGTCGTCATTCCGGCTCGTTACGGTTCCACCCGATTGCCGGGTAAGCCCTTGCTGGACATCGCCGGCAAGCCGATGATAGTGCATGTGTGCGAACGCGCGCTGGAAGCCGATGCCGAGCAAGTGGTGGTGGCGACCGACGACCAGCGCATTTTCGATGCGGTCGGTGACCTGGGCCTGCTGGCGGTGATGACCGATCCCAACCACCAGTCCGGCACTGAACGCATCGCCGAAGTTGCCAGGACTATGGGTTGGGCCGACGAGCAAATCGTCGTTAACCTGCAAGGCGACGAACCCTTGATTCCGCCGGCTTACATCCGCGATGCGGCTCTGGCATTAGTGGGTCAAGACCAGGCTGGCATCGCTACGTTGGCCGCGAAAATTTTGGATGTGGAGGAAATTTTCAATCCGAATGCGGTGAAGGTTGTTTTGGACAAAAACGGGTATGCGCTGTATTTCAGCCGGGCGCCGATTCCCTGGAACCGTTCGACTTTTCCTGATCAGCACGATATAGCGTCTTCTAGTTTGCCGCATCTCAGGCATATTGGTATGTATGCTTATACGGTGGGGTTTTTGCAGCGGTATTGCGGTTGGTCTGCGTCGCCGTTGGAGAGTGTTGAGTCGTTGGAGCAGCTCAGGATTCTTTGGCATGGGGAGAGGGTGTTGGTTCGGATTGTTGATAAGACGCCGGAGGCGGGGGTGGATACTGAGGAGGATTTGGTGAGGGTTTCTAGACGGTTGCAGGAAAAGTTAGCACTATTATGCTAATTAACTGCTAGCTCGACTATTGAGTTGAAGAGGATGCTAATAATTACTCATCCAGATTTTATTGAAAGCCCGAGTGCAGAAACCTGTTTAAAGGTGATTGCTCTTCTTGGCCCAATGTATACGCCAACTCATATCGTATTCGATTCTTACGACTACTCCCAAGATTGTTTTGTCATTGACGAATTTAAGTGCCCCGCTTTTGTCTGGACAAGAGACCGACCACTTGATGGCGTACCGTCCTATTTTAAAGAATTAACTGCTGATTTAAATTGCACACATCTCGTTTGGCTTTCTCGTAAGGTACTAGCTTATGCCGAATTGATGTTTGTATGGGTATTGGCTCATGAACTTAGGCATGTTTACCAGTCTCGCATGAGCTTTCGAAAAGCTGAAATTAGACGTTTGCTGCATGACTTGCGTCGAAAGCCGTCTTATTCTTACCTACGCCCTGATCTTTTAACGCCTGATGAAATTGATGCCGAATTGTCAGCTATGCGATTAGTCAAAACGATGTATGGAGACGAGGAGGTCCAGCTGTTTCTAACCACAAATCTTCTTCCCCGATATCCGTTCCCAGAATATACAAGATTACTAAAAGAAGCTGCAGTCGCATTGCCTCAATGACGCCGCGTCGAGTAGGGTGGGCACGTTTTTTGTGCCCACGCGGGTTTGATGTGTCGCTATCGCGACCGCTTGATTTAATCGGGTTCTCGCACCCGAAGGCGAGGTACTTTCTTTTGCTCCGCCAAAAGAAAGTACCCAAAGAAAAGGCGGCCCGAATGCCGCTTAGCTCACTCGGCACATCCCTGTACCTCGCCCTTCGGGTGCGATGCATGCAAATCGGCTGTCCTGCCGATTTGTCCTGCGCTCCGGAGCTTTTATCGAGGGTCGGCGAAGGGGCTTCCCAGCCCCTCCGCCGACGCACCGCATCCATGCGGTGCCCCTCCGGGCTGAT
>NZ_JANIBL010000010.1 GCF_024505055.1 Methylomonas rosea
GCAACAGGCGCAGCCGCCACGGGCGCTGCAACAGGCGCTGCGTACTGCACGGGCGCCGCCGCCGAATAACGGCTGATTTTCACTGATTCTTCGCCTTCGCGAATCTCTATTTCAGCAATATCCGATTCCTCGATAAGATCAATCAGTTTTTTTATTTTTCTAATATCCATTGTTCTGAGTTCTCTCTAGTAATATCTGATGAGCGGCTTGCAAAGCCAATTCGTAACCGTTCGCCCCCAATCCGCAGATAACGCCGACGGCGATATCCGAAAAATACGAATGCTTCCTGAAAGGCTCACGGGCATGCACGTTCGATAAATGTACTTCTATGAATGCAATCTTGGTTGCCAGCAAGGCATCGCGAATGGCCACGCTGGTATGGGTAAATGCAGCAGGATTGATAATGATGAAATCGACACCCTGCCGATACGCTTGATGTATGTGTTCAACAATTTCGTGCTCGGCATTGCTTTGCAGAAAGCTTAATTGATGCCCAAGCGTTTGGGCCAATTGCTCCATTGCCTGCTGAATGCTCTGCAATGTTCTATTACCGTATAGCCCTGGTTCTCGAACGCCTAACAAATTTAAATTGGGTCCATTGAGAACAGTGAGGTTTGCCATTGCCGATGCTGAACAAAAATACTAAATAAATAGGAATTCTGCCTAATTTGTAGGTTTTTGTCCAGATAAACCGCTTTTCACTTCATTAGACCGCGTTTTAGCGACTTTTCAGTCATTTTGTCGTCAACAACGGTCCAATCACTTCCAACACTTTCTCTCGCGTCAATTCGCCTAACTGATGATGCATGATTTGCCCTTGTTGATTAATGATTACCGTGAACGGCACGGTATTGATTACATTACCCAGCTGTTGGGCCAACATCGTTGCACCTTCGCCGCCAATCAACACCGGATAATTGATCTTGATACGCTTCAGGTAATCTTCTACCGGCTGTTTATCCTCAATGGCTATGCCGACAAACTGCACGCCTTTGTCTTTATATTCATCCTGAAGCTTTATGAACTCAGGAATTTCCTTCAAACATGGCGGACACCAGGTTGCCCAGAAGTTGATAATCAATATCTTCCCTTGCCATTGCGTGACAGACTGCGGCTTATCCGCCAGGTCCGGTAAGCTAAAGTTCAATTGAGGGGCCGGCTTATTGGTTTCGGCGACTGCCAAATATTGTCTGGCAAACAGACCCGCCACTAACGCAATAAAGGCAATGGCGGCGACTATCAGTATGATTTTTTTATTCATAGTTGCTGCAATGTTTTTAGAAAAGTAGCGGCATCCTGATAGCCTATCACGCGCTGCGCGACCCGTTCCCGGCCATCGGCACCGAAAAATATAATGCCCGGCGGCCCAACCAGCTCGAAGCGTTTTAACAAGGCTTTATCCGCCTCATTGTTAGCGGTAACGTCGGCTTGTAACAGCACAAAATTAGCCAATTGCTGCTTTACCTGTCCATCGGTGAAGGTATAAGCCTCCATCTCCTTACAGGAAATACACCAGTCGGCATAGAAATCCAGCATCACCGGTTTGCCACTCGCCGATGCTTGCTGGATGCGTTGCTCCAATTCCGCAACCGACGCCACCCGCTGAAAGCTAAGACCTTCAACCAGCTGCGCTTGGGCATTCAAAGCCATACCCTGTAGCGGTTGCAGCGGATTACTGTTTCCGGCACTCAAGCCGATCAGCTGCAATATGCCAAACACCAGCATGATGATACCCAGCCCTTTCCAAAGCTTGCGCCAACCCGTGACAGATGTTGGCAGCGGATCGATGGCCCCAAGAAATATAGCGGGAATGATCAACAATAAAGACCACAAAAACATCGTCACCGCTGCCGGCAAAATACGCGACAACATCCACACCGCCACGGCCAACATCGCCACGCCAAATACCGCTTTGGTGGCATTAAGCCAATCACCCGCCTTGGGCAGCAGTTTTCCAGCTGATGCGCCCAGCAATAACAACGGCGCGCCCATGCCAAGCCCCATCACGAACAATGCCGAACCGCCCAACACCACATCGCCGGTTTGACCGATATAAATCAATGCCGCCGCCAGTGGTGCCGCCACGCAAGGCCCGACGATCAGCGACGATAGCGCCCCCATGATACCGGCACCGAGACAAGAACCATCGCGATGCTTATCGCTGGAGTGATGCAAGGCAGACTGCAGCGATTTAGGCAGCTCCAAATGGTAAAAACCAAACATCGACAGCGATAACACCACGAACAAACCCGAAAACACTGCGATGACCCAAGGCTCTTGAAATGTCGCTTGCAGATTGCTGCCGAACAAAGCCGCCAGGATACCGAACAGCGTATACATCAAGGCCGAAGCAAAAACATAACTCAAAGACAGCAAAAAGGCCTTGCGCGTACCGATTTGGTCACCATGACCGACAATGATCCCGGATAAAATCGGAATCATCGGAAACACGCACGGCGTAAATGCCAGCAACAAGCCGAAGCCGAAAAAACTGAATAACGTCAGCGCTAAACTATCATGCCGCAAGGCATTGACGATTTTGTCCTGCTCCGACAATTCGGCAACCGCGGCCGGTTTGGCTTGCGGCAAGGCGTCCGCAGACGGCAAGTCCAGACTCACTTCGGCTTGCATCGGCGGATAGCAAACCCCACGGTCGGCGCAACCTTGAAACTTTGCCAGCAACTTGATCGTCTCGGCTGCCGAACTTCCGCGTAGTAGCGGTACGTCGGCGCTGATCTGGTTACGGTAGATTTGCACCTGGCCAAACTCAGCGTCGTGGTACGCAGCCCCTTCAGGAAGCTGTAAAGGCGTTAATTGCGTCTGCGTGGCACCCTGCAATTTAACCGACAACTTATCCTTGTACAGATAATAACCTTCGGCAATTTGCCAGCTTGCTTGCAAGGTATGCGGGCCTTTCAGGCTGGCAAAAAACTGAAACGCTTGTTCCGGCGGCAATAATTCTTCGGAAAACAAACCAGGCGTCAAGCCCTTTAGACCTTTGACAAACTGGTTAAGCGCCCCACTGTTTGCAGAGGGCTGAGCCGCAGGCAACACTACATCCAGCAGCACTTTTTGCGGCGGATAACAAACACCGACATCCGCACACCCTTGGTACTTGACCAGCAGCTTTAATTGGGTTTCACGGCTTTGATTAATCAGCGGCAACACGACATCGAGCGCGTTCCGATACACCACCACTTCGCCCAGACTCGGGTCATGCTCGGTAACGCCTTCCGGCATACTTGCCTGCTCGAGCTGAATCGCTTCGGTTTGCGACTGGAACTTGGTTTTATCGCGATAAAGGTGATAACCCTCAACTATCTGCCAGTGCAGTTCGACTTTATCGGCGGTTTCGGCGGTGGCAGTTAACTTGAATGCTTGCTCGGGCGGTAAAAAATCCTGACTATCCAGCGCCGCCGCAGTGCGCACAAAAACAGCCAACAAACATAATAAAATCAGTCGATACCAAGGCATGAGTCTATCCATTTCAAATAGTCCAGCGAGCCGCTTTCTATCGCGACCGCAATAATTTCCGGGAGTTGGTAAGGATGCAGGCTTTTCAGCGTCGCTTCAATGGCCGCATAGCGGTCTTGATGACTTTTGATGAGCAGTAAATGTTCCTGAGCGGTTTCGATTTCGCCCTGCCATTCGTAAACCGAACGCACACCGGGCAGTATATTTACGCAGGCGGCTAATTTTTGGGTTATCAGTGTGCCGGCAAGTTTGTCGGCAACCTCTAGGTCCGGGCAGGTACAAAGAATCAATTGATACATCGCGACATTATCCTGGAAATTGCACCAAGATGCTCTTAGTATTAGCGGCTTTTTACCGCAACCGAGCTCACCATGAAAACCATGCAAATTCTGTTTATCGCTTTTTTGATCGTGCCGTTTGTGGAAATATACGTGCTACTGCAAGTCGGCGGCTTGATCGGCGCCTTCCCCACTATTTTGTTAGTGGTATTTACCGCTGTATTGGGCGCCTGGCTACTGCGTCGCCAGGGTTTCGCTACCTGGCAACGCTTCCAATCAGGGTTGGCCCAAGGCGAAATTCCGGCTTATGAAATGATCGAAGGACCGATATTACTGGTGGGAGGAGCGCTATTACTAACACCGGGATTTTTCACCGACATGCTGGGCTTCGCTTGTCTAATTCCAACTTTACGCAGAAAGATTGCTCAGTACATCATTGAGCATCATTTGCTGCAATCCCAAGTAGGCTCGGTATTTCAGCAAGCGCGAAACTCGCAAACCATTATTGAAGGCGAATACAACAAACAGGATTAACAAGATGTTTTTGAATCCGAACCGCGCCAAAGGCGCGGATTCGGAGCTAGCTGCTATGGCTTATTGACCATCGACTGCCGTATTGGTACCCAAGGTATTTTTGTCCATACTGGAATATGCGGGGCACCAGCCTGAATAACTGGTGGCAACCAAAGCCAACCCAACCAACAACATCAGAATGCTGGCGGTAAACAATGAAACGGCCAGCAACACCACGCCCGAAACCATACGGACTTTCTTATCTTTCTCGCCGATGTTGTGCTCAAATTTGATCAAACGTTTATAATCGAAGCTCATTTCCAATCCTCTCTGTGTTGTAGTTATTAGTCCCGACGCACGGCTTTCCCTTAAAGGCAAGCAAATATACACAGCTCTTCAAAATCTGCAAGTTATAAAAAATGGACGCCTCTTCTATCATCACCTCTCTAAACGACGACCAACGTCTGGCCGTTTCTGCCCCCATGCAAGCCATGCTGGTGTTGGCCGGCGCCGGCAGCGGCAAAACCAGGGTATTGGTGCATCGCATCGCCTGGCACATCCAGGTCAACCAGATTTCGCCTTACAACATTCTGGCGGTGACGTTTACCAATAAAGCCGCTAATGAAATGCGGCACCGCATTGAAGATTTACTCGAAACCCCGGCCCACGCCATGTGGATAGGCACTTTCCACGGCCTGGCCCACCGTTTACTGCGGCAACACGCCAAGCAAGCCAAGCTGCCGGACACCTTCCAGGTGATGGATAGCGACGACCAATTGCGCATCATCAAACGGCTGATGAAAAACCTGAATTTGGATGACAGCAAATGGCCACCCAAGCAAGCGCAATGGTTTATCAATGCGCAAAAAGACGAAGGCATCCGCGCCAAGCATATGCAGGATAGCGGGGACTTTTACAACCGGCAGATGAAGGACGTTTATCTGGCATATGAAGACGTGTGCCAGCGTTCCGGCTTGGTGGATTTTGCCGAACTGCTGCTGCGAGCCCACGAACTGCTACGCGATAACGAAGATTTGCTGGCGTTTTACAAGCAACGCTTTCAGCAAGTGCATGTTGATGAATTTCAGGATACCAACACCATTCAATACGCCTGGCTGCGGCTATTAACCGAGGGCAACAACAACCTGTTCGTAGTCGGCGACGACGATCAATCCATCTACGGCTGGCGCGGCGCCAAAATCGAAAACATCTTCAATTTCCAAAAGCACTATCCGGAACACGGCATCGTCCGCCTGGAGCAAAACTACCGTTCCAGCGGCCATATTTTGAAGGCCGCCAACACCTTGATCGCCAATAACGATAACCGGATGGGTAAGGAATTATGGACCGACGCCGGCGAAGGCCAAGCTATTTCTCTGTATTCGGCATTCAACGAGCAAGACGAAGCGTATTTTGTGGTCGAAAAAATCCGGCAATGGGTTAGAGATGGTGGATTGCGCAGCGACACGGCCATCCTGTATCGCTCCAACGCCCAATCCCGACAATTCGAAGAACGCTTGATGACCACTGCCACGCCGTATCGGGTTTATGGCGGCCTGCGCTTTTTCGAGCGGATGGAAATCAAGAACGCCCTCGCCTATCTGCGCCTATCAACCAATCCGCACGACGATCCTTCCTTTGAACGGGTAGTGAACACGCCAACGCGCGGTATCGGCGCCAAAACTCTGGACGACATGCGCATCCTGGCGCGCGAACAACAACTGTCTCTATGGCAAGCAGCCTTGGCGATGCTTGAACACAATCAATTACCGGCACGCGCCGCCAATGCTTTGCGCGGCTTTTTAAACCTGATTGTTGCGCTTGGCGAAACCACTAAAGAGCTAAGCCTACATGAAACGGTTAAACAAGTCGTCGAGACCAGCGGCCTGATCGAACTGTATAAAAAAGAAAAGCAAGACAAAGGCGAAGCGCGAGTGGAAAACCTGGAAGAGCTGGTCAACGCCGCCCGCTTGTTCGATTACGACAGCGAAAATGCCGAGAATATGGGCGAGCTGGACATGTTTTTAGCGCACGCGGCGCTGGAAGCCGGCGAAATGCAAGGTGAAGTCGATGAAGATTGCGTACAGTTGATGACGCTGCATTCCGCCAAAGGTCTGGAATTCAAGCTGGTGTTTCTGGTGGGATTGGAAGAAGGCCTATTCCCCTCTCAACAAGCCTTGGACGACGCCGGCCGCTTACAGGAAGAACGCCGACTTTGCTATGTCGGCATCACCCGCGCCATGCAACAGCTGTACTTGACCCACGCGGAGTCAAGACGGCTTTACGGCAAAGACAGTTATCCGCGTGCCTCGCGGTTTTTGCGCGAACTGCCGCAGGAGTCGATTCAGGAAATCAGGTTACGCGCCAATGTCAGCAGGCCGGCGGCCAATAGCGCACCGCAAACCAAAAGTCTGGGCAGCAAGGGTACTTACAAACTGGGCCAGCCTGTCAGGCACGAAAAATTTGGCGAAGGCGTGGTCCTGCAAATGGAAGGCGAAGGCGAACAAGAGCGGGTACAGATCAATTTCCGCAATGCGGGCATCAAATGGCTGATGCTGGCTTACGCCAAGCTGGATGCGGCGTAGTTTAGAGCGTTTTGAAAACGCGGCGTTCGGGTAAACCGAACGCCGCGAAACAAGGCAAGCCGACTAAAAATTAGTCGGTGACAGTGATGACTTTCAGGGAGTTAGTGCCGCCGCTGGCGCCGGTCAAGTCGCCTTTGGTACGGATCAGCGCATCGCCCGGTTTCACAACACCGCGCGCTTTCAAGGCCTTAATCAGGCTTTGAGTCACGCTGGCCGATTCCATCTTTTCCTTGGCAAACGGAATTGGGAATACCCCTTTATACAGGGTCACCTGACCCAAAGTACGCTCGCAACTGCTGAATGCGAAGATAGGAATATCGGAGCTGATTCTGGACATCCACAGCGGTGTCGAACCCGACTCGGTCAAGGAGGCGATACCGGCTATTTTGGTATGGTTGGCCATGTACATCGCTGACATCGCAATCGCTTCGTCGATACGCTCGAACTTGTCGGTCATCCTATGCATTGATTTGGTCACACTCGGCTGCTTTTCGGTCTCCAGACAGATGCGCACCATGGCTTGCACGGTTTTCACCGGATGCTTGCCGGAGGCGGTTTCCGCGGACAACATGATGGCATCGGTACCGTCAACAATAGCGTTGGCAACGTCGAATACTTCCGCACGGGTCGGGATAGGATTCTCGATCATCGATTCCATCATCTGCGTCGCAGTAATCACTGCCCGGTTCAGTTCGCGCGCACGCTGAATCAGCAGTTTTTGCGCAGCCGGCAGATTGGCATCGCCAATTTCCACACCCAAGTCGCCACGCGCTACCATGATGGCATCGGATGCCAGGATGATTTCGTCGATAACGTCCATCGCTTCCGCGCGCTCTACCTTGGCAACCAAGCCGGCGTAAGAACCGGCTGCTTGCAACAGCTCACGGGCTTCATGCATATCATCGGCAGTACGCGGGAAGGAAATCGCCACGTAATCGGCTTGAATCACCGCGATGGTTTTGATGTCTTCTTTGTCCTTGTCGGTCAAAGCTGCCGCGGACAAGCCACCGCCTAACAGGTTGATACCTTTGTTGTTCGACAAATCACCGCCCACCACCACTTTCGTGTTGACGCGGGTGTTGTCGATCACGTCGACCACATCCAACACTACCCGGCCATCGTCCAGCAACAAACGGGTACCTGGTTTTACTTCGCGTGCCAAAGGCTCGTAGCTGATACCGACTTGGGTATTGTCGCCGTCAAGTTTGCCCAGATTAATATCCAAGGCAAAGTCCTGACCTTCTTCCAGCCAGACTTTATTCTCTTTGAAACGCTCGATCCGGATTTTCGGACCTTGCAAGTCAGCCAGAATCCCAACGCGGCGGCCGGTTTGTTTACTGATAGCTCTGACCCGGTTGGCGCGATCAATATGATCCTGCGCCGAACCGTGCGAGAAATTAAGCCTTACAACGTCGATTCCAGCCTCGAACAACTCTTCGAGTACGCCGGGCTTGTCCGTAGCAGGTCCCAGCGTAGCCAGGATTTTCGTTCTTCGTAACAGCATGTAAACCCTTTATTTGGCGTTGAACAAAGCGACCGTGGTATCGAGCATACGGTTTGAGAAACCCCATTCATTGTCGTACCAGGACAGGACTTTCACGAAATTACCACCGGTAACTTTAGTCAGACCGGCTTCGTAGATGGAAGAATGTGGATTGTGGTTGAAGTCCATAGACACCAATGGCTCATCGTTGATCGCCAAAATGCCTTTCAATGGACCAGCAGCCGCTTCGCGTAAAATGCCGTCGATTTCTTCTTTTGTGGTATTGCGTGACGCTTGGAAGCACAAATCCACAACAGAGACGTTGATAGTGGGAACACGCATCGCGAAACCATCCAGTTTGCCTTTCATTTCCGGCAATACCAAACCTACCGCCGCAGCAGCACCGGTTTTGGTTGGGATCATGGATTGAGTAGCGGAACGCGCGCGGTGCAAGTCACTGTGGTACACGTCGGTCAACACTTGGTCGTTAGTGTATGAGTGAATGGTGGTCATCAAACCGTGATCCACACCGATGGTATCCATCAAAGGTTTAACTAATGGCGCCAAGCAGTTGGTGGTGCAAGAAGCATTTGAGATAACCGTGTCGGATGCTTTCAAGGTTTGGTGGTTAACACCATAAACGATGGTTGCATCGACATCATTGCCGCCAGGAGCGGAGATAATGACTTTTTTGGCGCCGGCAGCAATATGCGCAGACGCTTTGGCTTTGCTGGTGAAGAAACCGGTGCACTCGTGCACAACATCAATGCCCAATTCAGCCCAAGGCAGTTTAGCGGGATCTCTTTCAGCAAATACGCGAATTTTGTCGCCATTGATCACGATGTAATCACCGTCGACAGACACATCGAATGGAAATTTACCATGTACGGTATCGTATTTGGTCAAGTGTGCGTTGGTTTTGGAATCGCCCAAGTCGTTAATAGCGACAACTTGGATCTCGTTGGTGCGACCTGATTCGTACAAAGCGCGCATGACATTGCGACCAATACGACCATAACCGTTAATTGCAACTTTAATTGCCATAGAGTTTTCTCCGGGATGAGTGTGAAAGACTTGCGTCGAGATGTGCCAAAAGCACCAAAAATAGACTGGATTGTAGCAATAACCAGCGCTCTACGTCTACCGCTGCGGCGCGCTGCGGCTGGCAGAAATCCATACTCATCGTCTTTAAGCTCGTTTGGGTCCTATGCCTGTTGAAGGGCACTCAACATCCGGCTTCGGCGACCCGACCGGAACACCAGTAATAAATAGCATCGGGTTAATAAAAGGTACAATCCTATTTAATGTCCACTAACAGCAGCACAA
The DNA here is from genome assembly GCF_024505055.1 of Methylomonas rosea. GTDB lineage: Bacteria > Pseudomonadota > Gammaproteobacteria > Methylococcales > Methylomonadaceae > Methylomonas > Methylomonas rosea. The sequence continues at coordinate 9,660 of NZ_JANIBL010000010.1, forward strand.
CACATGCAAATTCAATGGTATCCCGGCCACATGCACAAGGCCAGCAAGGAGATCAAGTACGCCTTGCCCGACATCGATTTGCTGATCGAAATTCTCGACGCCCGCATTCCTTACAGCAGCCAAAACCCGATGTTGGCCGGCCTGCGTGGCGATAAACCCACTATCCGCGTGCTCAGCAAAACCGATCTGGCTGATCCGGAATTGACTAAAGCATGGCAAACCTATCTGGAACGGGAACAGGCGGTAAAAACCCTGGCAGTCACCACCCAACAGCCGGAAAAAATCAAACAGATTATCGACTTATGCGCAAAGATGCTGCCGGAGAAAACCGCTGCCAACAAAGTGATTCGCACTATGATCATGGGCATCCCCAACGTCGGCAAATCCACCATCATCAATGTACTGGCGGGCCGGACCATCGCCAAAACCGGCAACGAGCCGGCTGTCACCAAACAACAGCAACGCATCAACTTGGGCAATAACATCGTATTATCCGACACCCCCGGCGTGCTCTGGCCCAACGTAGAAAACCGCCACAGCGGTTATCGGCTGGCAGTGACCGGCGCGATCAAAGACACCGCATTTCAACACGACGACATCGCACTGTATGCATTGGAATACCTCGGCAAAGCCTATGCCGAGAATCTAAAAGCCCGCTACCGGCTGACTGAACTACCCAGCGAGGCAATGACATTACTGCAAGCCATCGGCACCAAACGCGGCTGCTTGCGTAGCGGCGGCGTGGTCGAGCTGGACAAAGCCGCGAAGCTTTTGCTAAACGAACTGCGCGCCGGTACGCTGGGCCAGATCACATTGGAAACGCCGGAGATGATAGAAGCGGAGATGGTGGAATTGACGGCTATTCGGGCAGAAAAAGAGGCCAAGAAAGCTGCAAAGCGGCGCGGTAACAGGCAGGATTAAGGCTGGACTTGGTAGGGCGATCCGGTTGACTGATAAGTACTTTAGGCACAGCCGGCCACTGATCTTGCCCGGATTTGACGGACACTCAACTAAGCGACTTTTTTAGCTTCAAAATTTTCCGGGCTGATATAGCCTAATTTGGAGTGAAGCCGTTTTTGACATCGGATGGCAATAGTGGAGTCCAAAGAGTTAAGCCGCTTTCAATTTCTGAGTATAAAACTGCCGTGTAAAGGCAACAGGAGACAAGTAGCCTAGTCGGGCCTGTTTCCGTTGCCGGTTGTAAAATATTTCAATGTATTCGCTGATTTCCTGCCTAGCTTCCATACGAGTACGGTATTGGCGATGATGAACCAGTTCATTTTTCAGCGATCCCCCGAAACTCTCCATCGGCGCGTTATCCCAACAGTCGCCCTTGCGACTCATGGATGCTTGCATGCCTAGTTGGGTCAGCAAGGCCTGGTACTCATGCGCACAATACTGGCTTACCGCGGTCTGAATGCAGAATCAGGCCCTTATCGATTTCCTGCCAGAGACCGCACGAAAAACAGCCTGCATCACGAGATTCTTGGTCATGCGTTCATGCAAGGCGTAGCCGACCAATTCACCGCTGAATAGATCTTTGATGCCCGCCAGATATAACCAGCCCTCGTCAGTTGGAATGTAAGTAATGTCGCTGACCCAGGCTTTATTCGGCTCTAACACGTTAAAATTCCGCTCCAATAGATTCGGCGCCACCGGCAAGCTGTGTCGAGAATCCGTGGTGGCTTTGAATTTTCGCTTCTGGATACAGCGTAACCCCAGTTTCCGTCGAATGCGCTTAATCCGGTCAATTCCGATATGCGTGCCATTGTCGGCCAAATCCCGCTGCAACCGCTCTGGACCATACGTGCCTCGGGTACGTTGCTGAGCGGCTTGTATTTCAATTTCTAAACGATCATTCGCTTGTTTGCGAAGCGAAACCGGACGATTAAGCCACGCATAATAACCACTTTCCGATACTTCCAATACCCGGCATAACCCCAATACCGGATACTGCTCTCGCCATCCCTTAATCAGGCCAAACTTCACGTCGACGTCCTCGCAAAGTAGGCCGCGCACTTTTTTAAGAGATCACGCTCCATTTTGACTTCAGCCAACTCACGTTTCACTTTGGCCAGTTCTAATTCGACCTCTGTCAGGGGGCGCTGATGTTTGCCCACTTCAGCCAGTTTGCCAGCGCGACCCGCAGTGATTCAGGCGGCGGTTAGTGTAAGCCGCGCTTAGCAGCGGGCCGATATCGGTATCAAAACCAACACCAAAACTGTAATGATGCTGTTTTTTGGCTTGCAGTTTAATCGCGACGGGCACACCTTGCTCGGCGCTCAAGGTATCGGGAACAATATCAACTGTGGCGAAATAACCGCTTTTTAAAAGGTTGGCATGGGTCTTGGCCAACTGGCTGCCGTTATAAAAACGCCGCTGTTGATCGAGATATATTTGGCGACGAACGCAGGGTTTAAGGCATCCTGATGCACAACGATTTCATCAAACACTTTGCGCGGCCCACTATCAAACACCAACTTGATTTGGGCTTTATTGCGCTGTTTGTCTATCAACAATTTTTTTTCGGTAAAGCTGCCGCGCAAATAGCCGGTTTCCATGGCTAATGCTTCAATACGGGTTTTCATCTTTTCGTATTGGCTGTGATCCAGCGGGCTACCGGCAATTTTTAACAAGTTGTCCCGTAACTTTTGAAACTCTAGGTTGGTTTTTGCTGACCCGTTAATGGTGACGCTGACTTGGTCGACAAACACTTGAGGACCTGCGGCAATATCAAAATCGGCAGTCCAGCAGTCGTTTTTAAACACCAGGGACTTTTTAACGCTGGTATGGTAATGACCCAGCGCGCGCAGTGCCTGATCAATTTCCTGCTCTGCTTTGGCGTAAAGGCTGCGTATTTTCCACTCGGGCGTGTCACATTTTTCTTTTTCCAAAGACAGCATCAGCCGGGTGTTGGATGCGGTTTTGCCTTCAAGCCCGGTAATAAGAACCGTGGCAAATCCCGCCGGGGCACATAAGCCTAAGAACGGCAGCGCCAGCATTGTTCTCCAGGTTAACCTAAGCAAAAACATTAAATACTGCATTAGTGTGCTTTATGCCGATTGGACCGGTAGCCGAGAAAGATCCGGCCTTAGTTGAGCTTGACCGGATCAGCCCATCAAGGTTTGTTATGGTCTAAACTTTTGCTGAATTGGCCGCCACAGTGCCTTGATCGCCATGAATTTATGCCGTCAGCTTACCTTACTGTATCAGCTTAGGCGACCTTGCTGATGTTCACCAGGGCCTAGCGAGGGCGTCAGCTAACAATCCTGTCAAAGCACCTGCTCTTATAGCCGGCGTTCGGGCTTTCAGCGCATAATTTCGACAACGTAATACAGAGCAGACAAATGAACTCGCTTTTTCACAAAATATTCATATGCACGGCATGGTTGGTCACGGTTTTTAATTTCGGATGCGCAAGGACTGACCAAGCTCTTGAAGAGTTTATGACTGTCAGTGGCACGGCTGCGTACCGCCAACGCATCGCCATGCCGCCGGATGCGGTGTTGTCGGTGCAGCTTGAAGACGTGACGCTGGCCGATGCGCAAAGTCCGGTGTTGGCCGAATTTAGCGAGCACTTTGGCGACCGCCAGGTCCCCATAGCCTTTACTCTGCCAGTACCCAAGACGGCCATCCATGCCAATCACCGTTATAACCTGAGGGCGAGCATTACTGTCGGTGGCACCCTGCGTTTTACCACCACGCGCCTTTATCCGGTGTTAACCGACGACCGGCTCAGTCAGGTCGACCTGCTGCTTGACGCCGTTACGGCAAGCGCCGCCGGTAGATCAGCAAACGTCTTACCGACCCCCCTTAGTCTACCGGCCAGCTTTGCAGCAGCGCTGCCGTGTGCCGATTGTCCTGGCATTATGCAAACCCTGACTTTGCGTGGTGATGGCCTGTACCGTTTGCGCCGGGTTTACCAAGAGAAACCCAACGGCTTGTTTGCCGAAGCCGGCGGCTGGAAAATTACAGATAATGTATTGCGCCTGAACAATGGCACTGAAACCTCACTATTTGCCATCCTTGATAACGACACATTGCGTCAGCTTGATGCCGCAGGCCAGCCCATAAAATCGCCTGCCTATCTCGATCTTCGCCGCAACATTCAAGTCGATCCGCTAAACGATTCGGTGCAATGGTACGGTAAGTTCCAATACATGGCTGATGCTGCGACGTTCACCGAATGCGCCAGCGGCCTAAGCTGGCCGGTTGTGATGACGGGCGACTACCTGACCGCAGAACGCAACTACAGCAAATCGGCTGTTACGCCCGGTTCGCCGCTTTGGGTGACGTTTAAAGGACGACTTGAGCAACGTCCGGGCATGGAAGGGCCGGTCATCGAGCAGATGGTGATCGAAAAATTCAACGCGTCGCAACCCGAAAAAGCCTGTAAACCAACAGCCTCCAACGCTGGGTTGGCAATTGCCGAACTAAAAAACACCTATTGGAAACTACTGAATATTGGCGACCAACAGATACCCATATCGCCGTCAGCGACAAACCAAATTCATATGATCCTGGCCAACCAGGGTTCGCGGGTGAGCGGATTCAGTGGCTGCAATCAATTTACCGGCTCATTTAAACACTCAAGCCAGGAATTGCGCTTTTCGCAGATGGCCGGCACCATGATGGCCTGCTCGTCGCCTGCTATGGAACTAGAAACCAAAGTACTTGAGGCACTAAATACCACTACCCATTACCGTATCGAAGGTGAACATTTACTGCTGCTTACAGGCAATAAGGTGATAGCGCGTTTTGAGTCGCTGTATTTGCGCTGATTGCGCATCTTATTTTGGCGCGGCGCGGTCCAGGGCAGGGTTCCTGATTCCCTTTAAACAAATTAGGACTAACATGAAGCTACCTCTTTTAATGTTGGCAAGTGCGTTTTTCATGCTTATCTGATGCGGCGCCGATCAAGCTTTTTTGTGAAGTCCACGCGTCGATTAGACTGCCATCGACGCTGGAGTATTCATACGAAACGAGGTTTTGCCATTCTGCTTCGCTGCGCAAGGCTTCGGACAACAGGCGCTCTCGGTTGGCGCTGAAGACGCTGCGCTCCCAACCCGCATCGTCACGCCCAGACCGATAAACCTGCGAAACAGCGACGAAGACGGAATCAATTGAGGGCAATACGCTGTCAACCAAGAGTCTTAACTCTTACTCACCGACTTAGCCGGTAATCTTTTTATAACCAGGGGGGCAGGAAAATGCTGAGAAGATACCTTTTTCTTGGGATAGTTTTAATCGTGGCTTGCGATTTATCGGGTTGTGGTTTATTGGCCGTCAAAGAACAGCATCAAAAAATCACCAGCTATTGCCAAATTTATGGAACAGTAAAACCTGAATTTGACAATGGTAAAAAAATGATCGTAACGCTGTTTAAATTCAATGGCGGAGACGTTAATAATCGCGCCAACTGGGGGTTGTTTGACCATTTCGTCAGAGATCAACCTGGAAAGTGGTATTTTTCTACCGCATCAGGCCGATACGTTTTGGCTGCTTTTAAAGACGTCAATTCGGATTTAGTCTATCAACTCGACGAACCGGCGTTGGCTCCGAGGCTTGATAACATCGTTGACTGCCAGCCAGGGGGCGTCAAAACCGATATTAGCTTGGTGATACCCGAACAAGGTCGCACTCCAGCACAATCGCCCGTTGATATTTCCAAGCTGCAAGCCCGCAGCAGCAAAAATCAATTCGATATTTCGCTTGGTCAGGTGGCTAAACCTGGCGTCCTGGCAAGTTTGGATCAGCCCCGTTTTGCCGAGGAAGTCGCTAAGCAAAGTCTGTGGAAGCCACTGGATTTTTTGATCGATGGCAATGCAGGGCTTTATTTTTTAGAGCCTTATTCCGCCAATAAAATACCCGTGCTGTTCGTGCATGGCATCAATGGCACGCCACGCGATTTCAGTTATTTGATCGAACAATTGGATAAGACACATTTTCAGCCGTGGGTGGTTTACTATCCATCGGGAGCCTATATCGATAATGTGGCACGCTATATTGAACAGATGCTGCAGCAGTTGCATACCCAGTATCATTTCGAAAAAATTGCCGTAGTTGCGCACAGTATGGGTGGCTTGGTATCGAGGAGCTTTATTCTCAAACATCTGGAAAATGCAAAAACTCCAGTTATTCCATTATTTATTTCAATTGCCACTCCCTGGAATGGTCATGCAGCGGCAAAACTAGGGGTCGATCATGCGCCAACTCCCGTCTACTCTTGGGAAGATTTGGCGATTGGAAGCCATTTTCTGAAGCAATTATTCTATAGCGGGGAATACTCGGAGATACGTAAACGTTTGCCGGATTCGATAGCTAACCATTTGTTGTTTTCATTCATTGACACTCAATCTGGTGACGGCACTGTTAGTTTGTCCAGCCAATTACGCGACGAAGCGCAAGACGAGGCCGAGCGTCTATATGGCTTTTCGGCATCGCATATGGGGATTTTAAATCTGCCTGAAGTTGCTCGGTTAGTTAATCGCTTGCTGGAAAACAACTATTAAAAATGATTGGGGTTCTGACCAGGACAATATCGCTTACGCAAGGCCGTTTTTAGTGTCTAACAATATTAGGTAATGCCCACCGGCATAGGGTGTTTTTATACATAGAATAGAAAACCAGTGGCAAAACTACAAAACCCGCTTAAATTCCAGTCATTTTGGGCTGAACTGTCAGCGGGTTTTCTCAAAGTTCCGTTCGATAACGTCGACCAACAGCTCCAGGTCGGCTTAGTGCATATTGCGGAAAACATGGATATTGACTACGCTCGGTTGGGTGTGGCAGCCGAAGACAATAAAGATATTTACGCTTCTTTTACTTACGCCACTGCCGGGACAAAACCCTGGGAAGGGTCATCGTTATTGGCCGCAGGGCCTTATTTAGCAACGCGTTTGCTGTCAGGCCAACCCGTAATATCGATGAGTTGCCTGACGTGGCTGCAATTGAATAAGCCAGCCTGGAACGCCTGGATCTGAAATCCGATTTGCTGTTTCCATTTATGGTGGGCGGCACGCTTTCCGGGGGTGTCGGTTTTGCTTGCGCAATCCAATTCTGGAGCAAGGAGTTCAATAAGCATGATCGCGTATTTGTTTGCATTGGTAGCCGTATTGATCTCAACGCTATGGGGTGCTTGCAGCATTTATTTTGGCGATTCGCATACAGGAGGACTTCAGCAAGTTTTGGCTTTATTTTTCGGGTTAATAGGCTGCGTCACAGCCATTGGCTTGCTAGCGGGTCAATGGCGCAGATCGCTATTAACCGTTTATTTTATCGGTTTGTCCGGTATCTTGATTTGGTGGCTGAACATCGCGCCATCGAATGATAGGCAGTGGCAAGCTGACGCCCAACACTTGGCCCATGCCAGCTTTGTCGGCAATCTGGTTACCGTACATAACATTCGGAACTTCAGCTACAAAAGCGAATTCGATTATCAACCGAATTATTACGACAAAACCTTCGATTTAAACAAATTGGAAGGAATCGACTTATTTTCCGTGTATTGGATGGGGCCGGCCTTCGCTCACACTATTTTGAGTTTTCATTTTGCTGGCGATGATTATTTGGCGGTGTCTATCGAAGCGCGCAAAGAAATCGGTGAGGGTTACTCAACGGTAAAAGGCTTTTTTCGTCAATACGAGCTGATTTATGTCGTGGCCGACGAACGGGATGTTATCGGTTTGCGCGCCAATCACCGAAACAACCCACCGGAACACGTTTATTGGTATCGGCTACAAGGTTCCCATCAAAACGCCAAAAACCTGTTTCTGGAGTATATGAACAAAATCAACCAGCTTAATGAGCAGCCAACGTTTTACAACACGCTACTGGATAACTGTACGACAGCCATTTGGTGGCGGACTCGGGTTAATGCCGAACATCTGCCATTTTCCTGGAAAGTATTGCTTAGTGGCTATCTTCCAGAATATCTCTACGAAACGGGGCACCTGGATAACGGTAAGCCTTTTGATGAGTTACAGAAGCGCGCTCTTATTAACGATCTCGCCCATGCAGCCGACCATCGCTCAGATTTTTCGACGCGCATTCGGACGGTCGAGCAACAAATCTAGCAGCAATTTTTTGTCACAGACTTATTTGAGATGGACAACATGAAGGTTTCTTTGCCAATGACCACTAGCCAAACCCGAGGATTTTTAGCGGTTGCCTCTTTAGTCATGCTTTTGACGGGCTGCTCCAGTATTGGCAAAGGAGTGGCCGAGGCCTTATTGCAAAAAAACGAAGCCGAAGATACGCGCATATGCCAAGTCTGGGGCCAGCCTTTCAAAGGCATCGACGCTGGCTTGAGTAAAACCCAGGGTAAAACCAAAGTGTTGATGGTACATGGTGTCGGCGATCATATTCCAGGCTATACCACTGAATTTCTTGAAAAACTAGCGAAACAATTGAATCTGAATGCCCGTTCGGAGCAGCAAAAAAATATTAGCCTGTCGGCTCCCTTGATTGCCGATAAACATCTCGGCAATTTACGTATTACGCATTTGTTCAATGAAGAAAGCCATAAGGAACTGATGTTTTATGAGTTAACTTGGTCGGAAATTACCCGCGATGAAAAGCAATTGTTGGCTTTCGATAATTCGGGAGAATACGAATTCCGTCGCGCTAAACTCAATGATATGTTGAAGAAATTTAGTAACGATACCGGGCCGGACCCCATCATCTATCTGGGGCAAAAGCGCGAAGCCATATTAGCCGCGTTTTCCCAATCGATTTGTTGGATGGCAACCGGCGATTGGCAAGACCTCCCCACTAGCGGCAATCACACATGTACAGGCTTGGACGATTCCAAGGTTGACCACATTATTCATGATGATTATGTGTTCATCTCGCACAGTTTGGGAAGCCGAATCACCATTGACGGCATGCAGCGCATTGCACATATTCTGGACAACAAAGCCCAGTACACGGATGTTATCCGCAAGGTCGGTGTTGCCGAAAAGGTTATTGAGGCGCTTCGCAACAAAGAAATGCCGATTTTCATGCTCTCCAACCAGTTACCTATGTTGCAATTGGGTAGAGAATTGCCGGAGATCAGCGGCCAGCGTGCTAACTATTGCCAGCCGGACGGTGCTAAATACGCAAGCCGTATATTCAAGTTAACACCGATTATCGCCTTCAGCGATCCCAACGATTTGCTCAGCTACGGTATTCCGTCTGGCTTTAGCGATAAATATCTGGACTCCCGTTTATGCACCAAGATTACCAATGTCAACATCAACATAGCCAATGTCATCGACGCATTTGGTATCAGCGATTTAGCCAATCCGCTTGAGGCACATTTGGGCTACGCCCAGGATGATCGTGTGATAGCGCTGATTGCCCACGGCATTGGTCATCAGCAATCTGCGGATTTGGTCAAAAACCGTTGCGAGTTCACCAAAACAGTTGAGTAAGTCGCCCCCTTTATCTGCTCCCGTACAAAGCAGTATTCTGTTTATCAAGCTGGCAATGCGGAACGGTGGGGTATCGATAGATTTCATTCAGGAGTACAAGCCCATGGCAAGTGATAAAAAAAAGAAAAAAAAACCAAGCCCCGCATCAATCATTACGCCAGATACCCAATCATTGGTCTTCAAATCGCGAGCTCAACGTCTGACAGAAGGTAAATCGCTACGCGATCAGGTGCCGCGCTCCCGTCACGCCCTTTGGCCCACGTCGCCAAGTCGCCGAGACCCCATTGAGATACTCGAGGAGTCTAATCGAGATCGAATAGCCGAGCTGGTGCCAATAAGATACGGACGCATGCTGCGAAGTCCGTTCGCTTTTCTGCGTGGTTCCGCCGGTCTCATGGCCCACGATCTGGCTACAACGCCTAGCACTGGTATCAAGGTACAAGCTTGCGGCGATTGCCACCTATTGAATTTTGGACTGTTCGCCACACCGGAACGCAACCTGATTTTCGATATCAACGATTTCGATGAAACCCTACCTGCGCCTTGGGAGTGGGACATCAAACGCCTGGCTGCCAGTTTTGCTGTTGCAGCTCGGGATGGGCAACTGGATGACGATGAAGCCAGGGCGGTTGCCGTTGAATGTGCTCGAGCTTATCGTGAGCATTTGCGGGAATATTCCAAAATGAAGCCCTTGGAGGTTTGGTATGACCGTCTGGATGGCCAGACATTGATTGACATGGCGCCAGATGAAAAGCTCAGAAAACGTCGCGAACAATTAGTCGAGAAAGCCAGACAACGTATCGGCGACCAACTGGTAACCAAGATCGCCGCGTCAGTCGGTGGACGGCACCAATTAATCGATCAGCCGCCGATACTTTTTCATATGCAGGGCGATGAACAGGAACAGCGAGTTCATGGCGCAATCTCAGCTTATCGTCAATCGCTTTCCGATGATCGGCGGGTACTCTTTGATCGTTACCGCCTGGAAGATATTGCTGTGAAAGTAGTCGGTATAGGCAGCGTAGGGACACGATGTTTCATCGGTCTATTTTTTTCCGAAGAGAATCATCCCTTGTTATTGCAGTTCAAGGAAGCCTGTCCTTCCGTTCTGGAACGCTATGCCGGCGAGAGTCGTTATGACAATCATGCCCAGCGCGTGGTGATGGGGCAACGACTGATGCAATCTTCCAGCGATATTTTTTTGGGTTGGACGCGGGTACAAAGCAGTGGCCGTGATTTTTTTGTACGGCAATTGCGCGATATGAAAATGGCGCCGCCTTTGGAAGGCGCTACTGCACAGCAGGCCATGCTATATGCGGAATTGTGCGGCTGGACATTGGCCCGTGCTCACGCCAGATCGGGTGACGCAGCAACGATCAGCGGCTATCTGGGAAAATCGGACCGTTTTGATCATGCAATCGGTGATTTTGGTTTAGCTTATGCCGATCAGACAGAACAGGATTACAAGGCCTTGGTAGACGCCGTGAACGCGGGACGCGTTGAAGCGCTAATCGAGGAAAATGCATAATTGACTGCAGTAATGATTAGATCTGACCTTAAGGACGCTCTGATTAAGTTCTGCGACAGGCGAACGCTATTTGTTGATCCCGCACGTATTTTCAAGGGTATAAATAGTGAACTTGTCGAACCATGAGTAAAATCAGCTTGTTCAGGCCTTTCTTAGCCGAATAAAAAATTAATTCCGGACGTGCCATGAGCGATGAATACCAGTTGAAAATTCCAGATGATTTTTCTTTGGTGCAGGGTGGGCCGCTATTTCAAATGCTGATTCGCGGACGCTTATCGACAAGTGCATTGGGTTGGCTGAGACGGCGAGTTATTTTCTTTGTATTGTTAACCTGGCTGCCTCTATTGATATTGTCAGTACTCTCAAATCAAGCCGCGACCGGCGTTCAAATGCCCTTTTTCTACGATATCGAACTGCATGTGCGGTTTTTATTGGCTCTGCCTTTGATGTTGGTTGCGGAATGGGTAGTTCATAGACGATTAAGACCCGTGGTGTTGCAATTTGTCGAACGCGAGATCGTGACGATCGACGTTCGGCCACAATTCGATGCATGCATCGCATCGGCATTACGATTGCGTAATTCTCCCCTGATTGAAGTTCTAATCTTGCTGTTGGTAACGACTATTGGGCATTCAGTGTTTTTCGAACTAAGGGCATTGAACGCCACTGCCTGGTACACGCAGGGAGTGTCTCCGGCAGGCTATTGGATGACATACATAAGTCTTCCGGTGTATCAGTTTATTACTCTGCGCTGGTTGTTCCGAATCCTGGTTTGGTGCCGATTCCTGTGGCAAGTTTCTCTTCTTGATCTCCATCTCATTCCGACCCATCCTGATCATGCCGGTGGCTTGGGTTTTCTCAGTGCAAGTGCGGCTTCTTTTGCGCCCCTGTTGTTCTCGCAAGGTGCTTTATTGTCGGCGATGCTGGCTGAGCGAATCTCCTATACGGGCGCGGTGCTGACAGAGTTCAAGCCGGAAATCGCTTTCTTTGTAGTGTTTTTTTGGCTGCTGGTTTTGGGGCCATTATGTGTATTCACACCAGCGCTGGTCAGAGCCAAACGCAAGGGATTGCTAAGCTATGGCGTTTTGGCGAGCCGCTATGTTCGCGAGTTCGATAACAAGTGGCTGCGAGGTGGTTCAACTATGGATGAAGCATTTATTGGCAGTGGCGATATTCAATCACTTGCGGACTTGAATAACAGTTACGAAGTCATTCGCGATATGCGAATGCTCCCGTTTGACAGGCAGGCTGTTATGCAAACTACTATCGCCATGCTGATGCCCTTATTGCCATTATTACTCACCATGATTTCTTTGGAAGACCTTCTGAAGCGCTTGATTGGAATGCTGTTGTGATAATTTAGCCCCATTTCCAAAAGGAGGCTAAATCTATTCTCGGGCATTTCAAAATTAACTCGATGTTGCAAGCCGAATGGCATACTTTTGCAAACATGCTTCGGGGGATAACACCCAGATTGCTTGCTAAAGCGTACACGCGTATCGCAGCGCTTTCCACAGACGCTAATTCATGCCTCGGGACAAAGCGCTGGAGGCTAAGAATATCAAGGCATAAAGAGGCAAATTTATTCGCACTATGGGCGCTAAAGGTCGAAAAAATTCGCTCAGTATGTCCCCAACTATAAACTTAACGGCATTACTCCCTCCAGAGGCTGTCTTAAAACGTAGGTCTGGCTCAACGCACAATAAAACCCAAACTACATTTTGACTTTTACGACAACCTCAGGAGGGACAAGGCGATATTCTGATTCTTAAACATCCCTTCTCGGTGATTGCGCTCTCGCTAATGGTCTCTACGGGACTAAGACGCCAACAACATATTATCCAAAGTCTTTTTCGCCAAGGCTGCTTGCTCGGCCGGCACGGATACTTGGTTGACCACATGGCCCGCCGCCAGGTTTTCCAGCACCCAGCATAAATGCTGTGGATCTGTGCGGAACATGGTCGAGCACATGCTCAAGGTCGGCGCCATAAAGTGCACGCTTTTGCCTTGGGCTTTGCATTCTTGATTCAGCCGGTTTACCAGATTCAATTCAGTTGCCACCAGCCAGCGGGTATTGGCTTCGGCTTCGCGGACGATTTTTAAAATCATCTCGGTGGAACCGATATAGTCGGATTTTTCGCACACTTCAAAACAGGCTTCCGGGTGAGATATAACGATGGTTTCCGGATGTTTTTCCTTGAAGGCATCGATCTGTTCGGGTTGAAAGGCTTGATGCACGGAACAATAGCCTTTCCAGAGAATAATCTTGGCATCGCGGATTTGCTGCTCGGTCAAGCCGCCCTGCGGTTTGTTGAAATCCCAGGTTACCATTTGCTCTAACGGTATCCCCATCCGATAGCCGGTATTGCGCCCTAAATGCTGGTCCGGGAAAAACAATACTTTCTCGCGTTTGGCAAAACTCCAGTTCAGGATTTTTTCGGCATTGGACGAGGTGCACACGATGCCGTCGTGTTGCCCGCAAAAGGCTTTTAAATCTGCGGCGGAGTTGATGTAAGTTACCGGAGTGACCGCGTTTTGCACGTCGATGATTTTTGCCAGTTCATCCCAGCATTGTTGGACTTTGACTTTATTGGCCATGTCCGCCATCGAACAACCGGCCGCCAAATCCGGCAATATGGCTATCTGCTCCGGCCGCGACAAAATGTCCGCCACTTCCGCCATGAAATGCACGCCGCAAAACACGATGTATTCGGCTTCGGATTGCGCTGCTTCCCGAGATAACTTTAAAGAATCGCCATAAATATCGGCGTGTTTGAAAACCTCATCGCGTTGGTAATGATGACCAAGCACGATACAACGTTTGCCGAGTTTGGCTTTGGCGGCAACGATGCGGGCATCGCATTCCGCGTCATCAAGCAAGGCGTAATCATGTATGGGTAAGGCAGCAGTCATTTTTTAACCTGAAAATAAAACAAAGAATTGTAAAGCCTTGGGCAGGTTTTTTAACAGTCGGTTCCATCGCCAGCCGATTTACCAAGCATATTGCAGCAAGGTAATGCCGATCCAGCCAAAACCCAGCGTGGTCACCACAAAACTCAAAGCCGAGTAAACCCGCCAGATCGGCTTGGACCAAAAATCCGGATCGAATGCCGCGACCACAAACACGCCGGGATTGGTCAGACCGCCGATCACGACCAACCAACAAGCCGTCACCGGCAACGGCACTTTGGTGCCATAAAAGCCCAGGCAAAATAGCGCCATCAACGCGAAGTCCACGTGGGCCCTGATCAGGGTTTTGTAGTCTTTCAAAAATTCGCCGTCTATACCTTTTATCGGAAACCATTTGGCAAAAGTCATCAGCCATGCGGAAAGCAAAATAGCGAAGATCATCAGCACAGCGCCTATCAATAATATTTCCATGATTTTTTAGTCTGTCGTTGTAAAAATTAGATTGAAGTCCAAGCGAATCAATATAAAGCGTGCTGAAGCAAACTCATGGCACCGGCACCGCTTTGGTTTTGCACATACTGCAAAACCACCGGCACAAACTGGCTGACCATGGACGGATTCATCCCCAAGGATTGAAACGATCCGGCTAAATTCGCCAGACTGCCGAGTTGCCCACCCATTAATCCACCCGCAGCGCCCAGCAAAGATTGCGAGCCTGATGCGGAAACCTGTTGCGGCACCGAGGACAAATAGCGGTCCATCCCCGGCACGGCATTGCTTAATTGCGAGAAGTCGCCGGGATTCATGCGTTGCTGCGCCACGGAAAAAATTGAACCTACACCACCCAGAGCCTGCTGCGGACTGATTCCCAATTGCCCGACCAATATATCAATTAACCCTAACTGGCTCGCCTGCCCCACAGCACCGGCTATAGAACCCGCAGCACCCGCTCCATAGCCGGTTTGCGGCCCGCCCAAGGCGAAAGTCTGATCCGAAACCTGCTGTTGAACGGGTGCGCAAGCACTGATGACCGCGAGAGTGCTAACTGCTGTAAAACCTTGCAAAACCTTCATTCTGTCAAACTCCTGAAAATTGCCGAAACACCGGATCAAGCCACATCATGGCCGCCAAAACCGGCACTGTAAATCGAAACCGGCCTAGGACACAACCTGCGCCCTTTTATCTGGTCAATGCGCCGGATATGAACGGCAGCGCGTTTTCCATCCAAAGACTGACGTGCTTTAGCGTTAACAGAGAAACTCCCCGCAAACATTGTGGGTAAAAATCGGTAATTCGGATGAATTCAGTATAATCCCAGCTTTAGCCACAAGAACAATAAAGGTAAAAATATGCTGAATATTCAAAAAACGCTCGAAGACTACTATCTTCGCTTGCAAGCCCATCCCCAATACCTGCATGTAATGACCTTGCCGCTGATGCAGCGTTGGGCCGTGTTTATCGGCTTATTTTTGCTCTCGCAAATCTTGGTATTCGGCAGCCTATACGTGATTTTCGACAAAGTGGTAGTGATCGGCTTTCTGGCCAGCGTTCTGGCGGGGCTGGCTACCGGCATCGGCGCCTTGCCGGCCCTGTTCTTTAAAAACATTTCCGACCGGCTGTTCAATGGCTTGCTGGGTGCCGCGGCCGGCGTGATGCTGGCGGCCACCGCGTTTTCTTTGTTGGTGCCAGGTCTGGATTACGGCGAGCAAATCTGGCCCGGTAAAGGCTTGTGGATCGTGTCGGCCGGCATGCTGATCGGTGCGCTGTTCCTACATTTTGCCGACAGTCGTTTGCCGCATCTGCATTTTGATTCGGTCAGCGATCATTCATTGGATTCGTTGCAAAAAATATCTTTATTCATTATCGCTATTACCATCCACAACTTCCCGGAAGGCATGTCGGTCGGCGTCAGCTTTGGCTCCGGGGACATGAAGAACGGCTTGGTGTTATCTATTGCGATTGCCTTGCAAAACTTGCCGGAAGGCCTGGCGGTGGCTCTACCATTGGTCGGCTTGGGTTATAACAAATGGAAAGCTGTCGCCATCGCCACCTTTACGGGATTGGTGGAACCGGTCGGCGGCCTGTTGGGCATTACCATGGTCACGGTGTTTGCGTCGATATTGCCGATTGCGATGGGTTTTGCCGCCGGTGCGATGTTGTTCGTCATCAGCGAAGAAATTATCCCGGAGACGCACTCCAAGGGCCGCTCGCGCGTCGCGACGTTTTCCTTGATGGCCGGTTTCATCATCATGATGATCCTGGACAAAATACTGACATAAACACCGCTTAAATAAAGCAGGCCACCCAAAAGGCAAAAGCCTTTTGGGCTTTTATCTTCTGATCAAACACTTCGATACAGAATGGAATACCTCGCGCCACTAATCACCCAAATAAGCTCATTAAACTTTACGGAACTGCTGGCGACCGGCGGCACCAGCTTTGCGCTGATCGCGGCCGCTGAAATCGGCGATAAAAGCCAATTGGTATGCATGACCTTAGCGTCCAAGCACAGACCGGCTCCGGTGCTGTGGGGGGCTATCGCCGCGTTCGCACTGCTAAACACCTTGGCGGTAGTTTTTGGTGCGGCGATTGCGAAATGGTTACCGGAATATCTGGTCGCGGCCACCGTCGCCCTGCTCTTTGCCGCCTTCGGTCTGCATGCCTTACTCAACCACGACGAAGACGATGACGACGAGGAAATCGCCGAGAAAAGCGGCCACGGTATATTTTTTACAACCTTTTTATTGATTACCGTCGCCGAATTTGGCGATAAAACCCAATTGGCCGTCGTGGCGTTCAGCAGTACCGCGCAACCGATTGCGGTTTGGCTGGGTTCGACGCTGGCGCTGGCGTTTACCTCCGCATTAGGCGTTTTGGCCGGGCGCACTGTGTTGCAAAAAATACCCTTGTCCTTGCTGCATAAAGCCAGCGGGGTGTTTTTCCTGATTTTATCGGCAATAGCAGCTTTTAAAGCCTACGAAAGCTTGCTTGTCGCCGGTTTACTGCCGCAATTTTAGCCAAACTCCAAACGTGAAGCGATTCATGGCATTTCCCAATTACCGCTGGCTAGACTTTCCGGCGATACTCAGCTTGGCCGGGCTTTATTGCCTGTTGGCTAAAATTGTACTCACCTATTTCTCGGAAACCGGCAATGTCACCTTGGTGTGGTTTTCCAGCGGATTGGGATTGGCCGCTTTATTGCTGAAAGGCCTTCGTTATTGGTCAGGCATATTTCTGGGCGCTTTTGCCGCCGGCTTGATGGTAGACGACTCGTTCCCACTGTCTTTTGCAATTGCAAGTGGTAACACACTGGAATCGGTAACAGCCGCCTACCTACTAAAACGCCACCAGCGTTTTTCTTTAGAATTAACCGAACCAGGCCACTTTATCTGGTTAACCCTAACCGGCGCCGCTTGCTCGTTAATCAGTGCGGGTATTGGCCC
Source organism: Methylomonas rosea (assembly GCF_024505055.1). GTDB lineage: Bacteria > Pseudomonadota > Gammaproteobacteria > Methylococcales > Methylomonadaceae > Methylomonas > Methylomonas rosea. The sequence goes on from NZ_JANIBL010000010.1 coordinate 26,957, forward strand.
TTGGGCTTTACATCAGGCCGGTTTCATACCATTAGCGGCTATGCCGCAATCGATTTTACATTGGTGGATGGCGGATGCTTTCGGCATTGTCACCGCCACACCCATATTATTGGTTTGGCGGAAATGGCCAAAGCAATGGTTTGCTGAAAAACGCGGCCTGGAAGCATTGCTGCTGATCATTCTGACCTTGTTCGCCGGTCAAGTAGTATTTCTCGATGCTTTCCAGCCTGTCTTTGGAAAAATCTCCCGCGGTTACTGGATGTTTCTGTTTGCCATTTGGGCCGCCCTCCGTTTCAATCGTCATGGCGTGACACTGATTGCCAGCTTGATTACCATCCAAGCGCTATTCGGAGCCGCACATCATCAGGGCTTTTTCGGCGACGACTTTGAGAAAAGCGAGTTGCTGAACCTATGGTTTTATATATTGGTACTGTCCTGGACCGGCACGACTTTGGCGCTAACCCTACACAAACAGCAACTGATTACCGCAGGACTGGCAGATAGCGAACGGCGTTTGAAGGCAATAATCGACTACTCCCCAGTACCCCAGGCCATTTACGACGCCAAAGGCAATTTCACATTACTAAATCCGGCTTTTAACAAAGCTTTCGGTTACACGCTGGACGATATTAAAACGCTTGACGATTGGTGGCCTAAAGCATATCCGGACCCTGTCTACCGCCGGACAATTATGGAAACCTGGCTGGCGTTGACTGATAGATCCCGTCGCACACAAAGTTTCGAAACCATCCAGGCGGAAATTAATTGTAAACACGGCGAGCGGCGTACTGTGCTTGCGGGCTCGGTATCCTTGGGCGAATCGTATGTCGGAGATAATCTGGCCATTTTATTCGATATTACCGAGCAGCTAAAATCTGAAAAAGCGCTGACCGAATCCAATTTATTGTTGCAGACCATCCTGGAAACCTTGCCGATCCGAGTGTTCTGGAAAGACCTGGATTCTCGCTATTTGGGCTGCAACGCGCTATTTGCCGGCGATGCCGGACAACATAGCTCAAAGGATTTAATCGGGAAGAACGACCATCAGCTCAATTGGGCTCAACAAGCGCCTATTTATCAAGCGGATGATCGCCAGGTAATCATATCGGGTACGGGCAAACTGGCTTATGAAGAGCCGCAAACCACCCCTGACGGCAATACCATTTGGCTACGCACATCGAAAATACCCTTACGCAATTCCGATCATGAAATTATCGGGGTTTTGGGCAGCTACGAAGACATTAGCGAGAATAAAGCCCGAGAAGACGCATTGGCCCAATCGGTTTCCTTGCTAAGGGCTACCTTGGAAGCCACGGCTGACGGTATTCTGGTCGTCAGCCTCCAACGCCAAATCGTTACTTACAACCAGCGCTTTTTTGAACTTTGGCAGTTGCCGAACACTGCGGTTGGAGAAGATAAAGACGATACAACGCTTTTGAATTTAGCCATTAAGCAGCTAAAAAACCCCGGCGAGTTTTTCGACAAAGTCCAGGAGCTCTACAATCACCCGGATCAAGAAAGTTACGACCTGATCGAATTCAGCGACGGCCGGATTTTTGAACGCTATTCCAAGCCGCAAAGTATCGCCGACAACATTGTTGGCCGCGTATGGAGTTTTCGCGATGTCAGTAATCAATATCGTGCGGAGCAAGCATTACAACAGAAAGAATATTATCAGCGCGCATTGCTGGATAACATTCCGCATGCGATTTGGCTGAAAGATACCGAAAGTAGATTGCTGGCGGTCAACCAGGAGTTCGCCAACGTATTTGCCGCCGAAAATCCGGAAGCCTTGGTGGGCAAAAATGATTTCGACATCGCCCCACCGGAACTGGCCGAAAGTTATCTCGCCGATGACCGCCGCGTGCTGGCTTTAAGGGATAAGTTGATAGTCGAAGAAGAAATTGTTGATCGCGGCGTACGCAAATGGTTCGAGACCTATAAAGCGCCGGTGATGGATGAGCAAGGCCAGTTGCTGGGTACAGTGGGTTTTGCCCGCGATATCAGCGAGCTGCGCAAAATCGAGGAAACCCTGAGATTGGCGGCTCTGGTTTACCACAACAGCAGCGAAGCTATGATAGTGGTGGACAGCGATAATACCATCCTCAGCGTCAACCCCGCGTTTACCACGATGACCGGCTATACGCAGGAAGAGGTTGTCGGTAAAAATCCGCATATCCTCAGTTCCGGCGAACATGATGCGACGTTTTACCGAGAGCTATGGGCTGCGCTGGATACTACCGGCGCTTGGCGTGGAGAAATAAAAAATCGCTGTAAGGACGGCCGCCTGTTCGTCGAAGAACTGGCCATCAACACCATCTATAACGCAGAAGGCAAGCCGCAACGCCGGGTTGCACTGTTTTCCGACATTACTCAACGCAAGCAATCCGAGGAACAAATCTGGCGGCAAGCCAACTTCGATCCGCTCACCGGTCTGCCTAATCGGCGCATGTTCCGCGACCGGCTGGAACTGGAAATCAAAAAAGCCCACCGTATGGGGCAATTGTTTGCACTGTTGTTTATCGACCTGGACCGCTTCAAGGAAATCAACGATACGCTGGGCCACGACATGGGCGACAACTTACTGAAGGAAACCGCGCGGCGCTTGCAGACCTGTGTGCGGGAGTCCGACACCGTGGCTCGCTTGGGCGGCGACGAATTCACGATTATCTTAAGCGAGCTGGATTGCATCGAAGTGTCCGAACCGATAGCTAAAAACCTGCTGCAAAAACTCAGTGCGCCGTTCAGCTTGGACGGCGAACTGGCTTATGTCTCCGCGAGTATCGGTATCACGTTTTATCCAAACGACAGTACCGATTTAAGCCAATTACAAAAAAATGCCGATCAGGCCATGTACGCCGCCAAAAATCAGGGCCGTAACAACTACCGCTTCTTTACCAAAGCCTTACAGGACGCACTGGAAGCTCGCGCCGCGATGCTCGGCGACTTACGTATCGCGCTGGCCAACGCGCAGTTTTTGCTGTGCTATCAACCTATCGTCGACTTGCTGAACGGCGAAGTCCACAAAGCGGAAGCTTTGCTACGCTGGCATCATCCAAAGCGTGGTTTGATTAGCCCGGCGGAATTCATACCGCTGGCGGAAGAAACCGGTTTAATCAGAGAAATCGGCGATTGGGTATTCGAAACCGCGGCGCGACAAGTGCAAACTTGGCGGACCGCTATCAATCCCGAATTCCAAATCAGCGTCAACAAATCGCCGGTGCAGTTCCAAAGCCCGGAGCATGCCCCCGAAGACTGGTTCACCTATTTGGATCGACTGGGATTGTCCGGCCAAAGTATTGTGGTGGAAATTACCGAAGGCTTGCTGTTGGACGCCAATCTCGCCGTGCACAATCATTTAATGGCATTCCGCGACGCGGGCATGCAAGTAGCGATAGACGACTTCGGCACCGGCTATTCGGCACTGTCCTATCTGAAAAAATTCGACATCGATTATCTGAAGATTGACCAGTCGTTCGTCCGCAATTTATCAGCGAACTCGAACGACTATGTCCTCTGCGAAGCCATCATCGTGATGGCGCATAAATTGGGTTTAAAAGTCATCGCGGAAGGCGTGGAAACCGAGCAGCAACGCGATTTACTGAGCGCTATCGGTTGCGATTACGGCCAGGGCTATTTGTTTGCCAAACCGCTGCCGGCGGCATTGTTCGAACAGCAATTTGGTAAATAAAGATAGCGGACTCCCATCGCTCGCCGACGCCAATGCAGTATTGACCTGACACTTTGTTATCGCACTCGCTCCCGCGCAGGCGGGAGCCCGGTGGCTACACCGGCTTTCGGTTTATGCAGAAATGCCGGCCACAGAGATCTTATTGACGGGTTGATACATCAGCAGTATCGGGCGAGTTTACCGTCCCATTCGCTGCATCCTAAACCGGACTAATCACCACGCCATCAGGCTTCAAGCTCAAGGTAAAGTCGCCGCGCAATAAGCCCTGCAACTCCCGGCCGGCCATGTTGTAACGCCAGCCATGCAACAACAGGCAATCCTCGTCGCCGGACAGTAATAGTTCCAAATCCTTGCGGGTAGCCAAGATGATGGGATTCAGGGAATTTTCCTCGGCGCGAATTCTGACCACTGCGCTGAGTACATCCAGTATCGCTTCATGCTGCTGGGTTTTCTTGCCGGCTTGATCTTTTTCAGCCAGGGGTTTGGGCGGACGTTGTTTGGCGCTATCGATCAATTCGCAAATCGTTTTGCCGTAACGATTGACGGTACGGTCGTTGATGTTACGAATCTTAGCTAGATCGGCCAAGGTCACGGGTTGCAATTTGCCCAGTTCCAGCAGCAAATCGTCCTGCAACAGCCAACTGCGCGGTTTATTTTCTTGCTGCGCGGTACGTTCGCGCCATTCGGTCAGGCTTTGCATGATGGACAATTGCTTGCCGGTCAGTTTGTTTTTGCCGCGAATCTTCAACCAGGCATTTTCCGGCGATAATTGGTACAACTCCGGATCGTTCAACAAGGCAAAATCGCTCTCCAACCAGCTTGAGCGCCCCAATTTCTCGAGTTGCTCGCACATGATTTTGTAGATCTTGCACAGGTAAATCACATCGTCGGCGGCATACTGAATTTGATCCTCGCTCAAGGGCCGTTCCGACCAGTCGGTACGAGTATGCGCCTTGCTGAGATTGACGTTCAGAAAGCTGGACACCAGCATTGCATAACCCGGGTTTTCCTGAAAACCCAGCAGCGGCGCGGCTATTTGGGTATCGAAAATCGGCCCGGGAATTTTGCCGGTAATCTGGTAAAAAATTTCCAGATCCTGCCGGCAGGAATGCAACACTTTGACAATATTGGGATTGTAAATTGCCTCTAACAACGGGGTTAAATCGGCTATCGCCAAGGGATCGACACAAGCCACCCAGCCCGGCGCGGCTATTTGCAATAAACAAAATTTGGGGTAATAGGTTTTTTCGCGGAGAAATTCGGTGTCCAGAGCTATCCATGGCTCCTGGCTGATTAGTTGGCAAAGGCTATCGAGTTGATCCGGGCGGTTAATATATTGAATAGTCATAGTCGCTATGGCAATTAACAGGGCTTGCCGAAAAACGGCGTGACTGCGTATTTTACCCCGTCGGGACGTTATTGACTTAAATATTCCCGACTAGTGAGCTGCTTCAGCTGAATCAAAAATCCCGCCATGCCCGCGGGGAAGCGAGCATCCAGTGCCATGAATGGTAAGCATCGAGACCCCTGCACGCTGGATTTCCGCATTCCCCTTGTGCCCCACAGACGATATGCCGAAATGACAGTTTTGACGATGTGCGAGGCATGCCGCTGAAGCAGCTTGCAATTAGAAATATTCCAAAATTTGCCGACCCGATGCGAAACAGGAATTTTTCCTTTTTATTTCCAGGAATGGAACCCCCGGCCCAGCTTGTTTACCATGCCGCTTTTGTTTTGTATTACTCAGGTAAAGTTATGAAAAAAGTTGCGCTAGGTGTGCTGCCATTGTTCAGCATGCTGCCCTTAGCCGAAGCCATAGCCGCGGAAGTCGCGACTAATCTGGAGGAAGTGGAGGTCGTGGCGGTAACGCCTTTACAATTCGGCGGCGTCGATATCAATAAAATTCCGGCGAATGTACAAACCGTGTCAGCCGAAAAATTGCAAGAAGCCCAAGCCCTGTCTTTGGCGGACTACATGAACCGCTACCTAGGCAGCGTGAATATCAACGATGCGCAAAACAACCCCTTGCAACCGGATGTGCAATACCGCGGCTTCAGTGCTTCGCCGTTAATGGGTTTACCGCAAGGTCTGGCTACGTATGTTAACGGTATTCGTTTCAATGAGCCCTTCGGCGACATGATCAATTGGGATTTAATCCCCAGCGGCGCCATCGACAATATGAGTTTACAGCCGGCATCGAATCCGGCGTTTGGTTTGAACGCCTTGGGCGGCTCGATCAACATCAACACCAAGACCGGATTCTCGGCGCCCGGCCATAGTTTCGAGGCCCAAGGCGGCTCTTGGGACCGTCATTCCGAAGAGGTCACCAGCGGTTGGAACAACGGGACCTGGGGCTATTTCCTGGACGCCAAGTATTTCAACGAAAAAGGCTGGCGCGCACATTCGCCTAGCGAAGCCAAGCAAGGCTTCGGCACCTTGAGCTGGCGCGGCGTTAAATCTGGCCTGGATTTAAGCATCGCCGGCAGCGACAACACTTTGCGCGGCAATGGCGCCCTACCCCAGGAAATGCTGGCATTCGGCCGCGATCAAGTATTTACGCATCCTGACATCACCCGTAACCGGATGATGCTGGTATCGTTGGCCGGCGATACCTGGTTAAACAACCAAAATCAGTTATCGGGCACCATGTATTATCGGCGTAATAAGATCGGCACGTATAACGGCGATGGTAGCGAGTTTGGCGAATGTATTGACGAAGGCGCTGGCGAAGACGACTTTTTGTGTGCAGAATCCGGCGGCGAGTTGGACGATGAGGGCTTGTTCGACCTCGGCGGCAATAATATAGCCGCCTCACCAGCGGTCGAGGGCGGCACCATCAACACCTCCAGCACGCTGCAACAATCGTTCGGTTTCGCCTTGCAAAACGCTTTCGACCACAAAATATTCGGCCGCAACAACCACCTGGTAGGCGGAGCCAGTTTCGACTACGGTAACGCCCGCTATCATGCCGACACCCAGCTTGGTTCGTTAACCGCCGACCGAGGAGTTTCCGGGGGCGGGGTATTGCTGCAAGATGCGCATGTCCGTCTGACTACCGAGACCGATCACTACGGGGTGTTTTTAACCGACACCTATTCACTGACGGACAAGTTGGATCTGACCGTATCCGGCCGTTACAACCAGTCGCATATCAAATTGCGCGACCATTACGGCAACGACCTGAATGGCTCTCATTCCTTTGATCGTTTCAATCCGGCGGCGGGATTGACGTACGCCTTTATGCCGGAATTGACTTTTTACGGTAACTACAGCGAATCGTCGCGCGTGCCGACACCGATGGAGTTAAGCTGCGCCAACCCTGATGACCCGTGCCGTTTGCCTAATGCCTTCGTATCCGATCCGCCTCTAAAACAAGTCGTCGCCAATACCTTCGAAACCGGTGTGCGTGGCCGTTTAAAAAACCTGCTGCCGGGCTATATGGACTGGAATTTGGCTTTATTCCGCACCATCAACAATAACGACATCATTTTCAAAAGTACCGGCGGCGTCGGCAGCAATGTCGGTTATTTCGACAATGTCGGCTCTACATTACGGCAAGGTGTGGAAGCGGGGTTGTCGGGTAATTTTTACGAGCGCTGGCGCTGGTCTAGCCATTACACCTATATCGATGCCAGCTTCGAAACCCCGTTTCTGGGCAGCAGTCCTAACAACCCTATGAATGACGGCGGGAATATTCAAGTGAACGGTGGCGATAAAATTCCCGGCATTCCCGCCCATCAGTTCAAGTTCAGCACCGACTTCGACATTGTCTCCGCCTGGACTTTGGGAATGGATATGAATTACAACAGCTCGCAATATCTGCGCGGCGACGAAGCCAATTTGACCGCTAAGCTACCCGGATTCGTAGTATTTAATTTACGTAGCGAATATCGCTTCAACAAAAACGTCGCTCTGTTCGGTAAAGTAAGCAACTTGTTCGACCGTCAATATGCCAATTTCGGCACGTGGGGCAATACTGGCGATGTGCTCGACGGCGTGGGATTGCCTGGCGACCAACAAAGTCGCTTTGTTGGTGTAGGCGCTCCGCGCGCGGCCTGGATAGGTATTCGACTGACGATGTAGGCCACGCTTACGCTTAGCCGCAGGAAAACGGCTGATGTCTTAGCCGTTTTCCTCGTCTAGTTGATTGTTGTTACGGGTCTGTCTGAATTTATTCGGCTTGATGCGTTTGATATTGAGGCGATGCGGTCCTATGGACGCTTCGGTCAATAACTGAAAAATATCCGCCGGCATGCCGTCCGGCAACTCCACCAGTGTATGGGTATCGCGAATGTCGATACGCCCGATGCGCTTTTTATCTACACCGGACTCTTCAACCAATACCGCCTGAATATCGTCACGGCTAACCTGATGCTGACTACCGACGGCCAGGCGATAACGCACCATTTTGCCGTTTGCATGCGGACCGCGACTGTGAGGCTGCGGTAGAGGGACCAACAGCTTGGGCTGTTGTGTATGGGCCGGATACAAGTTTGGTTGGCTCAAATAAACCAAGGCCGCAGCGCAAGTCAGTAGATCTATATCCAATTCGGCAGCGGTACGTTGAATCAACTCCCGATGCAGGGTCAGGTCTTCTTCGGTGACGATGCGCTGCAAGCGTCTTTTAAACTTGTCTTCCTTACGACTTTCGACAGAGAAAGCGTTCATGTTCCCTTACAGTCTATCCAGATCGATTTCCACGAAAGCCTCGTCGCGCAAGCGCCGCAACCATAACTCGGTTTCTTCCTCGATTTTACGCTTACGGATTTCATCGCGAATCTTGTCTTTTTTGAATTGCTCGCTGTTATCCTGATTTTCGCGGCCCAACACCTGGATCATGTGCCAACCGAACTGGGTTTGCACCGGCTGACTAATCTCGTTAATCGCCAGCTTGTTCATGGCTTCCTCGAAAGGCGGCACCAAGGCGCCCGGACCGACCCAGTCCAGCGAACCGCCGTTAATCGCCGACCCTTTGTCGTCGGAATGCGCGCGCGCCAAGTTGGCAAAATCGTCGCCGTCGTTGATCCGCTCTCTAAGCGCCACCAAACGCTTTTGCGCTTCGGCGTCGTCCACCAATTCATTAGTCTTAATCAGAATGTGCCTGACCTTGGTTTTGGTAACGATATGCTGCCCGGCACCCTCGGTTTCCAGCATTTTGATGATGTGAAAACCGCTGGGACTGCGAATCGCTTCGGAGACATCGCCTTGGTTCATCGTCGTGACAACTTCGGTGAACAGCGAAGGAATTTGACCGATGCTGCGCCAACCCAGATCGCCGCCTTTCAGGGCGTTATCGTCGTCGGAAACACTCACCGCGACTTGTTTGAAATCCTTGCCGCCGCGTAAATCGGCGATGACTTGATCGGCTTTGTCCTTGGCTTTTTGAATCGCGGTGGCCGAAGCCGCCTCCGACACCGCGATTAGAATATGCCCCAAATGATACTGGGAGTTGCTCTGCCCGGCTTTGCTCTGGGTTTCCATGTAATGCAACACTTCAGCATCGGTGACCTTGACCCGCGAACCGATCTCCCGCCCGCGCAGCTGATTGATGATAATTTCGTTGCGTAGATTATCCTCGAAAGCTTTGTATTCCATGCCTTGTTTGGCCAACTCGTTACGAAAACTTTCAACCGACAAGCCGTTGCGGCTGGCTATATCAGCGACTGAAGCGCTAAGCATCTCATCGCTGACCTGTACGCCCGATTTAGCCGCCAGTTGCCGTTGCAGTTTATCGACCACCATGCGTTCCAACACCTGTTTGCGTAAGACGAATTCGGGCGGCATCGCCACATTGCTACTGCTCAATTTGTTGGTAATGGCAGCCACTTCGTTATTGAGCTCGCGTTCCAGAATCACATCTTCTTCCACCACTGCCACTATCCGGTCCAATACTTGGGCCTGACCCGGAGCGATATAAGCACCCAGTAGCAAACAGAAAATCACTAACCATTTTTTTATCATGCGTTGCTTACTCAAAATAGCTGGCTTTGCGATAGCCTTTCAGGTTGGTTTGCAGGAAGGTATCGACATTGTCGCCAAAGCTGGACAGACCTTTCAGTTCCAACTGTACGAAAAACGCGGTTTCCGGCTTGGTGCTAGGATCGATAAAAGCGATGGTATTGGCACCGTTGATAAAGCGTCTACCCAGAATACGGAAGCGCCAGCAACAGTTTTCCCGTTCCACACCAATGAAACTTTCCGTGGTTTTGTCGAAATTCAAAGAATACTGCCAACGACCGAAGCCATACCATTCACCAAACAAAGGTAAGCGGAACGACACGTCGGTTTGCGAGATGGTTTGTAAACTATCCAAGGGATTGCGACGGTAGCGATAGCCCAGGTTAACAATCTGGTTCGGCTGCATATTGTATTTTAATGCCACTTGGCCGCGCGCGAAGCCGTTAGCTTCCGGATCCCATTGGGTACCGGTCATATAAGACCAATGTTTGCTGAATTGGCCGCTCAGCTCGCCGACGAAATTCGAGGTATTACTGGTTTCGGTAGGCTGTCCAGGCATCGTTACCGTTCTGTCCTGGAAATACATAATCTGTCCCAGACTGACCTTTAAAGGTTCCAAGCCGGTATTAGAATCGATAAACCGTGAAACGGTCGCCAATGTGACCTGATTGGCATCCTGAACCCTGTCCCCGCCGGCAAAGCGGTTTTCCCTAAACAAGCTGTAAAAGTTGGTATCGTACAAAGCGGTATCGAAAACCGGAATATTGCTTTGATCCTTGCGCGGGATATACAGGTAAAAAGCCTGCGGCTCCAAGGTATGCAGATACTGCGAACCACCGAAGTTAAGGTCTTTTTCGAAATTCATACCGCTGCTAACCGAGAAGATCGGCAAGGTCCGGCTGATAGTGCTGGGCTGACCGGCTAAGGTTTGGTTGCTTAACTGATACTGCGTGTATTGACCGGTGATTCTCGGGATGAAATATCCGGCGCTACTTTCCAACGGCAAACTGAGTGAAGGCGCAATATTGATGCGCTGACCATTAACCAAATCGGTGTGATAGAAATGGGTGAACTCGTTATTCATCGCCAGCGTGACCGGCAAGCCTTCAAACGCCCGGGCCACGTTGAAATTGACGCGAGGCAGCATATCGTAAGGCATGGCCGCATCGGGAATGGTTTTATCCACCGATTGGTAATGGTATGCGCCAACCGACAGGCCTACGCCGGTGCCGGCAACAGCACCGCCGTAACTCAGCAACGCAGTACTGGGCAAATAACTGGTATTTTGGAAGCCCAGCGCATTGTTTAAGTCATTGAAATAGGTTTTGTCGGACACATAGTTCAAATCCAGCAAGGAGCTCAAACCCGGCAATAAGCTGGTCTGATCTTTCCAACTCGCCGAGTAACGGGCCTTGTTGACCAATTGGTCGTTGGGCATATATTCTGCAGAAAATGTACCTCGGGACATATCGGTCAGATAGCGGAACTTATTGCGCAATTGCTCGCCACGCTTACTCATGTAACGCGGCGTGACGATATCGTCGAAGTTGGGGGCGATATTCCAATAAAACGGCACGGAAACGTCAAAACCATTCCGTTGCGTACTACCCCAAGTTGGCGCCAATAAACCCGACAAACGCCGATTATCGGTAGGAAAGGAAATATACGGCGTGTACAACACCGGTACGCCTTTAAATTCCAGCCAGGCGTTTTTCGCTGAACCTTGCCCGCTGTCCCGGTTAATTTTCATCCGCGAAGCATGCACGATCCAATCCTGATTGCCCGGCGCACAACTGGTAAAAGCGGCGTCGTTATAACGGGACAAGCCTTTACTCTCGCGATAAACCACCTCGGCGTTGCCGCGAAACGGCGCCTCCGCGACGATGAATTGCGCCTTCCGCAAGCGCGCTTCGTCTTTACCAAGACTCAAGGAGGCGGTCTCGCTGGAGAACGCCAACTGATCTTCGCTGTACAACACGCTGCCTTGTGCGTCCAGAGTCTCCGCAACCGTATCGTAACTAGCCTTGTCTGCGATCAAATGCTGATCGGCGCGCACCATATCGACGTTACCGGCAAAATTAAGTACTTCGCCGTCGAACACTTCCGAAAAGTCGGCATTGATATCGGTCGTCGCCGCATCGCGAACCTCGGCGGAGGTAGCTCTGATTTTGCGTTTTTTCGCGCCCCACACTTCGCAGCTTTGCCAAGGATCTTTATCGAATTCGGCCCGTAAGGTTTGAAAATCCCGCTCCTGTTTGCGATCAAAGGTAGGCGTAAACAAATACGAACCGGACTCTTCGCTGCCGCCACCTTCGGCCACGACATGGGCCTCGCCTTTCGGATCGGCTCCTACCAAATTACAATTCCAGCCGCTCTTGTCATCCCCGGTTTTACAGGTCCAGCCAGGCACTTTGCCGCTGTTGGCATTGGCTGTCTCGGTCTTGGTCTCGACTTTTTCCAGCACCGGTTTTTGATTTTCAGTTACTTTAACCCGCAATTTTTGCGGCTCGGCCACGGCTTTTTCCACCACCTTTTCGACCACATTAATTTTTTCCGGCTCCGGCTCTGGCTTAACCGCTTGCTGAACGGGTGCGGGCACGACCGTAGCGGGCGGCTGCGCGACCGTTTCCGGCGGCGCGGGCTTGGCTTGCGCCGGTGGAGTAGGTTTAATCACTTGCGGCTGAGCTGTGAGCTCATTGCCTGCGGGTGTTTGATTCAGACAGGTCCATTCGCCATTTTTGGTTTGTTCACAATTCCACGCCGCATTATTGGCAGCAGAGGCGACGCCCGTAAAAAACAATAATGCTGAAGAAATTGTATAAAACCGATAATTCATGTCTTGGCGAATGCAGCTAAATTGACTTAGCGGAATGGAAATCGAATAAAATGCTTCCCATCATTTTACCTTAGGTTGACCCGCAATTAATAAAAATGTACGTTTCCAGCTCAGACCGCCGCTTGGCGGAGCTTGTCGATTGGCTCAATAACGACGTCGCGCTTGATATACAGCAAATTACCCCGGCTTCCAGCGACGCCAGCTTCAGGCGGTATTTCCGAGTTGAGCACCGCGACGGCTGTCACATTGCCATGGACGCGCCGCCGGACAAGGAAAATACCGAGCCGTTCGTACGCGTCGCCGGGCTTCTGAAACCAAGTGACATCCATATCCCGAACATCTATCAACAGAACAGTCGCCAAGGTTTTCTGTTGCTGGAAGACTTGGGCTCAACGAGTTTTCTCGACCGCTTACAAACCGGCGACGCCGAACTGCTGTATAGCCAGGCCATGGACAGCTTGTTCAAACTACAAACCGGCGTAAATCCGCTTGATTGCGGCTTACCGGCTTACGACAGCGCCCTTCTGCTCCGCGAGCTAGCTATTTTTTACGAATGGTTTTTGGAAAAACTGCTGGGCATTGCGATTCCAAATACGCTCGCGACACTCCTCAACAACATTCTGATCGCTTCGGCGCTCGAACAACCGCAAGTCTGCGTACATCGGGATTTCCACTCGCGCAACCTGATGGTGTTGGAACACGACTCACCGGGGGTTATCGACTTTCAAGACGCGGTGGTTGGTCCGATCAGCTACGATTTGGTATCGCTGCTGCGTGACTGTTACATCGCTTGGCCGGACCAACAAGTCATCAGCTGGGCTAGGGATTATCACCAACGCCTCTGTGCGGCCGGATTGGTTGAGGCCGATTTCAAGCAATTCAAACGCTGGTTCGACCTGATGGGCATGCAACGCCACCTGAAAGCGGTCGGCATTTTCGCCAGACTGCATCTGCGCGACGGCAAATCCAATTATCTGACCGACATCCCGCGCACTTTGGCTTACATCTCCGGGGTTTGCGATATTTACCCCGAGCTCGCCGAGATGCGGCAGTTTCTGCGAGAACAGGTAATGCCGGCTTACCGAGTATCCGCATGAAGGCCATGATTTTAGCGGCCGGACGTGGCGAAAGAATGCGGCCTTTAACCGACCACACCCCCAAACCCTTACTGAAAGCCGCCGGTAAGGCGCTGATCGAATACACCATAGAAAATCTGGCTAACGCCGGCTTTGGCGAAATTGTCATCAACATCGCCCATCTAGGCGAGCAGATTAAAGACTACTGCGAAAGCGGTAAGCGCTGGAATGTATCGATTGTGTATTCTGATGAAGGCGAAACCGCACTGGAAACCGCCGGCGGCATTGCCAAGGCCCTGCCTTTGTTGGGCGACGAGCCGTTCCTGGTACTTAACGCCGACATTATTTGCGATTATCCCTTGACCAACCTGCGGACCAGAGCCATTGATCTCGCCCATCTGGTGATGATAAACAATCCGCCGCATCATCCGGAAGGCGATTTTTCGCTGAATGCCGACGGTTTATTGGCGGAACAAGGTTTGAACAAACTGACCTTCAGCGGTATCGGCGTTTATCACCCCAAGCTGTTTGCAAACATCCCCGCCGCCCCGTTAAAACTAAGACCGGTGTTAAACCGTGCCATGCAAGAACATCGGATTAGCGGCGAGAAATTTTCCGGCTTGTGGATGGACATAGGCACGCCGGAACGCTTGGCTGAACTGGGTAAACAATATGCTCGCGACACGAGCAGACATACCGAGGATGTCGCTAATTAGAATGGCTTGACGACAGCCAGCAAGACTATGGCGACCAAGAACAATACCGGAATCTCGTTAATCCAGCGGAAATACACATGCGAATGCCGGTTGCGATCATGCTTGAAATCCAGCAACCACTTGCCGCAAAACAAATGGTAAACCACCAGCAAGCCCAACAACCCCAACTTTAGATGCAGCCAACCACTGGCGGAATAAAGCATCCAGGCGTAATCGCCTAACATCCAAACACCAAAGATGAAGGTGACAATCATACCCGGCGTCATGATGCCGTAGTACAGCTTGCGTTCCATCACCTTGAAACGTTCGTTGCTAATACTGTCGTCACTCATTGCGTGATAAACAAATAATCTTGGCAAATAAAACAGACCGGCGAACCAGGTCACCATAAAAATCAAATGTAAGGCTTTTAACCAGAGCATGAGGTTCCAGGGGCTAACTAACGTAAAATTTCGGTGGTCACCGGCGCGGGCATAACCGGTAGAGCGGCGGGAGGCGCGACAATCAGCACCCGATTATTGCTTTGCTGCGCCTGTCTTTCCAAGGCTGCCGCCTGGCGTTGTTCCGCTTCGACTTGCTGCTGCTGCGCGATCGCGCTTTGCTTTAGAGCATTTGTCGATTCGGTTTGATTTTTCAGTATCGCATCGCGTCTTTCCGCTTCCTGCTTTGCTACTTTGGCGGCTTCCTGTTCGTTTTGCAGGGCTTCCAGCTTCGCTTTGGCCGCCGCTTCTTGGGCTTCATTGGCTTGAATATCCAACTGCACGGTTTTGTCGCTGGTTTGGCAAGGCTTGGCCTGATAAACGGTTTTACTGTCCTTACCAATACATTTGAATACTTCCGCGCTTGCCGAGTGAAAACTCAGAACCATCGCCAGCAAAATTAACACCCTCATCGCACACCTCGCCAAAACAGCATTTGCCCGGGCCATAGTTTAGGGTAAAAATCGGGTCTGTTTTCAATAGTTCGGAAAAATGCCCTCGCTAAAACAGACTAGGCAATTTTCCAGGCGGTCAAACCGTTTAGGTCCCCAGGTCTTGCTCGGTCATTTCCGCCAACGCATCGCGATGTTCGCGGCGAATCAGCATCAAGTTTCTGGCGTACACAAAAGTGCCTGGTAGCTGTCCTATGATGATGACAGGATCGACTCGGTGGATGCCGTAAGCCAACACGATAACACCGCCCGACAGACTGAAATACCAGAAACTCACAGGAATCATGCTCTTCTGGTGCCGCTCGCTGTGTATCCATTGCACGATAAAACGCATCATGAACAAGGCCTGCCCTACCAAACCGATAGTCAGCCAAATGATGTCATTCGAGTCCATCATCGATAAATGGTGCTGCCATTTATCGGCCAAATGCGTAAAAAAATAAACGATACCACTTTCATTTTCCATAATTAACGACTCCTAAAATGCGTAGTGGAACGATCCGATTGCATGCAGCGCTTAACCACGCTGAATCTCGCTGACAATCGGCAGGCTATGGCGTTTTTTCAACCAAACCACGCCCAGCAAATCGACGATGCCGACCAAGGCCCGATCCAAGGTTCCGTATTTCGACGTGCCGAAATTTCTCGGCCTATGATTCACTTTCACCGAAATGACATGCCCGCCCGCCATTCTGATTAACGCCGGCAAGAACCGATGGATATGATCGAAATACGGCAAAGCCAAAAACTTATCGCGCAAAAATAACTTCAAGCCGCAACCGGTATCCGGCGTGGCGTCATGCAAAATTGACTGCCGCACCGCGTTGGCAAATTTGGAGGAGAACTTCCGCCAACCCGTATCGTTTCGCTTATGCCGAAAACCGGCCAGCATCCACAATTGGCTGTCGTTTTGTGCATGCCAGGCCGCGACCAGATTGGGTATATCGGCCGGATCGTTCTGACCGTCGCCGTCCAAGGTGGCTATCCATGGATAGCGCGCCGCCGAGACACCGGTATGTACCGCGCGGCTTTGCCCGCAACTGCGCTGATGCGTCAACACTCGCAGTGTCGGATATTCCTGCATCGCACCTTGCAGTTTAACGCCGGTGTCATCGGTACTGCCGTCGTCCACAAAAATCATTTCATAGGCTTCCCCATCGCCCAGCGCGCGATGGATTTCCTCGATCAGCAATTCGACATTGTCCGTTTCATTGTGAACGGGGACCACTACAGAAATCTTCATATCTTGGTAAAAGTTGAAAAAGTTGTGAATTGTATCAAACGCTTATACACAGATAAGAAATTTGTACAGGTTTGAGTTATAGGGGCTTGACGTCAGCAGCCTGCCCCGCGCGCCGAAATACCAGCCAATATTCCCGGTGCGGCTGTAGGTATACGGCGTCGCTAGGCTTGTTTTTTTCCAGGGAAATCAGATAGCCGTCAGCGTGTTGTGCCGCCCAATCGGCAAGCCGTTCGCCAGGCATAACCGGCAGCGGCTGGGTTAAACGCCCCAAGAAATTGAATTGCCCTTGGTAATTGCCAACATAGACATAAGGGATGTGCTGTTCGTTATAGTTTTTTACCTGCATTGCCGCAGGCGCCAGGTTGTATGCCGGGCCGGCATAGCGGAAGAAAAATATAAATCCGACAAAAATCGCCGCCACCAATGCCGTGGATGCCGCTGCTATCGACAACCCGCGTTTAATCCAAACCGACAGCGCTAAAATGATGGCAATAGCCAGTACGCTCAAACCCCATGCAGGCTGCACAGTCTGGACCCAATTCAATTTCGACAAGCCCGGCACCTTGGGCAAATAAACTAAAAATATCCCGATTGCGCCGAACAGCACCGGCAATAACCACTCTCCGGCTAACCTCGGCTTTTCTGCGTTTTGCCCCACCACCCTGGCTACCAACAACGCAAAGGCCGGTAACATCGGCATCAAATAATGAATCTGCTTGCTGGGCAACAAGGAAAACACCACAAAGGTTGATACCAGCCAAACCAGACAGAAACGCAGGCCGCAATCCTTAAAAAATCGGCTCCCGCGCAAACTGCCCCAGAAATGCGGCCAGAACAACCAGGGGAACAAAAACATCGGCAAAAAAGGCAGATACCAGAACAGTGACCGGGTATGGATTTTGGTGCTTACTGCGCGATCAGCGGTCTGATGCCACAGGATTGCGTTGGCATATTCCTCGCCACCGGCCATGGCCGCCGGAATCGCCCAGACCAGCGCGATAGCGGCTCCGAGCAAGACTGCTACTAACAAACCGCCAAACCAGCGGGGGAAGACAATCTGACGCGGTGCCCAGACAGCTACCAAAGCCGCGGTTGGGATTAGATGCAATAAAACCACCGGCCCTTTGCTTAGAATGCCCAAGCCCATTGCTGCAGCAACCAATACCCAACCTTTACGTTCAGCTCCTTGCATAACTTCCAGCAGACCGAGCATTCCCAACAGCACCCAGCCGGTCAGCAGAATGTCAAACATGGTTGACGTGGCGAATAAAGTCCAGAGCAAGGTTGCCATCAGTATCCACGGCGCCCACAAAGCGGCTGCCGCCTGCTCCGGCCAAAGTTTTTCCGCCAATTTCCGCGTCAGCAAAAGATTTGCCAATGCTGCCAACGGCCCTACCAAACTCGGCCACCACTGATTGACGCCGAATACCCCCCAGCCGGCTTGAATCAACCAAAATAATAAAGGCGGTTTATGACTATAAGTTTCGCCATTCAAATACGGTACCAGAAAGTCGCCGCGCAGCCACATATCCCAAGCCACACTAAGATAGCGCGTTTCATCGATGGGTATTGGCGAGCGAAAATAAACGGTTGCGGTCAGCAGCAGCCAAAGCGGCAGGATGCCCCAACGGTATATCAGTTTTTCGGGTATGGTCATTGTTCTAGAAAATATCGATTCCGACCACTGGACATCCAAGCGACCAGAATCACGCCAGCGTTATGCCAAAAGATTAAGCTAGTTTCATGCCAGCAACATTACAGACGGCAAAGCCCGAAACATCTCAAGTCGAAACCAAAAGGCAACAGGATCGGTTGAAACAAACCGCTGAGCAGGTTGAATTGCCCCACTTATCATAAGGAATCAGGCGATGACTAAGCGCCATGACAGACTCTCGCCGGCTCGTAATGGCGTAATAGTTCCATCCGCATCGGCATAGGCCTCCGGTACGATCCAGGTTTGTTTTTCTAAAGTGACGCTCGCGGAGTTGCGCGGCAAACCGTAAAAATCCGCGCCGTAAAAACTGGCGAAGCCTTCCAGCTTATCCAATGCGCCAGCCTGTTCGAAGGCTTCGGCATACAATTCCAATGCCGCATGCGCACTATAACAACCGGCGCAACCGCAGCTATTTTCTTTCAATCCGGTCAAATGCGGCGCGCTGTCGGTACCGAGGAAAAATTTGGAATTACCGCTGGTAGCCGCTCTTATTAGGGATTGGCGATGATGTTCGCGCTTCAGGATAGGTAAACAGTAGAAATGCGGGCGAATACCGCCGGCCAAAATAGCATTGCGGTTGTAGAGCAGATGTTGCGGGGTGATAGTCGCGGCGACATTCGGGCCGGCGACTTGGACAAACTCTACCGCTTCCTGGGTCGTCAGGTGCTCGACAACAATGCGTAGCGCCGGGAATTGCCGGGTAAGCTTGCTTAATTTACTATCGATAAAGATTTTTTCCCGGTCGAAAATATCGTATTCAGCATCGGTGACTTCGCCGTGGATTAATAGCGGCACGCCGTATCTCTCCATCGCCGAGAATAAAGGATACGCGGCTTCAATATCGGCTACGCCGGCATCGGAATTGGTGGTCGCACCGGCTGGATACAATTTAAAGGCGTAAACATGCTCGGTATCGGCCACTTTTTTGATTTCCTCCACCGAGGTATTTGCCGTGAGATACAAGGTCATCAAGGGCTGGAATGTCGATCCTGACGGCAAAGCGGCCAAAATTTCTTGTCTGTAAAGCAAAGCCTGCGCGACCGTTGTAACCGGCGGTTTCAGATTCGGCATAATGATGGCCCGACCGAATTGCCTGGCCGTATGACCTATCACGGTTTTTAAAATACTGCCGGTCCTGACGTGCAAATGCCAATCGTCGGGTTGGCGGATGGTCAATTTATCCATAATCTCCGGGCGTTTTCATTTAAAATAGCCAGTTATTCTAACATTAAGGGCCTTGAAAATTTAAAACCCCGCCCTTAGTAAGCCGATTTAGACACTTTCAACTGGAGAAGCAGATGCCTATTTACGAATACCAATGCAATGCTTGCGGACACGAACACGAAGCACTGCAAAAATTGGGTGCCGAGCCCCTGGTCGTTTGCCCTGCCTGCAACGAAGCGGAATTAAAAAAGAAAATTTCCGCAGCCGGATTTCGTCTGAAAGGCGGCGGCTGGTATGAAACCGACTTCAAAAGCGGCACCAAGAAAAACGTGGCCGGCGAAAACAAAGCCCCCGAAAAAGCCAGCAGTTGCAGCGGCTGCCCCAACCATAACCATTAGGAAACCCGTGGTAGCTGCCAGTTTTTCCGAAACGACTAGCACGTCCTAATTTTTACCTATCCCCCGTATTTTGATTAACCCGAGAACAACTATGCGTAGCCACAAGTGTGGAGAACTGAACACCCAACATTTAGGTCAAACCGTTGCCCTGTGCGGCTGGGTTCATCGTCGCCGTGACCACGGCGGCGTTATTTTTATCGACTTGAGAGACCGCGCCGGCCTGGTGCAAGTGGTGTTCGATCCCGATATGGCCGAAAGCTTTGCGATTGCCGAACACGTGCGCAGCGAGTATGTACTGCGTATCGAAGGCATCGTCCGCGACCGCCCGGAAGGCACGCATAATCCGAATATGTCCACCGGCCAAATCGAAGTACTGGGTAAGCATATCGAAGTATTGAACGAGTCGGAAACGCCGCCGTTCCCGTTGGAAAGCGACATCGAAGTCAACGAGGAAACTCGGCTGCGCTTCCGTTACATCGACTTGCGCCGCACCGCGATGCAACAAAAAATGAAGGTCCGCCGCGACGTCACCCGCAATCTGCGTCAGTATTTGGACGATCACGAATTTTTCGAAATCGAAACACCCTACCTGACCAAGGCTACGCCGGAAGGCGCTCGCGATTACATCGTGCCCAGCCGCACTCACCCAAACTCGTTCTTTGCCTTACCGCAGTCGCCGCAGCTCTACAAACAGCTGCTGATGATCGCCGGCATGGATCGCTATTATCAAGTGGTGCGCTGTTTCCGCGACGAAGACTTGCGCGCCGACCGTCAGCCGGAATTTACCCAGCTGGATATCGAAACCTCGTTCATGAATGAACAAGACATTATGGCGATTATGGAAGAAATGATCCGCCGCTTGTTCAAAGACATTATCGATGTTGATCTGGGTGAGCAATTCCCGGTGATCAGTTACTCGGAAGCAATGCGCCGCTACGGCTCCGACCGCCCGGATCTGCGTATCCCGCTGGAACTGGTGGACATTGCCGAGGAAATGAAAGGCGTTGATTTCAAAGTCTTCTCCGGCCCGGCCAACGATCCGAACGGCCGCGTAGTTGCGATGCGCCTGCCGGAAGGCGGCGACTTGAGCCGTAGCGTGATCGACGAGTTGACCAAATTCGTCGGCATTTACGGCGCCAAAGGTTTGGCTTATATCAAAGTTAACGACTTGGCCGCTGGCGTCGAAGGCTTGCAATCGCCTATCGTCAAATTTGCTCCAGCCGAAGTCTGGGCCAAAGTGATGGAGAAAGTCGGCGCGCAAAACGGCGACTTGATTTTCTTCGGTGCCGACAAAACTCATATCGTTAACGAAGCGATGGGCGCATTGCGAGTTAAATTAGGCTTGGACCGCAACCTGTTGACCGGCCCCTGGAAACCTTTGTGGGTCGTGGATTTCCCGATGTTTGCCTGGGACGAGAAAGCCCAACGCTTCACCGCGATTCACCATCCGTTTACCGCGCCAAGCTGCTCTGTGGAAGATTTGGTCGCCAATCCCGGCACGGCCTTGTCGCGCGCTTACGATTTGGTACTGAACGGCACCGAAGTAGGCGGCGGCTCAATCCGGATCAACCGCACCGCGATGCAACAAACCGTATTCGACATTCTTGGCATCGGCCACGAAGAAGCCCGCGAAAAATTCGGCTTCCTGTTGGATGCCTTGAAATACGGCGCGCCGCCCCACGGCGGTATCGCGTTTGGTTTGGACCGTTTGGTGATGTTGATGACCGGTGCCAGCTCGATTCGTGATGTCATTGCATTCCCGAAAACCCAGACGGCCGCTTGCCCGTTATTCAATGCGCCAGCCTTGGTCAGCGACGAGCAGTTAAAGGAACTGGGCATCAGACTGCGTAACCCTGCCGGCAAGACCGAAAAGCAGGATTAAGCCAAATCTGAGGGCGGACACACTTGTCCGCCCTTTCTTCTTGTTAAAACACTTATCTTAGTAAGCTTACCACCGGCAATACCTTGCCAAACAGTCAACAAAGGTATTGATATACGTCAAAAAAACGCGCCAAATACTCGTTGACTTTTTTTGCCATATTGATAAGTTAATCACGTTATTTTTATTGAATAACAGATCCCGGTTGCGGATCTTCGCATGGCATACGGATTACCGCCCAACACTCCGAATGAGGAGGGGGATGCTATGAATAAAATAACTCCACATCTACTTCGCGATTTGAACGCCACTCTTCCTGAGGGTGCAGAGTGCTATCTGTGCGGCGCAGTCAGAAGAGCGCTAAACAATTATCGCAAGGGTCGCGAACCAGTGGCTTACCTGGAAAAAGATCAAGCTCTACCCGTGCTGGCGCATCGCCTTGGCCGCGGCCTTAGACGCTTTTTCGAAGACGACATACAAACGGCGCTAGATGCCGCAGACCACCCGGACCAACAAAAAAGTTCGCTAAGCTGGCCCTACTAGGCAAATCGATTAATCGTTTTTAGGGAAACCTACCGACTACATCCCCCTTCGGCGAAGGGGGAGTTTTTTCAGACTTTTCAAGATTTAGCCTCAAAGGGCGCGACTGGAAAAGCCAGCACATCACTAATAGACGCACTGCCCAGAGCAATCATCAGCAACCGGTCCAGGCCTATCGCTACCCCGCTGCAATCCGGCAAACCGAATTTCAATGCCTGCAAAAATGCGTCGTCCTTAGCAACCGCCGGCAAACCATGACTTAGCCGATAGGCAATTTCCTTATCAAAACGCGCTTCCTGTTCAAGCGGATCGGCGAGTTCATAAAAACCATTGCCCAGTTCCACGCCATTGATGAACACTTCAAAACGCTCACTAATCCGCGAATCATCGACATTCAAGCGCGCCAGCGAAGACTGGATGGCCGGATAGCCATGCAGCAGATAAATCGTATCCTTATCCATCATCTGCTGGACGCGATGGCTAAAAATGAAATCCAGCCATAAGGCATGATCGTCCCCGCATAGTTCAACAGCCTCCGGAAGCGAATTCGCGGCTGCACAGTCTCGATAGTCCTCAACGGAAAAAATCAAAGGATCCAAGCCGGTGGAATCCAAAAATAGCTGTTGGTAGCTGATTTGCTTGGTTGGCAATACGGCAGAAAAGGACTGCAATAGCTGCTGCAACAATTCGGCAACTTCCACCATTAATTGCCGCAAATCGTAGCCAACCCGATACCATTCCAAAATCGTGAATTCCGGATTGTGATAGCGTCCGGCTTCGCCGTTCCTAAACGCCTTGCAGACCTGATAAATACTGCCGCTGCCCGCGGCCAACAGCCGCTTCATCGCGAACTCCGGCGACGTTTGTAGAAACAGGGTTGGTCTGTTGGGGGGGAAATTAAATTGACTGCTGAAAAAATCCAGCTGCGGATCGGTGCCGGTAGCCGGGCACAGTAGCGGCGTTTCGACTTCCAGCACATCCCGTGCCTCGAAAAAACGCCGTATCGCCGCCAGCATTTGCGCGCGAGTGCGCAAATGCTCAATTGGGCAGCTCGGCTGCCAGCTTACCGTCACTCTTTAACGCGGGAAACGTACTCGCCGGTACGGGTATCGACTTTGATCACTTCGCCGATTTGCACAAACAAGGGTACGCGCACCACGGCACCGGATTCCAGCGTGGCCGGTTTGCCGCCGCCACCCGAGGTATCGCCTTTCAGGCCGGGATCGGTTTCGGTGATGGTTAATTCCACAAAGTTCGGTGGCGTTACCGACAACGGTGAGTCGTTCCACAGGGTCATTGTGCAAACATCTTGTTCTTTCAGCCATTTGATAGCGTCGGATACAGCGTTTTTATCGGCTTGATACTGTTCGAAGGTATCGGGCACCATGAAATGCCAGAACTCGCCATCGCTGTACAAATATTGCATTTCTTTATCAACGACATCCGCACCTTCCACGGTATCGCCGGATTTGAAGGTACGCTCGATGACCCGGCCGGTTTTCAGATTTCTGATCCTGACTCGATTGAACGCCTGCCCTTTACCCGGCTTAACAAACTCGTTTTCGATAATCGAACAAGGGTCGTTGTCCAGCATGATTTTCAAACCGCCCTTGAACTCGTTGGTGCTAAAAGTCGCCATTTTTTCCTCGTGAAACAAATAATAGTCGGACGATTATAATGGATAAGATTTTTAATCGGAAACCGGAGCAGCATTGAACACCCAAACCGCCGGCTGGCAACAGGCACTTGCCGAGGCATTTACCAGCGTCGAAGCCCTTTGTGACTATCTGCATATTCCAACAGACAGCGTGGCATTGCTACCGGATTTCAAAGCCTTTCCGCTTCGTGTCCCGCGCGGCTTTGCCGATTGCATGCGCCCCGGCGATCCGAAAGACCCCTTGCTAAGACAAGTGCTGCCGACTCAGAACGAACTGATCGACTATCCGGGCTACAGCCATGACCCGGTGGGCGATCTCGGCGCGGTCGCCGAAGCCGGCATCATTCATAAGTATCATGGCCGAGTATTGTTGATTAGCACCGGCGCTTGCGCAGTGCACTGCCGGTATTGTTTTCGGCGCAATTTCCCTTATGCGGAGTTGCAGTTGTCGACACAAAAAGTCCAACAAGCACTTAGCTACATTATCAACCATCCGGAAATCAGCGAAGTAATCCTCAGCGGCGGCGACCCCTTGCTGCTAAATGACGAAAAACTCGGCCAGCTACTGGAAAAACTAGGGGAGATTGAACATGTCAAACGTATTCGTATTCATAGCCGGGTGCCCATCGTGTTGCCGATGCGCGTCACCCAACAACTGTTGAACGCCTTATCCAGCCTATCGCAACAAATTGTGCTGGTATTTCATGCCAATCATGCTAATGAGCTGAGCCCTGCTGTTGGTGCGGTTTGTAGCGATTTACGCCGCCACGGCATCACTTTATTAAATCAAAGCGTCCTGTTGAAGGGGATTAACGATGCTGGCACGACGCTCTGCGCACTGAGCGAGAAGCTGTTTGAGCTGGGCATTTTGCCTTACTACCTGCATGTGCTGGATCACGCCAGCGGCACCGGCCATTTTGAAGTATCCGAAACCGCCGCTAGGCAATTACTAGTAGATATGCAAAGCCATCTGCCCGGCTATCTGGTTCCTAAACTGGTTAAAGAACGGGCCGGAGCAGCGTATAAAATCCCAATTTGCTGACCACCGGACAGTTTTCCGGCGACATGGATTCACATTTGCCGATAGCCGGGCTAAGATTTTTCCCGACCCTCCCGGTTTGATTCCCGACATCAGCAAACTATGACAGATAAACTCGCAAACACTGCCAATCAGATACGCCGGTTCGTGCTGGTAGCAGTGTGTTTACTGTTGATATGCGAGATTACCGTTGTGCTGTATCAGAGCATAAATGGCTCTGGGGAACTGACCGAAGTATTGATAGTTTTGCTGCCTGGACTGGCTGTCTTGCTGATTTTTAGCGAACTGTTGTCGAATCGGCAACATCCGTCATCCGGACTGGCGCCAATCGGCAACTTTTACGACCATATCGCCCAATCCGCCATCGTGGTGGATAATCGGGGCATCATTCGTAATGCCAACCAGGCTGCGGCTTTGTCGGTGGGCAAGTCCCCAGGGGAATTAGCGGGACAAGCTATACACGCCTGGTTTCACCCGACCAACCATGCCGAAACAGCATGTCCCTTATGCCAACATATCAAGGCCGGCAAGGCTATGCCCGCTAGCGACTTTGCCTTTCCAAATCAAACTTGGCAGCAAATCTCGCTTACCCGCCTGTCCACGCATAACAACAGCGAATTAATCCAGTTCCATATCGACATCACACCTCGGAAGCAAATTGAGGAACAATTGGCCCTGGTAATAGACGGCGCCCAGTTAGGCTATTGGGACTGGAATTATCTAAGTGGCAAACATTCCGTGAATCAACGCTGGCTGGAAATGCTCGGCCTCAGCCATGACGAACTGGATAACTATGTCAGCGACTGGGACAAACGCCTGCATCCGGACGACAGACAACGAGTTAAAGAGGTGGTTGCCAAGCACATAGAGTCCGGCCGTCCCTATGTAGTGGAATTTCGCATGCGCCACAAACTCGGCCATTGGGTATGGATACAAGGGTCCGGCGCCGTTGTAGCCCACGACCCTGTCAGCGGCGGCCCCAGCCGGCTATGCGGCACGCACCAAGACATCAGCGTGCGTAAGCAGTCGGAGTACAATCTGCAACGCGCCTATCAAATTATTAGCCAGAGCGCCGCAGTGGTATTGAAATGGAATAATTCGGAAGGATTACCGATAGAATTCGCCACTGAGAATGCCCGCCAGCTGTTCGGCTATAATGTCGAACAATTGATAACCGGCAATCTGTTTTATCTCAACCTGGTCCATCCCGACGATGTCGGGGTTTTCCTTCGCGAAATAAGCACCTGCCGCAACGATCCGGACTGTTCCGAAATAGCGCATCAACCCTATCGCATCGTCACCCAAAACGGCGGCATAAAATGGGTGCAAGACCGAAAAATGGTGGTGCGCAACGAGCAAGGCAGGATTATCGATTATCAGGGTCTGGTTACCGACATCACTCAGCAGCGCCAGCAAACTAGCGTGATTAGGAATATCGTATCCAGTAACCAGCCGCAAAATGCTAGTTCGCTATTGGATAATCTGACTCTATTGACCGTAGAAACCCTGGGAGCCGACTTTGCATTAATTGCCGAAACACTGGACAGTGGACGCGCCCGCAGCCTATCGCTTTGCGCAAAAGGCAAAATTGTCGGTAATCGCGAATTTAGCCTGGATAACTCGCCTTGCCGCGAGGTTGCCGCTGGGGCTATTTGTTGCGTCGAACACAATGTAGCCGAGCAATTCCCCGACGCCGACTGGCTGCGGCGCCAACAAATTCAAGGTTATCTGGGCATTCCATTGCTCGACAAACAACAAAATAGTTTCGGATTTATATCGGTATCCTACTGTCGGCCAATTCCTGATACCAACTTTGCCACAGACACCCTGAAATTATTTGCGTTGCAAATTACCGCCGAGTTGGAACGCAGCCGCGCCATCAATGCACTGCAAGACCAAAAACAACGCTTACTGGATGCGCAAAGTATTTCCCATATTGGAGACTGGCATTGGCATTTGCCGGATAATCACTTTAGCTGGTCGGACGAAATGTATCGGATTACTGCAACCAGTAAAGTTGTTTTTACCCCCACCTTTTCCAGCATTTTAAGCACACTGGTTCACCCGGACGACCAAAGCTTTTTTAAAACGGCGATGCAAAACGCGATCAGTAGCGGCAGTATCGATTTCAGACATCGGATCGTTCTCGGTAACGACCAAGTTCGTCATGTCCATCAGCGTGGACAAGTTATTCGCGACCTCAGTGATAAAATCACTGGCGTTCAAGGCACCATGCAAGACATCACCGACCGGCTGCAAACCGAGCAAAGGCTGCTGGAAGCCAAGCAGCAGGCGGAACAGGCGACACGAGTAAAATCCGAATTTCTCGCCAATATGAGCCACGAAATCCGCACGCCGATGAATGCCATTATCGGCTTGGTTGAATTATGTCTGAACAGCAGTATCACCGCAAAACAGCGCGACTACCTGGAAAGAGTGGAAACCGCCTCGCGCTCGTTGATGACCATCATTGACGATATTCTGGATTTTTCCAAAATGGAAGCCGGAAAAATGCATCTGGAATCCGTACCTTTTTTACTGGGAGAAATGCTGGATAAGGTGTTTTCCACGATGTCCGAACTCTGCGCCAGCAAAGGCATAGAATTGATTCGCCCGCCAGAGACTCAAACTTTTCTCCCTGTCGTTGGCGACCCACAGCGTCTAAGACAAATTTTTATCAATCTGATCGGGAACGCGATCAAGTTTACCGAACATGGCGAGGTAAAAGTCGCGCTCACCGAGCTTAGGCGCTCCGCGCAACAGACTTGTTTGCAGTTTAGTATCAGCGACACCGGCATCGGTATGAATGCGGAAAAACAAGCCAAACTATTCCAGGCATTCAGCCAAGGCGACAGTAGTGTTACGCGCCATTACGGCGGCACAGGCTTGGGCCTGATCATTTCCAAACAATTGGTAGAACAAATGGGCGGAACGATAAGCGTCTCCAGCCAAGAAAACCTCGGCTCGACGTTTACCTTTAGCGTCAAACTCGGCATCACCAGCCTCGCGTCGATACGCAACGCGCAATACCAACAAAAGCTCCCCCTCGATACCAGTAAATTGCAGCATATCAGCGGCGCCAGAGTTTTGCTGGTTGAAGATAACGAGGTAAATCGAATTGTAGCCATCGAACTGCTGGAACAAGCGCATTTGCTAGTCGACGTGGCCGAAAACGGCGAAATTGCCTTGAGCAAACTGCAACAAACCGCTTACGACTGCGTGTTAATGGATGTGCAAATGCCGGTAATGGATGGCTATCAAACCACCAAGCTGATACGAGCCATGCCCGGTTGCCAAACCTTGCCGGTCATAGCGATGACCGCCAACGCGATGAGCAATGATCGCAACAGGTGCTTTCAAGCCGATATGGACGATTTCATTAGTAAACCGATATTGCCGGAGACGCTTTACGCCACGCTGGCGAAGTGGATTCTACCCCGAGCTGACGGAAAGACCCTGACCTCTCCGAACAGCGAGGAGCCGGAAAGTCATCCGCTGCCTTATCTTTACGGCATAGACACCTTCGCCGGATTACAACATACGGCCGGCAATCTAACCGTTTATCGAAAAGTATTACTAAAATTTGCTGAAAATCATGCGGATACAATGAACGAAATCGGCCAAGCCTTCACACACAACCAGTACGACAAAGCATATCAATTAGTCCATACTTTGAAAGGTTTGGTCGGCTCGCTCGGCGCGCTACAATTGCAAAGCCACTTAGTACGGCTGGAAGAGTCGCTAATAGATTTCCGCCCCAATATTGCCGATGTCCCGCATATCGATAGCAATATTGCAGCGACAACACTGGAGATGACCAAGGTTATCAGTAGTATCAACAGTAATTTGGCCAACAGCGAGAGCCTCGGCAATGGTGAACCGCGCTATTCGACACTGGAAACTCGACAACAATTGGCCATATTGATAGATAAACTGCAAACCTTCGATTCCGACTCGGACCAGCAACTTGATCGGATTATGCGCCATATCGATGAAAAAGCCCTGTTGCAAACCTTATTGCCCATCAAAAAACAAATTGCCAATTACCAGTTTGTAGATGCCGCGCAAGCTCTCAATCACATACTGGAACATGGGATATAGGAAAATGGAAAATAGAAACACGCATACCATTCTGGCGGTGGATGATAGCCCGGAAAATCTGGATCTTATCAAGAACATTCTCGAACCCCATTACACGGTAAAAGTAGCCGTGCATAGCGAACTGGCTTTACATATCGCCACCAGCCAACTTCCCGACCTGATCCTGCTGGACATCATGCTGGACGACATGGATGGTTATGAAATATGCCATCAGCTCAAGTCGGCGGATAAAACCCGCAATATTCCGATTATTTTCCTCACCGCCAAACATTCGGAAGAAGATGAGGTGCATGGCTTTCGAATAGGCGGTAGCGACTACATCACCAAACCGTTTTCGCCATCCATTGTGTTAGCCAGAGTACGAACCCAAATTCAGCTAAAAACCAAATCCGATTTGTTGGAAAAACTGGCATCGCTGGACGGACTGACGGAAATCCCCAATCGCAGAGCATTTGACGCCGCCCTGGAACGCCAATGGAATCAGTCCAAACGCACGGGCATGCCGCTCTCGTTGTTAATAGCCGATATCGACAATTTCAAACAATTTAACGACTACTTTGGGCATCCCATGGGCGACGAATGCCTGAAAACGGTGGCGCGCGCCTTACAAAAAATTACCCATAGGCCCGAAGACTTAGTGGCAAGACTGGGCGGTGAGGAGTTCTCCATCCTGCTTCCCAACACCGACAGCATAGGCGCCCTAATGCGTGCCGAGCAGTACCGCGAAACCATAGAGAATCTAAAGATACGCCATACGCAGAACAACCCAAACACTTTCGTGACCATATCCATCGGCGTTGCGACCTTACAGGCCCACACATTCGACGATGTTGCCAGTTTACTGAAAGCGGCGGACGACGCGTTGTATCAGGCCAAGCATCAAGGAAGAAATCGCATCTGCGCGAATAACTTATCCAACAGCGGTTAATTTAAAGATCTGCGCGTCGTTAGCGTTTCGGAAAGCGTCTATAATCCTCGCTAATTCACTCAATACCTCATTACCCCGGCTTTTTGTTTATGCATCTTTACCTCGACTTTAATGCTTCCTATCTTGCCGCGTTTGTAATGGGTTTATTCAGCAGCCTGCATTGCATAGGCATGTGCGGCTCCATTATTGGCACCCTAACTTACAGTCTTAAACCCGAACTTCGCAACGATAAACGCCGTCTGTTCGGTATCGTGTTGAATTACAACATCGGGAGGGTTCTCAGCTACGCGATGGCCGGCGCCTTAGTTGGAGTCCTGGAGGCCTTCTTAACGCTACCTTTTGCTCAAGGCCAAGCGCACAGATTTTTGCAGCTCCTCTCGGCCGTGGTGATGGCAGGTGCCGGACTTTACCTCGGCGGTTGGTTCCCTTACTTTGCCTACATAGAAAAAATGGGCGCACGCTTCTGGAAACTGATCGAACCATTCGGCCGCCGATTGATTCCGGTACAAAACCGCACCCAAGCTTTGTTGTTTGGTATGGTGTGGGGCTGGCTGCCCTGCGGCCTGATTTATACGGCATTGGCACTAGCAGTTACCACGGGCAGCATTACCCACAGCGCACTCACGATGTTGGCTTTTGGATTGGGCACTTTACCTGCCGTGATGGGTGTCGGTATAATGACCTCATTACTGGCGAGGCTTTCTAAAATCCGGCACTTTAAACACGCGGTGGCAGCCTTGTTTATTATCTTTGCGTTATTGGCAGCCTTCCCATGGCTCTACCCTATGCGCGTTGAACACATCATGACGTTTTGAGAGGTTTTACAGTGGATAACTTCGATCCTATTATTGGACAATCTCCCGCAATCGAAGCATTGATTCGTAGCGCTCGTATCGTTGCTGCGACCGACGTTACCGTGCTGATCAAAGGTGAAACCGGCACGGGAAAAGAAGTACTGGCAACGGCAATTCAAAAGGATAGCCCGCGCGCAAATAAACCCTTCATCGCCTTAAATTGCGCAGCACTCCCTGAAGGTCTGGTTGAATCAGAAATATTCGGCCATAAGAAAGGTGCTTTTACCGGCGCGGTATCGGACAAGCAAGGACTGTTTCAGGCAGCCGATGGCGGTACTTTATTTCTGGACGAAATAAACTCTTTACCCTTGGGGATCCAAGCAAAACTTTTACGTTTCCTTGAATCCGGAGAATGTTTGCCGGTCGGCGGCACCAAACCCTATATGGTCAATGTGCGCGTTATTGCGGCCTCCAATGCCGACCTCACCAAACTGATAGAAAACGGTCAGTTTCGTCAGGACTTGTATTTCCGCTTAAATGTAGTGCCTCTGGAATTGCCGGCATTGCATCAGCGCACCGAAGATATCGAAATACTGGCCAAACACTTTTTCACGCACTTCTCAGCCGCGCATTCGCTGGAACCGCCTACATTCAGCAGACAAGCCATAAAAACGTTGCGCAGTTACAAATGGCCGGGCAATGTACGTGAATTGCGAAATCTTTGTGAAAGACTAAGCATTCTGTTGTCGGGCAAAGTAATCGAGCCGGAAAATCTGCCCCACGAATTCAACCGTAGCGCAATAACAGTCAGTTCCGACTTTACTTTGCCGGAGTTGGGGTTACAACTTGATGCGCTGGAAGCAGACATGATTCTGCAAGCCTTGAACAGAACCAAGGGCAATCGCAGCAAATCGGCGCGCTTATTGGGCATTTCCAGAGATACCTTGCTTTACCGTATTCAAAAACACGGCTTGGCAACACACTAACCCCTACAGTTTACCGGGGCTGCACGTGCTACCCCGGCCCTCCTGAACAGCTAACGCCGCCTTATCCACTGCACGGTAACATTATCGCTTTTACCCTGGGCGCGTAATACAGCCATTTTTGCCATCTTTTGCAACTCCGGCTTCCCGCTACCCTCTTGCGATAACGCCAACAACTCCGGCTCCTTTACAAATTCCCAGAAACCGTCGCTACAGAGCACAAAGGTTTCGCCGCTTTTCATCGGTGGGAAACTGGCTATATCGACCGCAGGCGCGCTCAGCACATTAATACTACGCGTAAGCTTATGCTGGTCGGGATGAACCCCCATTTCCCATTCGCTGATTTTGCCCTCGTTAAACAGTTGTTGGGGCACCGAATGATCTTTTGTACGCCATAAGACTTGCTCGGGATTGATACGATAGACCCTGGAGTCGCCACAATGAGCCACTATCGTCCGCTCCTGGTCCAAATAGAGAATTGCGCAGGTGGTGTGCGCATCGCTTGCAAACGGATCGCCGGCAAACAATTCACTCATATTCCTGACAGCTTCGGCTACCCAAACAGCCATCACCGTCTCGGCCTTCGCTGATGATATATGCCCATGATATTTTTCCGCCAAGGCAATCAAGCTACGGCAAAAAAATTGTGAGGCCTTTTCGCCGGAGTAATGCCCACCCAAGCCGTCAGCGACAACAAATACCGCGTAATCAGCGCACACCCGGTGGGCCATACAATCCTGATTAACCTCGCGATTGCCTATCGAGGTTAATTGATAAAACTCGAGCTCTTTCTGCATGCAATCAACCGTGTAAACGCGACTCCCGCATTACCCGCTTCATATCCCTAACCGCGTTTTCCAAGCCGGAAAACAAAGCCTGCGCAATCAGGGAATGACCTATATTTAATTCGACAATCTGCTCGATCCGACAAATCGCCTCGACATTGGCGATATTCAATCCGTGGCCGGCATTGACTTGCAATCCTGCCTGGTGCGCATAAGCCGCAGCCGTGCGGATTCTTTGCAATTCTTCCTCTCTCTCAACCTTGCCCACGGCGTCCGCATAGCGGCCGGTATGTAACTCCACCACCGGCGCACCAGCCTCAACCGCCGCGTCGATTTGCCGGCAGTCCGGATCGATAAATAAGGATACTTCTATATTGGCATCCGCCAATCGCCGGCAGGCAGAACGCATTTTACCGGCGGCGCCCGCCACATCCAGACCGCCCTCGGTGGTCAATTCCTCACGGCGTTCCGGTACTAAACAACAAGCTTGCGGCTCGACCTTAACCGCCAACGCCAACATAGCATCGGTCACGGCCATTTCCAGATTCAGCCGGGTATGCAACATATCCTTTAGCAAATAAATATCTCTGTCCTGAATATGCCGTCTGTCTTCGCGCAAATGTGCGGTAATGCCGTCGGCACCGGCTTGCTCGGCGACCAGCGCAGCCTGCACCGGCTCGGGATAACGAGTACCTCTAGCCTGACGTAAGGTCGCAACATGGTCGATGTTGACGCCCAATAAGATGATTTGTTTTTCCATTGAATATAAGTCCGCAAGCGGATGAGTAAGATGGATGAAAAACGGTAAACCCGTCCTGAGTTTCGTCTTTCGCCTACAAATACTTAATGATTTTTGCCAGTACATCCCGGCTTTTCAGCGGTCTGCCTTGCAAATGTCCATCCAGCATTTTTCTGAAGAGTAGTTTGGCTTCAAGCAAAGCGCGGCCTTCCAGCGCCCCTCTTGCGGCCAAGATTGATAAGGTTTCACCGCCGACCAAGCCTTCGTTATCCGCGACTATGCCGAAATCCGCTAAAAAATTATAGCGTTGCCCTGTCATTATTGGATTACCGTTCGCTTCGGAGTCCATCGCAACGGCGTAACCCGCCTCTTGCAATAAATCCAGCTCAAAATAACGCAGAGCCTGCTCGATACGCTCACCAAGCAATAAATCACCCAGGCAACGCTCGTAGCAACTAAATATCTCGGGTTGAGGATCGTATTTGTGCACAAATATCTGCACCAGCTCGTTCACATAAAATCCGCAGTACAAAGCCAAGCGCTCTAAAGGATAGCTGTCGACGTATTCCACTTGAGAAAGAACTTTTAATTCAGTTTTATCGACAAAAGACAGCCGCAGCGCACTGAAAGGCAACAACAAGCCGGCGATTTTCGACTTTTCCTTACGCACACCCTTGGCGATCATGGAAACCACGCCAAAATCCCGGGTAAAAACATCTAACAATACGCTGGTTTCCCGGTATGGCCGATGCTGGAGCACAAACGCCGGCTGCAAATAAACGGCCGAACCATTCATTAATTACCAAAATCGCTAAAACCTAAACTCTGTAAGGCGCGCTCGTTATCCGACCAGCCCTTTTTCACTTTAACCCATAGTTCCAGATAAACTTTTTGACCGATCAACTTTTCAATATCGACGCGCGCTTCGCTACCGACTTTTTTCAGCATTTCGCCTTGCTTACCGATGACGATGCTTTTTTGGCTATCCCGCTCTACCAAAATCGCTGCGTATATTTTGCAAAGTTCCGGAAACTCTTCATAACGTTCAATTTCCACGGTCAGCGCGTAAGGTAATTCGTCACCCAAACGGCGGGTCAGTTTTTCGCGAATAATTTCGGCGGCAAAAAAGCGCTCCGGCCTGTCGGTGATTTGATCTTCCGGGTAAATCAGCTCGGATTCAGGCAACAGGGCCATGATGTGCTGCTCCAGGACATCAAGATTGGTATTTTTCAATGCCGAAACCGGCACGATGTGCTGAAACGGATATTTTTGCTGAGCCTCGGCGAAGAATTTCAGCACTGCATCCTTATCCTTGATTTTATCGACCTTGTTGATCGCCAAGATAACCGGTAGTCCGGCTCGCTCGAGTTTCTGGAAAATCTTCTCGTCGTACTCGTGCCAATACAAGCCGTCCAGCAGCCAAATCACCACATCGACTCCCAGCAAGGTGCTGTCCGCAGTCTTGTTCAGATAACGGTTCAATACCTTTTTTTCGTCGCTGTGCATGCCCGGTGTGTCCATAAAGATGGCCTGCCCGGCGGCTGTCGTCTTGATACCCAGAATTCGATGCCGGGTGGTTTGCGGCTTTCTTGAGGTGATACTGAGTTTCTGACCCAGCAAGTGATTCATCAACGTCGATTTGCCCACATTGGGCCTACCGATTAAAGCAACATATCCGCAGTTCATTTATCCCTGGATTGTAAAAAATTTAACATATTTTCGGCAGCTGCCTGCTCGGCCTTTTTTCGGGAAATACCGACCCCGTTACGGGTTTCCGGCGTTAATGCGATAGTGCATTTCACTTCAAAGGTTTGCGCGTGATCCGCGCCGGACATACTGACTAATTCGTAAATCGGCAATGGCTTACGGCTGGCTTGCATCAATTCCTGCAACCGGGTTTTCGGGTCTTTGGTCCAATCGTCTACTTTCAGCGCGGCCAGCTTGTCATCGAATAATCGTAGTATCCATTGCTGACAGACATCCACTCCTTGGTCTTTCAGCAAGGCACCCATGATAGCTTCCAATGCATCCGACAGAATCGAGTCTCGACGAAAACCGCCGCTTTTCAGTTCGCCGGAACCTAGAATCAGATAGTCGCCGATATTATGCTGCCGAGCCACTTCCGCCAGCGAATTTTGGTTGACTAGACTGGCACGTAGTCGGCTTAAGGCGCCCTCTCCTGCTTCGGGGAACAGTTCGTATAATTTTTGGGCGATTACGAAGCCCAGCACGGAATCGCCCAGATATTCCAGGCGCTCATTGTTTTTGGCGCCCATGCTGCGATGAGTCAAAGCCATCGCAAATAAGCTGGGATCGTTAAACGTTAAACCCAACTTGCCGGCAAGAATTTCCGGTTTTTTAATCACCTGTTGCCAGCTTCGAATCCCTCGTGGAATTCAACCAACACACTCAAATTACCCATAATGGGTTCCACTCTCTCATAGTCGATATCAACCCGCACATAGCCGGGTTGCGCAACGATTTTGATATTGTCATTGGTCACGTGCTCTACATAATTCATATCAAAGCGTTTTTCCAAGCTACCTTTTATATCAGACTTAGTTTTAGTCACTATATCGGTGGTGTTTTCCACTGCTTTCAAGGCGTTTACCACCCGGCTATGATTGATGTAAATCGGGGCAATTTTTAGAATCAATAGGGTAAAGAAACCAATCAGCGCCAAGATAAAGGCAATAGACAGAAAGGTTAAACCGCGTTGTTTTTTTATTGATGACGGCATAACGCTACCCCCGCGAAAAATTAGAAATAAACCAGCGACTATCGAAAATCCACCGCAATAAGCATCGTTTTGTCGGATTATCCCGCAGTAAACCGCTCAACGCAGTACTGTACCAAGCCGGTCGAAAGCAATGCCGCTATTTTGCCAGTCCCAATTCATCCAGATAAAAAAGGCTCTACCAACCAGATTGGCTTCAGGTACCGTGCCCCAATAACGACTGTCGTTGCTGTTATCGCGGTTATCGCCCATGACGAAATATTGGCCCTGCGGGACCACAAATACATCCTCAACAGACGAGGCGCCGCGACTCACCAGGATGGAATGTTCAATCCCCAACAAATCCTCTTCCAAACGCTCGGCACCGGTCATATTGCTGCCCTGCCCGACGCCCTGATAGCGCCCCAGCGACACTTGCTTGGCAGGAACGCCGTTAACGTGAAGCTTTTTGTCAAAGTAAGCGATGCGGTCCCCCGGCAAACCAATCACCCGTTTGATGTAATCGACTTCCGGTTGTTTCGGAAACCGAAACACCACGATGTCGCCGCGCTTCGGTTCGCCCACTTCGATAACCTTGGTGTTCAGAACCGGTAAGCGCACCCCGTAACTGAATTTATTCACCAAAATAAAATCGCCGACCAGCAATGTCGGCATCATCGATCCCGACGGAATCCGGAACGGTTCGAACAGAAATGAGCGCAGCAACAGTACGATCAATACCACCGGGAAAAACGAGCGGGCATATTCGACCAGTAGCGGCTCGCTTTCGGTAGGATAAGGCAAATTGGCCCGCTTCAAATACAAGCAATACCCGCCCCAGACAACACCGGTTACAAAACTGGCTACCACCAGAAAAAATGAAAAATCGTAATCCATAATTGATCGTTATTATTCTTTATTGACCTGCAACACCGCCAGGAAGGCTTCCTGCGGAATCTCGATACTACCCACCTGCTTCATCCGCTTCTTACCGGCCTTCTGTTTTTCAAGCAGCTTTTTCTTACGGGTAATGTCGCCACCATAACACTTGGCTGTGACATTTTTGCGCATGGCTTTTACGGTAGAGCGTGCGATCACCTTAGCGCCTATAGCAGCCTGAATCGCCACTTCGTACATCTGCCGCGGAATCAGGTCTTTCATCTTTTCCACCAGGTCGCGACCGCGATTCTGGCTCAAATCTCGATGCACAATGATAGACAAGGCATCGACTTTGTCGCCGTTGATCAACACATCCAGTTTTACCAGCGGTGCCGGTTCGAAACGCAGAAACTCATAGTCAAATGACGCATAACCACGACTGACCGACTTAAGACGATCAAAGAAATCCAAGACCACTTCGCTCATCGGTAACTCATAACTCAGAGACACCTGGCTACCGGCATATTGCATGTTTTTCTGTACGCCACGCTTTTCGATGCATAAATTGATCACATTGCCCAAATAGGCTTGCGGCACCAATATATTAGCTAAAATGATCGGCTCACGAATCTCGACAATAGTACCGACATCGGGCAACTTGGCCGGGTTATCGACCATGACGATTTCGCCGCCATGGGTTTCGACTTCGTAAATGACGGTCGGCGCGGTGGTGATTAAATCGATGTTGTATTCACGCTCCAGCCGCTCCTGAACGATTTCCATGTGTAGCATGCCCAGGAAGCCGCAACGAAACCCAAAGCCCAAGGCTTGCGAGGTTTCCGGCTCGTAATTCAATGCCGAGTCGTTAAGACGCAGCTTATCCAAGGCTTCCCGCATCGCGCCAAAATCGTCGGAACTGACCGGATACAAACCGGCGAATACTCTGGGCTGAACTTTCTCGAAGCCTGGCAAGGCTTCGGTGGCGGGATTGTCTGTCGCGGTAATGGTATCCCCTACCGGCGCGCCGAAAATATCCTTGATGCCCGCAACGATGAAGCCCACTTCGCCAGTGTGTAACTGCTGCTTCTCCAGCTGTTTTGGTGTGTAGACACCCAGTTTCTCGACCAAAAACGATTTACCGGTAGACATCACGGTAATCTTTTGTTTCTTGCGAAGATTGCCGTTAACGATACGCACCAGCGAGACCACGCCCAGATAATTGTCGAACCAGGAATCGATGATTAAAGCCTGTAACGGCGCATTTTCATCGCCGGCAGGTGGTGGAATCTTTTGAATCAATTGATCCAGCACCGCTTCGACGCCGATGCCGGTCTTGGCACTAATCTTTAAGGCTTCGTCAGCGGGAATGCCGATGACATTCTCGATTTCTTCCATCACCCGTTCCGGCTCGGCGGAGGGCAAATCGATCTTGTTCAGCACCGGCACCACTTCCAAACCTTGTTCGATGGCGGTGTAGCAATTGGCCACGCTTTGCGCTTCCACGCCTTGCGCGGCATCGACCACCAGTAAGGCACCTTCGCAGGCTGCCAAGGAACGTGAGACTTCATAGGAAAAATCCACGTGCCCCGGTGTGTCGATAAAATTCAGTTGATAGGTTACGCCGTCGCTGGCTTTGTAATCCAGGGTGACGCTTTGCGCCTTGATGGTGATGCCGCGTTCCCGTTCCAGATCCATGGAATCGAGTACTTGCGCCTCCATTTCCCGGTCGCTTAATCCGCCACAAATTTGAATGAATCGGTCTGCCAATGTCGATTTCCCGTGATCGATATGGGCAATGATGGAGAAATTTCTGATATTTTTTTGATCCACTTAGCTTCTAGTTAATTCGTTAGGTTTACAGAATAAATGCGGCAGCTGCCCTGCCCCCGCGAGGTACTGCTTTAGGCGGCCTTGGCCAATATTTGTCTAAATTGCGCAACGGTCTCCGCGGTCAACGGTTGCCGCTGATTGTCCCAGACCACGCCGTCCAACTCATCGGCCAAAACGTCTATGGTTTCCATGAAGTCGTCGAATACCGCCAATGGCGCATCGACTTCGCGCGGCTGCATGAAAAACACGATGCCGGGACAATAAAAGTCTTGTAGCCCGGTGTCGGGGAAAGTACCGGGATCGACCATGCTGGCGACCGCAAAATCGACCATGCGATTGGCATCCACGCGTTCGAATACCCGCACACTACCATAGCGTAAGCCCACACGTTCGAAAGCCTCGAACAGATCTTCGCCGTTAAAGCCCTGATCGGCGCGCGCCACAATGCTGAACTCGATTAAGGCAGGCAATTCCAAACGCCGCGAATTAGCCAGCGTCGCGGCTTGTTTTTTCTCGACATCCTTACGCGAGGCATCGGGCGCGGGTTTTGGGCTGGGCTTGATGGCTTGATCGTCTAACAGAGCATCTCCATCAACCAACTCGGTGCCCAACGCAAATACATCCATCTCATCGTCGTCTTCCTCGACCGAAAACTCGTCAACCACTCGGTCGTCGTAAGAGTCCTCATCGTAATAATCGTCGGGCGTGCGTCTTTCTCGCAACGATTTGACGAAATGCCACAACACCATGCCGATCATCACCAGCACGCCGATCAAA
The DNA here is from genome assembly GCF_024505055.1 of Methylomonas rosea. GTDB lineage: Bacteria > Pseudomonadota > Gammaproteobacteria > Methylococcales > Methylomonadaceae > Methylomonas > Methylomonas rosea. Next base: position 66,331 of record NZ_JANIBL010000010.1, read on the forward strand.
ATAATCACGACTCTTAACAATTCTTTATCCATTAGCTTTCTGCCATGCTCACTGCTTCATCAATATCAACCGCCACCATTCTGGATACTCCAGGCTCCTTCATGGTAACACCTGCCAGATGTTTTGCAATTTCCATTGTGACTTTGTTGTGCGAAATATACAAAAACTGTACGGTTGCCGACATGTCTTCCACCATCTGCGAAAAGCGCACGACGTTAGCATCGTCGAGCGGTGCATCCACTTCATCCAGCAAACAGAACGGCGCCGGATTCAATTCAAAAATAGAGAAAACCAAGGCGACAGCCGTCAAGGCCTTCTCGCCGCCGGACAGCAGATGAATCGAACTATTCCGTTTGCCGGGCGGCCGGGCAATGATATTCACGCCGGCTTCCAGCAAATCGTCCTCGGTCAATTCCAAATATGCCTGACCGCCGCCGAACAAACGCGGAAACTTCTCTTTCAAGCCGGTATTGATCTTGTCAAAAGTCTCTTTAAAGCGCTGGCGACTTTCCTTGTCGATCTTGCTGATCGCCTGATCCAGCGTATTCAAAGCATCGACCAAGTCGTCATGCTGCTCGTTTAAAAACTTCATCCGTTCGGACTGAGTTTTAAATTCCTCAATCGCCGTCAGATTAATCGAACCCAGCCGCTCGATTTGATCGGTCAGGTCGTCGACGGCATTCTTCCACTTGGCTTCGGTAGCGCCCTCGCTCAGATTAGCCAGTATTGCCTCCGGATCGGCATCGACTTCGGTCAGTTGCTCGGCAATGGTTTGCTGCCGCACTCGGCTGTCTTGTTGCTCGAAACGCACCTGATCCAAGGCTTCTTTTTGTTTTTCCAAGGACCGTTGGGTTTGTGAATACTGTTCGGCCAACTGACTGACCGTCTGCTCGCTGGCTTGCTGAGCCTGGCGTTCGGATTGCAGGTTATCCTCGAATTCGGCTTTTCTCTCCAACAACTCTTCCAACTGCATTTTCTCGTCGTCGAGCGGCGCCAAGGCATAGTGCAACTTATTTTCCAGCTCGGCTATACGGTCGGCCGATTGCTGATGTTGCAACTGCAAACGCTCGATCTGTTTGGCTGTGAGTACTTCAGAGGACTTCAACGATTCGATTTGCGCATGCAGCCTATGCAAATGTCGGCGCGCTTCGTCGACCGAGGCGTCGGTATTTTGCTGTTGGGCTTGGATCTGCTGATTCAATTGCTCCAATTCGGTTTTCTTGTCGCCCAGATCGCCTAAAGCTTGCTCGGCATCCTGCTTGATCATCTCCGCTTCGGAGATACTTTCGGCGTTTTCCGCCAGATGCTGGCTGATTTCTTCAATTTCGTGATCGAGTTGCTCCAGGCGACGTTTTTGTTGTTCAAAGCGCGCCGACTGCGCGCTGTATTCGGCGCTTTTTGCGGAAAACTCGGCACTGAGTAGCTTTTCCTTTTGTTGATAGTGCTCGCGATTGCTCTCGGCAGCCTTCAACTCCTGTTCGGAATTGGCCAATTGCGCTTCGTCTTCGGCGATAACCATCTGCAACTCGCTTTGCCGTTGCTTCAGTTCGCGTAATTCCTTTTCCCGATGCAACACCCCGGCCTTACTGTCGCTGCCCCGGCTGATCTTAATCCAGTCCTTACCCAGCCAGGTACCGTCGGCCAATACCACCGACTCGTGCGCCTGCAAATTCATTTGTCGGGCTTGTTGCATCGTTTCTGCGCAATAGATGCCGCTTAACAGACTGGATAAGTCCCAGCGACTACGCAGCTTGCTAGCCAAAGCCACCGAGTCGGCACTCGCGCCGGCTGGGCTAGCATGCGTTTCAAACACCACCAAGGATTGTTTGGTCAAATCCTGCAATTCGCCCAATATCGAATCGGCGCTATCGACGCAAATCGCTTCCAGGTAACTGCCCAACACCGTTTCCACAGCGGTTTCCCAGCCTTCCTCGGCATCCAGAAACTCGGCCAAGCGCGGTTGTTGCTCCAAACCTACCTGCTCCAGCCAGACTCCCAGTTCTTTTTTATCCTTGCCCATCGCATGCTGCTGCAACAATTCCAAGGAACTGATCTTGCCGTTGACCTTTTGCAACTCGGCGCGATTGGCATGCAGACTATCGTGCAACCGTTTAATGGCCGGCCGTAGTTCGGCGATGCGTTGCAGCACGGCTTCCAGTTGCTGCTGCAAAGCATCGCGTTCGGCTTCGATCAACTCGATGCTGCTATCCAGTGTTTCCAACTCCAATTGCAACTGAGTATCGGCCAGGCCGCCGCGTTCGCCGTTTAACTTGTCCAGGCGCGTCTGCAACTGGCGGTTTTGATTTTCCAGCTGTACCAGCTTGGTCCGCTGCACTTCGGCTTGTTCGCGATAGCCGGCGTTCTCGGCCAAAAAGGCTTCCCATTGCTGCTGCCATTGCTGCTTTTGCAGATGCGCATCTTGCTGAATGCCCAGCAAGTCTTCCTCGCGTTCGCGGGCCACAATCATGGTTTCTTCTGCTTCCAGCAGGGTTTGGCGAATTTCTTCCAGTTGCTGCCTGTCCTGCTCGCATTCGGATTGCGCCTGCTCGGCTTGCTGTTTCAAGCGATTGATTTCGACCAGGGTTTCTTCGTGGCTTTTTTGGTTGTGCTTGATGGTCTGTTCCAGTCGACTGACTTCTGCAACCACCGCATAGTATTCTGCTTGAGTGCTGTCCAGATGTTGCTGCTGAGCTTTCTGTTCGCCGCGTTTCAGCTCCATAGCTTTTTCGGTGTCACGCAGCAACACGAACAAACGATTGTGCTCGGCGGCGATACTTTGCAGCTTTTCTTCCAGCTTCTGCGCCGAACGCTGAAAACTTTGCCAGCGCATCGCCAGAAGTTCTTGCTTGTATTGGCGTTCCTGCTTTTTTAGTTCGGTATATTTTTCGGCCTTTTCCGCCTGCTTGGCCAAATTCTTGATCTGCTTTTCGACTTCGTCGCGCAAATCGTTCAGCCGTTCCAGATTCTCACGGGTATGGCGCATGCGGGTTTCAGTTTCCGAACGCCTTTCTTTATATTTGGAAACACCGGCCGCTTCTTCGATATGCACACGCAGGTCTTCGGGCTTGGCTTCTACCATGCGGGAAATCGTGCCCTGCTCGATGATTGCATAGCTGCGCGAACCCAGACCGGTACCCAAAAACAGATCGGTAATATCTTTGCGCCGGCATTTGGAACCGTTCAGCATGAATAGCGATTGACCGTCGCGGCTGACCTGGCGTTTGATGGAAATGGTAGCGTACTGCGAATATTCGCCGCCAGCCTTACCTTCACTGTTATCAAACACCAGTTCTACGGAGGCCATACTCACCGGCTTGCGGCCCGACGAACCGTTGAAAATCACGTCGGCCATATTGCCGCCGCGCAAATGCTTGGCCGAGCTTTCGCCCATCACCCAACGCACCGCGTCGATGATATTGGATTTGCCGCAACCGTTGGGGCCGACAATAGCGGTCAAATTGCCGCTAATCGGTATCGTAGTGGGATCGACAAAGGATTTAAAACCCGAAAGTTTGATTTTTTCCAGCTTCATGCCTGGTTAATGACGTTCAAGACCGTTTACAAAGCCGGCTATTATCTTCGAAATGCCGTTTCGATTCGAATGGAATTTAAATCCGCTTAACACTGCACCTTAAACCGAACGAAGCATTTGGTCTCGAAAATCAATGTGTAAAAACATTGTTGTTGTCGTCTGATCAACGCGAGTTGTAAGCCTGGCAGCAAACTCCAGCCGCCTTTAACAAAGTAGACCTCAAGTTTTGTGCATGCAGCGCCGTTGCATACAAACACCACCTCTTTACGCCTTTTTTACACAGCTAAAAATAAAATCCGCAGGTCGCCCAAAGTCGCCGGCAATCAAGCAATTTTGGGCATCTTCAACTATCTCGTTAACCGGAGAATGCATGCTGCGGGTTGTTTAAAATCCTGGATATGGCCCGCTTGAGCAGCGGTCAGATCACTTTGCACCGCAGCTGGAACGCCATCGAAGAAATCGTCGGCAGCGCCTTGAACCGCCTGGATAAACACTTGCAGGACAGACCGGTACGTACGCTGCTGCCGGATAGCTTGCCGCTATTATGGATCGACGCGGTACTGATGGAACAGGTACTGGTCAATCTTATCGAAAACGCGGTTAAGTATACTTCCCCTGGCAGCCCCATTGACATCGAAGCCACCGCACTACCTGAGCACTTCCGCTTAAGCATATCGGATTACGGCCCAGGCATTGCCAAGCATCAACAAACCCGGATTTTCGAGAAGTCTTATCGCGGCGCCACCGAAACCCAGCAAAACGGGGTAGGTCTGGGACTGGCATTGTGCAAGACTATCGTCGAGGCGCATGGCGGGCTTATTCAAGCCGATAACCGCGCTGGTAAAGGTGCGGAGTTTAGTATCGAACTCCCCCTGCATGCGCCGCCGCTGCTTGCAGAATCGGAAGCTCTGAGTAGCGTAGCATGACGACAGCCCCTTTAATTCTATTGATCGAAGACGATGCGCAAACCCGCCGTTTCCTGAAAACCAGTCTCAGCCATCGCGGCTGGTCCACGGTCGAAGCCGATTGCGGCAAATCCGGGCTGGCGATGCTGAATAGCGAACATCCCGATCTGGTGATCTTGGATCTAGGGCTGCCTGACATGCACGGTATCGCGGTTACCCGACGCTTGCGGCAATTGTCGGATCTACCCATCCTGATTTTGTCGGCACGCAGCCAGGAACAAAACAAAATCATGGCACTGGATGCGGGGGCCGACGATTACTTAACCAAACCCTTCGGCAGCGGCGAGTTGCATGCTCGACTACAAGCTTTGATGCGGCGAGTGACGCGCAGCCTTGGCAACCAAGAGATTTTCGAAACCGGTCAGTTACGTGTCGATCTCACGCGTCGTAAAGTATTCGTCGCCGATAACGAAGTACGCATCACCCCTATCGAATATCGATTGCTCGGCATTCTGATTCGCCATGCCGGCGTGGTGGTCACCCATCGCCAGCTACTTCAGGAAGTCTGGGGCGCGGAACACATCCACGATCAACATTATCTGCGTATTTACATGGGGCAGTTGCGCCACAAGCTGGAAGTCAACCCGGCGCGGCCGCGCTATTTGCTGACTGAAGTCGGCGTGGGTTATCGCATGGCGATTGATGATACCGAATAGAGCAACCATTCGATATAAACCGGCAGCACAGGATTCCGCTTCTTTAGCTAGTCGATAGAAACGGCTTCGTTTTTATCGCCAGTAACTATTTCAAGACTTCAGTCAACCGGGGCGAGACAGGGGTTGGTATGAAATTACCGGAATATAGCGGAGCCAGCCGTTAAGACTGGCCCCTATTTGCGGAAACTGCTTAAAAAACGTGGCGGGCCTAGTTCAATAATGCGCCTAAGTTGGCGCGCGATCTGTTGGCGACAGCGGATTGGGCTTGACCTGGATTGTTTTGGATGTCGGAGATTAACTTTCCAACCACCTGTTGCGCCTGCTCCGGACTGTTGATTCTGGCCTGACTGTCGCTATTTTGTCCGCTGGCGGCCTGCGCCAATTTCAAAGATTCCTGGGACAAACTGACCGTGTCGCTTGGGCTTGGCTCGGTTCTTTCGACCTGACTCTGCGCATTCGCAGCCTTTCTGCGCTCTGCCAATTCTTCAATAGCGCCGGCTTTTTGCTCTCTGGATACGCCTTGGCTAGCCAAGGTATTTTGGTTTGGGTATGTAGTGTTGATTTCCATCGTCGACTCCCCTGCAAATTGGACTTACATTCTAGCGGTTTTTACGATTCGCCTTAACGATAATTTTACATCATTCGCCGCAAGATGTTGACAATTGTGCGAATCAATTGTTTCGACTCGCTTAAGAGGGGCAAACCCTTAAGCCCACATACCCACCACCACAAAATCATACGATAACTCATTGAGTTTAAATGCTTAATACGTTTTCGCATCTTAGCTGGTAAAATATAACCAGACTTAACCGGCGGACGTCCAATTCGCCACTCAGGAATCCCTAGCAACCCAAATCAAGCAATGACTACAAAACCCAGCGCAGACCTCACCACTTTCGAAAACCCCAGGCCGGCGCGCGACTTCACGATTCGCATCGACATCCCGGAATTTACCTGTTTATGCCCGATGACCGGCCAGCCCGACTTCGCAAAACTGGTTCTGGAATACGTACCCAACAAATTGTGCGTGGAACTCAAATCTTTAAAGCTGTACATGTGGACATTCCGCGAGCGCGGCGCCTTTCATGAAGCGGTCACCAACGAAATTTTGGATCATATCGTCGCGGCAATTTCACCCAATTTCATGCGCCTGCGCGCCGAATTCAATGTGCGCGGCGGCATTTACACGACGGTGATCGCCGAGCATCGCGACCCGAAATGGCAGGCCCCCGAATTGGTCAATCTGCCTTAACTCGCCGTGAGCGGCAGAACCTTCTACAACAGCGATATTGCCGTCGCTTTACAGTACGACGGCAAAAATGCCCCTAAAGTTACGGCTAAAGGTGAAGGTTTTACCGCTCAGCAAATTCTGGCCATCGCCGAAAAACACGGCGTACCGCTGCAAAACGAACCGGAGCTGGCGCGAATTTTGGCCCAAGTCCCGCTCGGCGAGGAAATCCCCCAACAACTCTATATTGCCGTCGCCGAAGTCATCGCCTTTGCGTATTTCATCAGCGGCAAAACCCCCGATTCCGAATCATGAACTTAAAAGAAATTGTTACCGTGCTGCCGCAATACGCGTTGCCGCATCACGCCCTCTCCGGCTTGATGTCCAAATTGACCCATTGCCAAAACAAAACCTGGAAAAATCTGTTTATCAAATCCATCGTGCAGATGTACGGCGTGAATATGCAGGAAGCCAAATTTCAAGACCTGGATCACTATCCAAGCTTTAATGATTTTTTTACCCGCGAATTAAAAGACGGTGCCAGACGAATTGCCTCAGCAACCGACGCCATAGCCTGCCCGGCGGACGGCGCGGTCAGCCAAGCCGGACCGATCAGCAACGGTCTAATTTTCCAAGCCAAAGGCCACGACTATAGCGCGCTGGAATTACTGGGCGGCGACGCCGAACGGGCACAGGCCTTTGAAAACGGTTCCTTCGCCACCATTTACTTATCGCCGAAAGATTATCACCGGTTGCATATGCCGCTAACCGGCACACTAAAGGAAATGGTGCATATTCCCGGTCGGCTGTTCAGCGTGAATAACACCACCGTCGGTGCAGTGCCCAATCTGTTCGCGCGTAACGAGCGCGTGGCCTGTATTTTTGACACGGATGCCGGGCCGATGGCTTTGATTCTGGTGGGCGCGATTTTCGTGTCCAGCGTCGAAACCGTCTGGCACGGTGTAGTGACGCCACCGAGCATCAGCGCACCCAGAACTTGGCGTTATGAAGAAAATGCACCGACTCTCGAAAAAGGCATGGAAATGGGCAGGTTCAATATGGGCTCAACCATTATCGTCTTGTTCGGTAAAGAAAAAACAGCCTGGAACGACGACTTCACCAGCGGTAAAGCCGTGCAACTGGGCGAGGCAATCGGCCGGACGCTAACATAAGCCGGGCAAATCGACAGCGTAATGTGATAAGCACTGCTAGTGTGGCATAATGCGCGCCTGTCCGCCCGGCCGGACCATTAAAACGACGATAACAATAAGAGGATTACCATGAGTTTCTTGATTTCTGATGCGCTGGCCCAAACAGCGCCCACCGCCGTACAACCCGGTTTTGAGGGCATGCTGTTCCCGTTGGGCATTCTGATATTTTTCTATTTCCTGTTCATCCGCCCGCAATCCAAGCGTACCAAGGAACAAAAACAAATGCTGGCTGCGCTGGGTAAAGGCGCCGAAGTGGTCACCACCGGCGGCATTCTAGGTAAAGTGGCAGAACTGGACGACAACTTCGTCAAATTGGAAGTATCCGATAACAGCTTTATTCAAGTACAGCGCCATGCCATCGCAAACATGATGCCTAAAGGCACTTACAAAACCTTGAACAGCAAAAAAACCAAAGAATAAGTTTGCTTTAACCCTGCGATATCCCCCGCTTTTATTCGCAACAGCCTGGCTGTCACTGCTTTTAATGGAATAACCATGCAAAATCATTTCCCTGTCTGGAAAAACATCCTAGTAATTTTCGTGCTGTTGGTCGGCACGATTTACGCGTTGCCTAATCTTTATGGCAACGACCCGGCAGTGCAATTGGCTTCGTCCAACCCGACGCCATTGCAGCAGTCTCAGGCTGACGCAGTCGCCGCCAGCATCAAAAACGCTGGTTTCGCGCTGAAAAGCTTCGAATTTGCCGAAGGCAAAATTCTGGCGCGGTTCAACAATACCGACGACCAAATGAAAGCGGCGGACATGCTGCGCGAACAAATGTCCGGAAAAGCCACAGTCGCCTTAAATTTAGCACCCGCCACCCCTGCTTGGCTGCGCGCTTTCGGTGCAAACCCTATGCATCTTGGCCTGGATTTGCGCGGCGGTGTGCACTTCCTGTTGGAAGTTGACATGGACAGCGCGCTGAAGCAGGCTGAAGAACGCTATACCAACGATATTCGCTCGGCCTTCCGCGATGCAAAAGTTCGTTATCAATCAGTTTCTAAGGAATCTGGTGGCATCAAAGTCGTGCTGCCTAACGAAGAATCCAGAGTTGCCGCCACGGAAGTACTTAATAAAGACTTCCGCGCACTGGATTTAGTGGAAAGCGGTCCGAATGAATTTACGTTGAACATCCCCGAACGTAACCTGCGCGAAATCAAGAAAGCGGCGCTGGGCCAAAACATTACCACGCTGCGCAACCGGGTCAACGAACTGGGTGTAGCCGAGCCTATCATTCAGCAACAAGGCGATAGCCGCATCGTCGTGCAATTACCCGGCGTGCAAGACACTACCCGCGCGAAAGAATTGTTAGGTACCACCGCCACACTGGAATACCGTTTGGTAGACGTGGAGCATGATGTGCAGTCGGCCCTGGGCGGCCACGAACCTATCGGCAGCCGTTTATATAAAGACAAAAACGGCGCGCCGGTACTGTTGAAACGCGCGGTTATCGTTACCGGCGACCAGATCACCGATGCATCATCAGGCTTGGACCAAGACGGTTCACCTGCCGTATTCATCACGCTGGATGGTGTCGGCGCCAAGAAAATGGGCAAGATGACCCAGGAAAATATCGGTAAGCCGATGGCTGTGGTGTTCATCGAATACAAATCCGAAACCAGAGTCGTTAACGGCGAGAAAGTCCAGCATAAAGAAAAAGTCGAAAAAGTCATCAGCGTCGCCACCATCCGCGACAGTTTCAGCAAACGCTTCCAAACCACCGGCCTGGATAGCCCCGAAGAAGCCCGCACCTTGGCCTTATTACTCAGAGCAGGCGCATTGGCCGCTCCGGTTGAAATCGTCGAAGAACGCACTGTCGGCCCCAGTTTGGGCCAGGAAAATATCGATCAAGGCATGATGTCGATTACCGCCGGCTTCCTGCTGGTGGTATTTTTCATGGTCGTTTATTACCGCGCTTTTGGATTGATCGCCAACTTTGCTTTGTTGTTCAACGTAGTGCTGCTGATCTCCATCATGTCGGTATTGCAAGCCACCCTGACCCTGCCGGGCATGGCCGGTATCGTGTTAACAGTGGGTATGGCGGTGGACGCCAACGTGCTGATCAACGAACGGATCCGCGAGGAACTGCGTAATGGCTTGAGCCGGCAGGCAAGTATTTATGTCGGTTACGAAAAAGCGTTTGCGACCATTCTCGACTCCAACGTGACTCACTTCATCGTTGCGGTATTGTTGTTCGGCTTTGGCACAGGCCCGGTTAAGGGTTTCGCGCTGGTCTTGATGATTGGTATCGCCACCTCGGTATTTACCGCGGTCACCGGCACCCGGATGTTGGTCAACTGGTTCTACGGCAACGATCATCGCGCCGACAAAATTTCCATCTAGCCGAAAAACTTTAGTCTCGGCGCCGCAAACCGGGCCGCTTCGGCGGTTCCGGGACAGCACTATTCGGCCGGGTGTTTTTCAACACCCGGCCTGACAAGTTATAATGCGCAATTAATTTTTCAATCACTATCCTCACTGGAGTTACACAATGGCAATCGAACGTACTTTCTCAATCATCAAGCCTGATGCAGTCGCTAAAAATGTGATTGGGGAAATTGTCAGCCGCTTCGAAAAAAACGGCCTGCGCATCGTCGCATCCAAAATGCTGCAATTGAGCAAGGAACAAGCCGAAGGTTTTTATGCCGAGCATAAAGAACGCGGTTTTTTCAATGACTTGGTCAGCTTCATGACGTCCGGCCCGGTCGTTGTGCAAGTTTTGGAAGGCGAAAACGCGGTTCTGAAAAACCGTGAATTGATGGGCGCCACCAACCCTAAAGAAGCTGCACCTGGCACCATCCGCGCCGACTTCGCGGTCAGCATCGACGAAAACGCCGTACACGGTTCCGATGCTCCGGAATCTGCCGCGAGAGAAATCGCTTACTTCTTCTCTGCTGATGAACTCTGCGACCGTATCCGCTAAGCCAGCATTGATTAATCTGCTGGATTTCGACAGAAAAGGCCTGCAAGCCTTTTTTGTCGAGCTCGGCGAAAAGCCGTTTCGCGCCACTCAGGTGCTGAAATGGATTTATCAGGAAGGCATCTCCGATTTCGACGAGATGACCAACCTGAGCAAATCGCTGCGCAGTCATTTAAAAGCACACTGCCAGATCAAAGTCCCGGAAATCGTCGCCGAACAATTGGCGTCCGACGGCACTTGCAAATGGGCCGTGCAGATGCACTGCGGCAATCGGGTGGAAACCGTTTACATCCCGGAAGAACGCCGCGCCACCTTATGTGTGTCCTCGCAAGTCGGCTGCGCGCTGGCCTGCACCTTTTGCTCGACCGCCAAACAAGGCTTCAACCGCAATCTGTCCACCGCCGAAATCATCGGCCAGCTCTATCTGGCGCAACAAAGACTGGGACCGGAACGCCGCATCACCAACGTGGTGATGATGGGCATGGGCGAGCCTCTGCTGAACTTCGACAATGTCGTGGCGGCAATGAATTTAATGATGGACGACTTTTGCTACGGCCTGTCCAAACGCCGCGTCACCATCAGCACTTCCGGCATTGTGCCGGCGATGAAGCGGCTGAACGAAGTCTGCGACGTCAGTGTGGCTGTGTCCCTGCACGCCCCGCATGACGCATTACGCGACCAGCTGGTACCGATCAACGTCAAATATCCGCTAAAAGAGTTGATGGAAGCCTGCCGCGAATACGCCAAAACCGGCCCGCGCAAGCACATCACGTTTGAATACGTGATGCTGGACGGCATCAACGATAGCCCGGAAGACGCGCGTACCTTGGTCAAACTATTGAAAACCGTGCCGTCCAAACTGAATTTGATTCCTTTCAATCCGTTTCCGCAATCGCATTACCGCTGCTCCAGCAACGCCGCTATCCTGAAGTTTAGGGATATTCTGCATAATGCCGGCATCGTCACCACCGTCCGCAAGACCCGCGGCGAAGACATAGACGCGGCCTGCGGACAATTGGTCGGTCAAGTACAAGACAAAAGCCGCAGACATTTAAAGCTGCAAGCCCAGGGACTCTCGCATGGCCAATAGGCGAACAGCACGCGGATTATTACTAATCAGCTTGTTGCTGGGCGCCTGCGGCTTGCTGCCCGAGACCCGCGACACGATGAGCAATGCCGAAAAAGCCAAGCTCAATTTGCAAATGGGCGCCCGCTACCTGGACATGGGCATGCTCGAAGTCGCCAAGGAGAAACTGGAAACCGCCGTGCGATTGGATTCCAGCAACCCGGAAACCCATAACGCGCTGGCCGTCTTCTACGAGCGCATCAAGCAGACCGAAGCGGCCAGCGACAGCTATCAAACAGCCTTGAGTAAAGACTCGGATAACTTCAGCATTAAAAACAACTACGGGCGTTTTTTGTGCGAGCAAGGCAAATTCGACAAAGGCGTCGCCCTGCTGCAAGAATCCATGGCCTCGCCGATGAACAGCAGGCCCTGGTTCGCGCTGACCAATTTGGGCGTTTGTCACGCCAAACAAAACGACATGCAGCGTGCCGAAGAGTATTTTCGCCAGGCCTTGCAATCTCAACCGGACTATTCGCCGGCCTTGCAGGAAATGCAGCGCATCAGCTATCAGAACGGCCAGTTCATGTCGGCCCGGGCGTTTCTGGAACGCTACCTGGGTGTCGCCAAACATACCCCGGAAACGCTGTGGATAGCGTTTCAAACCGAACGGGCGCTGGGTAACAGCAAAATATCGGAAGAATACCGCGAGCAATTGATTAGCTCATTTCCTGCTTCCAAAGAGGCTCAACAAGTAAAAACCGCGATCAGCAAATAATCCGGCAGCAAACAAGATCATGGCAAAACAACAACAGGCTATCCAAGCCATCCGCGGCATGCACGACATCCTTCCCGAGCACTCGCCTTATTGGCAATGGCTGGAAGGCCAGGCCAGACAAGTACTGAGCGCATACGGCTATCAGGAAATCAGGCTGCCCATCGTCGAAAAAACCGAGCTGTTCAAACGCTCGATAGGTGAAGTCACCGACATCGTCGAAAAAGAAATGTACACCTTCGATGATCGCAACGGCGACTCATTGACCTTGCGCCCCGAAGGCACCGCCGGCTGTTTGCGCGCCTGCCTGGAGCACGGCTTATTGCACAACCAAAGCCACCGCTTGTGGTATTACGGACCGATGTTCCGTCACGAGCGCCCACAGAAAGGCCGTTACCGGCAGTTCTACCAACTGGGCGTGGAAACCTATGGCATGCCCGGCCCGGACATCGACGCGGAGATCATCGCGCTGACCGACCGGCTATGGAAGCAACTGGGCATTCGCGACAAAGTAGAGTTGCAAATCAATTCCTTGGGCACCAGCGAAGAACGTCTGGCCTATCGCGGCAAACTGGTCGAATATTTCCAACAACATCTGGCGGTTTTGGACGAAGACAGCCTGCGCCGTCTGGAAACCAATCCGCTACGGATCCTGGACAGTAAAAACCCCGACATGCAGACCATGCTGCAACAGGCCCCGGTGTTGCTTGAGCATCTGGGCGAAGAAAGCCTAGCGCATTTCAATAGCTTGAAAGCGACGCTGGATGATCTGGGCATTGCCTACCAATTGAACACCCGTTTGGTGCGCGGTCTGGACTATTACGGAAAAACCGTCTTCGAATGGGTCACCGAGCATTTAGGTTCGCAAGGCACCATCTGCGCCGGCGGCCGTTACGACGGTCTGATCGAGCAATTGGGCGGCAAGGCCAACCATGCCATTGGCTTTGCGATGGGCATGGAGCGCATACTAGCGCTGCTCGAGTTGCTGGATAATGTACCGGTCGCAACTACCACGGATGTCTACATGATTCGCGTCGGCACAATCGCCGAAGCAGCCGGCATGCGCTTGGCCGAACGCATTCGCGATGCGCTGCCCGGCTTGAAATTGCAAGTCAATTGCGGCGGCGGCAGTTTCAAAAGTCAGTTTAAAAAAGCCGATAAATCCGGTGCCGAGTACGCCATCATCATCGGTGACGACGAAGCCCAACGCGGTGAAGTGGCCTTGAAACCCTTGCGCATCGACGCCGAACAAAGCACGCACAATCACGACCAACTCCTGCAAACCCTGCAAGACTGGCTCAGCCGATAATCCCTTGTAACCTGAGAATAGAAGAGAACTACCGTGGCAATTTACGATACCGAAGAAGAACAGCTGGAACAGTTGAAAAAATGGTGGGAAGCCAATCAGACTTCATTGATCGCCGGTGTTGTCACCGCAATAGTATTGGTGAGCGGCTGGAATCTTTGGCAAAACCACCAATTGGAAAAACGCAGCCAGGCCTCGCAAATGTACCAACAATTATTGGACAGCGCGGCCAAGGACAATAGCGAATCCACCGAAAAACTGGCGGAACGCTTGCCCCTCGAATTTCCGGGCACCGCTTACGCTAACTATGCAGCCCTGCAAATGGCCAAAAGCAAAGTGCAAAAAGGCGATCTGGAAGGCGCTAAAGCAATTCTGGAAAAATCGATCAAGGATGCCGACAGTGATGAATTAAGACATGTCGCCCGTCTGCGCCTGATTCAATTAATGTTGGCTACCAGCCAATACGAACAAGGCTTGCAACTGATCGCTGCGGTCGATCCGGCCAAATCCGAAGGCTTTTCGGCCAGTTACGACGAACTACAGGGCGACCTGTATGTGGCGCTGGACCGCTTGGACGAAGCCCGTAGCGCTTACCAAAGTGCGATCAGAACCGGTCAAGCCACCCCGCTGACGCAGTTCAAGCTGGACGATGTCGCGACGCCGAGCAACACTGCCCCGGCGACCGCCAATTAAGCTCACTCCAACGGATACAAGCTTTAGCATGTTAATCAGGAACTTCAGATACCGCTCACTTTTCCCGCTGCTTGCTTGTCTGCCTATGCTGGCCGGCTGTGCGGGACTGGATGCCGGACGCGACTTTATCTCGGGCTTAACGGAATATATCACCGGCGACGACGACAACGCCGATCCACCGGCCGCCTTGCAAGAATATACCCCTGAAGTGCAAGTCGAGGTGCTGTGGAAGGAATCAATCGGTAATGGCGCAGACGAAAAATATCTGAAACTGATACCCGCAGTTGCCGAAGGCACTGTGTATGTCGGCGACAACAAAGGCCATTTGCAAGCTCGCGGGGCCGGCAACGGCAGCCTGACCTGGGAAAACAACACCGATTTCAGCTTCTCGGCCGGGCCCGGCTTGGGTGTCCATACGGTGGTGATGGGTACCAGTACCGGCGAAGTCATCGGTTTTGACAAAGCCAGCGGCGAACAACGCTGGAAAGTCGACGTGCCCAGCGAAGTATTGGCCGCTCCCGTGGTGAGTCGCGGGATCGTCATCGTCCGGACCACCGACGGCAAGATCATAGGCCTAAAAGAAGATAACGGCGCGCAACTCTGGACCTTCGAGCACAACGTACCGGCCTTGAGTATCCGCGGCACCGGCGCGCCCATCATCATTGACGACAATGTGATCGCCGGCTCGGCTAACGGCAAGCTGGAAGCCCTGCAATTGAAAGACGGTAAATCCATCTGGGAAGCCACCATCGCGATTCCGAGCGGCCGTTCCGAAGTCGAACGCTTGGTCGATCTGGATGTCGATCCGGTCGCCGCGCGAGGTGCCATTTATATTGCCGGCTTCACCGGCGGCGCATCCTCTGTTTCGGAAGTGGACGGCGACGTACTGTGGCGCAACGATGCGGTGTCTTCATACACCGGCCTGAGCCTGGATTATCGTTATCTTTATGTCAGTGATACGCAAAGCGAGGTCTGGCAGCTCGATCAACGCAGCGGCGCTTCATTGTGGAAACAAAAAGACTTACACAACCGCCAATTGACGGCGGCGGTGGTTTATCAAAATTATGTGGTAGTCGGCGATTTCGAAGGCTATGTACATTGGCTGTCCAATAGCGACGGCCGCCAATTGGGCCGCATTCAGGTCAGTAAAGCGGCGATAGAAGCCAAGCCGGTAGTCGTGGACGACACTGTTTTCATCTACGCCAAAGACGGCACCTTGGCCGCCTTGAGAGCAAAATAAATCCATGTTACCCGTTATAGCCCTAGTGGGCCGCCCCAATGTGGGCAAATCCACGCTGTTCAATTATCTAACCCGCAGTCGCGAAGCATTAGTCGCGGACTACCCCGGCCTGACCCGCGACCGCCAATACGGCCGGGTCAAACGCGGCGAACGCGACTGTCTGATCGTAGATACCGGCGGTATAACTAACGAACAGGAAGGCATAGACGTCTTCGCCAAAAAACAGGTGGAAATCGCCTTGCAGGAAGCCGACGTGGTGTTTTTCATGGTCGATGCCCGGGATGGCCTTAACGCTACCGATGAAGCGATTGCCGACATGCTGCGCAAACTGGGCAAACCGGTGGTGCTGGTGGTCAATAAAGTTGACGGCATCGACAGCAATACCGTGACCAACGATTTCTATAGCTTGGCATTGGGCGAACCGATCGGCATCGCCGCAACCCACGGCCGCAATGTCCATGATTTACTGGATCGCATCGACGAGCTGTTGCCGGTGGTCGCGGACGAATTCGAAGAGCAAGATCCGGGTATCGCCATCGCTATCGTCGGCCGGCCCAATGTCGGCAAATCGACTTTGGTCAACCGCCTGCTCGGCGAAGAACGCGTAGTGGTCTTCGACGAAGCCGGCACGACTCGCGATAGCATTTATATTCCCTTCGAACGTAACGGCCAGAAATTTACTCTGATCGATACCGCCGGCATGCGCCGCCGCTCCAGGGTATCGTTGACGGTGGAAAAATTCAGCATCATCAAATCGCTGCAAGCCATCGAGAAAGCCCATGTGGTGATTTATTTGATCGACGCCCGCGAAGGTGTGACCGATCAGGATGCGCACATATTAGGCTTGGTGCTGGAAGCCGGCCGGGCCTTGATCATCGGCTTGAATAAATGGGATGGCCTGAACGCCGAACACCGCGATTTCGTGAAAAAACAGATCGAAATCAAATTGTCGTTTCTGGAGTTTGCGGAAAAACATCCCATCTCTGCCTTGCACGGCAGCGGCGTCGGTAAGTTGTTTGATGTGGTGCATACTCTGTACGACTCGGCCATGACCGACATGTCAACGCCATTGCTCACCCGGATTTTGACCGACGCGCTGGCCGCACATCAGCCGCCGCTGGTTGGCGGCCGCCGGATCAAATTAAAGTACGCGCACCAGGGCGGCCGCAATCCGCCGGTCGTAGTGATACACGGCACCCAGACCGACTCCCTCCCCGGCGCCTACAAACGCTATTTGATGAATTATTTCCGCGACCAGCTGCAACTGACGGGCACACCGATCCGTTTGATATTCAAGTCGCCGGAAAATCCGTTTCAAGGCCAGAAAAACCCGCTTTCTGATCGCCAAGTTAAAAAACGCAAACGCTTGATCGATTTCAGTAAACGGAAAAAATAACAACTCAAGATACGTGGAGCATTTCTATGGCAACCATCACTTTCCAAGGCAAGCCGATCAACACTATAGGAGATTTACCGGCGGTAGGTACACAAGCGCCGGATTTCCAGCTGACCAATCGTAAAATGCAGGACGTGGGCTTGGCTGAGTTCGCCGGCAAACGCAAAGTGCTCAATATTGTCCCCAGCCTGGACACCCCGACCTGCGCCACCTCGACCCGCAAATTCAACGAAAAAGCCGCGCATCTGGACAATACCGTGGTGCTGGTAGTCTCCGCAGACCTGCCTTTCGCGCAAGTGCGGTTTTGCGAAATCGAAGGCATCAAACATGTCGTGCCGCTGTCGACCTTCCGTTCCAAATTTGCCCACGACTATGGCGTAGAGCTATTGGACAGCATTTTGGCCGGCCTGACTGCCCGCGCTATTGTGATCATCGACGAAAATGACAAAGTGATCTACACCCAACTGGTCAGTGAAATTGCCGATGAGCCGGATTATGTCAACGCATTAGCTGCGCTGCATCAGCCGTAACCCAAAGCGCCGAGCCCGATTTTCAGCTCGGCGCAAAAAACATTTCTAAAGACCCGCCTCTGACTGTGCCAAGCCGCTGGATTTATTAAGCCTTGGCCTGGCGTTCCGCCTGATCGTACATCGCGCAAAAAAGCTGAATAACCACAAATATCATGGTCCGAGTGGTTCGAACCGCTTCAGGATCCGCCGCGCTTTCGGCGACATATTCGCTGATCGCTTCGTCCATGAATTTAACCAAGCCCACTTGCGAGTTGCTATCGATCATACGCTCGGTAAATCGGTTCTGAAATTTGTCGCGGAATTTCATATCCATCTCCTTACCCGGCATGAATGCTTGCAACTCGGTATCGAGTAAGGCGGCGGTATTCTGCAACCATTCCATGTTCAATACCTTCTGGTCCGGCAAACTGCCGAAAGCATGCCTGAATACGCAAATCACATCGAAGCAAAGATCCATGAATAGATTCGCAAGATGCCGATCTTTGTCGGCAATCAAAGCCGAAAACACGCCAAAAATGGTTTGCGCCAACGCGCTCTGCTCGGTTTGGAATTGCTGAAGTATGGCGCGGCCAGCATTTTCATCCTGGCTTTTGGCGTATTGCAGGGCCTGATACAACTCTCGGTCGGTTAATTCACGCATCGTCATTTCTAAATAAGTTCAACAAATATCCAGACGATATAGTATCAAGCCGATGCCTGATAACGGATATTTATAGTGTCTAGGACTATTAAACCGCCTCCTTAATATTGTTGCTCCCGCCCTGGTGGGTGCCCAGCTTGCAATTGAATGCTCTACGTGGGACTGAGGTATTTTCAGAGATTTTCTTTAGTTAACCAGCGTATGGCCGCGTTGACGCATGCAGGTTTTAAATGCCCGTTTAAAGCCTTCGTTAGCTTTGTAACCTTCCCATAATCCTGCGGGAATAGCCAAAATAGCGCCACCCGCAGCACCGGTTGCAGCACTGCCGGCTATCGCACCGACTGCCGCGCCACCCGCAGCACCGGTAACCGCACCGACTCCCGCGCCCATACCGATTTCTTTGGTGATATCCGACGCTTGTTCCGCAAGCGACTTGCACTCGACCATGTCGCGCTGCGTGGTATCGGGGTGTTGATCTAAGCGCGGATCGATGATCGGATGCCAACCACTCATGGATGCGCAGCCGCTGGTTAATGTGGCAACTACCAACATAGAGGGTAAATATTTTTGTGTCATTTTTTCTCCAAAAACAGACATGTTTAAATCGTTAGATAAAATTTCAACATTTATGCTTGAGCCATAGAGGGATGCCGCTGCGGGAAGGATGCTGCGGCACGCACTAGAGTTGATAAAGTTGCGGGATATTAGTGCCGGCAGGTTTGTACCACTCTTTAAAATCTATCGGCAGCTCGAGTAAGGGCGCTGTTATGCAATATTTTAAAAGGCCGTCAATGGCAACATAAGTGCCGCCGCCAATGCGTTTTTCGCCAAGCTGTTGATTCATTAAAGTATTCGAGTCGCACATAATCACTCCGTAAGTTATTCACTTGCGGAAAATTCTAAGTTTGGCGACTTAAAATCTACTTAAGCTTTGATTAGGATCCGGTTAAAAGCGGCTGCCTATTCAGCTCACGCCGAGCCGGCGTCATGCTCGGAAAGGCTTTGCAAAATCTGGTTAAACAGGCAGTATATTCAAATGAATACCCTCACCCAACTCCATGTAGATATAGACGCGCGCGTAAAAACCATCCGCGACAACCAACCCGATTGGCTATGCCGCCAGGGTTGCGACGGCTGTTGTCGTCGGCTTGCCGCAGTACCCAAAATCACAGAAGAGGAATGGCATTGTCTGCAAGAAGGCCTAATGGCCTTACCCCCGGAGCAAATTAAGGAAATTCGCCTGGAAATTGCCGCGCTGGCCGGCCAGACATCGCGCCCGGTCATCTGCCCACTGCTGGACAAAGCGAAAGGCGCCTGCCTGGTCTATGCCCACCGCCCTGTCGCTTGCCGAACCTATGGTTTCTATGTTCAGCGCGACCAGGGGCTTTACTGCAAGGACATCGAATCGCGCTTAAACGATGGCGCGCTGAGCGAAGTGGTGTGGGGCAACCATGACGGCATCGATCATCGGCTACTTGCGCTAGGCGAGTCTCGCGAATTACCGGAGTGGTTTCTAGCAGACTTGAAATAAGGCTCCAGCCTCGCAGTGAACTGATTGAGGGCAATGCGAACAAATACTTGCCACTTCCGACAATAGATCATTCTGCTTTTCCTTCTGAATTTGCCGCAACAAATACGCATTGAATTTATTGTCGGGTGGCTTGATATATAGCGGATAGCCGAGCCCGAGTAACAAAGTGCTGGCGAACTGGGCTTTGCGACCGCCATTGTCTATCATCGATACCTCTTCCAAGTATCGCGCAAGCGGGCAATTTCGCCCGTAGTCAATTTTGTTCATTACCGTATGCTTTTTACATAAATACATGTAAAAAGCATACGGTAATGAACCAAAAAAATAACCACCTTTATATGGTAATTATTTAGTGCATATATGCCAATTACATAAAATCGAAGGGCTTGGACGCGCTACTTGGTAGTAATCAGGCCGTGATCGATGGCAAAGCGTGTGACTTCGGCCGTACTGTGCAGGCCCAGATTTGCCATCAGATTTCTGCGGTGCGAGATGACCGTTGGCGTGGCTAGGTGTAGCTGTTTTCCGATTTCAGCTGAGGTCATTCCCGTAGCAATCATCCCGAGAATCTGCCGCTGCCGCTTGGTCAGACTTTCGGCTGCTTTAACATTTTCTGCGTTAGCAGTTAAGGGCGACGAACTATCGCGTATGAGCAATTCAATCCGCTTCAGCAAGTCCACGCCTTCTTCATTCAGGCGCTTGCGTTGGCTAATATCCAGTATCGTGCCGACCATGCGTAGCGGGCTATTTTGCCTGTCCCGAAGGGTAACCCTGCCTCTTGCTTCGACCGATACCCAATGACCATCCTTGTGCCTCAACCGGTGTTCGCTTTCGAAGCTGGCGGTTTCCCCCTGCAAATGCACTGAAATTTTCTGTTTGAAGCTTTCAAGGTCCTTGGGATTGACCAAATCCATCCAGTCGTCTTCGTTGTGGCCCAGTTCCTCCTCGTTGTAGCCGAGTAATTCGAACCAGCGATTGCCTGCTGTGACTTTACGTTCAGGAATGTGCCAATCCCATAAAACCAATCCCGATGCCGCCAGCGCCATTTCGAGTTGCTCCTCGCTTTCTGCCAACGCCATTTCGGCCTGCTTTTGCTCGGTAACATCCTGCCCCATACCCATCCATTCGAGAATGCGGCCCTGTCTATCGCGAATCGGCACCGCACGCACGCTCATCCAACGCCAGACACCATCGTGGCGGCGAATACGGTGTGTGTTCAAGAACGGTTCGCCACGCTCGACTGCGGATTGCCAAAGCGCTGCGGCAGCTTCGACATCGTCGGGATGCACGACCTTGGCCCACCCCGCGCCGAGCATTTCTTCCGCTGTCTGGCCGGTGAATGCCATCCACGCCGGTTGGGGGGCAACATGAAGACCATTGGAAGGGCAGAACCATGTCACGACACTGGTTGTTTCCACCAGCGTTCGGTAGCGTTCCTCGCTGGCCTGCAAACTGGTCAAGGCTTCGCGCTGGACCGTAATGTCACGACCAACCGACTGAATTTCCCTGAGCGCGCCACCGATATCGTAGAATCCTCGATTGATGAATTGCATCCAGCGCAGTTCGCCCCCAGCGACATACACCCTGTTCTCGATGCTGACGACGGGGTGGTCCGGCGACATCTCGCTTAGCCTGGCCTCGATCATGGGAATATCGTCGGGATGGGCTGCCGGATGCCAGCGATGACCAATCAACTCGTCGGCGATTTTGCCGAACACCCGACAAAAAACATCATTGACGAACAAAAAGGTTCCGTCAGGCAGGATCCGACTGATAACCTCGGTCTGATCTTCCACGACTGACCGATAGCGGGACTCGCTCACTTCTAGTTTTTGAAGAGCTTGATAGCTTGCGGTTCTATCGACGATTGCACCCACGGCCACATCAGAGCAATCCCCGAAACTTGAAATATTGAATTCATACCAACCCGTCGAGCCATCCTTGCGTTTCTGCGGGATGATGCCGGTATAGGTGCTGCCCTCCGCAATAGCAGCGTAAGCCTCACGCCCGAATGCCTGATAACTGTCCTGGTCAAGAAACAGGTTTCGGGTAGCTTGGCCAATTAGTTCATCCGGCTCGTAAGCAAAAATACGATGCATGGCCGCGTTGGCCCAAACAATGTGCCTGTCCTTAATTATCGCAATGGCGATGAAGTCACTATTCAGGATTGCGGCTGATTGACCAATTGATTTTTCGAGCATGGAGCAGACCCGGCTTGTAGATAGCTCGGTATTTTGCCAGAAGGAACGCCTTAAGCGCCGAGTAATTACCCCACTTACCTGTTCAAAGCATGAGCCGGGCGTCTGGCTGGAGAAATGAGGGAACCCAGGATTTGAGTTCCCGTGCCTATTTGTTAACCCGGCCGGCAATCAACCAAATTAACAGTGACCAGCATCCAAGACCTTTAAACGGTTACGTTATTGACCCGGCCCTTAAATATCGTCGCTCCCGCGAAGGCGGGAGCCCAGCGGTTATACTGGATTCCCGCCTTCGCGAGAATGACGGCTCCAGGGAACTTAAGGGCCGAGTCAACAATATCATTCAGCAGCCGGTGAATGATGGCTATTGTGACCGGGTATGTCCGGATTACCGTGGTCCTGGGTTTGGGCGTCGAACCACTCGTGCAGGGCCTGAACGAATTGGGGATATTCGGTGGAAAAATGAATCTGTCCGCCGTTATCCAAAGCTTGATATTGCACTTTAATATCATCGGCTTTTGCCGTTTTTAACTGCGCCAGCCCCGGCATTGCCGCACCGTGCAAACGTTCGGTGACAGAATAATCGCCTGCTTTATATTGCTCGGCCCTTTTTTGTAAATGCGCCTGGATTAATTTGATTTGCGAGGTGTTGTCCGCCGATTTGATTACCACATGCTGGACGCCGCCGTGAACCGTTTTGGTAAAGGTTTGTACCGTCCCCTTCACCGCGTAAGGCACTATTGTCTGCAATTGTTCTTGATTGATGGGTTTAGCGGGCGCATGTTCAATGGCTTGCACGACGATAAGGCATTGCAGAATGCCCAGTATTATTAATAGATAGTGTTTCATGGCGATACTCCGAGTAAGTTAACATTCATCCTGAATACTAAGTTTTTATCCGGCCGTTCAATACCGTTTGCTCCGGGCTTGCCGGAGGACATACCCTACTTGGCTTCGATATACTTAGCCGGAGCGGGATACCGGTAATAAATAGAGTCGGATTAGCGACTTAGTAATTCGCTGGCTCCCTTCTTCATACAAAAAATGCGTTTTGGCAAAATCCTTAAGCTTTCCATTGGCCGAATTGATTGAGGCGCTCGACATTGTCGGGTAAAAACACATGTACCTGATTACGGCCTTTTTCCTTGGCTCGGTAACACGCGCTGTCGGCGTTATTTAAAAACTCATCGACATCTCGAACAGTACACGTCACCGAGGCTACTCCAATACTGGCGCTAACGGTAAATTCGGTATCCCCCCAGTTAAATTTGAAATTGCGCAGGCTGTCGCAGAGCTCATGGGCAATATTTCGCGCCTGATCAAGCGTGGTGTGTTCCAGCAACAACGCAAACTCGTCACCGCCCAGCCGGGCAAGAGTGTCCCGCTGCCGCAGTTTGGAGGACAAAACGGCACTTATTCTGCGCAATAATTCGTCCCCGGCCGCGTGTCCGCAGGTGTCGTTAACCTGCTTGAAATGATCCAGGTCGAGATAACAGAGCGCGTGTTGAAAATAGCCGGGGCGGGCACTTGCCAATACTCTGGTCACGCGTTGTTCGAAGGCTGTCCGATTAACCAGCCCGGTCAAGGGGTCGTGACTGGCCTGATAGGCCAAATTCTGGATTTTGGCGTGAGATGCCGACATGTCCCAAAACACCAGTACCACGCTGTCGACGAATCCATCCAGCGCGACCGGATAAAACGAATATTCGACCGGAAAATAACGGCCATCCTTGCGCTTAAAACTGGTGGCACTGCGCTGAGCTACTATATCCCGGGCAAGGTGGGGCGACCCGAGCGCTTCCAATGCTAGGGTTAAATCGTCCGCTACCATGGCTAAGATGTCGTGTCCCAGCGCGTCTTCTTCGGCGTAACCCAACATCTGCAACGCAGCCCGGTTAACAAAGCTGCAACGACCATTCGCATCC
This sequence comes from Methylomonas rosea, assembly GCF_024505055.1. Classification (GTDB taxonomy): domain Bacteria; phylum Pseudomonadota; class Gammaproteobacteria; order Methylococcales; family Methylomonadaceae; genus Methylomonas; species Methylomonas rosea. The sequence goes on from NZ_JANIBL010000010.1 coordinate 90,140, forward strand.
AGACCGACAATACCTTCGCCGGCCGAATCCAGCAGTAAGCGAAAGCGCCTCTCGCTGTTGCGCGCCTCGGTATTGGCATGTTTGAGCTTCACCAAGGTTGCGTCAAGGCTGGCATTGGCTGACTTGAGTATCGCGCATTGTTTTTCCAGTTGCTCAGTACGCTTAAATACCAGTTCCTCCAGGCGTTGCCGGTAATAGCTCAGTTCCTGCTCGGTTTCCTTGTCTTTGGTAATATCAACCAAGACACCCTGCAAAAACAAACTTTCGCCGGCTTCGTTCCTTACCACATTGGCTTCGTCCAGAAACCAGCGATGGTGTCCATCATGTTTGCGTAATCGGTATTCGCATCGTAACGGCACGTGATGTTCATAGGTATAGGCGTAGGCTTCCACGGTCACGGCCAAATCATCCGGATGTACCCGCTTAAGCAAACCTTGCGGATCATCAAGCCAATCTTGCTCGGGATAGCCCAATTGAGAAATTTGCGGGCTGACATATAACAGCTTTACCGGCGTTTCCAGCGATGCGATATAGGTGATTACCGGCATTTGTTCCACCAAGGTCCGGTATTTAGCCTCCGCCTCACGCAACTGCCCCAGCGCTTCGGTCTTCTCTACAAGCATTTGCTGTTCACGCTGTTCTCGGCAAACTTCGGCTGGGGATTCGGCGTCAGCGACGCTAGTGCAGTCGTGAGATTTGCCCGCTAAAGACGCCACATCATCCAATTCTGCCTGCATCAAGGTGGACTCGTTAGGCTGTTTGAGGGTTGCCGACTGATTGGCGAGATACGCGGCGTCTTGTATATCCCGCAATCGCCGGTCCCAGTGCACTCGTTCAGGCTGATGGTCTTCAGCGAGTTTGAGACCATGATGACTAGGTTCTCCCTCGCGAAACACCGAATCGTGATCCTGAAACCCCGCTAAGGAATGTTTGTTAGCCATCCGGTTGGCAGGATCGTGGTCCATAACTAGTAAGCAGCTATTGGCTTTGGCGGATGCAGTGTTCATAAAATCGCCCCCTATCGGTGACTGGGTTTCAATAGCCGGAGTGACCAGACAAAACCACTGTGCGATTTCTCACCGCCGGTAAGCTTTATCAGCCAAACGCGTAGCGCCTCCTGAGATCTTTGGCACGTCCATAAGTCTTTATTGCGGTAAGGGGTCTGGACAGCGGCGACGGATTGGCGTTAATAGCCCGTAGCCGAGCAAACTCGTTTTTGATGACCTGATAACACTCGCAACTTTGCGCTTCCAGGCCGGCGCGCTCCAGCACGCTGATGTGACCACGGTAATACCGAATTACCCCGGCTTGCTGTAATTTCCCGGCAGCCTCGGTGATGCCTTCGCGGCGCACGCCCAATAGGCTGGCGATGGATTGTTGCGTTATTGCTATCTCGCTACCGCTCTGCCGGTCCAGGATCATCAGCAGCCAGCGGGAGAATTGCTGTTCGATTGAATGGTGCCGGTTGCAGGCGGCTATCTGCGTCAAATGTGTAATCAATGCCTGGGTATAGCGAAGTAACATGCCGTGTAGCGCCCCACTACGCTGCCCGCCTATCCGCTCAATTTCTTTCTCAAATAGGCTCCTGCGCAACCGGTAGGCATAGCCCGGCATCACGACTAAGGCTTGATGCGGCATGGATTCCCCGCCCATGAACAGCGATATGCCCAACATGCCTTCGTTGCCGATCAAAGCCAATTCGCTGGAGGTGCCATTCTCCGTGTAGTAAAGCTTGGCTATCACGCCGGTTACGGGGAAGTAGACATAAGGTAATGCTTCATCCGCTTCGCCCAGGACATCGCCGCAGCACATTTCAACCCGTTCCAGCAAGCTTGAAACATACGCATAATTGGGTGCGGGCAGCATGGCGAGAAGCTGGTTTTGTCTTGGATTGTCCATTTCACTCATCAGTCATTTCCGGTTAGTTTGGCTGCGGTTGCATTACGTCTTCACTTTGCTAAAACGGTAAATCCATACCAGCATAGTGCGTTTTAACACAGCGGCTATCCGGTAAAAATACGTACTGCTACTTAGACTAAAGTCTGTTTATTAACCCTGCCCGCAAATCCCCTATAACCGTCATTTCCACGAAACCCGTCGCCATGAGGACTGCCGGGCGGCACCAGGACTTCTATATGCGCACTAGCCCC